>NZ_CP195106.1:6820994-7441085 GCF_051175385.1 Tundrisphaera lichenicola | reverse complement strand
CGGACCCAACCCCCTCAATCCATCGACGTGTCGCATCACCAGATGACCGAACGATCGACCGGGAGGGTCGGCCGGATTGCTCCGACGGCGGACCCTCGGGGGTTGAGCAAAGGGGTAAGTCTCACCAGCCGGGGAAATTTGCGCCCTGATCGCCCCCCTGTCAAACGCCAAACCTGGCGCCCCGGCGCGAGTTGGGAGGATTGCAAGGCGCGACCAGGCGCCGACTTCCGGCTGGCGCGATCGCGACGGGAGGACCGCCCCATCGCATCAACGACCCTTGAAGCTTCTCGGGGCTCGGAGTACGATTACGCCGATCGCCCGGGTTGAGGAAAAGGAGCATCCGAATGGCCACCGCGACGATCCCCGATCCGCCCCAATCTCCGGGATTGACCCTGCACAACGTTCCCTGGGCGACCTATGCTCAGCTCCGCGACGAGCCGGGTAACGGCCGGGTCCGGATGGCCTACCTCGACGGGACGCTGACCCTGATGTCACCCGCATATCGCCATGAGAGGGGAGCCGAGACCCTGGGCCTGCTGATCCGGGGGGTCACCCAGGGCCTCGGCCTCGAAGTCCTCGGCGCGGGCTCGACGACGCTCCGAGACCCGGGCAAGGAGGCGGGCAAGGAGCCCGACACCTCCTTTTACCTCGGCGATCACGAGCGCCGGATGCGAACGAAGGAGGAGGTTGACCTGAACGTCGACCCGCCGCCCGACCTCGCCATCGAGGTCGACCACTCGCACGACTCCCAGAACGCACTGGCGATCTACGCCCGGCTGGGAGTCCCCGAGGTCTGGCGCTACGACGTCCGGAGGGCGAGCCTTTGGTTCGGCCGGCTCGAAGGGGATTCCTACCGGGAGGTCGATCGAAGTGCCTGCCTGCCCCGGCTGACCCCCGCCCTGGTCCTCCAGGCTTTGGCCGTCCTCTACGAGGGCGAGATGGGCGAAAACGCCTGGCTGGAGTGGCTCCGCAACTGGGCCAGGGACCTGCCCGGGGCTCCCGCTACCGCCTGACCTTCGTCCCCCTTCGAGAGCGAGCAGTCCATGGCCACCGAGACCCGTCGCAAGCATGCCGCCAGGCCCGAACGAGTCGTCCTCCGGGGCGTCCTCTGGCGGACCTACCTCGACCTCCGCCACCGGTCGAGCAACGACCGACTCCGGATGACCTACCTCGACGGGACCTTGATCTTGATGTCGCCCCAATATATCCACGACAAGTCGGGTTGGCGGCTCGCCATGGTGGTCGACTGGGTCACGGCGGCCCTCCGGATCCCTTGCCAGGGAACCGCCACCACGACGCTCAGCCGCGAAGGACCCGGCCCCCGGAAGGGGAGTGGCAAGGAGCCCGACTACGGCTTCTATTTCGGAGAGAACGAGCCTCGAATGCGAACGAAGGAGCAGATCGACCTGAACGTCGACCCGCCCCCCGACCTGGCCATCGAGGTCGACAACAAGGCCGACTCGTCCAAAACCCTGCCGATCTACGCGAGGCTCGGCGTGCCCGAAGTCTGGCGATACCAGGTCAAGTCGAAGTCGCTCTGGTTCGGCCGGCTGGCCGGCGACTCCTACGAGCCGATCGACCGGAGCCTCCACCTGCCGAGGCTGACACCTGCCCTGGTCCTCCAGGCTCTCGAAGTAGCCGACCGCCTGGGCGAGTCGGAATGGAAACTCTGGCTCCTGGACTGGGCCCGTGGCCTTCCCGAGGCTCCCCCGACCCCCTGATTCCCGAAGGTATGAGCCCGACTGCCAGCATCGAACCAACACGCAAACCTTTCCAAGGAAACAACTTGGGACACTCATGAAACGGAGAAGCTTGAGTAGTGTGGCGTCGAGCGAAGCAAGGCCCACCAGACCGGCGTGGTGGGCCTCGCTTCGCTCGACGCCACACTACGCAGCCATACCTGCTATTGTGAGGTTTTTAGAGCAATCCAACGCGCCCAGGTCGTCCGGTCGTCTCATGAATCCGGTCGCCAACTCCCTGGGAAAAACGAACCCAATCTCATCCCGACTCCTCGAACGGCCCGAAGTGGATCGACCCTGATCGATAGTATCGCCCGATTGACGAGGCCATGAACCGGGTTTCGGCGAATACCCGGTTCGGACGGACGGAGGATCGCGTCGGGCAGGAAATCTCGGCGTGACCGGGTCGCGACGATCGCCACAATCGCGAGCGTGCATCCATACCAGGGATCGGGGGATGACCGAAGGTGACACAACCCTTGAAGAATTCCTGGCGGCTTTGCGCGGTGCTGGCGACCCTGATCCTGATCGGCCAGCCTGCTTCCGCCGACCCGATCGACTCGGTCGCCGACCTGGGTGTCGTCACCAAGGTCAGCCCGTACAATGTCGTAGGCTATCCCCTTTACATCGACTCGGCCGGGATGATCTCCAGCCAACCGCCCCCGGTCTCGGTGGCTTACTCGCTGATATTGAAAGCAGAGTCGTCCTCAGCACCGACTCTCAGTTACATCCGGGATGGCTCCGGGACCGAGACTCGCATCCCCCTCATGGTGTCCTTCCCTGAACTCCTCGCGCAAGGTGTCAACAATTCGGGCGAGGTAGTCGGTTTCGGCTCATACGGCGCATTTCGGCGCCCCTTCCTTTTCCAGTACGATAAGGACAACCTGAGCACGTCCAGTAGTCGGACGGTCCGGATCCCATTGCCGCTACAGCTCGCTCCGACTTCGGCGATCGCCACCGGGGCCGATGTCAATCCCACGACCGGGGGTGCCGCCCTCGCGATCAACAACTCCGGGTCGATCGTCGGGATCATCGATAGCGATTCGCTCCATCACGCCTTCGTCTCCGACGGCCTGAAGAGCGTGGACCTCAACGAGCTGATCGGGCCCGGCTCGGGCCTGGTGCTCAACAGCGCCGTCTCGATCAACGACCTCGGCCAGATCGTCGGATATGCCACCGACGCGAGCGGCACCACGCACGAATATCGGCTCGACCCGATCCCCACCCCGGCCCCGGAGCCGAGCCCGTTGGTGCTCTCGGCGATGGTCGCCTTGGCCCTCGGACTCCGGGCAACCTGCGCGAAGGCGAACCGCACCACCACGACCTGAACGGGCGATCGGCAGACGGGCCGTCGGATGCGTCGAGTTCTCGAAGTCGCCCTTCGAGAACCTCGACGCATGGCTTACGGTAGATATAGGAGAATGCCCCTACGTCAGAGCCTCAGGAAGATCTTCCGCTGGTACAGGAACCGGGCGAAGGCGAAGACGATCAGCATGGCCACAATGGCGATGGCCAGCGGGCCGTAGGGGCCGAAGTACTTGTTGAGGTCTCCCCCCACGAAGCGGCGGGCGATCCCCTCGATGTTCACCAGTTCGGCCAGCATGTAGATCGTGATCGAGTTCATCCCGATCCAGACGAACGGTTGGGCCCAGCCTCGCCAGCCCCAGACCTCGATCACCAGGTGGAACAGGGCCAGTAGCAGGGCGCTGTAGCCGCAGGCGACCAGGACGAACGACGAGGTCCAGAGCTTCTTGATCACCGGGAACTGGAAGCTCCAGGCCCACCCCAGCGCCGCCAGGGCCAGGCCGGCCCCGATCAGGTAGAGGACCTGCCTCCCCTTGCTGTTCCGGGGGTCGCCCAGCATCACGCCGACGAAGACCCCGATCAGGCAATTCGCGATCGCCGGGATCGTGCTGAGGAGCCCTTCGGGGTCGTGGTCGCCGTCCCACTTCCGGAGCGGGAGGAAATTCTTGTCGACCCAGTTGGCCAGGTTCTGCCCCTCGGCGAAGTTCCCCGCCGAGCCGCCCGGGACCGGCACGAACGACATCACCGCCCAGTAGCCCACCAGGAGCCCCACGCACCAGAGGACCCGCCCTCGCGTCCGGAAGAAGCAGAAGATCAGCGAGGCGCACAGGTAACAGATCGCGATCCGCTGGAGGACCCCCAGCAGGCGGATCCGCTCGAACGGCGTGCCGAACCCGCCATAGCTGAAGACGCCGAACAGGTAGAGCAGCAAGGCCCGGCGCACGATGTGCCCGACCGCCGCGCGTCGCCCTTCCCGTTCGAGCGTCCGGCTGGTCGAGAAGACCAGCGAGACCCCGACGATGAAGACGAACATCGGGAAGATCAGGTCCTCGAAGTGGAACCCTTCCCACTCGACGTGCTCGAGCTGGTGCGAAATTGTCTGGATCGCGGGATGGTCGCTGACCTTGCGGAGCCCCTGGACCAGCCCCTCGGCCCCGACGATCCAGAACATGTCGAAGCCCCGGAGGGCGTCGAGCGACATCAGGCGGTTTGACGGGGCCGGCTTGGGTTCCGGGCTGTCGATCGAGGCGGCGGGTTCTTGAGTCATGGCCTGCTTGAGTGGGTCGCGTCGGAGGTTCCGGGTCCCGGATCATCCCCATTGGGCGAAGATCCCGGCTTGAAACTTTGACGTGACGGCGCCGGATCCGCAAGCAAATCATGCTCGGGGAGCCCAGGAAGGCCCCCGAATCGTTGCGGTAGGCACCGGCATCGCGGACCCCAATCCGCCTTCACCGGCGAGGGCGGACTCCGGTCGCCCGGAATCAGCGAAGCGAGACCTTGATTCTGGACGCCTGATGCTTCACCCGAGGCGGATCGAGCTGGCTTGCGGCCGAGATATCGGTCAGGGGGATCGCCGCGCCAGCCTTGAGGGACGCGGAAGCCGTCGAGGTGATCGATCTGGGGGCCGATTTGGTGGTCGACCGGGCGAATGAAGCACTCGGGCCCCAGACGGTGAACCCTCCCCCATTCGTCTCGGAGTTGACGGCCACCTGACCCTGGCTGTTGATCATGGGCGGCATGAAGTGGGAATAGCCAAGGGCGGGGAATTCGCGGATCAATCGGAGGGTCTGGGCGCTAAATGCCGCCAGGAAACTCCCCCGGGACGTGTTGGCCGTGACCCAGAGGATCGCACTGGCGTAGTTGCCGTCCCGGGGAAGGCTGATCGAGGGAGTCGCCCCAGGATAGGCGATCGGATAGCCTTGATTCATGCCCGCCAGCGTCAGGCGATTGGCCGAGGGGTCATAGCGATAGGCCGTGAGACGACCCGCCTCCTTGTCGAAGACCGTCATCCCATTGAACCCGGAATTGACGAAATAGACGAAGGTGCCTGCCGGGGTCGTCAGGACCGAACCGGTGCCGAATTCCCCCCCCTTCAGGCCATCCACGATCGTCTGGTCGATCTGGCCGGTCTGGGTGTTGAAGAGGAAAATCGTCCCGCTCTTGCCGGCGGTGATGCCCTCGGTGGGCGAGACCAGGGTGACCTGGCTCGATCCCTGGTCCAGGTCCAGTTCCTCGCTCTCCTGGTAATCGGGGGGCACCATGAGCACCGTCATGCGCTCGTTGTACCCATTGGCGGTGACCAGGGGACCTTCCAGGTGCAGGCCGGTCACCGCGTCCCCATAGCTATCGGCGGATGTGGTCCCGTTCGACCAGGTGGCATACACCGTGCGGGGGTCGGTCAGGTCGAGGGTGACCGGCATCCCGGACCCCCATTCCGATCCCGCGACACCCGATGGGGTGGCGTTGAAGGCCCCCACGAGTTTTCCGGTGTTGGTGTTGAAGCTGAAGAGATAGCCATGATAGCGGTCGATGTGCGCATCTGCGTTTGCGCCAAATCCGACGGTGGCGACCAGCCCGGTGGGGTCCAGCTGGATCGCGGTCCGACTGAATTGGATCCGCGCGTCGAAGGGGACCATGGGGCCGGTCGGCGTATTGATGCTCCCCCCGCCGGTGCCCGGCACCATCGGCCCGATGAAGGAGACCGAGCCATCGGCCCGGACCGTCGTGTCGGCGAACCGATTGACCACCGTGGGTAGGAGCGTCGAGGGATTGACCACCAGGAAATTCCAGACGTAATGGGCCTCGCCATGGCCCCGGACCACCTGCTCCAGCAGCAGGACCATCTGGCCGTCCGGCCGGACGGCGGGAGTCCCGGTGATGGAGTAGTTCCCGGAGAGGTAGGGATTCCCCAACGTCGACCCGTCGACGGGTTCGGCCGTGTATCCCGATGTCGGGTTGGTGTAGTGGAGGTGGATCCCGCCGAGGAGTTTGCCGGTGTGGGCATCGTACTTGAAGAGATTTCCATCCTGGGTGGCGACGATCCAGACATCATGGACCCCGCCGTTGGTCGCGACGTGGGGGATGAAGACCGGGGCCGCGCTCACCTTGCCAATCCCGCGGATCTGGAACCCCTTGACGAAGTCGGTCGCCACCTGGCCGGGCGTGATCGGGCTGACCATCACCCCCTGGTTCTGGTGCAGGACCTCGTACGACCCGCGAGTCGTCGGGACGACGGCCTGGGTCACACGCGCCGCGGTGAGCACCCTGACTTCCAGGGAATCCATCATCAACTCGCGCTTCGACATGTCACACCCCCGCTTAACCCGAGTGCCAGGCCACCGGCACGGATTCGAAGAGACCCGCCAGGACGACACGCTTCAGCAATCCACATGCGACCGCACGATCCGCGGGCTGATCGCCGCGGAAGGACGACGATGCGGGCGCGAAAACACGACGGGGCGACGCCGGCAAGATGCCGCGGACGACCTTCTTCCTGGCGATCCGGCGTCGGGCCCGGCAGCGGCCCGGAGGACCTCGCGCCCCGGAAATTTATCATATTTTTCAATTAAATATCTATTGTTACCGTGACAGTCAATAGACACGATGAAATAATATCACTTTGAGAGATTGCGCGGGACGACCACGAGACAGAAATCAACACTCACAATTAGTTCAATCTATCATTCATCATGACGATCGACCCGTGGCCTTGCGGCCCGCCGACGGCCCCGCAGCCCGGTCGAGCGACACGGGCCCCTCCCCCGGCCCGATCCGATCCGATCCGACGAAGGGTCCTTCGAAATGAAGAAGGCCCCCCCAATCGGGGAGGCCCGTGCGAGAGGCAGGGCGATTCGATCGGGGCTCAGTCGTGCCCGATCAGTCGGGTGGGCTCGGTCTCGGTGACCGGCGTGGTCAGGTAGTCGCTGGTCAGGTTCACCTTGGTCCGGACATCACCGGGCTTGTTGACCTTGGCGTGGAGCGTCCAGGTGGCCTTCTCCTTGGGATCGAGCTTGTCGATCGGGTCGAAGGTGACGGTCTGGCCATCGGCACCAGCATTGGTCGGGCCGTCGGCCTTGACGAAGCTCAGGCCTTCGGGAAGGTTGCAGACGACCTTGACGTCCCGGTCTTCCCCTTCGCCCTGATTGAGGACGACGATCGTGTAAACTTCCTCATCCCCGACCTTGACCGGATCGACCCGGTCGACCATCTCCAGGAGGAGGGCCGGGTAGGTGAGGATCTCGGTATTGACCGTGGTCACGGACCTGGCGGCGTCTCCGCCCCGGGCGCAGGCCGACGTGGCGGTCGCGGTGTGATTCAGCGTGGCCTTACCGCGGGCGACGACGGTGAAGCTGGCCTCGGAAGTCTGGCCGGGCTCGAGATTGCCCAGGTTCCAGGCCACGGTGTGCCCGCTGGCCTGCGGCTCGACGGAATTGGGCGCGGACTTGCTGACCCGGAGGACGCGGGCCTCGGGGTCGGCCTCGACCTGGAGCTTGGCGTCGCGGGCGATGGCGTTGCCCTCATTCTTGACGGTGACCTTGTAGGTCATCGCCTCGTTCATGTACTGGGCGCCTGGGCCGGCAATCTGCACGTCGAGATTAGCCTGGACGATCCTGGTGGTCGTCTCATTGGACCGGGCCTGGAGGTCGTTGGGACCTTCGGCAACGGCCCGGCTGGTGTACTTGCCGGGCTCCTGGGCCACGGCGTTGACGGTGATTTCCCTGGACTGGCCAACGGCCAGCTCGCCGATTTTCACATCGACGGCCGACTTGCCACCGTCGGAGGTCGCCAGGCCCTTGGGCAGTTCGTCGCGGAGCCGGACGTCCTTGACCGGGCCGCTCCCGGTGTTCTTGACCACGTAGTGGATCGCGATCGGGTCGCAGTAATTCGCCGATTCCGGGGCCGATTTGCTGAGCTGGATCTCCTGGCGGATGAAGCGTGTCGTCGCGCAGAGCGACGGCTCGTAGGTCGCCCGGAAGCAGCTCGAGACATCCCCTTCCTTGTCGCCCAGCCCAGTAACGCGAATCGTCGAGGTCTCGCCGGGGCCAAGCCGAGGGATTGACCAGTTCGCCCGGCCGTTCGAGTTCTCGTGGGTCTCGGGCTCGGACTTCTCGATCGAGAAACCTTCGGCGAGGGTCTGGTGGACCTTGACGTTGTCCAGGACCAGGGATTTCGAAAGGTTGGTCACCTTGATCTGATAATCATAATTCTTGCCGATCGGCACCTGGCCGGGATTCTGCAGTTCGATCAGCAGCGTGCTGGTGGCCCGATCTCCGGTGGGATAGGCCATCGACATGATCGAGTCGCCGGCCTGCGGATCGGCATCCCCGCCCCGCGCTTGTGGCTGTCCCTGGACCCGGGCGGGGCTGAGGCACATCGATCCCAGTAATAGGACAAATCCGGCCCCGGTCAATTTCCTTGAAAATAGCAGCATTCCAAATCATCCTTCATTTCAAGCAATGGGGGACCGACCTCGCGTCCGGCTCGGGCGCGATCCCCCTGGCCTCGATCTTCGAGCTTCGGTTGGCGGCGCGTGGTCGGGACGCGCCGGCCACACGGCTAGTGCCGCAAGATCAGCGCCGAACGGGCCAAATATTCGAGATCCATCGGATCTTCATGCGAGCATCTTCGAAAGCAAAAGGGCCGGCCCCCTCCTTCGAAGGGGCCGGCCCGGGCAGGCTTGAACGCGATGGACGCACTCGGATCAGAGGGACTTGGGAGCCTCTTCCGGCTTGGCTTCGACCTTCGGAGCTTCGGGAGTCGGGGTGGGAGTGGCCGGCTCGGCGTCGATCTTCGGGGCCTCGACGGCCGGGGCCGGGGTCTCGACGGCCGGGGCCGGGGTCTCGACGGTCGGGGCCGGGGTCTCGACGGCCGGGGCCGGGGTCTCGACGGCCGGGGCCGGGGTCTCAGTGGCCGGGGTGTCGGACGGCTTGGGGGTCTCGGCACCCGGGCCGGGGGTGACGACCGGCGGTTCCGTCGTCGTCTCTTCGGGCGGGTTGCAGCCGACCAGGGAGAACGACAGCAGGGATCCGGCGACGACGGCGAGGCTGCCCAGGCGGAACTTCATCGTTGTTTTCCTCGGGAAAGATCTTCGCGTCCGGGCGGCGGGTGTGGTTGGCTTCGGAGGGTCCGGGCCGTGGGCTTTCTCATCGGGGGTGCTCCCACGAGCACCCCCAGCACCGCACGCCCGCCGGGGGGTCGCGAGTGTGGGAGACGACTCAATCATACGAAAATTCCGGGCCATGCGTTGGAATTCATTCCTCCGCCGGCGCCGATTCTTCGAGGGACTCCCCCTCGTCCTCGATTTCCTCCCCGGGATCGGCCTCGGTCCCCGGCCCGAGCCGATCGCGGAGCGCGGCGGCCAGGGCGATGTGCTGCCCCACGTCCATCGCCTCGGCGCGGACCAGGCCGGTCAGGCCGATCGATTCGAGCAAGTCGTCGACCTCGGGCTTGGTCCACCGGTCGCGCCAGAGGCTATAGAGGACCCTCCGGAGGTTCTTCCGACGATGGAGGAAGATCCGCCGGACGACCGAGTGGAACCAGGGAAGATCGCCGATCTTCGCCCGCTTCTCGGCGCTGGGCACCAGGGCCACGACGGCCGAGTCGACCTTGGGCCGGGGCCAGAAGACGCTCGGCGGCAGGGTCCGGACCAGGGTGCAGTCGGTCAAGGCCCCGACCAGGACCGAGAGGGCCCCGTAGTCGTCGGAATCGGGCTCGGCCATCATCCGGCGCGCCATCTCGAGCTGGATCGTGGCGACGATCCGGGTCGGGCAGAGCTCGGGGTGGACCAGAAGGTTGCTGATGATCGGCGTGGCCACGTTATAGGGGAGATTCGCCACCAGCTTGAACCGACGATCGGGCACGACGGCCAGGCCCGACCGGACGTTGTCGAGGACCTCCGGGTTGAGCTTGTTCTTCCCCTTGAGGGCGTCGACGTTGAGGACCCGGACGTTGATCATCCCCCGGGTGGCCTCGCTCGTGAGCCCGGCCATGGCGGGGTCGATGTCGACGGCCACGACGGTCGCGCCGGTGTCGGCCATGAGGGTCGTGAGCGCCCCCGCCCCCGGCCCGACCTCCAGGACCACGTCCCCCGGCCCGACCTCGGCCGACTTGATGATCAGGTCGTGGATGTTCAGGTCGATCAGGAAGTTCTGCCCGAACCGGTGCCGGGGGGAGATCCCCTTCCGGTCGAACAGGCTCCGGAGGTACGACTGCGTCTGTCGCTGCGGGGGCATGGTGGTCTCGATCTTCGGGCGAATTTTGGTAGATGAAACCGTGGCCGGCAGGGCGAGCCCTGCCCTACGAATGATGCGGTCGCACGAAGGCCGGGATCAGGCGAGGATCGCCCGGCCTGGTGATCGGGCCACCCGGCTGCCGATCATCCCGCACAATCCCGCCACGACGAATTGAGGCCAGGCGTAGAGCAAGGAAAACAGGGCATAAAATCGGAAATACGACACGCCATTAGGTAAGGTCCAGACAAACCAGGAATCGGGGAGGTGGGCCCTGCAAAATCGGATGAAGGGGCGACGCGGCAGGGAATAGAGACTGGACGCCGTATCGGGAAGGAGTTGGTCGCACAGGAGGTAGGCGACCATCATCGCCGATCCCCCGATGACGAAGCCCCGGGCGAACGGGTGCCCCTTCAGTCCCCCGCGCGAGGCCGCTCGAACCAGGACGATCGCGAGTGCGTTTCCCATCGGCCAGAGGCTCATGAACAGGTTGTGGTGGCTGATATCGCCCGGGACCGGCTGGTAGATGTAACGAACGGCGGCCAGGTTCAGGGCCACCAGGATCACCCCGAACATCGAGGCGTCGAGCCTGAATCGCGGGAGTCTCATCATCCCCCCTTCCCCATCAGCTTCGCGACGTGCTTGGCCAGCATGTCCGCCTCGATGTTGACGAGGTCGCCGGGCTTGAGGGTGCCCAGGGTCGTCACGGCCAGGGTGTGCGGGATCAGCATGATCGAGAAGCGGTCGGGATCGACGTCGACGAGCGTCAGGCTCACGCCGTCGATGGCGATCGAGCCCTTGGCGACCATCAAGGGGGTCCAGGCGGGATCGATCGCGAAGGCGAGGAATTCCCACTCGCCGTCGGTCCGACGTTCGGACAGTCGGGCGGTCGTGTCGACGTGCCCCTGGACGAAGTGACCTCCCAGGCGGTCGCCCACCCGGAGGGATCGCTCCAGGTTCACCGCGTCGCCGACGGCCCTGGTCCCCAGGTTGGTCCGGAGCAGGGTCTCGGGGCCGGCCTGGACGTCAAAGGTCCCCCCATCGGTCGAGACGACCGTCAGGCAGCAGCCGTTGACGGCGATGCTCTCGCCCAGGCTCAAGGGCCCCGGGAGGTCCGGCCAGGCCAGTCGGAATCTCCGGCCCGAGTTCTCTTGCTCGACCTTCTCGACCCTTCCCAGGGCCTCGACCAATCCGGTGAACACGGCGATGACTCCAGGGAAGGCCCGGCGCTTGGGACTTTGCGAATGCCCCTCACCCCGGCCCTCTCCCAGGTGAGAGAGAGACAGGCTTTCGGTCTCGATTTCCGCAACGAACCAGAAGAGGGAACTCTTCCTCACTCTCCCCCTGGGAGAGGGCCGGGGTGAGGGGCATTCGCACCCAACCCCACAGTCCGGCGTTGCCTTATGGTAGCAGATCCCGCCTCGGGTTAGAATCGGCCAAGGCGTCGGCCCGCCGAAAGGCGTCGGCGATCCCTTTCCCTTCCCGACCCCGAACTTTTATTTTCGGAGGTGAACCCATGACGCCGTCCCTGAACCGCCGCGACTTCCTCCAGGCGACCGCGGCGACCGCCGCCCTGGCCGCCTTGCCGGCCTCGGCGATGGCCGCCCCGCGCAACGCCCTGCCCAAGACCCCGACCGACAAGGTGACCCTGGGCAAGTCCGGCATCCAGGTCTCGCTCGTCGGGATGGGCACCGGCAGCCACGGCAACGGCCAGGCCAGCAACCAGACCAAGCTCGGCGTCAAGGAGTTCACCAAGGTCGTCCGCCACGCGCTCGACCGGGGGATCACCCTCTTCGACGTGGCCGACCAGTACGGCTCGCACGTCTACCTCCGCGAGGCCCTCAAGGGCGTCCCCCGCGAGAATTACGTGATCCAGACCAAGAGCCACGCCACCGACTTCGCCGATGCCAAGAGCCACATCGAGCGGTATCGGATGGAGTTGGGCGTCGACATGATCGACATCGTCCTGCTGCACTGCATGACCAAGGCGGGCTGGCAGAAGGACCACACCGGATCGATGGACTACCTCCGCCAGGCCAAGGCCGAGGGGATCATCCGCGCCCACGGCACGAGCAACCACGGGATGGACCCGCTCCGGACCTCGGCCAAGGAGGCATTCGTCGAGATCAACCTCGCCCGGATCAACCCCGAGGGGATGATCATGGACGACAAGAACCCCGACGAGGTCGCCTCGGAACTCCAGGAGATGCACGACTCCGGCAAGGGCGTGGTCGGCATGAAAATCCTGGGCGAAGGGGCGTTCAAGGAGCCCGAGCGCCGCGACGCCTCGCTCCGCTACGTCCTCGGGCTGGGGACCGTCGACTCGTTCATCATCGGCTTCGAGTCGCCCGCCCAGATCGACGACCTCCTGAAGCGCACCGCCGACGCCATCGAGTTCGTCGGCAAGGGCCGCAAGGCCTGATCGTCGGATCTCGCGCGGAATCTCGCCCCGCTCCCGCCCGGGAGCGGGGCGATCCATCAAGGAGGGACTGCCCGATCGCTCGAACTGAGATCGCTCCCAGGCCCATCGAGAGGAGTCGGCCAGCCCATGGCGCTTCAAGATCAAGGCTTCGACGAGGAGGAGAATCGCCCCGTCCGAGGGAAGGTCCTGGACCAACTGGATGAGGCCCTGAGCGAGATCGATCGTCCCGGCTCATTCTGCGTCAATGGCAGTGCCCCCGCCGTCCTGCCCGGCCTGGAGGTGGATGGCCTGGGGCCGATCGGCCTGCCCCTCACCATCAAGCAGGCGAAAGAACTGATCAAGCACTGCCGACAGGCCCCACACGGTCAAGGGGCGAAGACCGTCGTCGACACGGCCGTCCGCAAGGTCTGGAAGCTGGAGCTTGGCCGATTCTCGGTGACCAACCCCGAGTGGGATCGATTCCTCCGGATGACCATCGCCAAGGTCCAGCTCGGGCTCGGGCTCGATAAGCAGGAATTGGAGGGCCATCTCCATGACTTCCTGTTGTATGAGCCCGGGAGCTTCTTCCTGCCCCATCGCGACGGCGAGAAGCTCGACCGGATGGTCGCCACGCTGGTGATCGTCCTGCCTTCCACCTACGAGGGGGGCGAGCTCGTGGTCCGCCACGATGGCCAGGAACGGGTGATCGATTTCCAGGGCGGGGCCGATCCTCGGTTTCATACCCATTACGCCGCCTTCTATGCCGACTGCGAGCACGAGGTCCGGCCGCTCGCGAAGGGCTACCGCCCCTGCCTGATCTACAACCTGACCCTCTCGAAATCCAAGAAGCCGATCTCCGCCCCTCGCGAGTCGAAGCACATCGAGAAGGTCGGTCGCCTCCTCCGCGAATGGTCGAGCGACGACTCGGCCGGGAAACTGGCGATCACCCTGGAGCACCAATACACCCAGGACGGGCTCGGTTGGGATTCGCTGAAAGGCGAGGACCGCGCCCGGGCGCAGGTCCTCCGCAAGGCCGCCGAGCAGTCGGACTGCAAGGCCTATCTGGCGTTGCTCACGCTCTGGGAGTCGGGCGAGGCCGAGGAAAAACCCCGGGACCGCCGCCGATCCCGTTATGGTCGAGGATGGGGGCACGGAGGCTATGACGATCCCGAAGACTACCAGATGGGCGAGATCTACGACACCAGATTGACCGCGACGCACTGGATCGACGCCGAGGGCCGCGACCTCCCCATCGGCGAACTGAACGTTGACGAGGCGGAGGTCCTCGACCCGGACACGCTCAAGGACGTCGACCCCGAGGAGGAATTCGAGGGCTACACCGGCAACGAAGGCATGACCATCGAGCATTGGTATCGACATGCCGCGATTTTCGTCTGGCCCGACTCCCGCCATTTCGAGATCATCTGCGACCGGGACAGCCGGGCCGTCATCCCCGAGCTGACGCAAGTCGTCGGGCGCTGGCAAGCCGCGAAGGGGAAGGATTCGGCAAAGCTCAAGGCGCAAGGCATCGGCCTGGCCAAAGCGATCCTCGAGAAATGGCCCGAGTCGGAAGGCTACGGTTTGCGAGGGATCGAGGATAAGTCGGGCGAACTCCTGGAGGCGATCGTCGGCCTGGACGAGACCCCGTTGATCGCCCACTTCCTGGGAAGTCTGATGCTCCGCGATCCGTCGGTCGATCCCGGCCAGTCGATCGCGGCGATTTGCCAGAAGTACGGCTGGTCGGCCTTCGCGAAGGAACTTCAGGCCGCCATGAAGGCCACGGCCGAAAAGACGATGGAACGAAATGTCCGGTTGCTGGAGCAAGTCTGCACGGCCCGGCCCCGCAAGAAGGCCGGATGGGGCGAGCTCTGCACGGAGCTTGCCGAAGACCTGATCTCGGCGATCGAGAAGATCGATCAAACCTCATCGGCCCCCGATTGGTATTCCCGGAAAGCAGACCGTGGGAAAATCCTGGCGGGCCTGGCGCGATTGCTCATCGCCACCGATCAGCAGGACCAGCTCTCGCGAGTCGTGGCCCACGCCCTGGCCTTGCCCAAAAAATATCCGCTGACGCCCGAGCAAACGTCGACCCTGGAGGAGCTGGCCCCCTGGCTCAAGAAGAACGTCAAGAAACCCTGGCCCGCCCTCACGCGATGGCTCGCCTCATGCCGCGAGCAGTTGGAATCGCTCACGGCCCGGATGCCCCAGGAGCCCAAGGACTACAAACGCGAGGCCACGCTTACCTGCAAGTGCGCGGAATGTGAGGAGCTGAAACGGTTTCTCGCGGATCCGAAGGAGTCGGTGCATCGCTTCCGCGTCAGGCAAGAGCGTCGCAATCACCTGGAAACCCAGATTCTCAATCACAAGTGCGACCTGGATCGGAGGACCGACCACAGCGGTTCCCCGCACTCCCTGATCTGCACCAAGAACACGGCCTCACATCTGGCACAACTGAAGACTTATCATCAAAATCAAGGACATCTGGCGGCGATCCGAGCAATCGAGGCCACCCTCCCGAAATGAAAGGGGTGGATCCGCGAAGAACTCTCGGAGGCCGATCGCATCAGCACGAGGGGGCGCGCGATGACAACCGAGACGGAGAAGGCAAGCTGGTGGTCGAAGGTCGGGATCGACCCGAGCAAGTACGTCGGCCGCGACGAGTCGCGGGCCGAGGCCACGGCCCGCGAGGGGTTCGCGGCCAAGGCCAAGCGGAGCCTCCGGAGGATCCCGATGGCTCGGGAGACCGTCTCGCTCTACTTCTGCCTGCTCGACCCCACCACGCCGATGTGGGTCAAGGGGATCGTCGCGGGGGCCCTGGCCTACTTCGTCCTGCCGCTGGACGCCATCCCCGACGTCCTCCCCTTCGTGGGACTGAGCGACGACGCGAGCATCCTGGCCGCCGCCTATACGGCCGTCTCGGCCTTCGTCACCGAGGAACATCGCGAGAAGGCCAGACGCTGGATCGAGGACGAGCATCTGACGGTCTGACCCCGGCGCGTCGGCGATCGGCATCGGATTTCGACTCTACCCCGGGAGGCGTCTTTTCGAGACCTCGAGTTCGGACCGGCGTCGGGCGAGATCGGCGGCACGCCGGGTCCTCGACGCTTCGTTCGCTCGCTCGAAGGACGCCTGGGGTATTATCGATGGTGGGCCGGGCCGGCCTGGCATCCCAACGATTCCGAGTCGATCCGATGGAAACCTCCGCTATCCGGCCGCCTCACGCCCGGGTCTCCCCGGACCGAGGATCATCCCCTCCTTCTGCCGCTCCTGAGCTGGAGACCAATCCCTTGTCGATCGATTTCGAGAACGAGGAAGGCAAGGAATGGTTGATCCGCTCCCTGGGAGCGCCCGTCTGCCGCCAGTTGGGGATCTACCCGATCCCGGCCGATCTCGTCCTCTCGGTCGTGATCCCGGTCTACAACGAGCGGAACACGCTCAAGACCCTGGTCGACAAGGTCCGCGCCGTGCCGATCCGCAAGCAGATCATCCTGATCGATGATTGCTCCAAGGACGGCACCACCGAGATGCTCCGCGAGTGGGTGAAGACCGAGACCGACCTGACCATCGGCTTCCACGAGATCAACCAGGGCAAGGGCGCGGCGCTCCGGACCGGATTCAAGCACGCCACCGGCCAGATCGTCATCGTCCAGGACGCCGACCTCGAATACGACCCCTCGGAGTACCCGCGACTCCTCCAGCCGATCATCGAGGGGAAGGCCGACGTCGTCTATGGATCACGCTTCATCGGCGAGAGCCACCGGGTCCTCCACTACTGGCACTCGATGGGCAACCGGTTCCTGACCATCCTCTCGAACATGTTCACCGACCTGAACCTGACCGACATGGAGGTCTGCTACAAGGTCTTCCGCCGCGAGGTGATCCAGAACATCCCCCTCAAGAGCAACCGGTTCGGCTTCGAGCCCGAGGTGACCGCCAAGGTCGCCCGGTTCCAGGTCCCCCCGCTCGAAGGTCGGCCCGCCCGCCGATGCCGGATCTTCGAGATGCCGGTCAGCTACAACGGCCGGGACTACAGCGAAGGCAAGAAGATCGGCTGGAAGGACGGCTTCCAGGCCCTCTACTGCATCGTCCGCTACGCCTTCGCCGACTGATCGTGGCATGCCCGGTCAGTCGCCGGCCACCAGGCGGATCGCGGGGCGGATCACGCCGTCGTCGCCGTAACCGGGCTCGGAACGCTGCTCGACGGCGCTGAGGAGCAGCGTCCACTCGCCGCACCACTGCCAGGGGAAAACGTACGAGGCCCCGCCCCGAATCGTCTCGGGCGCGGGATCGCCCGGAACCTCCGAGCGGGCGCACCAGGTCGGGAGCGGGAGCATCGCCGCCAGGCCGAACGCATTGAACCATGGCCATGACACGGGACGGTCGGCGTCGAAGTCGGCCGACATGATCTCGTCAAACGACGCCTGCCAGGCCGCCTTCTCCTCCGGAGGAATCCGCTCCGGCCTGATGAACGCCGGGAGGTTGTCGCCCCAGTAGAATAGCGTTTCCGACCCACCCCGGAGGGCCCACTCGAACTCGACCGAGGCGAGCAAGTCCCACCCGTAATGCTCCAGGGTAGGCCCGACCCGAGGCCAGGGGAACTGGATCGCGTCCCCCATGAAGGGGTGGTCGTAAGGCCCGCGTTTCCTCGGTTCGAAGTAAGCATCCGGGAGCCCGGAGACGGCCTGGAGCCCGGGGAGGGAGGGCCGGACCGGCTCGGTCGCCAGGAAGAAGGGCGCGACCTGGACCGGGTCCCTGGGCCGGAGGTCGCAGGGCCACTCGGTTCCGAAGGGCAACACCTGGCCGTACTCACGAGGGCCGAGATCCTCCTCGTCCCATTCCCCATCCAGCCGGAGGCGGTACTCCTCGAAGAGGGCCAGTCGGGCCTCGTCGTAGCCGGGCCGAAGCGTCCCCCCTGGCACGAGCGAGAACGTCATCCCGAGGTCCGGCTCGCGCCACTGGAGGATCGATCGGGGGGCGTTGGGCGGGCCGAAGGTCCCGAGGGTCATCGGCCCGGGCACGGCCCAGCCATGGGCCCGGAGCCGCCCGGCCAGGCGGTCGCCCAGTTCGAGCCGCTCGCGATCGTCGAGGCCGTCCCAGGCTTCCAGACGGAGGCGGCGTTCCAATGATGGGTCGATGAGGACTCGGGCGTCGGGCATGGCGGGAATCCTTGAGGGATGTTCGATCGCCCGTCACCCCATCCCGCACATCCCCGACCCGCAACCGCCGGCGCCGCAGCCTCCCGATGGCGGGGCCATCGGCAAGGACATCCCCTGCCCCGCGTTCGCCCTGGCGGCGGCGGGGACGCTGAAGGCCTTGAGCAGCTCGGTCCCCTTGCATCGGGGGCACTTCGGGACGTCGCTCGACGAGCGGACCAGGGCCTCGAACTCGTGGTCACAGGACTCGCATCGGTACTCGTACATCGGCATCGAACAAGGTCCTCTCGCAAGGCGGATTGGCGCGTCGGTTGCATCGACTCGGGCTGGGGTCCTGGTGTATTTTGAGTCGCGTCCGGCCCGCTTGTCAACGCCCGGGAGAGCCCAACCATGAAGGTCCGCCCGCTGTCTCGCGAGGAGGTCCGGGGGATCGACGCCCGGGCCGCCGAGGGCCTGAGGCTGCCGACCCTGGTCCTGATGGAGAACGCCGGCCGGGGGGCGGCCGAGGCGCTCCGATCGCGGCTGGCCTCCGGTCGGGTGGTGATCGCCTGCGGGCCGGGCAACAACGGAGGAGACGGCGGCGTGGTCGCGCGCCACCTCGACGCCTGGGGCTTCGAGGTCCACGTCGCCTGGTTCGTCGATCCCTCGAAGCTCAAGGGGGATGCCGCCGCCCAGCGCGACATCCTGGAACGATCCGAGATCTCCTCCGAGATCGTCGACGACGACCTCGACGAGTCTCAGCTCGATGCCCTGTGGTCCAAGGCCGACTGGGTGGTCGACGGCCTCCTCGGGACCGGCCTGACTCGCCCGGTGGAAGGGATCCTGGCCCGCGCGATCGCCTCGATCAACCGATCGGGCCGACCCGTCCTGGCGCTCGACCTCCCTTCGGGCCTCGACACCGACTCGGGCGAGCCGCTGGGCCTGGCCATCCGGGCCACCCTGACGGCGACCTTCGTCGGCCCCAAGCTCGGCTTCGAGCAGGCCGGGGCCGGGGCCTATACCGGCGAGGTCGCGGTGATCGAGATCGGCGTGCCCCGGCTCATCCTGGGGCCGTTCCTGATCGGGACGAATGAGAGCGAATCGGGTCGTTGAAAAAGTGGCGGAATTTTTCCGGGCCGGAATCCCGGGATCTCTCGCCTAGTTGAACAGTGGTCGTCGCAAAGACGACCCGACCACCCGAGAGTGAACCCTCGACCGCCCCGAGCGGCGAGATCTCGCGGGGCCGCGTCGAGCCCATCCCGGCCGCCCTCTCCGGCCCGGACCGCTCGCGATGACGGCGGCCTTCACCGAACCTCAGCCAGTCCAGGCACGCGGCCAACTCGGCCGGGCCAAGGGCCGTCGAGCCCGTGCGCCCGGCCTCGGGACCCGGATGGGAAGGGAGACGTCCATGACTCAGCCCGGCATCGCCATTCCGACCGATCGCGGGGCCGAGGCCACGCACCTGGACCCCTTCTTCGGGCGGCGGATCGAGGAGTGGATCGTCAGCACGCTCGACGACCGGAACCCCTCGGCCGCCGGGGAAGACTGGCGCGAGTCGCTCGAACGGTTCACCCTCGCCAGGCGATCCCCCTCGACCCGGAATGGCCCGGCCACGTCCGCGACCCAGACCTCGCCGGGAGGCTGGGCCAGGTTCCGGCTCTCGCGAAGGCGGGGGATCACCGTGGTCATCCTCTCGGACCAGGCCCTGATCCGCGAGGAAGACCTGGAGGAGCTGACCGGCGACCTCCTGGCGCTGACCGAGGCCGGGCACCGTCGTCTGGTCCTGGATTTCTCGAACGTCGAGCGGCTCTCGACCTGGGCCGCCGGCTCCATCTCCGGCGTCGTCCGGCGCTGCTCGGGGGCCGAGGGAGGGACGGTCAAGGTCGCGGGCCTCCGGCCGCAAGTCGCCTCGGCCTTCGAGATCGCCGGGCTCGGCCGGGCGGTCGAAGTCTGCCCCGATACGGCTTCGGCCCTCGAAGGATCGTGGCCCGAATTGCCCCCGCTCCGCCCCCTGCCCGTCCCCATCCTGTCCGCCTTGCTGAGGGCCGGAGACGCCCGCCCCGCCCGGTCCGAGGAGCCCCCCGCCATGTCCGGCTTTCGCCTGATCATCCAGGATGGCCCCTCGACGGGCCGACCGATCGCGATCCGATCACCGAGATTCGTCATCGGCCGGGGGCCGGACTGCCAGCTCCGACTCGGGTCGTTGAAGGTGAGCCGATCGCACGCGATCCTCGAACGCCGAGGAACCCGGCTGGTCCTCCGCGACCTGTCCAGCACCAACGGGACCCTACTCAACGGCCGGAGGCTCCGCGACGGCGAGGCCGAGGTCCGCGACGGCGACCAGATCCGGATCGGCCCGATCTCCTTCGCCCTGGCCGTCGGCCCGATCTCGCATCGGTCGACGCGGCTGGAGGCCGAATCCGCCAGCCTGATGCCCGCCACCGGCGAGGTCCCCGACGCCACCGAGGAGTTCCTCAGCCTCGGGGGGGATGACGAGGAAATCGGCCTGAAGGCCGAGGTGATCGAAGGGACCCTGGTCGTCACCCCGCTCCTGCCGTCCCTCGACGGCGCGGCCGAGATCGACGCCTTCCGCGACGCCCTGATCTCGCTGTTCGACCGGCGATTCCCCCGGCGAGTCGTGATCAACCTCGCCCACGTCGGCCACCTCTCCGGCCAGGCGATCGGTATCCTGGTCGCCCACCACCTCCGGCTCGATCGGACCGGCGGGGCCCTCCGGATCTGCCTGGCCAACCCCCGCGTCGCGGCCGTCCTCGATCATGTCCGACTCGGAATGCTGGTCGACTGCCACCCCTCGATCGACGACGCCGTCGTCGCCGCCTGGCCCGGCGCCGAGACCCTGGTCCGGTCCTGAAGCACGAAGGCCGGTCCATCGATGGAACTACCCGGAGGATGAACGGGCCCGGCACCTCATTCCCTGCTTGAGTTGCGGGCAGTCGTTGGCTCAAGCTCAGATCGCGGCCAGGGCCGAGCGGATCTCCCCGACGGCCTGATATCGATCTTCCGGGTTCTTGGACAAGCACTTCCGGCAGAGATCGCCCAGGGATTCGGAGAGTCCGGGACGGATCATCAAGGGCGGGACGACTGGGTTCAGAGCGACGACATCGGCCAGGATGTCCGGCACTCTGCGACCAACATAGGGGGGACGTCCGGTCAGCAGCGTGCAGAGGACCGCCCCGATGCCGTAAATATCGGTCCGGTGATCGATGGGGCCCCAGGCTCGGGAGACCTGCTCGGGGGCCATGAACGGCGCCGTCCCCTCGACCTCGACCACCCCGGACGTCTCCGCGACGAGCGAACGCGCGAGGCCGAAATCGGTGACCCGGATCCTCCCGCGATCGTCGAGCAGGATGTTGGCGGGCTTGAGGTCGCAATGGACGATCCCCTTCCCATGCGCGTGTTCGAGGGCCCCGCAGAGCTCCATCGTCCAGCGGATCGCCTCTTCCTCGGCAACGACTCGCTCGCCGATGATCCGGGCCAGATTGCCGCCGTCGACGAGGTCCATGACGATGAAATAAGAGCCGGCGGGCGTCCGGCCGAGGCCCTGGGTCCCCACGATGTTCGGATGATGCAGCCCGGCGATCGTGCGGGCCTCGTCGATGAAGCGCCGGACCACGTTCGGGTGACGCATCAAGGATTTCCGGAGGAATTTCACGGCGACATCACGACCCGCGCCATGCTGCTTCGCCTCGTAGACCTTCCCCGCCATCCCCGACCCGATCAGGCGGCGGAGCAGGAAGTCGCGGTCCGAGAGCAGGGGAATGCCGGGGTCGGGGTCAACCGGCCTCTCCTGAGGGGGATTTCGCGAAGGCATTGTCGAGACGGGTTCGGCCGACTCCTCCTCGATCTCGCCGTCGATTCGGATCAATTCGAGCCGAATTTGCCCGCGCCATTCCGGGAATGAGGAGAGGAACTCCTCATGCGAAGGCCGATCGCCCCAGAGTCGCCGCACGCGATACTCTTCGACGACGAGGTCGAGAGGCAGTCGGTCGAGCGAGACCAGTTCCGGGAATCGTCCCACATAATCGCGCAGGGTGGTCCTCCCGGCGAGGTCGGGACTTCGCCAGCGATATTCCAGGTCGACGCAAATCAACTCCGCCAGCAAGTGGCCACGCCCGGGCGAGCCCGGGCCGAACGGATCGGCCAGATAATCGCCGATCTCGCGAGGCCCGTCGCGTCGCCAGTCGCGCTCGAAGTCGAGCACTCGCGATTCGAAGGCGTCGTCAGTCATCGCCGATTCGCCCGGAGAGCAAGGCCCGGATTTGCGCCAGTGATCGACGGACGGAGCGCTCCGATCGGCCCACGTCCTCGGCGATCTCCGAGAGTTGCAAGCCTTGCAGCCGGAGTTCCAGGACCCGCCTCCCGGACGGATCCAGCAGCGAGAAGACCCGTTCCAGCTCGTCGGCCAGGGCCAGGGCGGCCTCGGGAGTGGGGTCGGATTGGCGGCCGTGGAGCCCCTCCTCCGCGACCCGATCGAGCGACACCTCGATCTCGAACGACCGACGAGCCGCACTCTCATGCCTGACCCTCTTGAGCAGCTTATGACGAGTCATGGCCGACAGGAGCCGCCAGAGGTCGCCGCCCCGGCTCAGGACATAACGACCCTCCTTCGCCTCGACGAAGAAGCTCCGATAGACCGAGAGCACAATATCTTCGGGGTCGGTCCGCCGAGCCAGTCGGGCCGAGAGCCGACTCCGGGCCAGCGATGTGAGCCTCTCGAAGTACCGCTCGAAGAGTTCCTCCGCAGCTCGATCGTCGCCGCCGCGAAATCGCTCCAGCAGGACGAGCGACGTCCAGGCGTCCCAAGCCCCGGCCGTCTTCATGGAACTCATCTCCGAGATCGACGTTGCTTCGAGGCCAGGGACCTGCTCGGGGCCGGTCCCCTTCATCCAACTCGGCGCAATTCTAACAAATTCCGACCCGAGCCTGGCCGCTCCGGTTCGCGGAAGGGAATCACCGGGAGGCGGAAGTAGAGAAAACACCACCCGGACCTCAGGATCGAATCATGGCCTACGTCGTGACGGAGCCGTGCCTCGGCTGCAAGTACACCGATTGCGTCGTCGTCTGCCCCTGCGACTGCTTCCGCGAAGGGGAGCAAATGCTTTTCATCGACCCCGACGAGTGCATCGACTGCGACGCCTGCAAGGTCGAGTGCCCGGTCGATGCGATCTTCCACGAAGATGACGTGCCCGAGACCTGGATCGAATACGTGGTATTGAATCGGGAGATGGCCGCGACCCGCCCACCGATCCTCGACCGTAAAGAGCCCCTCGCACTTCGAAACGACGAGCCCTGAGCCGGAGCGCGACGGCATCAGCGACGGCCCGGCTTGCCACGCGCGGGACTCCGGGTTGAGATGGGGAAGAATTTTTCGCCTCGACAGGGGTGACGCCGCAACGGGTTGCGGCGTTCGGGGCCCCTGGATCCGGAGATCGGGGCTTGAAGTATTCCCATTACGGTATATTATCTCGACATGGCACGAGCGCCCACGACCTCGGATGCCTTCAACGCCATCGCCGAGCCGAGGCGGCGACAGATCCTCGACCTCCTCATCCAGGGCGAGAAGCCCGTGAATGACATGGTCGTTTCGCTGGGCCTGGCCCAACCCCAGGTCTCGAAGCACCTGCGCGTCCTGAGGGAGGTGGGCCTGGTCAGCGTTCGGGGCTCGGGCCATCAGAGGCTCTACACATTGAACGCCGAGCGTCTCAAGGCGATTCACGACTGGGTCAAGACGTTCGAGCCGTTCTGGGATCACCAGCTCGGCCGCATCAAGGAGCGGGCCGAGCGCGAGGCCAACGAGGCGAATAACCCATCCGAGAAGGAGAAGTGATCATGCCATTGAGCGATGTCGAGCAGGAAATCCAGACCCTCTGCGTGAGCCGAGAGGTCGAGATCGCCGCGCCGATCGAGGTCGTGTTCCGGGCGATGCTCGAAGAGGTCGGGCCGGGCGGGGAACTGCCGGACGGCAAGCCCTTCCCGATGGTGCTCGAGCCGTGGCCGGGCGGCCGGTGGTATCGCGACCTCGGGGACAACGCCGGCCACCTCTGGGGGCACGTGCAGGTCATCAAGCCGCCGACGCTCCTGGAACTCAACGGCCCGATGTTCATGTCGTTCCCGAGCGTCAATCACGTCCAGTACCGGCTGACCGCCGACGGGAATGGCACCCGGCTCCAGTTCACCCACCGGGCGATGGGCCCGCTCCCGGATGGATTACGGGAGAACGTCGGGACCGGGTGGGATCACGGCCTGGGCCGGATCGCCGAGATCGCCTCGCGACTGCTGGCCGAGGGCCGGAAGGGGGCGAAGTGATGAAGGCGATGGACAATATCCGCTGGGCGCTGCGGCTGACCGACGAACTGGCGACGAAGCTCGTCGAGGACATGCGGGGCGAGCCCCTGACATCCCCGACCTCGAAGGGCGGAAACCATCCCCTCTGGGTGATGGGTCATCTCGCCGTCGTCGAGGGGATGATCCCGCATACCGTGCTCGGAGAGCCAAACCCGGTCGAGCACTGGTGGCCGATCTTCGGGACCGGATCGAAGCCCTCGGAGGATCCGGGCGCGTATCCTCCCTTCGACGAGGTCCTGGGGAGCTACCGCGACCAACGGGCGAAGAATCTCGCGATGCTCCAGGAGATCGGCGAGGCGGGGCTGGAACGGGCACCGAAGACGATCCCGCCCGGGTTCGAAGACCGGATGAAGACGGTCGGGCGGACCTTCCACCTGATCGCCCTCCACCAGATGTTCCATCTCGGCCAGGTCGCCGATGCCCGCCGGGCCGCCGGCAAGGAACCGTTCCTGTAAGTCCCTGGTCGTCGATCACCTCGACTACTCATCCTCGCTTTATGATCAACATAAGATCACATGACCAATTATTCTGCCATCCCACCCGACGAATGGCGGTATTCCAGGGTCATTGCCCGACGGTCGCCCGGGAATGAATCACCCTCACCCCAGCCCTCTCCCAGTGGGAGAGGGAGCCAGAGGATTCCCTCTCCCACCCGGGAGAGGGTGGCCGAAGGCCGGGTGAGGGTCCCCGCTTCCCGGCACCGTGACCCCACTTACCGGCTCTCGTCCAAAGCCCTCATGGGGAACAAGGTCGAGGCCTTGTGCTGGGAATTCATGAGGGCCAGGAGCCTGGCGACGACCTCGGGGTGGGCGGCGGCGAGGTTGGATTTCTCGGCGGGGTCCCTGGCGAGGTCGTAGAGTTCGACCTGGCCCGGTTGCTTGTTCTCCGCCTGTGCGCCGGCGTTCAGGTGGTGGCGGATCGCTTTCCAGTCGCCCACCCGGATGCACTGCTGGCCCCCGTATCCGGGGGACTCGCGATAGAGGAAGGGTCGGGGCTCCTGCGAGTGGCTCAACAAGGTCGGGGCGAAGCTGATCCCGTCGAGCCCGGGGGGCGTCTGATCCTTCGAGCCGATGAGTTCGAGCAGGGTCGGCAGCCAGTCTTCGAAGCCCGTGACCCGATCGGTGGTCGTCCCCGGGGCGATGTGCCCCTTCCAGCGGACCAGGCAGGGCTCTCGGAAGCCGCCCTCTCCGTAAGAGCCTTTGCGGCCGCTGAACCCGCCGGTGCTGTTGAAGAAATCGGCGTCGGTGCCGCCCAGTTGATCGTAGAGGGGGCCGTTGTCGCTGGTGAAGACCACGATCGTCCGCTCGTCGAGGCCCAGCTCGCGGATCGTGTCCAGGATCCGGCCGACCTCGCGATCCATCCGGGAGATCATCGCGGCGTAGGCGGCCCGGGGTCTCCAGTGCGGCAAGTAGTGCCGATCCCCCGGGTACGGTCGCTCGGGGAACTTCCCCTTGTACTCCTTGAGCGAGTCCTTCGGGACCTGGAGGGCCAGGTGCGGGACGGTCGTGGGATAGTACAGGAAGAAGGGGCGATCCTTGTTGGCCCGGAGGAACTCCAGGGCCTTCCGGCCGATGAGGTCGGGGGCGTAGACCTTCCCGCTGAATCCGGCGTAGCTGGCGGCCCGTTCCGGGTCGACCCCGGAGGGTAATTTCTGGTGTGCGGAGAACTCGGGGTTGTCCAGCCGGATCGACTTATCGTTGTCCCAGAGATGGGTCGGATAGTAGTTGTGGGCGACGGCCTGACAGTTGTAGCCGAACCAGCGGTCGAACCCCTGCTTGAGCGGATCGCCCGTGCTGCCGAACGGCCCCAGCCCCCACTTGCCGAATCCGCCCAGGGTATAACCCTTCTTCTTAAGCACCAGCGGTAGCTTGAGGCTGCGAGGGGGGACCGGCTCCTGCCCCTCGGGGAACCCCTTGGCCGGGCGATTCTCGCGGATGTAACAGTGCCCGGTGTGCAGGCCGGTCATCAGCGAGCATCGGGACGGCGCGCACACGTTGCTTCCCGAATAGTGGGCCGTGAACCGCATCCCTTCGACGGCCAGTCGGTCGATGTTCGGGGTCCGGATCTTCTGCTGGCCGTAGCATCCGAGGTCGCCATAGCCCAGGTCGTCGGCGAGGATGAACACGATATTCGGCAGGTCCCGCCGACCCTCGGCCCGGGACCGGCCTGGCCATAGGGCGAGCAAGACAAACAAGAGGGCCAGGCTTCGGTGTCGCATCGGAGAAACCTTGAGGAGAGGGATGGATCTCGACGGCAACGGAGCGGCCCGGCTCGATGCACTCCCCGGCGGACGCGGGGTCGGCACGCCGGATGCAGTCCTGAGAGTTCGAACCGCCCATCGGAGGATACGATGACGAGAACATCTGCGGCAACCCCGCCCTCGGAGGCACTCCAGGACAAGGCGATGCAGGTCCACGAGCGGCTCTGCCGGGAATACGGGGCCCCGATCCCGTTCTTCCACGACCTCGACCCGCTCAGCGAGCTGGTCTCATCCCTGCTCTCGCACCGGACGAGGAACGCCGATTCCGGCCGGGCCTTCAAGCAGCTCTGGGCCCGGTTCGCCGGCTGGCCGGGCGTCCGGGACGCGCCGACGGCCGAGGTCGAGGCCGCCATCGCCCCCTGCACCTGGCCCGAGCAGAAGGCCCCGAGGCTCCAGCAGATCCTCCGGGCGATCACCGAAAGTAGGGGGGAACTGGCCCTCGACTTCCTGGCCGAGATGCCGGTGATCGAGGCCCGCGAGTGGCTCGAAGACCTCCCCGGGGTCGGCCCCAAGACCAGCGCCGCGGTCCTGCTATTCAGCAACCTCCGACGCCCCGCGCTGCCCGTCGACAGCCATCACCACCGGGTCGCCGCCCGCCTGGGGCTGATCCCCGCCCATGTCAGCGTCGGACCCGCCCACGCCCTCCTCGAAGCCCAGCTCCCCCCCGACTGGTCGGCCCAGCAGGTCTACGACAATCACGAGGCGCTGATGCTCCACGGGCAAAAAGTATGTTTGCACAAGTCTCCACGGTGTAACAAATGCGTAGTGCTCGATCTCTGCCCGAATGGGCAGGAACGGATGCAGTTGAAATCCGAAACGTTCAATGGATCTTCAACATCACCGACTGATTGATCCTGAAAAACAAACCGCCCCTGACGAAGTCGATAAAAGACTCGCCAGGGGCGTCTTGCCAAAGATATTGCCCGCTTGAGCGCTTGCCGACTCGTCTGATTTCATCACCGCTGCCGGTCATGAACATAAACAGCGAATGCAAGTGCGAGGCAAGCGACGACAGCCGAAATCACGTCGGCCATCTGAGAAGCGGATTGAAGAGAAGGCATTTCAACACCCTACCTGAAAACCTACTGATCAGGTCGGGCTGAGGCTCTATAGTTGGGTATTGGTGTAGGTTGTGGTGGTAGTTGGGTATTGGTGTAGGTTGTGGTGGTAGTTGGGTATTGGTGTAGGTTGTGGTGGTAGTTGGGTATTGGTGTAGGTTGTGGTGGTAGTTGGGTATTGGTGTAGGTTGTGGTAGTAGTTGGGTATTGGTGTAGGTTGTGGTGGTAGTTGGGTATTGGTGTAGGTTCGAGCCTCTGCGCCAACCAAGAGGTCTGCACCCCAAGCCCTAGGCGAAACTTGCCCAGGTAAAAGCTATTCTTACTTGGCGGACAAATATTTTCAAGAGGCAAACAAAGAGACCCTCGTCGGCGACCTCGTGACTATGGCCAATACTAGCATTGCGAACCCCTGATATCCGTACCCACGACCAGAAAGTCTGCTTCCCGCGCAATCCGAAATGCGAGGGTTGCGCGGTCCTGGACCTCTGTCCGTACGGCAACAAACGCATCAACGATCACGATCGGGCATGACCCGCCCGTGTCCGAAGCCCATGCCCGATCCGTGCTCAGATCAGCCCCTGAGCGTCGAGCAACTCGCCATACTCGATCGGAAGCTTCGTGGACAAGGCCGCGCCTTCCCTGATTCTTCGAAGGACCGCCTCGGAAACCGGAATATCAGGGATGAGCCGGCCCGAAGCCCTTGCCCCCTCCAACTGGGCGAGAGACGGGGCATTGGCCAGATTATAAGCGACACAGGTCGGATGCCTGATGAAGGGATGATCGCCGGGATGAAGCAGGCAGACGGATTCCTTCTTCGGCTTGAAAGTGGTCAATGAGACGATCAGGACTCGATTGGGGTCCTGATCGGGATCCGAGATAATAACCCACAGGTGAATATCGACCGATGGATCGGCCGGGCGAAAGGTATCCCCCGGCTTCATCGGGCGGGCCCGAAGAGATCTTCCATGTAGTTCCGGGCTGCTTCCTCTTCCTCGACCACCTCGATGGTCTCCCTACCCTCGCCCTGGGCCGCCAGGATGTCCTCCCAGGGGATGAGATAGGAACCGACCTCGGCCCCTTCGGGCCAGTGCCTCCTCCACTCCGGGAAGTCATGGGTGAGGTCGGACAATTCCCACTGATCCTTGCTCCGATGGCGATCGGAGACCTCGGTCAGCTTCTCGATTTCGCCCCTCGAAAGCTTGCCGCGTCCGGGATCTTCCACCAACTTCACGGCATAGCCCTGGGTCCGGATATGCCGATCCCAGTCGTCAAATCTCGAGCCGGCACCCTGGATCAAGTCGTAGACATGACTCAGGACCGGCCCATATTTCATGGCGAATCCCTGATCGCCGGTGATTGAGGCGGCCGTGGCGGCCAGCATCTCCCGGTCGGCGATGTAGAGCAGCTTTAACAACCTCATGTAGGACATCCGCCCCTCTTCGAGACGGAGCAGGACGCCTGCCGCCTGCAGGCTCTTCTCGAAGTTGAAGCGAAGTCGCATGAACCCTCTCCTGTCCCGGATTCCATAAACCCGATGTTGCTCGGGCCATCGCAGCATTGTAACGGCCACCCGGGGCGGCAGCAAGCCAACCAGGGCCCTTTTGTACACATGCCGCCCGCCCCAATTCTCGGCTCCCGATCACGCCCAAGAAATCCAAAATTGTCTTTCTCATGACATTCCCGCCATGATAGAGTCAAAAAGTCCTTTCTCCTGACCCTCCCTTGCATTTAACACACAAGTTTGTTTGCAATCATCCACCACAGGTGGTGCGGGGATGGGATTCGCGCGGGCCGGAAGACTGGACTTTCCCCCTCCCCCCCCTCCCGGGAGCTGCGACCATGAAAGAGGTTGTGCTCGGGCTCGGCCAGCAGAAGAGTTTATGGTCGGTCGTCCAGCAGGCCGACGACCAGTTGCGTGCGATCCACGGGTCTCCTCGACGGATGATCGTCCGGTCGAACGGGATCGAGATCGAGGCGGCCCGTCCCCAGTTCGAAGGCGATTTCCAGTCATTCACCGTCCGCTTCCCCGACCCGAGTCGGGCCCTCCGGGGCTCGATCGAGGGATTCGCGGCGAAGTGCCCGATGTCCTGCGAGGTCGGCGACGTCAACGGATTCCTGGCCTTCCGATGCGCGGCCCCGACGGCCGGGCAGGTCCAGGAACTCCACGACGCCTGCGACTCGCTCTCCGAGACCTTCCCCCTGCCGGAAGTCTGGCGGATCCACGGCGAGGAGTACCGGACGGTCCCGATCAGCCCCGAGGCGCTCTTCCGCGCCATGATCAAGTTCAAGGCCAGCGACATCCACCTCTATCCCGGGGCCACGCCGGTCTTCCGGGTCGACGGCGTGATGCGGCGGGTCCAGGCCTTCGAGGCCCTCTCGTCCGAGCAGATCCTGGCGATGATCGAGACGATCGCCTCGGAGAAGCATTTCCGAGAGTTCAACGAGCGGCAGCAATGCAGCTTCATCTACCACCAGCTGGGCCTGGGGTATGCGCGCGTCTCGGCCTTCTGCAAGGCGGGCGTCCCGCATTGCACGATGCGGTTCCTGCCCGAGAAGATCCCCTCGTTCGAGGACTTGAACATCCCCCGGTCCGCGATGGAGCGGCTGGCCGGGCTCCACTTCGGCCTGATCCTGGTCACGGGGATGACCGGCTCGGGCAAGTCGACCACGGTCGCCTCGCTGGTCGACTGGATCAACACCAACCGATCGCTGCACATCCTCTCGATCGAGGAGCCGGTCGAGTACGTCCACACCGGCAAGAAGTCGATCGTCTCGCAGCGCGACGTGGGCGAGGACATCGGCTCGTTCCACGACGCCGTGCGCGGGGCGCTCCGGCACGACCCCGACGTGATCGTCATCGGCGAGATGCGCGATCCCGACACGATCCGATCCGCGATCAACGCGGCGGCCACCGGGCACCTCGTCATCAGCACCCTGCACTCGGGGACAGCCTACGAGACGGTCAACCGGATCGTCAGCTTCTTCGACCCGGTCGAGCGCGACCTGGTCAAGCTCCAGCTCCGCGACGCCCTGAAATGCGTCATCTGCCAGCGGCTGCTCCCCAAGATCGGCGGGGGCCGGCTCCCCGCGTTGGAATTTCTATTCAACGACACCAAGGCCATCTCCGACTGCATCCTCTCGGGCAACACCATCGGCGTGAAGGTCGGGATGCAGCAAGGCGCCTCGCATTCGTTCATCTTCGAAAATTATCTCTACGACCTCTACAAGAAGAATGTCATCTCCCTGGAGACCGCGCGCGACAACGCCTCCGAACCGGCGATCTTCGACCAGATGAAGTTGGGGACGTATTGCCCCCCGCCGCTGAACTCGATGCTCCATCATTGACCGACGGCGGGATTGCCCCGAAATGCCCTCTGACGATCGCAAGTCGGTGAATCGGGGTGGCAGGAGGTAAGTGGCAGCTTACTCCGGATACGACATTGCTCCCGGGGTAAGCTGGTGCTTACCCCTGCCACACAGCCGCAGCGACGGTTTCCGGGCCACACCGGACGGGCAGGTGGTCATCGACCTATTCAAGGCGGCGAGGGCAGAGGAGTTGTTGCCGGAGGGTTTTTCGGCCGCGCCTTCAGCACCGCCTCGACCTGATGATCCTCCCCATCGCGGGTGAACCAGACCGGTATCCGGTCGCCCGTTTTCTTCGTCCGCATGATAAGCACCAGGTCACGCAGGTCCCCCACCGAGTTCTCGCCCGCACCCGTGATGACGTCCCCGACGCGGAGCCCCGCCTCGGCAGCCGAGCCGCCCGGCATCACCTCGGTCAGGAGGCACCCGCGCCCGCTCTTCTCGCCCCGGACCCCAAGCACAGGGGCGTCCGCATAGGCCGCCGCCGAGAGGAAGAGCAGGCCCAAGCCGAGGGAATTCACGAATCCATGGAACAGGATCGGGGCGATCAAGGCTCGACGCCATTCGTAGAGCAGGCCCATCGCGAATCCGCCGACGGCGATCGTAGCCCGTTCCTGCAGGCTGAATGGGTGATAGAAGCCGAACGCGATTCCCTGGATCAGAGCGGCGAGGATCCAGTGCATCCGCTGTCGTAAGAAGTTGTAGACCATCCCTCGGAAGAACATCTCCTCGGCGAAGGGGGCAACCAGGACAGCCATCGCGACGAGAAATAGCTTGGCGAAACGGCTAGGCGACGCGGCGATCGATTCGAACGGGCTGGACGGCGACTCGCCGAGGGCGACACTCAGGGCGGTCGTCAGCAGTACCATGACGAACACCGAGACCAAGGCGGCGGGAAGGGCGATCGATGCCTCGATGAGGATGCGGCGGAACCCGGGCAGGGAGGACGGGCCGAGCCGGGCGGCCCACAGCGGATAGGCCAGCATCCAGGCCATCGCGAAGAGATACACCGACCGTCCGGGCGAGCGCAAAATGACCGGGGCGCCGGCGAACGACGGAGCCATCGAGTACACAACCAGCGGGGCGATGGCTATCAGCAGGTCTCGCAAACGCCAGGGCACGGTGCGTAGGTCGTGGTTGGGCGCGATGACGGCGGCGGGCGTGGGGGTCATCGAGGTTGCCTTGAATCGGGTGCCTGCCACTTCCTGCGGGCTGGTGGAGTTCGGGCGCCAGGAGCGGCCTCGATCTACCGTGGATTTCCCGGCATGGCCATTCGGGTGGGATCATTCTGGCCGAGGCGAGTGGTAGGTGCAATTGGGAAGGCTTTCCGGGCGATCCCGCTGGGCCTCTTCGGGATGTACCCGCAGATTCTTGGGGCCTCGGGTCCGGGTGCCATGCTCTCGCGAAGCGTGAGCATGAGAGGACGTCCAGGCCATCCCCATGCTCACGCTTCGCGAGAGCATGGCACCCAGCAGGAAGCGTCTCAGGCTTGAGCCCAGGATTCCATAGGCACACCCACCCTGCATGAACCGGGCCTCGCGAAGGGCCGGAACCCTTCGCATGGGGATGGCCTCGGACACCAATGAGATATCGACCAGGACATCCGGCGCCAATTCCCCTGGCCCACTCGGTCCTGCTCACCGTCGACGGTTGATCGATCCCGACGGCCCGAGGATCTCGGGACGGCGCGGTCGGGGATGTCTCGCGGCGTGCCGGGAATTGGCCGGGGGCTTGATCCGGTCGGGGGCGATGACCGGCCCGGCCCGGGCTTCGAGGTCGTCCCAGATCCCGGCCAGGATGGCGAGGGCGGTCTCGGCTCGGGCCTTCTCGACCTTCGCCGAGATCTCTCGGCGGAGTCCTTCCATCCGAGGCCGGTCGAGGACCCCCGACCCGGTCAGGGCCAGGAGCATCGCGTGGGTGTCCTCGACGGCCGACCGCCATCGAGGCGGATCCACCCCGGGGGGCCGGAGCAAGGCGAGCGGGTCGACCGCCGGGGCGACCTTCGAGGCCCCGAACTCGGCCAGGGCTCGGTAGCGATCCTTCCAGCCCCGGAAGGCCAGGTCGAGCCCGAGCCAGAGGGTCAGAATCGCCGAGACGATCACCAGGACCGCCCATCGCCCGGAAGCTCGCGAGCCCCCGGGCCCGGCCTGGTCGTCGAACCTCCAGCGACGGCCGGGGGTTTGGTCCGATCCGGCCATCCCGGCTCAGCTCCACTTCCGGGGGACGGACATCTCGCGGACCACCTTCTCGACCTCCAGCTCGTGCGGGGCCAGGGCGGCCCGCAGGGCTTCGAGGGCCTCGGAGGCCATGACGGCGGTCGGGTAGGTGAACCAGGCGTCCAGGCGGTTGTTCTCGATGTGAGACCGCTTGTTCAGGGCATTCTTGCGGACCCCCTTGGCCTTGAGCGCCTCGCCGATCCGCTTGTGGAACTTGGCGGCGTCGGGGATCTTCGAGGCTCGCTCGGCCAGTTCGTCCAGGGGCCAGGAAACGTGGAGGGTGCAGCTCAGGTTGCGTTCCTCGGGGCTCCTGGTGAAGAGGTCGAGCGAGGCTTCCAGCTCGAATCGGAGGATCAGCAGCTCGGCCAGGACGAACCGGGCGACCCGGGCCGGGTCCTCCCCGGCGTGCGAGTGGCGGGGGGCGCTCCAGCCCTGGACGTTGGACATCGGGTCGGGGCCACCCCCGGCCGGATTCGGGTCCGATGGGCTGAAACCCTGCGTCCAGGTGGCCCGATGGGGCGGCGGGGCGGGCGAAGGCGGCGGGGCGTCGTAGGAGGCGCGGTTGACGACCCGGGCGTTCGAGAGGATCTCGTAGGCTCGGGACACCATCCGGAAGGCCCACTCGTCGCCCCCCTTGTCGGGGTGGTGCTTGAGCGACTTCTGGCGGTAGGCGTCGCGGATCTCGCCGAGCGAGGCCCCGGGGGGAACGCCGAGGATGGTATTGGGGTCGAACTGGAAGGAATGGCTCATGGAGTCGCGCCGCCTCGGACCTTCGGATCGGGGCCACCTCGGGCCGCTCATTTCGCCGAGACCCCGGCACGACGCGGCGGGAACGGTCGCGTCGCTCGCCGGGGTCGAGACAATCATAGGTCCGGGATCAACCTCCCTGCAAACCCCGAGCCTCCCCGCGATCAGCCGACCGGGGCCGGGCGACGCAGGAGCTTCCGGAGGACCACCCCGAGATCGCCCCGCCCTTCGGACGTGAGGGCATAGCCGATCAGGTAGGCCAGCGACCCCACGGCCAGGTTCGCCAGGAACGGGACGGCCCGCATCAGCCCGGTGGCGTCGCCCGGCTCGGGCGAGACGACCGATCGGAACGCGAAGGCGGCCACGATCAGGGCCAGGGCCCCCACCGTCGGCGCCCCGAGTGTCCGCGCCAGGAACTCCCGAGGGCTGATCTCCAAAACCCGGAAGAGGTAGAGGCCCGGCACCAGGAGGTTCGAGATCAGGGTCGTCAGGACCGTCCCCCAGATCACCCCCGAGACCCCCAGCCGGACCGTCAGGAACCAGCTCAGGGGCAGGTTCACCACCGCACCGACCAGGCTCGAGATCGCCACCGTCTTGATCTTGCCCATCCCGATCGCCATCTGGCTGAGGACCGAGAGCACCAGCGGCAGGGTGGCCACCAGGAAGAGTTGGAGCATCCAGGCATCCGGGACGAACGCCCGGCCGACCCACAACTCCAGGAAGGGCGCGGCGTAGATCCCGGCCAGGAGCGTCACCGGGGTCAGCAAGGCGACCAGGAACCGGGTCCCGTCGTACTTGATCCGCTCCAGGCTCGACCGGTCGCCGCCCGCGGCCAGGCTGACCACCGCGGGCATCACCAGGTAGGCCAGCGTCCATCCGGTCTGGCGGATCTGGAAGAACGGCCGGCTCACATTCTGGTAGACCGTCAGCAGGGCCTCGGAATGTGCCGAAGGCAGGGCATAGCTCAGGACGTTGATGTCCACCTTGTCGGCCAGGACGACGCTCCACTGCATCATCGTCATGTAGATGCTGATGTGCAGCATCGACGCGTAGTCCGCCCGCCTGGCCCCGAAGAAGTGCGGGACGTACCCCAGCTCGCGCGACATCACCCAGAGGCTCGGCCCGAGCGACAGGCCGATCTGGATGGCGAGCTGGCCGATCACCACCGCCAGGAACGGGGCATCGGTCCAGTAGCCGACCGCCAGCACGCCGAACCGGAGCACCACGATGGCCAGCTCCAGACGGGGGATGAAGTCGTACCGGCGGGCCGCCTGGAGGACGCTGCCCACGACCGTGGACATCCCGAAAAAGGGCGTCGTCAGGATCTGGACCCAGAGCAGCCCCAGGACGAGGTCCCGGGTGTTTCCCTGGAATCGGGCCGGGACGCCCCCGTAGACGATCCCGACGAGAACCAGCATCTGGATCAGGGCCACGCCCGCGTAGAAATTCATCCCGCAGGCGATGGCCCGGTTCACGCCGTCGCGGTCGCCCCGGGCGTAGGCGTCCACCATCTGCTTCTGGAGGGCCGAGCCCATCCCGAATTCGAGGAGGAACTGGATGTACCCGAACGACAGGGCGAACAGGTAGGCGTCGTTATTGGCGAACCCGATGTATTTCTGGGTGAGCGGGACGCTCCAGAGCGCGACGATGACCGCGAGCGGCGTCTTGAGGGCCAGCCAGAACGTCCCGCGCATCATCCGGCTGAGGGTCGAGCTGGCGGGCGGCTCGGCGGGTCGAGTCGAGGGTGGGGGCATGATGGCCGGGGGCACGGAATCCTTCCTCCGGAGTCTCTCCTGGTGCTGCGCGCACTTCCACGCCGCGGTCGCCATGATAGCCCGAGAGCCCGGATCTGGGTAGGCCGACCGGCCCTCCGGACCGGCCCGGCCCCCCTCTCCCTCATTCTTACCGGACCGCCTTCTTCGTGGCGGCGGGGTCGGTCCGGTCGGGGTGTTTGACCACCTTCGGATCGAGGTAGGTGACGGGGTTCAGGAGATACCGGCCTTCCCAGTCGTCCCCCTTCGACTTGATCGTGGCGTCGAGGAACCGGGTGAGCGTCCCCGTCAGGTTGGGTTCGAGGCGGAGGAGCTTGTAGCCGTGGAGCGCCGAGGGGAAGGTGTCGACCTGATTGTTCCGCTGCCGCTTGACGATCGCCTTGATCGAGGCCGGTCCGTCGTCGATCAGGCCGAGCGAGGCGGCGTCGCGCTCGCCGACCATCAGGTCGATCGGGACCCGGGCGGCCAGGGCGGTGATCGGGGCCTTGATCGGCAGGCCCTGGGCCTGCTCGTCGATCATCGGCGAGATCAGGACCAGCGAGTTGAGGTCGCTGGTCCGGCCTTCGCTGGAGACTCCCCCCCCCAGCGCCGCCCAGTGGACGGCCACGTTGGCCCCCTCGCCCAGGGCTACCACGCCGAGCTTGGCCACGTTCAGCTCGCCCCAATTATGCCGGTCCACCAGGGCGTGATAGGCCAGCTGGAGGTCGTTGACCACCGCCGGCCAGTCGGCCTGGGTGAGGTTCTTCCGGGGATTCGACCCGTGCCCCCGGAGGTCGATCGCCAGGACCGCGTACCCCTCCTTCTGGAGGCTCTCGGCCAGGGTCAGCTTCTTGAGATCGCCGATCGGCTCCTCGAAGTCCTTGCTCGACCGCTCGCGCTCGTGGACCAGCAGGACCACCGGGGCCGACTCGCCCAGCTTCGAGGGATAATACGAGGCGGCCAGCGGCGAGCCGGCCCCCTCGGCGATCTTGAACTGATAGCGGAACGTCCCCGCCGGGGGCAGGGCCTGCCCCACGGTCCCCGCCGGCGCGTTGGGGTCGGCCGGGATGGCCAGCGGGTCGGCCCCCTTGCGGACCCCCTTGGCGGGCTCTCGGCCCGGGGCCCGGAGGAGCCGGCCCTTCCGGGCCGACTTCGCCTTGTTCGAGTTGGCCGGGGCCTCCGCCTTCTTGGCCGCCGGATTGTCCTGCGCCACGACCGCGCCGACCACCATCAGGGCCAGGGCCATCGTCGATGCCGCCAGCTTGGACCAAGGACCACGATGGCCTCGCATGCGAACCCCCCGGGGATCACCCCGCCACCTGGACCCGATCGTCACGCGGACACTCCCCATCTATCGTAGAATCCGCCGACCCCCGACACAAGCACGACGAGCAAACCTAGCATGCCACCGGGTTTGATGCCGGGATCGACGGATCTCCGATCAGGCCGAAGCCGAGTCGCCCTGGCCGTTCGACCCGGGTCGGTCGCGGAGGGCCTGGCGGATCGCCTCTTCCATCCGGGTCCTGGCCTCGGGGGGGAGCCTGCCTTCGGCCTGGCCCGACTCGGCGGTCTCCAGGCGACCCCGAAGCCGATGGGCATCGCCGAGGATCAGGATCTGCCGCCGGAATCTCCGACAGGGGAGGCAGACCAGTAGGTGACCCCGGAGCGCAAGCCGATCGACCAGGCCGAGCGGCTCGTCCCGTTCCCGAGAAGCCAGGGCCGAGGCCTCCTCGCAACGAAGGGCCAGGATTCGGAGGAGCCGCGACGGGCCGTTCATGGTGATCTCGGCGAGAGGACGTGTCCGGCTCCATCATACGAAATCCGGGGAGAGTCTGGCGAATGGCAAGCGAGCGGCGTGCCGGATCACTCCGAATCGGCAACCTCGCGGGGCGACCGGTCGTCGATCCGGCCGAGGCTGCGGTTGAAGGTCTTCAGGGTCGCCAGCAGTAGGCCGAGCGAGACCAGGCCGTACGCGACGATCCAGAGGGCGAGCCAGGCGGCCTGATCCCCGGAATCGCGCCCGGTGGCCGTGCCGCCGAACACGGCGCCGGAGAAGCCGACGCCCCAGAACGGGCTGGCCGCGGCGAAGCCGGCACCGGCCTTGCCGAAGAGGTTCATCCCCGCAGGAATGGCCGCGATCAGCACGACGAGGTAAATCCCGACGGTTAGGCCGATGGCCCGCCCCATCCGGGGGAGCCAGGTGGCCAGGGCCAGGCCGAGGCTCGTGATCGCCGCGCCATAGGCGACGACCAGGACGCCGATCAGGACCGGGCCCAGGACGGACCCGGTGTGCGTCGCCAGGGCCGCGGCGATGAGCAGAGGCAACACCGCCAGCGGCGGGACGCCGCGGAAGGTCCCCCACCACTTGCCCAGGACGATCGACCGGGTCGCCAGCGGGGTCGAGAGCAGCACGTCCAGGCTCCCGCGCTGGCGTTCCTCGGCCAGGCTGGTCGCGGACGAGATGCTCAGGAGCAGGAGCCCGGCGGAGACCTGCAAGCCACCGATCACCGCGCCCATCTCGCGGCGGCCCGGCCCGGCACCTTGGAGTACCCCGGCGATCGCCCAGAAGGTGGCCACGCCCGACCCGGCGAAGTAGAGGCCCCAGACGGCGACCGACCAGCGCGACGGACGCCGCCGATGCCACTCCCGCCAGAGCACCGGGTTGCCGTCGAGCGACGGCGACGGCAGCAGGGCGGCGAGCCGGGCAAGCGGACCTCGCCGGCCCGACCGACCAGGAGCCTCCCCCTGGCTCGATTGCCGGATCACCACCACCCGGACCCGCCAGGTGGCCGCCGAGGCCAGCATCGCCGAGGTCAGGAGCCCGAGCATGCAGAACCGGGCCTGCTCCCCCAGCCCGATCGGCCCCAGCCCCGGCGGGCCGCCCAGCGGGGCGAGCACCAGGAAGACGGGATTGTAGGGCAGCAGGGCCAGATAACCCGGCAGCCAGGCCGGCCGGGCCCACCCGGGGAGCATCGGGGCCAGGACCGCCCAGATCGGCCCCGAGAGCAACCAGGAGATCCCGAAGGCGTAGGTCACCAGCAGGACCTCGTGCGTCTTCCGGCCCCAGACCGACAGCGTCAGCGCCAGCGAGCAGCCGAAGACGCCGCAGGCCAGGCAGACCAGGCTCGCGCCGATCAGCAACGCCGGGGCGACGCCGCCGAGGGGCGTGGCCAGCGCCAGCACCGGGGCGGCGCAGGCGATCAGGCCGAGCACCGGAACCAACTGCGCCGACAGCTTGCCCAAGACGATCTCGGCGTCGGTCAGATCGGTCGCGAACAGCAGGTCCAGGTTCCCCCGGGCCTTGTCCAGGCAGATCGCCCCGGCCGTCGCCGCCGGGGCCGCCAGGCCGACCAACCCGAGCAGGATCAGCACCATCACGGCGTAGAACCCCCGGCCGATCTCCGCCTGCTCGCGGGCCGATGCCCCCCCCGCCCCTCCGTGGTTCTCCATCCAGACGGCCGACAGGCCGAACAAGAGCAGCAGGACCAGCAGCGACCGGAGGGCATAGCCCTGCCATCGCCTCGAGGACGCCAGCCATTCACAAGCGAAGACCGGGCCCGGCACCGGCCATCTGAACCTCGCCATCGCGTCGGCCTCCCGCATCCCCGGAGCAAACGCCCGCAGGCCGATCCGCGATCCTGGGCCGGCCATCGGGGATCAACCCGATCTCACTTTATATTGCAAAGCGTGTCGAATACAAGGGCCTTCCGACGACCAGTTCGGGGGGAAGGCCCTGGTCCTCACGAATTCAGTGTACGTCCGTTGACTTTCATCCGATCAATGGTTCCAATCCCCCGAAGCTGGGATCTTCCCGGGGCGATGACCGGAGGCCGGCAAGGAGCTGCCTTCCCGCTCGCCCGCAGCTAGTAGAGGAGAACGTCGATGAGCAAGATGACCATCTGCCTGTGGTTCGACCACGGCCAGGCCCGCGAGGCGGCCGAGTTCTACGCGAGTGTGTTCCCCGACAGCCACGTCGGGAAGCCCCACGCCTCCGCCGTGGACCTCCCGTCGGCGAAGGTGGGCGAGGATCTCACGGTCGAGTTCACCGTCCTGGGCCAGTCGTACCTCGGCCTGAATGGCGGGCCGAATTTCAGGCCGAACGAGGCGGTCAGCTTCATGGTCCTGACCGACGACCAGGAGGAGACCGACCGCTACTGGGACGCGATCGTCGGCAATGGCGGCAAGGAGAGCCAGTGCGGCTGGTGCAAGGATCGCTGGGGCTTCTCCTGGCAGATTACGCCCCGCGCGCTGCTCGCCGCGACGACCGACCCGGATCGCGCCGCCGCGAAGCGGGCCATGGGGGCCATGATGAAGATGAGGAAGATCGACATCGCCGCGATCGAGGCCGCGCGCCAGGGCGAAGGCTGACCCGCCAGGCTCGACGAGTCGGGGTCACGGCATGCCGTGGCCCCCGGCCACCCCGACCGAACAGGAATCTCCCTAACCCCCCGGGATGATCCGATCCCGCCGCAGCCGGGCGAACAGGTCGAGGAACGAGCCGAGGGTCGGCTGGTACTCGTGGAATCCGGCCAGGCGGCTCTTGGTCATGTCGGTCACGACCTCCATCTCCCGGCCGAGATCGAGGTCGGTGTGCCAGGCCGAGGCGAGTTTGGTGAGGTCGGGCTCGGCGAGGCCGTACTTCTGTGCGATGTCCTTCCAGGTGGGACTGGCGTCGGCCAGTTGGGGTTCCAGGGGGGTGGCCCGGCCGGGATAGGGGGCGGCCTCGATCCCGAAGTCGGCCGCGAGCCGGGGCCAGAGCCAGTTCCATCGGAAGATGTCGCCGTTGACGATGTTGAACGCCTGATTCCGGCCGGCCTCGGAGGTCGAGGCCCATTCCAGGTGCTTCGCCAGGACCCGGGCGTCGGTCACGTCGGTCAGCCCTTCCCACTGCTGCGGCGAGCCCGGGAAGACGAACGGTCGGCCGGTCTCCCGGCAGATCGTGGCGTAGACGGCCAGGGTCACGCCCATGTTCATGGCGTTGCCCAGCGCATAGCCGATAATCGTGTGCGGGCGATGCACGCTCCAGGTGAAGCCCATCCGCGCGGCCGCCTCGAAGACCTCGTCCTCCTGGTTGTAGTAGAAGTTGGCGAAAGGCAGGCGCGGCATCTCCTCGCGGAAGGGGGTGACCGGCTTCGAGCTGGCGTAGGACTCGAACGGCCCGAGGTAATGCTTCAGCCCGGTGACGAGGGCCGCATGCCGGAGGCTCCCATCGGTGCCCAGGGCTTCGAAGAGGTTCCGGACCATCGCGGAGTTGACCCGGCAGTTCTCGGCCTCGGTGGCCTGCCGCATCCAGGTCGTGATGAAGACGTGAGTCGGATCGATCCCCGAGAGGCCCGACCGTAACGATCCCGGGTCGAGCAGGTCGGCCGCGACCGGCCGGACCTCCTCGATGTCGACCTTCGGCTTCCGGGCCAGGCCGTAGACCTCCCAGCCGTTGGAGACCAGTTGCGAGGCGAGATTGTTTCCGACGATCCCGCTCACCCCCGCGATGAGTGCCCTCGATGCCATGATGGGTATCCGATCTGAGAAGTTTCGATCTGCTGATGAAATCCGCCCGGGCCAATCTCGGCCGTACCCGAACTCTAGGGCCTTGTGACCAGGGGGACAAGTCGGCAAAATTCGGGGACGTGGTCCCCAAAAGATGCCCATCATGCCGCAACCCGGCCCGATCATCCTCGACGAGAGCTGTGCACCCCGGCGTCCGCCAGCGTTGAGGACGCTCCTATCTCATGGATCTTTTGGAGCGGAGCGATGGGCCTCGGTGTGTCTCGGGTACGGTCGCTATCAATCCTGTTCTTGGTCGCCGCGCTCGCCGGCTGCCAGAAGACTCCGAAGCCTGTCGAGCCCGTTCCTCCGCCAGGGATGCCTGCGACGCTGCCTTTGTTCCGGCCCACCGGTGGTGGGAGCGAGAACATGCCAGCGATCGTTCGCGCGAACAACGCGTTCGCCATGGCGCTCTACCAACGGCTGCGGACGCGTCCCGGCAACCTGCTCGTCTCGCCCGCATGCCTTTCGGCCGGGCTGGCCCTGATCCGCGCCGGGGCACGCGACGAAACAGCCCGGCAGATCGCTCGAGTCCTGCACCTTCCCGACGGCCTCGGACAGGCCGACCATGCCTACGCCGCGTTGATCCGAGACCTCAACGCCGATGCCGAGGACCGCTCGTACCAAATCCGACTGGCCAACGCCACCTGGGTCCAGGGAGGTTATCCGCTGCTCGACTCCTATCGAGCGACGCTCGAGGAAGACTTTGCCACCGAAGGCCACCGGGTCGACTTCTCCGGCCGTCCCGAGGAAGCGTGCCGCGTGATCAATGCCTGGACGGAATCGCGAACGGGCGGAAAGATCGCCGGGATGCTTCGACCTGCCGATTTGCCGTCGAGCACGCGGCTGGCCCTGACCAGCAGCCTCTATCTCCGGGCCAGCTGGAGGCAGCGGTTTCGACGGGAGCGCACGCGTCAGGATCGCTTCCGCGTAGGCCCGGACGAGGCGGTCGACGTCCCGATGATGAATGACCACTCGTACTCGAGCGTCCATGGCGATTACGATGGCGGCTCGTTCCAGGCCCTGGAACTACCCTGCGGGTCCGGTAGCGAGTTCGCGATGGTGGTGGTGTTGCCTCGCGAGAGCGACGGGCTGGCTGACGTTGAGGCCACCTTGACGTCGGAGTCGCTGGACTCGTGGTGGCCCCGGTTCCGGCAGCCCGAGGAGATCATCATCGAGTTGCCGAAGTATCGAATCCGAACCGACGTGTCGCTCAACCATCTGCTTTCGGAAATGGGGATGCCCTTGGCATTCGACAGTCAGGCCGACTTCTCGGGGATCAACGGCAAGAGCCGTGACCTCTTCCTCTCCGAGGCGAGGCACGCGACTTTCCTCGACGTCCACGAGGAGGGGATCGAGGCCGCCGCGGCGATGGATGCCATCAGTCCCGACGCCTACGGGGAGGAGCCACCTGTCTTCCGCGCCGATCATCCGTTCCTGTTCCTGATCCGCGATACTCGATCCCGTTGCATCGTGTTCCTGGGACGGGTCGTGAACCCGTTAGAGCAGTAGGAGTTACGCAGTCGGCCTTCGACGGAGGCGGTCGGAGTCGAATTGGGGGATTCTGGTAGGATGGGCATCGCTCACCGTCATGGCTAGAAGCCAATCCCCATCACAAACCACCGCCTCCCAAATCCCTAATGGCCGCGATCTGCCGCGCGCGTTCCTCGTCGCGGAGTTTGCGGGTGAGTGCCCTCTCCTTCTCCTCGGCCTCGATGGCTTCAACTTCCTCGGGACTGAAGATCAGCTCCGTCGACAAGGGCTCCTGGCAGAAGCCGCATCGCGCGTTTCGGCGGCTGAGGATCGGGCGGTTGCAGGCAGGGCAGCGAAGTCGCATGTCATCCACCTCCGGGTCCCCGTGAGGCCCAATCGTAACCTTCCGGGGAACATTTCCTCAACGGAGAGGGCTCTCCCGGGCCGACCGGCCTGGAAACGAACCCAAGGATTCGAGTCCAAAATGGCCCGATTTCACGCTCAGAACCCCCGATTCCAGGCTCGAAATGGGCCGATTTCGCGCATGAAATGGGTCGATATCGAGGGGTCACGGTCGAGCCCCGGCCCGGGGGGCGTCCTCCTTTTGCGCGATGGCCCCGAAAGTTGTGCTAACGAGGTCGGACTTCCTCGATCTTATCCCAGAAGGTCTGGTGCCGGGGAACGGGCCGGACCTGGAGATCAGTGGTGACGATGAGTCGGGCGGGAGGGCGTTCGATGCTCGGGCCTGGGTTCGTTCGGCGGGGGGCATCTTTCCAACAGGAAAGGACCGAGTCGGCTACGAGAGCTTGGGTTCGTTTGGCTCACGGCATCGGGGACAGACCCCGGTCCTTCGGTTGCTCTGAAAATCCCTACTTCGATCGCAAGATGGTTAATCTGGGTGGCAGGGGTAAGCGGCCGCTTACCCCGGATCCGACGTTGCTCCCGGGGTAAGCGGCCGCTTACCCCTGCCACCCAATCCGATCCTTGGGTTCGTTCGGCACGGGGGAGCAGGCCCCAATCCTTGGGTTCGTTCGGCTCGGGGGTGGGGAGTCCGGGCTCGGTCCCTGGGTTCGTTCGGCGTGGGGGTCGGAGAGCCTCGCCCGATCCTTGGGTTCGTTTGGCGCGGGAGGGTCCATCCCGGAGTCGATGCCCGATCCGGCCGGAGGAGGGCTTCTCGGGCGGGATCGTCCCGGCCTGGGGATCACTCGCGGAACCAGTTCTCTTCCAGGCACTTGCGGAGATGCAGTCGGGCCCGGTGGAGCCTGATCCGGAGATTCCCCGCGCTGAGGTTCAGGATCCGGCGGACCTCCTCGGCTTCTACTCCGTCGCGTTCTCGGAGAGCGAAGGGCTCGGCCAGGTGGCGGGGGAGGCGGTCGAAGCAGCCGTCGAGGACTTCCCGGAATTCTTCCTTTTCGAGCGACTGTTCGGGCGAATCCCAGCGGGCGGGGGGGCGGATCCAGAGGCCCGCGTCGTCGAAGAAGGTCGAGACTTCGGGGCCTTGCGGGAGGGGCGACCCGGCGGCCTTCCGGTGATGGTCGATGATCTTGCGCCGGAGGATCGCCACGAGCCAGGTCCTCGTGGTGGATCGGCCCTCGAACCGGCCGATCGCGCCGAGCGCGGCCAAAAAAGTCTCCTGGACGAGATCCTCGGCCAGTTCGCGACTCTTGAGGCGGCCGAGGGCGAACTGGAACAGGGCGTCGCCATGATCGGAGATCCAGCCGAGGGCCTGGTCCTCGGTCGGTCCCGAAGTCGCGGGATCGAGGTCCGGCGGTGGGTCGGCCGTCATGCTCGGGACCCTCGGGTCGGCGCCGGCGTTCGCGGGCGGGTCGGGGCGAGTGGCCGGGTTCGTCCCGATCGGGGGGAGCCTCGCCCATCATCGTCGCGAGAGGCCGCCGGGGTCAATTCCGCTTCTCGGGTTGTAACGCCCGGGCGATTCTCCCGACTAAACCCACGACGTCGGCCGCCGGCCGCTCACGACATCGGGAATCCCGGCTTTCCGGGGACCATCCAAAGAAGGACGGAGTCCATGCACAACAGGTTGATACGAAACGGTCTGGGGACGCTCGCCGCGTTGCTGGCCCTGGCGGTGGCGAGCCCCGCCGACGCGGGGATCATCGACATCACGGTCACCAACAACCAGCCGGGCGGGGGTTTCGCCTTCTCGCCGGTCTGGTTCGGCCTGCACGACGGGTCGTTCGACGCCTTCGATCCGGGCGAGAGCCTCAAGGGGACTCCGATCCAAACCGTGGCCGAGCTGGCGAATACGGGCCCGATCTCGGCCGCCTTCTCGGGCCTGGGCCCTCAGATCACGGTGGGCTCGATGCCCTACTTCCCGGGGGCCTCGGTCTCGGCCTCGCTGAACGTCGCCGATCCGACGGCCACGCGGTTCCTGAATTTCGCGTCGATGGTCGTGCCCTCCAACGACTTCTTCTTCGGCAATCCCTCCCCCCTGGCGCTCTTCAACGCCGCGGGGCAGCTGATCGACGCCAATGGACTGGTCACCCAGACCCGGACGATCCGGATCTTCGGCCGACAGGTCTGGGACGCCGGCACCGAGGTCGACGACGCCAACTTCGGGGCGGCGTTCCTCGTGGGCGACAACATCACCGATCACGTGGATCAGAATGGGTCGGCCCAGCTCGTCTTCGGCGGCTCGAACGACCTTTCTTCCTACCTCAACAGCCTGGACGGCCGGGCGACCCCGGCGGGCTTCGACATCTCCCACCTGATCACCCCCGACGACCTGATCGCCACCATCGTGATCACCAACTCCGTGGCCGTGCCCGAGCCCTCCTCGCTGGTCCTGGCCGGGGTCGGCCTCGCCGGGGCCCTCGGCCTGGGCCGGGCCGGGCGCCGGATCGCCCGGGGTGCCTCGGCCTGAGGAGGGCAACGCCCATCACGATTCTCGATCGAAAATGATCATTCTTTATTTCGTTTATCAATTTTCGATCGAGGATCGATGGCTCAGGATCGCGAGCCGAAGTAGAACCCGACGACCGCCGCCAGGAGGTTCTCCGGGCCGAATCGGCCGAGGTGGACCCATCCCGAGAACAGCGAGTCGACCTGTTCGGGCGGGATCAGGGGATGGAGGCGGTTGGCGACCAGCCCGGCCAGGGCGATGGCCGCGACCATCGAGGCCAGGGCCCGGAGGTCCTCGAAGGCCCGATGCGGCCTGTGGCCGCGATCCCGCCACCAGGTGATCGCGGCGTTGAGCCCCACGCCGAGCAGGAACCCGCCCACCATCAGGAGCGTGACCGCCGCCGGATTCTGGCGGACCTGGGCCAGATCGCCCCGGCGGAACAGGAAGGCCGCCACCGCCAGGCAGCCCGCGACCAGGATCAGTCGGACGCTCCCCCGGGGCAGGTAGAGCGGCGGGGGGCCGGGGTCGACCTCCGGGGCGACCCTCCGGCGACTGGCGAAGTAGTGCCCCATGATCACGAACAGGAGGTCCCGGAGATAGTTCGGGATCTCCTCCGTCGGCCGGAGGACCAGCAAGGCCCAGGCCATCCCGAAGACCAGGATCGCCAGGAGGGCCCGGACGCTCCCCGAAGGGAGCCCGAAGGCGTGAATCCGCCGCCAGTCGACCTCGGTCGGAGCCTTCGAATCGAGGAGTTCGGACGCCATGAACATCTCTCCGGGTGGGGAACCGCCGGTGCGCAGGGGAGTTCGCCCGGCCCCGGCGATTATTCACCCGGATGAGTCCCGCAAACCGGAAGACTCCATCTCGGGTGAGCTTACGATGAGAGAAGGGCCCGCTACCCTTGAGCCGGCCCGCTCCCTTCTGTCCTTCGGCGGGCAAAATTCATCGAATCCACGCGAAATCTACGCGGCAATTCGCCACATGCTTCGTATACTTAGATTCCCGAACCGCGATGACCCAATCGTGGAGCAGGGCACGCTTGCGAGGCGTCCAGGCTCCTTGAGCGATTCGATCAGCCCCGCCAGACCGCCCATGACCGGCGTGATCATTGACCGTATCTTCCCGCCCTTGTCGCCCGACCCATTGACCAGACCAGGCCCGCCATCCCCCAACCTTGAGAGGCACGAGCCTCTCCCCAACCCGGGCAGCACCCGGGCCCTATGCAGGCCGATCGGCGGCCTTGCAGATCCCTCCTCGAATCCCCCCAATCCTACGAGTCGCCCCATGCCGCTTTCGAATCGTCGACGAGGCTTCACCCTCATCGAGCTCCTGGTCGTCATCTCGATCATCGCCGTCCTGATCGCCCTGCTCCTGCCGGCCGTGCAGGCCGCCCGCGAGGCCGCCCGGCGCGCCCAGTGCACCAACAACCTGAAGCAACTGGGCCTTGCCGTCGCCAACTACATGGCGACCTACGGCTCGACCCCGGTCCACGAGTACCGCCGGTCCGACGAATACGGCGGGACCGCCGGGACTTCCGGCAACCGGGCCTGGCATTGCCAGATCCTCCCGTTCATCGAGCAGACCGCGATCCATAACGCGCTCAACTTCTCCTATTCCGATGGGTTCTATGGCGCGAACAACATCGTGAATGGCGTGAACGCCACCGCCCAGAAGTCGCAGATCTCCACCTTCCTCTGCCCCTCGGACGGGCTCACCTGCCTCCCTCAGGACGGCGTGGTCAATTCCGCCGGCGGCAAGCTCGGCAACAACAATTACGCGGGCAACACCGCCCACCCCCGGAACGTCCTGGTCCCCGGCAATTCCCCCAATGGCGGCAACGTCCCGTTCTCGCAAGGCGTGATCTCGACCTCCCGGATGTACACCTCGAATGGACCTTGCAGCCCCGGGAAGGCCGCGACGACCAACCAGAACGTCAGCATCGCCAGCATCACCGACGGCCTCTCCAACACGGCGGCCGCCAGCGAGTCGCTGATGAACGACGGCACGGGCAAGTCCGGCGACAAGCGAAGGCTCCTGAACTATACCAACTCGGCCCTGGTCGAGCAGAACGACGTCCCGGCGATCCTGGTCGTCCGAGACGGCCTGGCGGGCCCGCAGAACTGGCAGGACTGGAGCATGTACAAGGGCTCGACCTGGGCCTTCACCGACGGCTGGGAAGGGCACCTCTACGCCCACCTGCTCCCCCCCAACGCCCCGCCGATCCACGTCTACTACTCGGACACCCTACGCTGCTTCGAGGGGGACTCGGCGATGAACCCGACGAGCAATCACCCCGGCGGCGTGAACATCGGGATGATGGACGGCTCGGTCCGGTTCATCAAGAACACCGTCGACCTCCCCACCTGGTGGGCCCTGGGCACCCGGAACGGCGGCGAGATCATCTCGGCCGACTCGTTCTGATCGACCGTCGCGACGCCTCCCGGGAGAAACCAAGGCCGATGATCGAGGCCCATCGCCAGATGGCCCGATCATCGGCCCTGCCCATGGCCGACATCCATGCGCCTTCACGAATCCCAAACTCCGAGAATCCCATGACTCGCGCGCTCTGCCTCTGCTTCGCGGCCTCGATCCTGATCGGATGCGGCGAGACCGCCGAATTCAATGCGGATGCGAGCTATTCCCCCGAATCGCTCGCGCAGGAATTCGCCTTCCGCTACAAGGCCCTCCCCGCCCGGGCCACGCCCCGGCAGCGAGCCCTCGCCGAAGCCCGCGAGAAGGCCAAGGCGGCCATCCCCGACGTCGACGCCCAGACCAAGTCCGCGCGCTCCGAGGAGGCGACCAAGGCCGCCGACGCCCCGACCCTGGAGAAGCTGATCGCCGAGACCGACGGCAAGCTCGCCCGGGTCCCCAAGATGTCCCGCGCCGAGGCCGGCCAGAAATTCGTCGAGGCCCTGGGCAAGGACGGCGGCATCGACGCCGAAGACCTCGCCGAGATCTCCGGCAAGCTGGCGAAGTGACGAGTGCGGCCGGGGGCCGGATCAGGGCTTCCCGTCTCGACGCTTGATGGCCGGCTTGCAGTATTTGTGGAGGCCCAGGTCGATCAGCTCCTGCTCGATCTGGTCGGGTGAAGGGTGGTCCAGGCCCCCGGAAACCTCCTTCACCAGGAACTCGACGAACCGGTCGCGCGACCGCTGCAAGGCCATCCTGAGGCCCCCGGCCTGGATCGGCCGCCCCAGGGCGACCGAGAGGCGTTCGGCCAGCTGGGTCGAGGTCAGGTCGGGGTGCTCGATCCGGAGCTGCAACACGGTGTGGTAGGGTTGCCCGGTCTTCTCCTGGAGATCGGCGAGCGACCTCCAGGCCTTCGACATGATCTCGGCCCGCCAGCTGGCCAGGAACCGACGATCGAAGTCGGATTCGCCCTCCTTGGAGGACGGGTCGGCCGCCTCGGGCATCAGTCCGCTCATCGGCCGGGGCCGGACCTTCTTGCGCCGGTGGTAGTCGATCATCAGGTTTCGCAGGGCCCGCTTGACGAAGTCGCGGAAACGGCCCCGGGCGGGGTCGACCCGGTGGAAGTCGCCCCGGAGGAACCGGACGGCGAATTCCTGATCGAGCTCCTCGGCCGCCTCCGGGTCGCGGAGGGCCGCCAGGAGATAGCGGTGGACCGCCCCGGCGTAGCGGCTCATCAGCTCGGACTGGGCCGCGGCCACCTCCTCCGGCGTCCCCTGGTGCGCCTGGAAGACGAGGGTCCACTGGGTCGAGATCTGGGTCAGCCGCGGGTCGATCTCCTCTCGCTCCACAAATCCTGCCCCCCGTGACCCGAAGGACGCCGACCCAGCATCGGCGTGGGACGTCGTCCAACCTCTGCATCGGAACGACCAGCTCGCCTTACTTTACCGGCCGATCGGCCCGAAATGTTCAAAAATCCGCCCGGGCTCCGTGACGAACGCCGACCCGGTGCGTATAGGCAGCTGACAACGGCGAGAATCGAGTCATGCCGGCTTCCGAGTCGATCCGATCCGGAAGCCACCCTCCGACATGCCTCCCCTCGATTCTCCGGATACTTCCTCCTCGATATCTACCTTGATGGTCCCTACCCAAGGACGATCTCCCTGTTGCGCCGAAGGGTCGAGACTCTACCCAGGGCACCCGATGGGGTGATCCCGACCTCACCAGCCGTCGATCGCACGCATCATCCCTTTTATCCGGCGGTGTGATCGATGGCCTGGTGATCGGACTCCGGCGACCTGGTCTCGCCGGGCCGTCGAAGATCGGGCGGCGCGACGCTGGGTCGCCCGATCGACGACCCATTGCCGCTCGACGGACGACGCTGTCCGTCGATTTTGATATTCATCGAATCTTTGGTTTCAACCTCCATAGAGCCGGATGGGCCGCGTTTCCGGGATCTCGGATCAAAACGGTTGGATAATGGCTCGCGACCATGATAAGTATGAGTTTGCAAGTTCGCGGATTCGAGATTGACGCTCGGCTACAATTAGCGAATTGGCCCCTCGACGTCGCGAACGGGTTGCCTCGCGAGTCATCCCGCCAATTCCGGTCGTCCCGGCTTGGCGCATTTTCGGGGGGGATCTAACCGGATGGTCGGGAGGATCCGGCCGTCGGGATATCGATCGTTGAGCGGAAAGTTCCTTCGATGTCCGACCGACCGATCACGGAGACGGGTTTCTCCCCCGTTGACGTTCCCCTTCTGTGCCCACCGCCCGAGGGCCGGCCCGTCTTGTTAGTCACGAGCGATCCGTCGCTGACTGTCGAGATCGGGGCGGCCATCGACTCGATCGGCGGGCTCGCCCTGGAGGTCGTCGCCGATGAGATCCAGGCCCGCGACCGGTTGTCGACCGGATCGTTCGCCCTGCTCCTGGTCCACCAGGACGGGGATCGGGACCGGGCCGAGTTGATCCGACCGGCCCGGAAGGCCTCCCGGCTCGTCGAGACGATCGTCATCGACGAGGGGCGGGGCGACCGTCGGGCCGAGGCCCTCTTCGAGGTCGGCGTGGCCGAACGCCTCACCCGCCCGATCGATCGGAAGCGGCTCGCTTATCTCCTGGAGATCCGCGGGCGTGAGGCTCCCCATGGCCTGGGCTTCAATCTCGACGGGATCCCGAGCATCGAAGGGACGATCGCCCGACTCGACGCGACGCTCTTGCTGACCGGCGAGCCCGGGACGGGCAAGACGTGGCTGGCCCGGCGGATCCACGGGCTCTCGACTCGGCGGGACCGCCCCTTCCTGTCGGTCGACCTCCTGGAGATATCGGCCCGATCGATCGAGAGCGCGGCCTTCGGTCACGCCCGAGGAGCCTTCCCCGAAGCCGATCGGGATCGGGTCGGCGCGTTCGCCGAGGTCGACGACGGGACCCTCGTACTCGACGAGATCGGCTCGCTCCCGATGTCCTTACAGGTCAAGGTCCTCCGGGCCATCGAGGATCGGGCCTTCGAGCCAATCGGGTCGGACATACCCCTGCCCGTGAAGGCCCGACTGATCGTCACGAACCGCATGCCGCTGGAAACCGAGGTCGCCGAGGGTCGATTCCGCGCCGACCTGTTCTATCGGCTCAACGTCCTCTCGATGAGGTTGCCCCCGCTCCGCGAGCGCGGCGACGCGATTCCGGGCCTGGCTCGGAAGTTCCTGGAGGAGTTCGCCGGCCTCGGCTACGGCCCGGCTCGCGAGTTTTCCCCGGACTCGATGCGTGCCTTCATGTCCTACCCCTGGCCCGGCAACATCCGAGAGCTTCGCGAGACCATCGAGCGGGCCATCCGACGCTCCAGAGGCGAGATCATCCCGATCGAGGACCTGCCCGCGACAGTCCGGAAGAACCACCAGCCGTCCCGATCCGCAAGGTCCAGGTCCGCGGCACGGGGCCGGGTCCCCGACTCCCTGACCCTCTTGCGTCAGGACTCCGAGCGGAGAAAGATCGAACTGGCCCTGGCCAATCACAGGAACAACCGGCTCAGGACCGCCCGGGAACTGGGGATCAGCCGGGTCACCCTCTACCGGAAGCTCCAGAAGTACGGCATCCAGGCCGACCCGGCCAGGATTGACGCGAAGGGTCCGGGGCAAGCCGGAGACAACCCCGAATTCGCGCCGGATTGTGGATAGGGGCCGCCCGTCGTATAACGGAGACCTCCGATCAGCGGGGCACGCGATCGGCGCGGGAGTTCTCCACCTCCGGGCACATCACATGCGCAACCCATCTTGCCGGGCCGCCTTCACCCTGATCGAGCTGCTGGTGGTGATCGCGATCATCGCCGTCCTGATCGCCTTGCTCCTGCCGGCGGTCCAGGCGGCCCGCGAGGCCGCCCGGCGGATCCAGTGCACCAACAACCTGAAGCAGATCGGGCTGGCCCTGCACAACTACCACTCGATCACCAACGTGTTCCCGCCGGGGCGGATCAACACCTACATCAGCGGCAACGGCCACTGCTGGGGGGCCTATTCCCAGTTGCTCCCCCAGATGGAGATGCAGCCGCTGTTCAACGCGATGAACTTCAGCATGAACCCCGACCCCGACTACACCAACTCCAGCGCCGTGGTGAACCAGACCGCGGCCGTGATGGTGGTCGGGACCCTGCTCTGCCCGTCGGATCCCGGGCCGGCGCTGGTCCCGGTCGGGGGCGGGCCTTACGCGACGCACAACTACCTGATGAACGTCGGATCGGGATACTCGGTCGTCCAGAAGCCCCCCTCGGGGGCGATCCCGCCCAACGGCATCCTGTTCGAGAATTCGGCGGTGTCCATCGCTTCGATCACCGACGGGACCTCGCAGTCCGTCGCGGTCAGCGAGACGGTCCGATCGACCGACGGCTCGCCGACCGGCCTGAACACGCAGACCGTCTTCGCCAGGGACCCCCTGGCCGGGTTCGTCATCACCGGGAGCAACAAAGCGGGGAACGGCCCGCCGATCCTCGACGACGCCAGTTACGCGAGCCTCTGCCTGACCTCCACCCCCCCCGGGTTCCAGCCGACCCGGGGCGTCAAGTGGCTCTACGGGGCGCCCGGGCACAGCATGTACAACCACCGGCGGCCCCCCAACGACAAGCGGTACGACTGCCGAGGGGGACTGCCCCACAGCGACAAGAGCGCGGCCGACTGGCAGAACCTCTCGCTCAACGTCACCTCCCGGAGCCGGCACCCCGGCGGGGTGAACTCGCTCTTCTGCGACGGCCACGTCCAGTTCCTCAAGGACTCGATCAACGTCCTCACCTGGCAGGCCTTGGGCAGCCGGAACGGCGGCGAGGTCGCCTCGGCCGACTCCTATTGAGGATTTCAACGATTGTCTCGCCCCCTCTCATCGAGTAATTTCGGACTCGCAACCGGGCGAGCTTCGCCCGGACTCTCCAGTCACCCATGCGAGACGATCCCCATGAGACGGCTCCTCGGCGCGATGGCCCTGACGGCATTCCTCGCGGTCCCCGGCACCCCGACCCGGGCCGACGAGAAGGACCTGACTCCGCTCCTCGACAAGGCCATCGCCGCCCTCGGCGGCGAGGAGAAGCTGGCCAAGGCCGCCAACGCCACCTGGAAGGGCCAGGGCACCCTGACCTTCGAAGAGAACGAGACCGCGATCAAGACCAAGACCACCGTCCAGGGGCTCGACCATCACCGGGCCGAGTTCGAGATGGACTTCAACGGCAACGAGGTCAAGGGCCTGACGATCCTCGACGGGGATAAGGGCTGGAGGAAGTTCGGCGACGACCTCCAGGACCTCGACGACGACGCCATCGCCGCCGAGAAGCACCGGGCCTACCTCCAGGCGGTCCCCACGATCCTCCCGCTCAAGGGCAAGGGCTTCAAGCTCGAATCCGCCCCCGAGGAGAAGGTCGACGGCAAGCCCGCCGACGTGATCAAGGGGACCGGCCCCGACGGCAAGAAGTTCACCCTCTACCTCGACAAGGAGTCGAGCCTGCCCGTCAGGCTCAGCGCCACCGTCAAGGGCTGGCAGGGCGAGGACTTCGTCCAGGACACGACCTTCAGCGACTACAAGGAATTCGACGGGGTCAAGCGGGCCACCAAGTCCGAGAGCAAGCGCGACGGCAACCCGTTCGTCAAGGTGGAGATGTCCGAGTTCAAGGTCATCGACAAGCCCGACGCCAAGGCCTTCGCCGAGCCGAACTGAGGAAGAACCCTCCAAGTCGTTCCTTACCTCCCTCTCCCTGCATCGGGAGAGGGAGGCAATGGAATGACCGATGGCTTCGGCCCAGGATGCGCGATCATGGACGATGCTCACGTCTACAAAGTCAACGAAGTTATCGCGTTGCTGGATCGGCTCCACGGTCAAACGATCCGTATTGCGGGCGGTCTGGGCCTGGGGTTCGAGGGAGTCTCGATCTGGCACATCCCCAAGAGCGAATGCCTCCCAGGTTACTCCTCAAGCCTATGGGCTGATTTCGACCTCGATGCCATCGGGTATAGCCTGGAGCAACTCGGGAAGTTCAATGCACGTCACGTTGTCGTCGCCGCGACAGTCAACCGGGATCATCAAGGGCATTTCAGCCTGTGGCCAGCAAGTGTTTTGATCCGGTCCATTACCAAGGGCTAGCGAGCAACGGTACTCTCCGAGATCTCATCCAGTCGGCCTGCTCCCTGAAGCGAAGCCGTCGCAGACCTACCAAACGGCGTTCGATCTCCCGAACAGTTCCACGAACCCAACCGATATCAGAACTGCCGATAAGGAGCCCGAGTGTCGTCCCCATCGTGGCAAGACTGGTTCGAGGGGGCGTGGGCGGATCGCGAAGAGAACATCTACCCCGAGCGATTCGGGTCGGACCAGCGAGGCATTTTCACCCTCTCGCACGACATCTTTCTGGAGACGTTCCAGCAGCCCTCGTTCGATCCTCGATGGCTCTTTTACGGCGTGTTTGAATACAGCCCAACCGCGACTCGGTCCTCCTGGCTGTACGTGACATCGGGCATGTCGAACGCATGGGAAGACGATGAGCCTCGCGCGGACGGGCCCTCCGGATTCGGCTGCGAGTTTGTCCTGGAGACCGTGGAGCAGGGAGACTGGGCCATCCTCCGGCTTCAACATCTGATGGCGTTCCAGATCCTCCTGGCACACGGTCGCTATCCCGGACGCGATCCGATCGAGCCCTACGACCGCATCCCGCTTCGAGCCTCCATCACGCCGGAGTCATCGGAGTTGCGCTGGTTGATCCTGGCCTTGCCGGTCTCCTTCGATCCGAACTTTCGATTGTCCTCGGGATGGGTCGAGTTGTACCAGGTGTTCGGAGCGACCGAGGAAGAATCGGCCTACGCCCGGGAACACGGCGGCGACGATCTGGTGAGGCTTCTGACGCAAGCCGGCGAATATCCGGTCACCAATCCGAGGCGAAAGTCGGTGGTCGGCCCAGCCTGACGGGCGCTCCGATAAACACGAGTCGCGGCGACATCTGATCCCGGCCGCTCCGCGCAGAGACCAGCGACATCGAAAACGCGCTGGCGAGCGGGATGGATTTGAGGACATTCTGGCGATCGTGGGCCAGAGTCCCATAATCGGTCTCTTGCGGGTTAATCCATGGTCACAGCCGAGCAAGTCCGGAAGCTCCTCTCGATCCATGGGCGCATCCGGCCTCAACCGCCCGGCATGTGGAAGGGAAAAATCTCGCTCCCGGCCCCTCTCGAGCAATACTTTCTCGAGGTGGGGCCTGTCGATGTCGAGATCGAGACGTATGGAAATCCATACTTTCTACCCCGCCTGGCCAACCTCTGGAAGTTCCAGGCGGGCTATCGCTGGAACGGGCTGAACGGCCAGCCCGTTGAGGACTGGGATGATGACTGGCTCGTGGTAGCGGACCAGGGTGGCGACCCGTTCATCCTGTCCCGAAGCTCCGGCACGGTGCTCTTCGCGGAGCATGGGACCGGTGGGTGGGAGCCGAAGGAGATTTTCCCCGACCTGAACATCATGGCGGCATGCCTGGGGCACCTGGGGTCCCTGGTCGTTTCCGCCGGTGCGGCATTGACTGACGAAGGCTCTCTCATAAGGCCCGAGCATCTCGAACAGGCATTAATTGGCATGAGGCGATTGGTCGGCTCAATGTCGGATGCGGACTTCATCCTCGTGACATTGGGCTGGGGATGAAGCGTTTTTTCGATCTGCTGCGGCAAGGCCGGGATGGGCAGTCCGTAGCGTTTCGAATGGTTCGGGGCCGGTGATCCGGGGCATCGTGAACGCTCGGCACAAGGCTTGCCGAGAGGCTACAAATGCTGATTAGGGAAAGGAGCCGGCGTCTCAGCTTCCCGAACCCGAGATGGAATCATTATGCGTAGAGTCATGGGCAGGCTGACGGACCGTCCCGTGTCGAAGGGCACGCAGACCCTGGTCATGTCCTACCTGGGCGTCCGGCGTGCCATCGGCATCATCGGCCTGATCCTGCCGGTCGTGCTCGGCCCGGTGGGTTGGCTGGCCTTCGGGATCGAGATCCAGGACAACATGAGCAGCTACTATCACACCGAGTTGCGAGACGTATTCGTCGGCTCGATGTGCGCGATCGGCGTCTTCCTGTTCTGCTATCGGGGCTACGACTGGATCGAGAGCTGGACCGGATACTTCGGGTGCATCTCCGCCCTCGGCGTCGCCCTCTTCCCGCTCGACGCCGGCAGCGATCCGCTGCATCAGCGGTCCCTGTTCGGTTATTTTCACACCCTCAGCGGCGGCGTGTTCTTCCTGACGCTGGCCTTCTACTCCCTGTACCACTTCCCCGACGCCCGGTCGGGGAAGCACGAGGTCGCCCCCCACGAGTCCCTTCGCGATTTCATCTACCGGGCCAGCGGCCTCGTAATCCTGCTCAGCCTGATCGCGATGGGGGCCCACATCTTCTTGGTGCCCGAGGAGCTGAAACGTCGCTTGAACGACTACAACTTCCTGTTCTGGGGGGAGTGGGTCGCCGTCTGGGCCTTCGCGGCCGCGTGGCTCACCAAGGGTCGGGCCATCCTCGTCGACATCGCGGTCGACCTGATGGCGCTGCCGAGCCGGCTTTTGCGGAAGCACGAGTAGGCGGGATTTTCGGCCATCGGCGACGCCGGTCAATCACGCCGACCCGGCCGAGGCGGCGTCTTCCCGGTCGAGTTCGGCCCACCAGAGGTCGGCGCGGTCGGCGTCCCAATCCCTGGCGGCCTGGCAGGCGGCGAGGGCCCGGCCCATCGATCGGGCGTCGGGATAGCGTTCCTCGGGCTTCTTGGCCAGGGCGGTCAGGATGACTTTTTCGAGGTCCTCGGGGATGCCGGGGTGGATCTTCGAGGGGGGGACGACGGGGTCCCGGGCGTGGGCCATCATGATCGCGAAGGCGCTCTCCCCCGCGAACGGCGGCTGGCCGGTCAGGACGAAGTAGGCGACCGATCCCATCGCGTAGACGTCGGCCCGGGCGTCGAGATCCTGGCTCCCGGTGGCCTGCTCGGGGGCCATGTAGGAGGGCGTCCCGCTCACGGTCAACTCGGAGGTCAGGGCGACGGAGTCCGGATCCTTGGTCAGCTTCACCAGGCCGAAGTCGAGGACCTTGGCGATGTCGGTCTCCCCTCCTCGACGCGCGACGAAGATGTTGGCGGGCTTGAGATCGCGGTGGACCAGGCCCAGCGAGTGGGCCTCGGCCAGCCCGGCGCAGGCCTGGCGAAGCAGGAAGATCGCCCGGCCGGCGGGGAGCGGACCGGCCTTGACGACCAGGTCGTGCAGGCTCATCCCGGGAAGGTATTCCATCACGTAATAGAACGTGCCGTCCTCGGAATGGCCGTAGTCGTAGATCTCGATCGAGTTGGGATGCGAGAGCCTCGCGGCCGAGCGGACCTCGCGCTCGAACCGGCCGAGCGCGACCGGGTTGGCCCCGGCCTCGGGCTTGATCAGCTTCAGGGCGCAGGGACGCTTCAGGAGCTGGTGCTCGGCGAGATAGACCTCGCCCATCCCCCCGACCCCGATCTTCCGGAGGAGCCGGTACTGGCCGAATTTCCGGGCGTCGTGCAGCTCGACCCGCAGGCCGTTGAGCACGTGCGCCCCGTAGATCGCCAGCCCCGCGCCGATCAGGAGGATCAGGAAGTTCGTCCCGGGCGACTCGATCGACCGGACCCGGTGGATGACGTCCAGCAGCTCGGGGTGCTCCATCAGCAGGGCCAGGCTGACCAGGGGGGCCAGGGACATCGTCAGGATCACGCGGGCGGCGATCTTCCAGTGATTCGGGATGAACACCCCATAGAGGAACATGAGCGCGTACATCTGGATGATGCCGTTCTTCATGTAGGCGACGGTCCCCGGGACGTCGCCCGCCAGCAAGAGGTCGCGGTTCACCACGAACTGCGAGATCACCACGATCGTCGTCAGGCCGCCGAACAGCGAGAACTCGGCCCATCGGACCTGGGCGGCGGTCATCGGGACGTCCCGGACCAGCACGACCGCGAGGGTCGCCGCCAGCGCCAGCCGGACGGCCGCCATCACCCAGACCATGTGGTGGTTGGCATCGTCGCCGGTCAGCAGGATCCAGGCCAGGAGCACCGTATAGGCCACGGCCAGGAAGATCGAGGCGGCCGCCAGTCGGCTCCGTCGGAGCGTGTTGGTCTCGCCCGCCAGGCTCCCCCCGGAGGGCCCCGCGACGATCGCCACGGGGATCGAGTCCCGCGACCGGTCGACCGGGATCGAGCCGTCGGGCCCGAGGTGGAGCGCGCCGAGGGCGACGGTGGGCTCGAGTTCGATGACCTCGGCGTCGAGCAAGGCCGAGGGGGCGTCTTCGGGCGCGGCCATGATTCTCGTGTCCTGAATCCGGTGTTCGTGAGCGATCAACGATCCGGGGGGAAGGAGTCGGCCGATCCGACCCGCCCACCGGTCCCCGACTCGGTGGGTTTACGGCTGGCCGATCGAGTTGATCTGACCGCCGACGTCGCGGGCCTTCCTCGCGGCCTCTTCCCCGACCTTCCCGAGGTCGACCGACTTCGCCCGCTTCACCTCGCCGATCATCTCCCGCTTGAGGGCGGCGGCCTCGTCGCGGACGCCCAGGGAGGCGGCCCCCTTGCCCCGGTTGCTCAGCGAGGGGATGAAGGTGAAGGCCAGCAGGACCATGCCGATCGTGAGGATCGGGCCCACGACCCGGAGGGTCGGCTTCCTCAGCTTGTTCCAGTGCTTCGACATGTAGACGAACGTGAGCGGGGGGATCAGGAACATGATCCCCTGCGCGATCCCCTCGCGGAACGGGACGACCGCGATGTTGGCCAGGCCGGTGACGACCCGGGTGAGGTTCAGGAGGACCACCACCGTCGCCCCGAACAGGGCCAGCGGGCGGCTCCGGGTCATCGCGCCCAGGAGGATCACCATCAGGAACGGCACCGAGACCAGGTAGGCCGTCTCGTTGAGCCACCGGAAGACGCGCTGGACGCTGCCCAGCTCCTTCCGCCAGACCATCTTCGCGCCGCTGGCCGGTCGGCCCGTCGAGACCAGCATCCCCTTCTTGGGGCGGGCGGGCTTGGCCAGTTCGTAAGGCAGCCCGTCGCCCAGGTCGTCGTCGATCCGGGCCTTGATCGGCCTCCCCGTCTTGCCGATCGGCAGGCTCTCGACGGTCAGCGGCTTGAGTCCGACGTTGCTGTTGGCATTGGCCAGCCACGCCATCGAGTCGCCCCCATCGGCCCCCGCGCCGACCGCGGCGAGGGCCGGCATGGCGATCATCGAGGCGATCTCCTGGGGCTTGGGGATCGCCATCATCTGGCCGCACTTCTTGCAACGGCCCTTCTTGCCGGCCGAAGTCGGTGGGACCTCGAACCGGGCGCCGCAGCTCTGGCAGAAGAAGACGATGTTCATCGGGACGCTTTCCTCAATCGCTCGCTCGAACCCGGGGCCGGGGCCTGGCCCCATCGGGGCGAACCGCTCAGAAGAGCACCAGCGGGATCCCCAGGACCAGCAAGATCCAGAACAGGATCCCATCGCCGAACTTGCTGATCAGCTTGAAGTAGACGGTCGAGAGGATCAGGGTCGCGGCCAGCCAGGTCAGCCAGGGAGAGAGGCCGGTCGCGGCGCTCGCCCGGAGCAGCCACGCGGCATGCAGGTCAAGCTGACGCGTGCTCACGACGAAAACATAGCTGATCAGGGCCACCAATGAGGTGTAGAGGATGCCGAGAAAGAGGAAATGATCCTGGAGAGTCTCGAACTTCACGAGAGCTTTCACGATGCTGAAGAAGAGCATCATCTTCAAGAAAAAATAGATGCCCAACATGATCGATTGGTTCTCTCGGTCGACCGGACCGTGGTCGGGTCGGGCTTGCGGACGCCAGGATTTGCTTCGGGACCGCGACGGAGCGTCGATGATAACAGGTTGCTTCCAATTCACAAGTACCGAATCCATCGGGCCGAAAATCGACGTTCGGCCTATCGTCCGCAGGACGGGCCGGGGCGACCGATGCCACCCCGGCCCGCCCGACTCGCGAGCCCTGCCCCCGGGGCTCGCGAGCGGCTCAGGCGATGAGGACGTCGGTCTCGAATGACCGGACCGAGTCGCCATCGTGGACGAAGTAAGTCGCCGGCCGGTCGAGGCTGGCCGAGGCCACGGTGCCGTCCTTGGCCAGGGCGTAGAACACGACCCCGGCGTTAAGCTTGCCGTCAGGCCCGCGGAACCGAGGGTCGCGGGTCGAGACCTCGCCGATCCGCTTGAGGACCTCGACGATCGCGTCCTTGGGGGTCTTGCCCTGCCTCATGAACTCGACGAGAAGGTAGCTGGCGCAGTTGGCCATGTTCAGCTCGCCCAGGCCGACCGAGCCGCACGAGCCGACCGTGTTGTCCAGGTAGAGCCCGGCGCCGATGATCGGAGAGTCGCCCACCCGGCCGGGGACCTTGTAGCCCAGGCCCGAGGTCGTGGTGCAGCAGGCCAGGTCGCCGTGGGAGTCGAGGACCGAGCAGTGGACCGTCCCGTGGGTCACCCGCCGGTTGATCTCGCGGGCCTCGGCGTCGAGCATCGCCAGCGACTGGGGATAGCGGTTGCCCCGGAGCTTCTCCTCCTTCCACTGGATCCAGGCCTTGCGGGTGGCCTCGGTGGTGAGGTCGACCTCGGGGAAGCCGTGCTCCCGGGCGAACTTCAGGGCGTTGTCGCCCACCAGGAGGACGTGCCGGGTGTGCTGGAGGACGGCGCGTGCGACGGCGGCGGGGTGGAGGATGTTCCGGAGCCCGGCCACGCCGGCGGCCCCGTGGGTCCGGCCCTGCATGACCGCGGCGTCCAGCTCGACCACGCCCTCCTCGTTGGGCGTCCCGCCCAGGCCGACGGAGTGGTCCTCGGGGTCGGCCTCGAGCAGGGCCACGCCCTCGATCGCCGCGTCGAGCGGGTCGGCGCCGGCCTTGACCCGCTCCATCGCCAGCTCGGCCACCTTGGCCGACCCGCTGATGACCACGGGCCTTCGGTCGCCCGCGGGCTTCTGCGGCGAGGCCCCCAGGGCCAGCGTGGCCATGCTGGCGGCACCCGCGGCGGAGAGGAAGTCGCGACGGTTCACGGTGGGTTGCATCGGAGGTGTCCTGTCGGAGGTCTTCGGAGGATCGGCCGGACGATCGCCGACTCGGCGGATCGCCCGGCCACGAATGAGGAGACCCGACCCTCCGCGGAGGAGGGCCGGGCCTGGATATCGGGTCGGCGGAGATGGGGCCGGGCCCGATCAGTACGAGTCGGCGCTGACGACCTCGCCGCGATTCCGGGTCGAGATCGCCTGCCAGACGCCCCAGGGCGTGCCCGGCGGGTAGGAGATGACCCCGTTGGAATCCTGCGTGATCCCGATCGGCAGGCCGGACGAGGCGTCATAGGGTGCCGTGTTGATCGTGTCCTTGATGAACCGGACCGAGCCGTCGGCGAAGGCGGCGTTCATCCCGCCGGGGTGCCGGCTGGAGAAGCTGTGATAGAGGATCGCCACGTTGATCCCGAGCAGCCCGGTATTCGTGGTCCCCTGATTGATCTTCTTCTGGGGGTTCAGCGGCTGCAAGGTGTTGGCGAGGGTATCGGCGTTGTTCCCCGAGGTCCACCAGATCCAGTCCCATCGGCCGCCCTGGTCGAGCAATCCGTAGGCCAGCTCCCCGAAGGCCATCGTGTTGCTGGTGCCGTCGGTGATGCTGGCCAGGCTGGCATTGGTATTGTAGGAGAACATGCCATCGTGCTTGGAAATGCGGGCCGAGTAGGCCGGATCGCATCCAGGCTCGGCGAAGCGGCCGACGTAGTAGGCCGTGCCGGTCGAGCCCCGGTAGCTGACGTGCCTCATGGTGTAACCCAGCTCCGGCCGGATTTCCGCCACGTCGGGATCGCTCGGGCAGAAGTACGTGTTGACCGCGACGCCCGCCACCGTCCTGTTCTGCACGAAATCGTAATGGACGTTGAAGTTCTGTGCGTTGTAGATCTGGGACTGCTCGATGAACGGCAGGATCGACAGGTGGATGCTGTGCTCGTGCCGCCCGGCGCACGGGCTATAGCTCGGGTCGCCGCCGCCGTTGCCGTGGAAGGCCCCGATCGGGTAAGACCCGGTGGCGCTCTCATAGTTGGCCAGGCCCAGGCCGATCTGCTTCAGGTTGTTGGAGCACTGGGCGCGGCGGGCGGCCTCGCGCGCCGCCTGCACGGCCGGCAGCAGCAGCGAGATGAGGACGGCGATGATCGCGATCACCACCAGCAATTCGATCAGCGTGAAACCTCGACGAGCGACGGACTTCGACATCAAGAACTCCTTCGGTGGACCTTCGGCTTCGATCTTCGGGCCGAGGAATGATGGGCGGATCGAGGACGACGGGGCGACCGGGGAATAAGCGGACGGTCGACGCGGATCGGGAGTGACCGGATCCCACTCGGAATCGGAGATCACTTCTTCCTCTTGCGGGAATCCTTGACCGGGATGCCCGGGAGATTCTCGTTGTCCTTCTGAAAGTCGTCCTTGCTCTTGCTGATCGGGAGCGCGGGGAGACCCTCATCCTGGCCACAGCCGGCCAGCCCGAACACGCCCGCCGCGGCCACCGCGCCGAGGGGCATCGCCCACAGTTTCCGAAGCACTTCGCGCCTGCCGATCATGGAGTTTCGCCTCCCTTGGGGTGGTTCCGAGCTTCGAGACCCGGCCGGTATGCCGGGGAATCGGCCGTCTCCACGACCTCATGTTGGCCGTGGAATGGCCCCTGCCATCGATCCGCGATGTCGATACGAATCCGGATCGACCTAGTTGTATGAGACCGGCGCCTGGTAGGCGGTGATGACCCGGACCTTCGATGTCGAGGCCTTGATGACCTCGACCTCGGCGCCATCGGCCGTCGTGAGGGTCGACTCTTCCAGGACGGGGAGCACCTCGATGAGGATCAGGAATTCATCCAGAGGCTGCACCGATATGGTCTCCCGGAAGGCATGGCCCGCCTCATCCTTGAAGGTCAGGATGGCGTCGAACCCCTTGACGTTCGCGATCGAGTGCCCGACCCGCTCGCCGGGGTTGATCCGGGGGAGTTCCAGCTTGCCGCCGGGATATTCGAGCCTCAGGTCGACCATCGGCGTCAGCAGGCCGTTGGTGAGCGAGACCGAGACCCCGCCGGAGGGAGTCAAGGCGCGCCCGAAGGTCTTGTAGAGGAGCGAACCGAGCAGGATGACGTTGAAGACCACCAGCAGGACCGCGATTCGCGATCGCGGGCCCGCCTTGGGCCCTGGATTCTCGACCGTTCCCACGAAGGACCGCCTTTATGCCTGATAGAAAGCGCGGGAGTGAATGTTCGGGATGTTCAGAGGGAGGGCCGCTGGGCCTGGACCGCGCCGAGAGGGGTGGGACGACGGTCGGGACGTCGAATCCGCAACCTGGCGGATTCCTTCGGACTGATCCGGCGAGACATTAATCGTCGGCATGACGTTTGTCGAGCTTTTTTCGCCCTGGATTTTAATTTATCCGGATGGCCCGAGGAGCGCCCTCGGCCCATCGCCCGTGCTCGCCCCTTGACGACCGTCGAGGACCGGTCATCCTGGGTGGGACCGCCCTCCCACCCCTGGACCCGGAGTCGCCCCCGATGCCCGAGCCGACCTCGATCCCGACTCACGCCCGACGCTCGTTCCTCCGGAGGGCCCTGGCCCTCGCCTCGGCCGGGCCGATGGCGCTGGGGGCCTCGCTCCGGGCCTCGGCCTTCGATGGCCCGACGATCGCCCGGGCCGAGGAGTTCCTGGGCGGGTACGTCCGGGGTTTCCTCCCGCTCTATACCGCCGCGAACGAGGCCGCCTGGGCCGCCTCGACCGACGTCTCCGAGGCCCACACCGCCGCCCAGATCGAGAAGGCCCAGGCGCTCAACGAGTTCGTCGGGTCGCCCCGGGTGATCAATGCGGTCCGCGATCTCCTGGCGAACAAGGCCGACCTGGACGAAAGCCAGGTCCGTCAGCTGGAGAAGGTCCGCCTCCGGGCGGCCGAGGTCCCCGGGACGATCCCCGAGGTGGTCAAGGCCCGGACCGAGGCCGAGGCCCAGCAGTCGGCCGCCCAGGACGGGTTCGTCTACACGCTCGAACGCCCCGGAAAGCCGGCCGAACATCCCTCGGCCAACGCGATCGACCGGGCCCTGATCGAGTCGCGCGACCTCGACGAGCGCCGGGCGGTCTGGGAGACCTCCAAGTCCATCGGCGCCCCGCTCCGCGACGGGATCCTCAAGCTCCGCGACCTCCGGAACCAGGTCGCCCGGTCGGTCGGGTTCGACTCGTTCTTCGCCCTCCAGGTCGCCGACTACGGCCAGACCGTCGACCAGATGATCGCCACCTGCGACGGGATCGTCGAGACCGTCCGGCCGCTCTACGAGCAGCTCCACACCTGGGCCAAGCACGCCCTGGCCAAACGCTACAACGCCCCGGTCCCCGAAGGCCCGATCCCCGCCCACTGGCTCTCGAACCGGTGGGGCCAGAACTGGCCGGGGCTGGTCGAAGGGGTCGACGCCGATGGCCCTTTCAAAGGTAAATCCCCCGAATTCATCACCGAGCAGGCCGAGAAGTTCTACGTCTCGATCGGCTTCCCCGGGCTCCCGAAGTCGTTCTACGAACGGTCCGACCTCTACCCCGCCGACCCCAAGTCCGGCCGGAAGAAGAACTCGCACGCCTCGGCCTGGCACATCGACCTCCGCGACGACGTCCGGAGCCTGATGAGCATCGAGCCCGACATGCGATGGTTCACCACGGCGCACCACGAACTCGGGCATATCTACTACTACATCAGCTACACCACGCCGGAAGTCCCGGTCCTCCTCCGCGAGGGGGCCAACCGCGCCTACCACGAGGCGATCGGCGAGCTGATGAGCCTGGCCGCCGGCCAGCGCCCCTACCTCAAGTCGGTCGGCCTGCTCTCCGACGCCGCCGCCAAGGCCGACCCGGTGACCTGGCTCCTGGAATCGGCCCTCGACGGGTCGTCCATCGTCTTCCTGCCGTTCTCCGCCGGGGTCATGACCCACTTCGAACGCGACTTCTACGCCGGGACCATCCCCGACGGCGACCTGAACGCCGCCTGGTGGGGCCACGCCCTCCGCTACCAGGGGATGACCCCCCCCGGGCCCCGCCCCGAGACCCTCTGCGACGCCGCCACCAAGACCCACATCAACGACGACCCCGCGCAGTATTACGACTACGCGATCGCCACCGTCCTCAAGTTCCAGCTCCACGACCACATCGCCCGGGTGATCCTCAAGCAGGACCCCCGCGACTGCAACTACTACGGGAACGCCGAGGTCGGCAAGTTCCTCCGGGGCATCCTCTCCCTCGGAGCCACCCGAGACTGGGACGCCGTCCTCCGCGAGACCACCGGAGAATCCCTGACCGCACGCCCGATGATGAACTACTACGCCCCGCTGCTCGACTGGCTCAAGGAACAGAATCAGGGCCGCAAGGTCGGCTGGGCGTAAAGGCGATGACACGTGCGTAAGGGCTGCGCTTACGTGCGACCGGCGAGCGTCGCCGGCGAATGCCGTAGCCCTTTCGATCCGCCTCGCGGGCTGGCCCTGATCACGGGGCACCACCTTGATTCCCCAACCGAGGCATCGCGCAGGATCGAACCGCACCACTCCTGACCTTGGCGGCCCCGTCGGTGATTTTGGGCTTCAACCCGATCGTTCCGATGTACGAACATCGACCCCGCGGCCTGGTACAATGGGCGGTGTCGGGGGCCGAAAGTGACCGGCCTGACGATCGGATGGCCGTCCTTGGCGCGTGTCACTCACGGACGGACGCGGATGATCGTCTTCCCCGCGCGTCGCTCGGTTGCGTTAAGGGCGGCAACAGCGTCATCGAGGGTCGAGGCCTTGCCGATGTTCGTTCGCAGTCGTCCGTCCTGCACCCTCCGGACGATTTCGACCAGTTGGGAGCGATCGGCCTCGACAACGAAGTCGATCGCCCGTCCGTCGGCGGGGCGAGCCTCGGGCGGCCCGGCGATCGTCACCAGCGTTCCACCCGTGCAAATCAGGCCGGCGGACCTCCTTCCGATGTTTCCGCCGAGTACGTCGAAAACCAGATCGACCTCGCCGACATCTTCCAGGGTGTCGTTCTCGAGGTCGACGAACTCCTGCGCGCCGAAGTCGAGGGCCGCCTGGCGGCCGGCGGCCCGCCCCGTTCCGATGACGTGAGCGCCGGCCTGGCGTGCGAGCTGGGTCGCCATCGAACCCACCACCCCGGCCGCGCCGTGCACCAGGACGCGATGCCCCGCTTGCAGCCGGCCGTGATCGAACAGCCCCTGCCACGCGGTCAGGCCCGACATCACCAGGCTCGCGCCTACGGTGAAGTCCACATCGTACGGCAACGACGCGAGGTTGCGCGCCTCGACGGCGACATACTCCGCCAGCGTGCCGTCGCGATACCAGTCGGTAAGTCCGAACACCCTTTGTCCCACCGACAGGCCCGTCGTTCCATAGCCGAGGACGGTGACCACTCCGGCCAGCTCGTGGCCGGGGATCGACGGCGTCCGATCACGGCCGAGGCGATCGGTCCAGGTCGGGGCCCACGTCAGCTCATCCCGGGTGAATCCAGAGGCATGAACCTGAACGACGACATCGTTTATCGCTGCCCGGGGCTCGGGCCGCTCCACCAGCTTCAGCCCTGCCATTCCCGCGACCTGATCCGTCACAACGACTGCCTTCATTGCCCGCCTCCCAATTCTGGATGTTTCTCGGCTGCATCCGAATGAGGTTCTGGTTGAGAGCGTGCCGGACGCGGTATCCTGGGCCCGGGCGGCAGCACAACGAGTTGGGCTGCTCACCTCGGGGCGGCAGGAGAGCCTCATGCCAGTTCCGCTACCCAAGGATTGCGACCAGATCGCCCAGTTCGCGATGAGCGGGGAGAATCGGCCGGCGTATTTCGCGTTGAGGGCTCTCTATGACGATGAGGACGGGGAGCGTAATTATCTCGCCTCATTGATGAACAGGGGCATTTCGGCTTCTAGCCAGACCTGGGGAATTGATCGCGCAGCTTTCGTCGCCTACTTCGAGAGCCTCGCCACCAATCGCGGGGGCTGGGACGGCGAGAAGCGGGTGGCCAGCCTGGACGAAGACCTTTCCATCGCCTGCACCTACGAAAGCGACCATCCGGCCCCTCTGGCAAGTTTCGAGGTGCGGCTAGCTTCAGACCAGTACGATCCACACTGGATCGCCCAGGTTCGGGTGGAAGTTTTGGCGGAGTTCCTCGGCGATCTCGCGAGGCGGGCGCGGATGTTTTTCGGCGGGAGTGCGTGACCTGGCACCGCATCGCAACTCTCCCGTCACGGGGTAGGCTCCGATACGAGTATCCGGCGGACGCGTCGGTTGGATCGACCCGACGCGCCCCGCATCGCGGTTACTTGTCCTTCTTCTCTCGCTTGCCCTCGATCTCGAACTCCTGCGTTCGGTCCCCGACCTCCACCTCGCCTTTCCCCTTGAGCTTGTCCCCCTCGACGGTCAGGGTGTAGTCGATCGGGATCTCGCGATCCATGATCTTCCTCACGGCGGAGAAGGTCATCTTCCCGTCCTTGAATTTCAGGTCCTTGAGCTTCTCGTCCTTCTGGTTCGCCCAGCTCATGGTCCCGGTGAACTTGTCCCCGTCCTTCTTGATCTCCAGGGTGGAGGTCCGCTGCTCCCCGCCGATCTCGTACTCGCAGTTCCACGTCCCGACCGGATCGGCCGCCTTGTCGTCCGCCGCCAGGCCGCAGAGCCCGAGGGCCAACGTCAGTGAGAGAATCGCAGTCATGATCGCCTCCGCACTAGTCATGGGAATGGTCAACGCTATCTCAATCCGGCCGCGATTCTACCCGTTCCGCGACCGGTGGCCAGGACCAAACCGCCTTGGCGCAACCCTCTCGCCACGATACGATGGTTTTGTCCACCATCCGCCCGGCGGAGCGAGGCGATGTCAGAAATGAAACGGATTGCCCTGTACGTTCCCTGCCCGTCCTGCGAGGGGCATGGGCGTATGCCCGACCAATCTCACCGGCCGCGGACCCGGCTCTGCCCGGGATGTCAGGGAGCGGGCCTGGCACTCACCAAGGATGGCCGGGCGATCACCGACCTGATCCGGGCCGCGAAGGCGGAGGAGATGTTGCCGGATTTCTGATGTTCGGACCTGAGGGCCCCATCCCTTCCTGTCAATTTGGCGGAGCATGATACGGTGACACACCCGCCAACTTGGCAGTCAGCAACCGGCCTGATTTTTCTCGGCAATTCAACCTAAGATACTATAAAAATAGGATTTAGATCAAACGGCCGATGATTGGCGCGCGGCTTGCCTTTCTGTTTCCCGGAAGTGGCCGACGGGTCGGTGTTCTACGGGCCTCCGGCCAGGCCGCTCTCGCATGATTGGCGATTTCCCATTCAACCGTTGCCCGTGGACCATTGAATCGGAGGTTCCCAATGCTCCCCATCACTCGCAACAGCCAAACTCCCGTCGCCGCCTTCCCCGCCAACCGCATGGATGTCCTGTTCAACCGCGTCTTCGGCGAGGATGACCTGGTGAATCGGGCCTGGACGGCCGCGCCGATCGCCATGTGGGCCGACGACGACCACATTTGGGTCGAGGCCGAGATGCCCGGCATGGCCGAGTCGGATGTCGAGATCACCGTCCACAGGGATACCCTGATCATCAAGGGTGAGCGCAAGGCCGAGGAGGGGCGGCGATACCTCTATAATGGCCGTGCCTATGGCCGATTCGAGCGAGCGGTCAGCCTACCGGAGGCGGTCAACGCCGAGGCCGTGAAGGCCACCCTCAAGGACGGCGTGCTCCGGGTCGAGCTGCCCAAGAGCATCGAAGCCAAACCAAGGCGGATTTCGATCAGCTCGAGCTGAAGCAGGCGGCTTGGAAGCCAGCGAGATGGCCGGCCGGCATCCTGCCGCGCCGGCCGTTTTCGTCGGGAGAGGAGAGATGTTGCCGGAAGGTTAGAGGCTGCGGATCCGCCTCCCCCGCCTCCCGTCCCGAGACCATCGCGCGACGATCACTGCCAGGCATGGGATGGCTACGCCGAGCCGCCATTCCCAGCGGCCATGCCCGGCGAGCAGACCCCAATATCCCGAGATGAGAAGGGCGTGCCCGACGAAGCCCGGGTCGAGCCACGGCGTTTCGCGCCACCTGAAGTCGCTCGGAACGAACGGGCGGTGTCCGGGGTCGCCCTCCGTCATCTGCGCCGCTCCCGCAGGAGATGGACGGCGAACCCACAGAGCACGCCTCCTCCGATGAAGGGCGCGCCCATCACGAGCAGCCACCCGCTGAGGTAGCCGACCATCGGCCTGTCGCCCGTGCCATGGAGCGAGGCGTAGGTCAGCGCCCATGCGAGCAAGGCCAAAAGGCCGATCAAGGCCCCGAACGTGGCCCGCTTGCAGAGCCGGACATCGTCGTCGAATCGTCGTTGCGAGTAGAGCATGACGGCCTCCGGTTGGGGGGACTCGTGAGACACATCCAGAATACCGGGGCCGGCGGCGGAGGATTAACCGAGGGGTGCGGACCGATCCGAGACATCCGGGTGGGCTCTGGCCAACCGAGCCCCCGCATCGCCTCGTTACTATCGCCATCCCGCCTCGAGCATGGGTAACATCCACGGCGGGCAGGCCGGAAGAGGCCTCCATGGGCTTCCGGGGAAGGCGGAGGGACCAGCGATGCTCCGGATCGAGCCGCAACGGCGATATATCGTCTACCCTTCCTGGGCCGAAGGGCAAATGCCGTGCGGATGGGCGGTGATGCCGGATGTCCTGGCCGACCCCGAAAATAGCGGCTTCCTGGATGACAACGACCGCATCTTCCTCGAGGCCAACCGGGGGCTCTATCCCGCCAAGGTCCAGCCATCGGTCTGCCTCGACGGCCCCTGGGGAGGAGGTGTCATCGCGGTACAAACCGATCCACACCCCCAGCGGTGGCTGCCCGATCTCGCCATCCCCCGGATCGGGAATACCCGCACCCCGGCCATGATGCTCCACCCGCCGGGGTTTCGCCTCCCGGTTACCTATCTGGAGCCCATGTCCGACACGGCGAGAGGTCATGAGTTTTTGGGCAGGGCACCGAGGCTCTACCCGACCATCATGACGGTGGAACATGTCGAGGCGGAGGCCGATGGGGCTTACCTCGTGGTGGTGCATAAGCCGGGGAAACTTCCCGGCTTACCGAACTTGGCCGTCGGCTTCAACGGCTTCGGGCTCGCACTGGAGGGATTGAAGGAGGCTCCTCGTGGGCTTGAAGCGGAAATCGCCCCCTGGTTCGACGGCAAGTCGGGGCTGACGCGTGCGTGGTTTCGGCTCCAAGCACGCGACGAGGGTCTGGGCCTCATCTTCGCCGTGACGATCTACGTCGCGCTGCACTTGCGGAGTGTCGCTGGTAATCGGCTCATCAGCACTCACCTGGTCGGTAACATCGAGGGGAAGCCCAATTTCATCCGCCAGGCATGGGGACGTTAGCGGTAGATTTGAGGGGTTGAAGTCTTCAACAAGATGTTATCAGGGCTTGCCATGCAGCCCGGCGAACCGGGTGGGGCGATCCTTCCGGGCCGGGCTGCCGCGGGGTTCGCCCTGCTCCGCCCCCGCGGGAAAAACCCTCCGCATCCCTATCGCTTCCGACCCACGGGGTCCCTACCGAGCTAAGGCACGCCCACGTCGTCCTCGCATTCGGACGGCCTGCAGCCGTCCAGGGAGGCTGCCGCCCATATGCCGGACGAATTCTTCGACCCCGTCGCCCATCACTTGCCAACGGACCAGCCGGCCGGGCCCAAGGGCGGCAGGCCAAGGATCGGCCACCGCACGGCCCTCCGGGTAATCCGGTTCGTCCTGGCCGCCGGCACCCGTTGGGAGGACGTGCCCGAGGAGTGGGGCTGCTCCGGCCGCACCTCCCATCGGCGTCTCCCGGGCCCGGGAGGAGGCGGGCGTCTGGGACCGGCTCAAGGCCGACCTGCTCCGGCTCCTCACATAATTATCAGATGCGTAATCCCGAATTTTCGGCTTCTCGCCGCCCGCGAATTTCCCGAAGAAATTCCTCGATCCTCGATAGAAGGTCGCAAACATTTTCAATCGAGGTTCTCTGGACTTCGGGGCTCATCCTCTCACCCGGCCGCTCACCGCGCCTCCGGCAGCGGGTGGCCGCCGAGTTCGGTCAGGCGTCGGCGGAGGTCCCAGCTCATCGGGCCGTCGAGGCGGCGGATGGCGTCGCCTTCGTCGAATTCCAGGTCGGTCGTCACGCTGACCCAGCAGGAGACCCGCTCGACGGTCCCTTCGACGGGGTCGGGGACCTTCCAGCAGCGGACGACCGCGTCGACGCCACCGGTGGCCAGCCTCCGGCCGTCGGGGCTGAAGGCCATCGACCGGCCCTTCCCGGCCTTCTCCAAAGGGGGGCCGATCGGCAGGCCGGTCGAGGCGCACCAGAGGCGGACCGTCCCGTCGGGGCTCCCCGTCGCGACCATCAGGCCGTCGGGCCGGAACGCCAGGCGGTCGACCCGGTCCCGATGCGTCAAGGGCTCGCCGATCGGCCGGCCGTTCAGGGCATCCCAGAGTCGGCCGGTCCCATCTCCCGAGGCCGTCGCGAAGCTGTCGGCTCCGGGCCGGAACCCGACGCAATGGACCTCGCCCCCGTGCGTGATCGAGAGGATCGGGGCCGATCGGTCGAGGTCCCAGAGCCGCGACTCGCCGTCGGCGGTGCCGGCCAGGAGCCTCCGGCCGGTCGAGTCGAAGGCCAGGGCCCGGACCGCCGACCCGTGATTCAGGGTCTGCCCGAGCGGGTCCCCGGTCGCGGATCCCCGGATCTGGACGACGCCATCCTCCCGGGCTATCGCGATCGTCGAGCCGTCGGGAGCGAACGCGACCGCCAGGACCCCGGCGTCGGAAGCCTCGGCACAGAGCGGCTTTCCTTCGATGGCGTCCCAGAGCGAGAACGCTCCGGGGCCTCCCGCCGCGATCCTCGAACCGTCGGGGCTGAAGGCCATCCAGGCGACCGGGGCCCCGTGACGGAGGGGCTCGCCCCGAGGCTCGCCGGTCAGGGCATCCCAGCGACGGATGGTCCCCTCGTCGGACCCGGTCGCGATCCAGTCGCCGTCCGGGTGGAACGCGACGGCCCGGACCGACCCCTCGTGCTTGAGCGGGGGGGCCAGGGATGACCCGGTGGAGAGGTCCCAGAGACGGGCCGCGCGGTCGCCGGAGGCCGTCGCCAGCCTCCGGCCCTCGGGGCAGAAAGCCACGGCGTGGACCTCGCCGTCGTGGCGGAACGACCGGACCAGGAGCTTCGTGCCGGCATGCCAGCCGCCGAGGCTCGTCCGGATGACCCGCTGGAGGTCGGGGGGCTCGGCCGGGGCGTTCTCCAGGGCCCGGGCCAGCCAGAGCATCCCCTCGGCGTGCTCCTTCCGGCCCAGGCAGCCGTGGGCCCGCTCCAGGCAGAGCCGGGTGAGCGCCCCCTTCGCCTGGCCGAGGGCCAGCTCCTGCTCGCCTCGATAGCGGACGTCGGCCCGCCAGGCTTCCAGGTCGTTGGCCAGGTCCAGGGCCGACCCCTGGCGATCGCCGGGGTCGGTCGCCATCGCCTTCAGGCAGATGGCTTCCAGCCGGGGGTCGACCGACCGCCGCAACCTCCGAGGAGCCGGGAAGATCCCCCGGCGGACCCGGTCCAGGACGCTCGCCAGGTCGCCGTCGGGGAACGGGGCGTGGCCGACCAACAGGCAATAGAGGATCGCCCCGAGGCCGTAAATGTCGCTGGCCGGGCCGACCCGGTCCAGGTCGCCCATCGCCTGCTCGGGGCTCATGTACCGGGGGGTCCCCACCACCGAGCCCGGCCGGGTCATCGACGGGTCCACCGGCTCGGCCGCCTCCGATCCATCATCGCACAAACCCTTATCTTCAAACGACTTGGCCATCCCCCAATCGACGACCAGGGTCTCGCCGAACCGGCCGAGCATGATGTTCTCGGGCTTGAGATCGCGGTGGATCACCCCCCGGCTGTGGGCATAGGCGACCGCGTTGCAGGCGTCGATGACGCTCCCCAGGAGCCGGAGGAAGGCCAGGTCCCGGTCCTCGGCCCCGGAGCCCTTCGGGCTCGCCCGGTGGAACTGCTCGATCGCGGCCCGGAGGGTCTCCCCCTCGATGAACCGCATGGCGTAGAAGGGGCGGCCGTCGGGATACCGGCCCAGGCTGTAGACCGGGACGATCCCGGGATGTTCCAGCTTCCCGGTCAGTTCCGCCTCCAGGAGGAACCGGTCCTGCGAGTCCGGGTCGTGGGCCCTCCGGGACTGCAACTCCTTCAGGGCCACGGGCCGATTCAGCTCGCCATCGAAGGCCAGGAAGACCTCCCCCAAGCCCCCTCGAGCATGGGGCCGGACGACCCGATACCGACCCCCGCCGACCCCGCCCTCGGAACCCGGGCCCGGACCTCGTCCGGAGATCGTCGGGGTATAAGTCATGGTCGGTTCGGGACTTCCGGGGGTCGCCTCCAGGTCCCGAGCCACCCGATCCTCCAGCCGGGCGATCGTCGACGCGTCGAGCCCCCCCAGGACCTCGGACATCACCCGGTCGGGGGAACTGGCCCAGGCCCGGACCGCATCGACCAGTTGCTCGCGGTCGACCGCCCCGCTCTCCAGGGCATACAGGCCGAGCAGGAGTTCGCGAGACGCCTCGATCCGGTCCACCATCGCGGGCCTCCCGACTCCTGGAGGAGGGAGAACGAATCCAGCCCCGGAGCACCCCCCTTGCGGGCAGGCCCCCTGAGCGCCCGACGATGATAATCAGTTCACTATCCGACGGGAAGGGGCCATTCGAACCCGGACGATTTGGGTGGACCCGGAGATCCCGGGATGGGTCGCGGAAACCCAGGCCGATCCGATCCCCAGGAGGGGCGGAACCGTCGGGTGGCCGGGACTCATGGCATTTCACGATCGACGGGCCCGATCGGCCCGAAGTCTCGACATCACAAGCGATTCCAACGCCATGAAATGGCAAGATCCCGAAGGGCCTGGACTCCCCGACTCCCCTCGAAGACCCCCGCGCCAAACGAACCCAAGAATCCCCCCGACCACCCAGGCCCGGCCCGATCCCCCGCGCCAAACGAACCCAAGGACCGGAGATCGCCCCCTCACCCCCGCGCCGAACGAACCCAAGATCGCGGATCCGAACCGCCCATCCCTCCCCCGGAACATCGAGCCAAACGAACCCAAGCCCCATCATCGAAACCCTCCCGCTCGACTCGCCGCGACTTCCCGAACCACGACGAGACCCCCAGCCCGAACCCCGGCGCGGGCCCTTCTGGAACAAGATCGAGGAATGCCGACCCCGTAAGCTCACCTTTCCGGTCCATCGGGCAAGATGAGACCGCCCGAGGGACCGATGCCCGGCCCGGAACCTCCGATTTCGACCATTCCCAGGAGCGAAATCGGGCCCTATCGAGCACGAAATCGGGGGATTTTGGCGCGAAATCGGCCCTCCCATGCACCGATTCCCCGGGTTCGTTTCCAGGAGTCCGGGTGGCCGGGATCAGCCTGGATCAGCCCGGTCACGCCAGGATGACCGGCGAACGCGCCGCTTCCGTCTGCCACCCGGGACGCGAACCGACCGGGTCGGACTCACGGCGTGAGACCTCGCGGACGACCTCCCGGGGCAAACGCCTTGCTGCCGATGGCCTCCATGTTGCTCGGCTCGGACGGGTCCTGGACGTAGACGGTGACGTCCCCCAGGCCTCCGCCACCCTGGTAGGTGCTCGACAGGTGAAAGTGCTGATCGGGATCCGCCCTGAGCATCTTCAAGCGTTCGATCAAGACATCGATCTCTCCCGTCGAGAGGCCGAGATGCACCCCGTACCAGCCGTTCTTCCAGTCCTCGAGTTCCGCGTGCATGACAAAGTCCCATGGAGTGGGCACCGCCCACAGGTCTCGATGCCGCCCTAACGGGTCGGTGGTCAATGTCCACCCTGCTGGTCATCCTCAAGGATAGTGCAAATCGACCTCGCGACCGGTCGCGGCGTTGCTCAGCTCCACGGGGCTCGGAGGGTCGTCGGGCAACCGCAACCATGGGAAGGAAGCCGCCCGTTCGTACTTTCGCCTCATGGACGAATGATACGCCCGCCAACCGCGAGTCAGGGCGGCCAACTGTTCAGGCCCGGCGGTAGACGTACGCTCACGGACGGCGATGATGGAAGTCTTCTCGTGCTGGGCGTGATATTGCGCAAGCGACCGATACATCGACGCCAACTTCCAGCCGCGATAGGCCGAGACTCCGCCCCAGGTCAGGGTGCCGACGATCGCCACGAAGAGCATCAGGCGACCGAGGGTGATTCGCGGTCGTTTCATGTGTACCTCTTTGCACAAGACATCTACCGCTGTAATCTGCCCGCCGGGACGGGAGGAGTAATCGGGATGCGAGTCGCATGCGTGCTCTCGTTTGCGATTGAAAATCCGCCCCGTTGTACCGACGAGGGATAGGTAGCTCACCCCGATCAGGGATTCACCAAATCGCTGGGTTCGACCCCGGCGGGCAACGCCTTCAGGTAGGAGCCGATCAGCTCGCCATGCGTCTTCGGCGGCCTACCCCGCTCGATCTCGAAGGCCCGCTCGGCCATCTTCAAGGTGAAACGATCGAAGGTTCTCAATTCTGAGTCGAGAATCCCCTGGATCTGGGGTTGGAAGGGGCCGAGCTCATATACGATCGAGTCCCTTCCCCAGGACTCGAGGGCATCGGGAGAAATCGCCCGCACCGACGGCGGCGTCCGCGCGTCGTGGTCGTAGATCATCAGCCACTGGTGCAGGAGCTTGGGCCGGGTCGAGCTGGGCCGGTCGCACTGGGAGAGGTATCCGGCGGTGACCAGCCGGAGCACGCGGGCCGATCGCTCGGGTTCGCGGCGGAGGAACCGGTAGGCCCAGCGGCCTGCGGCAAATTGGTTGTACCAGTGCAAGCCTGAGTATGGCCCCGTCTCGCTCAGTTGTCGCCAGCGGTCCATGTCGCCTATGGCATTACGGGACCAGAAATACTCGGCACGGACCATCTCCGAGGCTGGCGAGGTCATCGCCCGGCACGCCTCGACGTCGTCGAGCGCCCGGCGTAGCAATTGGGCCGTAATGCCGGGCTGCTCGATCCAGGGGTCGATCCGCTTACGGGTTTGATTGAGGATCATGCCAGTGACGCGCTGTGCGAAGGAGCCGTGCCGTGCCGCGTGGCGGCTGGCACGCAACGCAGCCCGGTACATCCGCCAAGCCCCGGCAAGGTCACCCAACTGCTCGAGGCGGGAACCCTCGAATAGGGCCAGTCTGGCGTAGGGGACGAGCGTCCGCACTTGATCAAAACTGGTGTTGATCCGCACCTCCTCGGGCTGGATGAAGAGCGAATCGGGCCGGTCGTTCGCAGGCAGCCACGCCTCCAGCGCATCCCGGTGATCATCGGCCCAGCGGCGGGCTTCCGGATCGGCCACGGGCCAGTCGGTCTCGGCCCACGCCTTCTCGCTGGCGACCTTGTAATCCCTGGCATTGAGGTCGCCGAACTTCGCGAAGATTTCCCGATACGCCACCATCGCATTGTCGGCGTCCAAGACTTCGACCCGGCCATACTTCACGAGGTCGAAAGGCTCGGGGGCGTTGGGAAGACGCCACAGGCAGAGCGCCCGCCAGCCCAGGGCACCCACCGTCAGGGCGATCATCAGGTAGAGGAATGCCAGCCCTCGGAGCTTCCAGCCCTTTGTGCGCTCCAGCAAGATCAACGGGGCGATCATCAGATCTGCGAGACCCGGCTTGTCCATCGAAGACCCCCGCCCAGGATCGAATAGTTCATCCGACATCTGTCCCAGGATAATCCCACATCGACCCTGGGACAAGGGTAAGATATCGGCCCGACATTCCGCGCCATCCCGCCGTAGCGGGCGGTGGGAATAAAAAAGCCGGTAAAAACAAAGAGCTACGGACAAAGGGTTCGGCGTAGAGGATATTCGGATCCAACATCTTCGCGACCCCGGACGCCCTGCCTCCAGGGTCGATCAGTTCTTCAAATCGGGGCAAAGAGTTTGGGGTGGCAGGGGTCTGCGGTACTCCGCAACCCCGGCACGTCGCATCCGGCGACGAAGTCGAGGGTTCGGTCCGAGCCGATCCGCCGGGGTTGCGGAGTACCGCAGACCCCTGCCACCCGGACAGATCAACCCAGCTTCGAGAACTGATCGACCCTGGCCCTGCCTCTCGCGGGGAGGACGACCAACCCTTACCCTGGTTGGTCGTCGATTGACGGCTCTCATCCTTCGCAGGCGTGATCCCCATGGGCTCCCGCATCACTCTCGCCCAGATCATGTGGGTCGTCGCCATCGTCGCCCAAGCGTTCGCAGCGGCACCGGCGTCGCTGGCAATGGCATTCTCATCGGTCCTGCTCGTATCCGTCGGCATTGGGGTCTTCTTCCGCGCGTCCTGGACCCGAATTGCCGGCTGGATATTCGCCTGCTACCCGCTGCTCCCGATCATCGCCCTCTATACGACGTGGGCCGCCGCCTGGTATTCGCTGGGCCATCTACCGCGACCGTCGCTCGATGACCCGAAGTACATCGGCCCGTTGGTCAATGCGCCGTACATGGCTACCGGGTTCCTCCTCTTCGGCTTCCTGCCCGCCCTCGCCGTCAGCGCGTCGCTGGTAGCCGTCGAGTTTTTCCGGGTGCTCCACGACGACCGTGATGACCTCAAGCGGTTCACGGCCAGGGTGTTGCTGCCCATGCTGTCCTGGCCGTTCGCCTATGCCTGGCTGATGGCCGACCCGGGCGGCGTGGTGAATTGGTTCATGGACTGAAGCCCGACGATTTTCCGGCAGTAGTCCCGTCGGGTGGGCACCGCCTTCCGGTCTCGATGCCGCCCGAACGGGTCGATGGTCAATGCCCACCTTACCGGTCTTTCTCCTCGTTCAGCCAGATTTCGGCTTCCATGCGCAGAAACTGCATCTCCTGAATGCCCAGTTGAGTGGCCCGGGCGGCCTCCTTCCGGGCGATGGCGATCGCCTCCAACTGTTCGAGGTCCTTGATATATTTCTCCAATCCCGCGACGATCTCGGCCTTACCGGCCCCCGCCGTGCGAAGCGCCTCCAGCCTCCGGCGTCCCCACTGGCCGAAAATCCCGGAGCCGAGCTCGATCCTGGCATTCGGGGCCATGGTCAGCAGGATGTCCCAGGTTTCGTCGATGAGGGCGAGTTGCTTCCTGGCGATGGCCCGATTGGCCGGCACGTCCGGCATCGCAGCGACGCCCGTACCGGCGGCCGGGCGAGAGGTGGCTTTGGCCTCGCTCCTCGCCTCCTCGGGCGCGGACTGTTGGCGTTCCTGGGCGACGACCCCGCCGATGGCGAGGATCAGGATCGCTGCGACGGCGACCATCGATTTCAGCCTGGCAGGGCACATCATCCGAAACACTCCTTCGTCTTGAGCGGAGACGGGTCGATTCCTGACACCTCATTGTTCCAGGCGGGATGCGAACCGGCAATCGGGATAGGACCTCACGCCTGGTCGTTGCCATCATGGGCCTGCGTTGGCGCGATGACGATCATCCGGATGGCCTTCGCGCGGACGAGGAATCGCCTGCCCTCCTGGTCCTCCAGGATGACCATGCCGTTGAGGTCGTAGGGGAGGTGAGTCTTGATGTTCCCCGCCTCAGCGAACCCGAGGAAGCGGACCCGCTCGAACGGCTTCCCTCCCTGCATATGGACTGTCGCCCAGGTATCCTCCTTCAGGACGCCGCGGATGGCCAGCGTCTCCGGCTTCGCCCCTCGACTCGCGAGCCAGCTTGACGTCTTGAAGAAGATCGCCAGCGCGATGATGCCGAGTACGATGCAGAGGATGCCGACGCCGAAGGTGCTGAATGTCTCGATCGCCCGCTCGGTCATGATCACGCCTCGATCATCCTCGACCCCGACGGATGGTGGCTTCAAGTGATGAGGCCGTAGGTGGGCACCCCCACCGGTTAGGTTTCCCGGCCATTCTGATCAGGCCCGATGCCCGAGGACAAGCCCAGCTGCAGAGGCGAGACAAGGTCCTCAAGAGACTTCCCTATGACTCTTGTCATACCCTACCGACTTGGGTACGATGACCCGAGACTCCGACACCTGTCATATTCCCAGGGTGCATCATGATCCATCACGCCAGCCTGATCGGTCTCGCCCTGATTTCGGCCATCTGGGCCGATCCCGACGAGCGGGACGCGGCTACGCTCGTCCGATCGGCGCGGGACCGGGAGGCCTGGATTGATCGGATCGGGAGTTTCTGGCTCAAGGCCGACGTGACCTGGGAGAAGACCCCGAAGGGGATCGCGAAACGTCGTCGAGAGTTGGAGGCCCAATTTCCCGGGCAGGACGTCGATGCATCGCCGGAACTCCTTTCCAGGAGCGAACAGCGGACCGAGATCGCGTTCGACGGGAAGCGGGTCCGCTCCCGGGATCTCTGGCCCTGGGGCTCCGATGAACTGCGCGTCTGGGACGGGAAGCGATACATCGGGCGGACGTTGCCGACCAAGGCTCCCGAGCAGGGCAGCTACCTGATCGACCGCAAGACGGATGGCCGCTTCGACTATTTCCTGAGCAACCTCTCGAACTTCCGGACCGGCCAGCATCCTTTCTGGTGGCTGGCCCCCAAGGATCGGGCGGATCTCCTCAGGATGACGACGGACCCCGCCGAATTCGCCCTCGCGGGGCGAGATGCCTTCGACGGGACCGAATGCGACGTGGTCTGCCGGTGGGGGAGTTGGGACCGCTACTACTTCGACGACGGCCGCCTCCGAGGGCTCAAGGTCGGGACTCAGACCCGGCCGGATTTCGAATCGCGGTTGATCGAATTCTTCCGCGGCGAGGGGTACAAATTCCGGGACGAGAAGGAATGGCTCGAGTGGTACAAGGGCCGAACCCCCGAGGAGGCCAGGGCGACCGAGCTCAAGCTCTCGGCGAATATGCTCAAGCTCACCGACCCCATCTTCGAATTCGGCCTGGAGGATTACCGCGAGATCAAGCCCGGATGCTGGCTACCGATGACCCAGACGACCACGTTCCGGTTCATCGACGAGGATGGCAACAATGCCGTCGAGATGACCAAGACGCTCAAGGTCACCGAGGTCCACGTCGACGAGCCCTTGCCCGACTCGCTCTTCCGAGTCGAGTTCGAGGAAGGGGCCCGGGTGCTCGACCTCGCCTCCAACCCTCCGCTGTCCTACCGCCACAAGGCGACCTTCACGCCCGAGGAATGGGCGGCGATCATCGCCAAGGGGAAAGAGAGAGCGACGCGCGACCAGGAATACGAACGGAAGCAGGCCGCGCTGATCGGCAACGCCGCGCCCGAGTTCCCCGCCGGTGCGGAGTGGATCAACGGGGCCCCGATGCGCTGGAGTGACCTGGCCGGCAAGCCGGTCATCCTCGACTTCTGGGCCGAATGGTGCGGGCCTTGCCGCAACGACCTGCCGACGGCCGCCGCTCTGCACAAGGCCCGGGAGTCGAACGGCCTGGTCATCATCGGCATCCATCCCCCCGGGAGCGAGCGGGCCGCGATCGACAAGGTGATCGCGGATTTCCAGATGGAGTATCCGACCTGCATCGACCTCCCGCCGCCCGCCGGGGCGACCTACTGGGGGGCCTTCTTCGAGAAGCTGGGCGTCGACCGCCTGCCGCACGCCGTCCTGGTCGATCGCGAGGGCAAGATCGCCGCGACCGGAGACTTGAATGAGGTGGCGAGCAAGGCTCTCGAAGCAGGCAAGGACCGGTAGACCCAGGCCAGGACGGCGAGCCGGGGGAACCGCTGGGAAGAGGCGGGCAGCGGCTGAGACGATGTCATCGGGGTTCGCCCCCGCTCGGAGTGCCCGGCTGGTCTGGTGACCGCCGTCGTAGGGCGTTGGAGGCTGCCATGTCGAGGGCGTCAGCGGCGTTGCAGATCCTCGTCACCTTGGGGCTCGCCACGGCCTTGGTCGCCACGGCCCTGCCGATCAACCTGGCCGCCCTCGGCATCTGGGCCATCCTCGTCGAAGGATGGGTGAAACGCCGGGCGCGGGCGAGCGGAGGACGTGCCGGAGTCATCGAGTTGGTCGTCCAACTCAGCACAATGAGCGTGCTGGTGCTGGCAGCGGCCTTCGCTCCGGGTAAGGTCGTCGATCAGATGAAGGCCCGGCAGATCACCCTGCCGAGGCAATCGATGACGATCGGTGAGTTGCAGGACCCCCAGCCCTACCAGCAGCCCCACCCATTTCGATACGGAATCAGCGCCCCCGGCAACCTGGCCGACCGAGTCGTCCGGTTCCCGGCGCGCGAGCTGAGTGTTGGGGAGTTCATGGCGGCGATCGAAGGACAGACCCCGCTGCGGCACCGGTTCGGGCATTGCGGCAACGAGTGGACGATCCTGTGGGGCGGGGACTGCTCGTTCGGGCTTTCGTTTCGCTTGCCACCCCGATAGACCGGCTCCCACATTCGCGGAGTTCCGGAAAATTCCGTTGGCGGAGCAAGCTCCGGGAGCCAACATTCGCCCCATTCCCGCTCGCCGAGATCGGTAGAACTGTCAACAAGGGGCGGGGGAAAACTCGTGGATAACCCGTCGCGCCTCGGTTGGCGGGCCGACGCGCCCCGACTGGGTTCCGGTGGGCAAGGTTTCGCCCATGCGCCGGAGGCCCGGCGCATGCCGGGTTGCGCGACGCGGTTGTGAACGGGTTTTCCCCCGGTCGGGATTGCGGATTGTGGCCGATTAAGTTCTTTGGTATCATGCGATTTGACCGAGTCCGCGCGGGGTTATCCACGGGCGACGGCCGGCTCTTCGAAGATGACGAAGAGGATTTTCTCTCTCCTCTATCCAATCCATAGGGATCAGGGGCAATCCGGGAGCCGCCCGGTAGGACCGCCCATCCCGCACTCCGGCGAGGGAAGCGCATGAAGGCCCGCTGCAAGCGAAAGGAATTGCTCGCCGCGTTCGGGATGGTCAGCGGCGTCGTCCCATCGAGGAGCCCCAAGCCCATCCTCCAGAACGTCAAGCTCGTGGTGGACGCCGAGCTCGGCACGATCCTGATGGCCACCGATCTGGAAGTCGGCATCCGCCACAAGGTCTACGGCGTGACCGCGTATGAGCCGGGATCGGTCATCCTGCCGACGAACAAGATGCAGTCGATCCTCTCCACCAGCGCCGACGCCGAACTCGACATCGAGACCGACGGCGAACACCTCCTGGTCAATGGCCTTTACGCTCGCTTTCGCTTGCCGAGCGAAGACCCCAGCTTATATCCCGAAGTGCCCGACTTCGCGGCCACCAGCTATCACGTCGTCGCGGCGTCCGACCTGCGTAAGCTGATCCGCCGGACGATGTTCGCCACCGACGTCGAGAGCACCCGCTACGCCCTGGGCGGCGTCCTGGTGGAGCTGGACGCCGAGTCGATCACGATGGTCGGCACCGACGGGCGACGCCTGGCCAAGATGTCGGCCCCGGCCGAGGCCGAGAACGGGGCCGTCTCGCCGACCGGCAACCCGGTGATCCCGGTCAAGGCGCTCAAGCTGATCGACCGGAACCTGGACGACCCCGAGCTCTCGGTCCACATCGCCATCCAGGCGGGGAACTCCGTTTTGCTCCGGACCTCGGACCAGGGGGCCGTGATCTACAGCCGGCTGGTCGAGGGACGCTTCCCCCGCTATCAGGACGTCTTCCCGGCCGACGTCGAGGTCAAGATCCCCCTGGACGTCGCCCTCCTGCGGCAGGCGGTCGAGCAGGCCTCGATCGTCACCAGCGACGAGAGCCGGGGGGTCGACTTCCGGTTCGCCGGAGAGACCCTGACCCTCTCCAGCCAGGCCGCCGACGTGGGGAGCTCGCAGGTCACGATGCCGATCCATTACGAGGGGAAGGAGGTCGACATCACCTTCGACCCCCGCTACCTGACCGACGCCCTGAAGACCATCGACGACGACTCGATGATCACCGCCGAGCTGATCGACCACAAGAACGCCGCCGTCTTCAAGACCGAGGACCGCTACGCCTACGTGGTGATGCCCCTGACGCGGGATCGTTGACCGGGGAGATCGGGCCTCGGATCGCGGGGGTTGATCCGAGGATCGCCCGACTCGAACCGAGGGTTGTTGCGGCGGGCCCGGAGGAGTATAATGAAAAGACGTTCATGCGGTCCGCGATCCGCCGGGTCGGCGAGGAAGTGAGCGGGTCCATGTCGACCGGTCCGAAGGGACGAGGGCCCAAGCCCCTCTCGGAGATCCTGGGCAACCTGTTCGCCGCCCGCGGGTTTGGCCGGCTCCAGGCGGCCAGCGAGCTGGAGTTGGCCTGGGCCTCGGCGGTGGGGGATCGGGACCTGGGCCAGACCCGAGTCGGCGGAGTCCGCCGGGGGGTCCTCAACGTGACGGTGGCCCACCCGGGCCTGCTGGAGGAACTCTCGACGTTTCGCAAGCCCTCACTCCTGGCGACGCTCCGCCGCGATGCCCCGGGCACGCCGATCCATGACATCCGGTTCCGCGTCGGCCCGATCAGTTCGCCATCGCCCGGCCCTCCCCGGCCCTGACATGACCCGGCCGGGGGTTTCAACGACATCCAAGCCCGAGCCGGGCCTGCCTCGCCCTCCCTCTGAACGACCGAGGTGATTCCGCAATGGCCTTGAATACCGAGAATGCGAACGCGACGGCCGAGATCCCGGGACGGAATGCGGATGGCGGCAACGGCCGGACCGACTACACCGAGGCCAACATCCGCGTCCTCGAAGGGATCGAGGCGATGCGGAAGCGCCCCGGGATGTACATCGGGGACACCACCTCCCGGGGGCTCCATCACCTGGTCTACGAGGTCGTGGACAACTCGATCGACGAGGCGATGGCCGGGCATTGCTCGAAGATTGAGGTGACGATCCACGCCGACGGCTCGGCCTCGGTCGTCGACGACGGCCGGGGGATCCCGGTCGGCCCGCACTCGCAGTTCACCGACAAGAGCACGCTCGAGGTCGTCCTGACCAAGGCGCACGCCGGGGGCAAGTTCGACCACGACACCTACAAGGTCTCCGGCGGGCTCCACGGGGTCGGGATCACGGTGGTCAACGCCCTCTCGGAGTGGCTGGAGGCCGAGATCCACCGCGACGGCAAGGTCTGGAAGCAGGACTTCGAGCAGGGCGTGGCCAAGGGCCCGGTCCGCGAGGTCGGCCCGGCCAAGACCACCGGGACCAAGATGCAGTTCCTGCCCGACATCGCCATCTTCCCGGTCATCGAGTTCGACCACGACGTCCTGGAGAAGCGGCTCCGCGAGCTGGCCTACCTGAACAAGGGGATCCGGATCGCGCTGGCCGACGAGCGGGGCGACGAGCCGAAACGAGACGAGTTCTTCTCCTCGGGCGGACTGGCCGAATTCGTCGCCTATTTGAATCGGGCCCAGTCGACGATCCACCCGCCGGTCCTGCTTTCCGGCAAAGACGAGGAGCGGGCGGTTGAAGTTGAGGTCGCATTGCAGTACAACGAATCGATCGGCGAGACGTTGGTGACCTACTGCAACAACATAAACACCGTCGAGGGCGGGACCCACCTGACCGGGTTCCGGACCGCGCTGACCCGGACCCTGAACCTGTACGCCAAGCAGTACGCCCCGGCCCGGAACAAGGACCTGGAGATCAAGGGGGAGGACTTCAAGGAAGGCCTCACGGCGATCGTCAGCGTCCGGGTGCCCGACCCCGAGTTCCAGGGGCAGACCAAGACCAAGCTGGGCAATGCCGAGGTCGAGGGGATCGTCTCCAAGGTCGTCAACGACAAGCTGGCCGAGTTCCTGGAGCAGAACCCCCAGGCGGCCAAGAAAGTGATCGCCAAGGCCCAACTGGCGGCCGAGGCCCGCGAGGCGGCCCGGAAGGCCCGCGACCTGGTCCGGAACCGCAAGGGTGTCCTCTCCGGCGGCGGGCTCCCCGGCAAGCTGATGGACTGCACCACTCACGACCAGGATTCCAGCGAACTGTTCCTGGTCGAGGGCGACTCGGCCGGCGGGACCGCCGAAGGGGGCCGCGACCGGCTCTATCAGGCGATCCTCCCCCTGCGAGGCAAGATCCTCAATGTCGAACGCGCCCGGCTCGACCGGGTCCTGGGTAACGAGGAGGTCCGCAACATCATCACGGCCGTCGGCAACGGGATCGGTGACGAGGAAGACCCCTCCAAGAGGAGGTACGGCAAGATCGTCATGATGAGCGACGCCGACGTCGACGGCTCGCACATCCGGACGCTCCTGATGACGTTCTTCTATCGCCAGATGCCCCGACTGGTCGCCGAGGGGCACCTCTACGTGGCCCAGCCGCCGCTCTACATGCTGACCCAGAAGAAGCAGCGCCGGTACGTCCAGACCGAGCCCGAGATGCAGGCGATCCTCAACGAAGTGGGCCTGGCCGACGCCCGGCTCGAACTGGTCGGGGGCCCCGAGGCCCCGGCGATCGAGGGTCCTCGGCTCAAGGCCTTGCTGGAGATCGTCACCGGCCTGGACAATGGCCTGCGGACCTTCGGGCGGCGGAACCTGCCGATCCGGCCGTTCCTGGCCCGGGCCCACCCGGAGACCGGCCTCCTGCCGCTCTACCACGTCCAGGGGTTCGCCGGGGCCGACGACGCCTGGCCTTATACCTCCGAGGAACTCGAGTCGCACCAGATGGCCCGGACCCCCTCGGTCGACGGGGACGGCGATGGCGAGGCGAGCCCCGACGGCCCGAGCCTGGAAGTCACCGAACTCCACGAGGTCCGCACCCTGAACAAGTGGCTCGCCCGGCTCCGCGACGATTTCGGCATGAGGGCCGAGGTCCTCTTGCCGATCGAGGTGACCGGCGACGATCCGCCCGCCCGGCTCCTCCTGCACCGCGACGGCGAGGAGCATCCGCTCCTGGACCTCCGGTCGCTGGTCGCCACGATCCGTCATCTCGGCGAGAAGGGGATGAAGATCACCCGGTTCAAGGGGCTCGGCGAGATGGACGCCGACCAGCTCTGGGACACCACCATGGATCCCACGAAGCGGACCCTGATGAAGGTCCAGCTCGACGACGTGGCGGCCGCCAACGACCTCTTCACCACCCTGATGGGCGATGACGTGGAGCCTCGACGCGAATTCATCGAGAAGCATGCGCTGGAGGTCAAGAACCTCGACGTCTGAGTGCCGGACGTCGTAGGGTTGGATTGGATTGTGGGAGGCTCGGAGGACCGTCCCGGGGTCCGGGCCGGTCGGGCTGGAGGTCGCACCGTGTGGCCTCGCCCGTGGACTTGGCGGTGGAGTGAGAAGAAGGTCGTTCGCCGGAGGGCCGATCCCGGGATGATCGGGCGGGCGTCGTGATCGGCCCGGCAGTTCGGTGAGGTTGGGGAGTTCGATCGGGCCCAGGGGGTCCGGGCCGGCTCCGAGGTGATGGGCCTCCTCTCCGACGGGAGAGGGTGCCGGACGTGCGGGATCTCGCGATCACCGGGGCTTCCCGGCCGGATCCTGGCGGGCCGGGTCATCGGGTCGCTCGGGATGGTCCGCGAGCGGGCGAGCGTGTGGGGGGGATGCCGGTTCCCGAGCGAGGTCCTGTTGAGGCCTAACCTCCGCGATGTCTCGGAGTTCGGGTCGGTTCGTAGATCGTCGGTCACCCCGGGCCGGTCCCGGCGAAGGTGACGCGATCGGATCGGAGCGGGCATCTTGAAGGTTGGATCGTCGATGGACCAAGGCCCCGGACACCCGTTCGGGTCGCGAGGGTCCGCGAGCGTGACGGCGGGGATCGTCCCCCGGGCGTCGGATTTAGCAGCCGTCGCGGATGGGAAGGGATGATGGGGATAGCCCAGAAGTTGGCCCGTGAGTTCAGCGACGCGGTGCGTTCCCGCGGCCAGTCGTACTTCGCCAAGGGTCGGGTCGCGATCACCGCGTCCTCGGCCGGCGAGGTCGTCGCCAAGGTCAAGGGGACCGAGCGGTACAAGGTCCGGCTCCGACTCCGCGGGATCAAGCTGATCTCGTCGTGCTCGTGCCCGTACTTCGGCCCGGCCGGGGCGCCTTGCAAGCACCTCTGGGCGACCCTCCTGGCCGTCGACGCCCGGGGGCTCCTCCCCTCGGCGCCGGCCCGCCCGCTCCGCCTGATCACCGATCAGCCCCAGAGGCAACCCCAACGCCCTCCCATCGATGGGATCGAAGGGCTGCCGCCCCTCGACTCGGAGCCCCTGCCCTACCCGCTCCCGGGACCGGGCCAGAATCCCCCGCGCGGCCAGAGGCCGCCCCGAGGGCAGGAGCAGACCCCGGGCAACGGTCGGGGCCCCGGCTATCCGCCCCAGCAGCGCGAACGCGGCCCCGGCCAGGGCTACCCACCCCAGCAGCGCGAGCGTGGCCCCGGCCCCGGCTATCCGCCCCAGCAGCGCGAGCGTGGCCCCGGCCAGGGCTACCCACCCCAGCAGCGCGAGCGTGGCCCCGGCCCCGGCTATCCGCCCCAGCAGCGCGAGCGTGGCCCCGGCCCCGGCTATCCGCCCCAGCAGCGCGAGCGTGGCCCCGGCCCCGGCTACCCACCCCCGCAGCGCGAGCGTGGCCCCGGCCCCGGCTATCCGCCCCAGCAGCGCGAGCGTGGCCCCGGCCCCGGCCCCGGCTACCCGCCGAGGGGTGATGGTCCGGGCCAGGGGGCTCCGGGCTATCCGCCCCGCGGCCCTGGTCAGGGGACTCCGGGCTATCCGCCCCGCGGTCGTGGGCCCGGCCCTGGCCCCGGCCAGCCGCATCAGGCTCGGGGACCCAACGGGCCCGGCCCAGGACGGCCGGGTCGCCCCAATCCCAAGGATCGAAGGGTCCGAGGAGTCCCCGGGGAGGGGGTCAACGGGAACGTCAATCTCCAGCAGGCGCGGGCCCAGGCCAAGGCCGCACGGGCCGCCCTGGCCGCCCAGCAGAAGTCGAAGCGGCTCCTGGCCTACATCCTCGATGTTCCGACCACCCTGAGCGCGAATCAGATCGTCATCGACCTGGCCCGTCGGGCCCGTCGGCCTAACGGCGACTGGGGCCCGCTCAAGCCCTGGTGGCACACCCCGAACCTGCCCGTGGTCCGCTACGACCCCGAGGACCGCGACCTCCTGGCCATCCTGGTCGATGCGCAAGCCCCCCCGTCGACGGCCTCGGCGGTGAATTCGAACGCCTATGGCGAGTCGGCCGGGACCCGCCGGTTCGTCCTCAAGCCCGAGTTCCAGTCCTCGGTGGTTGAGCAACTGGCCAAGGCCGGACGACTCAGGCTCCGACGGACCGACGGCGAGGACGACCCGCCCCTGGCCCGCTGGGACGACCAGCCCCCCTGGCGGTTCGGCATCGAGGTCAAGTCCGACCCCACCGGCAAGCGCTGGAGCTGGCGAGGGATCCTCCGACGTCCCGACGGCCGAGGTGGCGTGGACCGGATGGACCTGGCCGAGCCGATGGCGATCCTGCCCGGCCTGATCGTCCAGGGAGTCGGCAAGATCGCCCGGCTGGACGACGCCGGGCTCTACTCCTGGGTGACGCAGGTCCGCCACGAGAAGGAGTTGATGTTCCCCGACTCGGCCTCGCAGGACGCGATGTTCGAAAAGCTCCTGGCCGAGTCGCCCGGCCCGGTCTCCGACCTGATCGAGTCCGAGGTGCTCCAGCTCCGCGAGACCAACGACGTCCCCCAGCCCTGCCTGACCCTCCGGACCCCCCGCCAGAACTGGGGGACCGACCGCCTGATCGCCGAGCTGGGGTTCGACTACGCCGGGGCCTACGTGCCGATCATCCGGCCCGGCGACATCGCGGTCCGGACCGACCTGAACCTGGTCGTCCGCCGGCAGGTCGCGCTCGAACAGGCCGCGGGCATCCAGCTCTATGAGCTGGGGTTCAAGGACGCCAAGGACCAGATGCTCGACCCCGGGAGCCTGGAGCTGCCGGCCAAGCGGGTCCCCCAGGTGACCAAGGAACTGGTCCAGGCCGGCTGGCGGGTCGAGGCCGAGGGGAAGCTGATCCGGCAGGCCGGCGAGTTCAAGCTGGCCGTGACCACCGGGATCGACTGGTTCGAGCTGGGAGGCCAGGTCGATTTCGGAGGCCAGAGCGTCCCCCTGCCCGACCTCCTGGCCGCCGCCCGGTCGGGCGAGACCATGGTCACGCTGGGCGATGGCTCGATGGGGATGCTCCCCGAGGACTGGCTCAAGAAGTACGGGATGCTGGCCGACCTCGGGACCACCGAGGGGGAAAATGGCCCGATCCGGTTCGGCAAGGCCCAGGCCGGCCTGCTCGATGCCCTCCTGGCGTCCCAGCCGGAAATCAAGCTGGATATCGGCTTCGGCAAGGTCCGCCAGGCGCTCCCGAGGTTCGAGGGCGTCTTCCCCAAGGAGGCCCCGCCCGGATTCCGGGGCGAGCTCCGCCCGTATCAGCGCGAGGGGCTGGGCTGGCTCGAATACCTCCAGAAGTTCGACTTCGGCGGGATCCTGGCCGACGACATGGGCCTGGGCAAGACGATCCAGGTACTGGCCCTGCTCCAGAGCCGACGGGCCCGGAGGCTCTCCAAGGGGCCCAGCCTGATCGTGGTCCCCCGGTCGCTGGTCTTCAACTGGAGGGCCGAGGCCGAGAAGTTCTGCCCGAGGCTCAAGGTCCTCGACTACACCGGGTCGGGCCGGCACGCCTCCCGCGAGGAGTTCGACGACTACGACCTGATCGTCACCACCTACGGGACCCTCCGGACCGACATCGTCGAGCTGAGCCAGATCACCTTCGACTATGTGATCCTGGACGAGGCCCAGGCGATCAAGAACGCCGACAGCCAGGCGGCCAAGGCGGCGCGACTGCTCAAGGGCCGACACCGGCTGGCCATGAGCGGCACGCCGATCGAGAACCACCTGGGCGAGCTCTGGTCGATCTTCGAGTTCCTCAACCCCGGGATGCTGGGGACCGCCTCGGTCTTCAAGAAGCACGCCTCGGGGGCCTCCGCCGCCGACGAGGGGGCCCGATCCCTCCTGGCCCGCGCCCTCCGGCCGTTCATCCTCCGGCGGACCAAGCAGCAGGTCGTCAAGGACCTCCCCGAGAAGTTCGAGCAGACCCTGATCTGCGACCTCGAGCCGGCGCAGAGGAAGCTCTACGAGGGCCTGAAGGCCCACTACCGCCAGGCCCTCCTCCGGAAGGACACGGCCGAGCTGGGCCGGTCCAAGATCGAGGTCCTGGAGGCGCTCCTGAGGCTCCGCCAGGCCGCCTGCCACCCCGGCCTGATCGACCCCGAGCACTCCGGCGACCCCAGCGCCAAGCTCGACATGCTGATCCCGACGCTGGTCGAGGTCGCCGAGGAAGGCCACAAGATCCTGGTCTTCTCGCAGTTCACCAAGTTCCTCGGCCTGGTCCGCGACCGGCTCGACGCCGAAGGGCTGAAGTACGAGTACCTCGACGGCCGGACCCGGAACCGCGAGGAACGCGTCCAGCGGTTCCAGAACGACCCGGATATCCCGCTCTTCCTGATCAGCCTGAAGGCCGGCGGACTGGGCCTGAACCTGACCGCCGCCGGCTACGTCTACCTGCTCGACCCCTGGTGGAACCCCGCCGTCGAGGCCCAGGCGATCGACCGGTCGCACCGGATCGGACAGACCCAGCAGGTCTTCGCCTATCGGCTGATCTGCCGGGACACCGTCGAGCAGAAGATCCTCGAACTCCAGCAGAAGAAGCGCGACCTGGCCGACGCCATCCTCAACGAGAACCGGAACGTCATCGGCACCCTCACCAAGGACGACCTGGAGTTCCTGCTGTCTTAATGGGAGCCCCGTCGACCGCGGGACCGAGGCCGGGTGAATCGCCCTTCGTGATCGGAGGGCCGATGAACTCCCGACCGCGACCTCGTTCGAAGCAAGTGACCGGGGGGTAACATCCGGCGTCCTTGTCCCGTCACGCTCGCCAAGGCGGTCGATCCTCGTCGACTTCGCCCCATTCAAGCCAATCAAATAAAAATATATATTTTTATTTATATATTTACGTAAGAATTTTCCTGCCGGCGTTGGTCCCGTCGTCGGGGCAAGCCCTGACCTGCGAGGAGGACCCCGCCTCGGCGTTAAGAATTTTTGCAAATCTATAAATACTTAAATAAAAAAATTGATTACCAGTGGGGTGATATGGCCCGAATTTTGGTATAATGTCCCTTACGGATCAGAGAGGACCATTTTTGATCGAAGTGCGATCATAGAAATCGAGAACGGAGGGGTCGTGACCGCGAACCCCGAAGGTTCGATCCTCGCATCAGAGCTGCGTTATCGACGCCTTTTCGAGTCGGCCAAGGATGGCATCCTCATCCTCGATGCCAGGGACGGCACGATCGTCGACGCCAACCCGTTCATGACCGATCTGCTCGGCTACGAACATCGCGACTTCCTGGGCAAGGAACTCTGGCAGATCGGGTTATTCGCGGATCAGGCCGCCAACCGGGCCGCCTATGAGGTCCTGCAAGAGACCGGTTATATCCGCTACGAACACCTGCCGCTCAAGGCCGAGGGCGGCCGGGAGGTCGAGGTCGAGTTCATCAGCAACGTGTATTACGAGGGGGAAGCCAGGGTTATCCAGTGCAATATCCGCGACATCACCGAGCGTCGCCGCCTGGAGCGGCAGGTGCAGGAGCAGGGGGAGGCCCTGGCGGACGCCGACCGTCGCAAGGATGAATTCCTGGCGATCCTCTCGCATGAACTCCGCAACCCGCTGGCCGCCATCCTCAACGCCGTCCAGATCTTCCAGCTGGGCAAGGAAGAGGACCCAACCCAGGAGAAGGCCAAGGCCATCGTGAGGCGCCAGGTGGGGCAGTTGACCCTGCTCGTGGACGATCTGCTGGAAGTGACGCGGATCACCACCGGGGCGGTGGTCCTCCGCCTGGAACGGTGCGATGCCGTGGAGATCGTCAGGCGGGCGGTCGATGGGCTGATCCATCTGGTGTCGGCCCGCGGCCACAAGATCTCGGTTTCAATGCCGCCGGGACCGATCTGGGTGAACGCCGATGCCGGGCGGATCGAGCAGGTGGTGGTGAACCTGGTGGGCAACGCGGCGAAGTACACCGACGCCGGGGGGCGGATCGAGGTCTCCGTCATGCAGGAGGGTGCGCAGATGGTGCTCCGGGTGCGGGACACGGGCATCGGGATCTCCGCGGAATTGCTGCCCAACGTCTTCAATCTGTTCACGCAGGCGGATCGATCGCTGGACCGATCGCAAGGGGGGCTGGGGATCGGGCTGACGATCGTGCAGCGGCTGGTGAAAATGCACGGGGGCACGGTGGAAGCCCGGAGCCGCGGGCTGGGGCTGGGGAGCGAATTCATCGTGCGATTGCCATCGGAGGGGGATTCCTCATCGGGGCAGCCGAGCGATCCAAAACCCCGAGGGCTTCGCGTGCTGGTGGTGGACGACAACGTCGATTATGCCGACGGCGTGGCGGTGCTCCTCCAGGCCTCGGGCTATCAAGTTGAGGTGGTGCACAACGGCCCCGACGCCTTGCTGGCGGTGGCGAAATTCCAGCCGGACGTGGTGGTGCTGGACATCGGATTGCCGGGGATGGATGGATACGAGGTCGCGCGGAGGATTCGAGAGGAGCCCACCCTGTCGGGCACGCGAATCGTGGGCGTGTCGGGCTATCGAGAGGAGCGGGAAGAAATGCGGAGCAGCCACGACCGATTCGACAGCTACCTGCTGAAGCCGGTGCTCCTGGATCGATTGGAGGCGAGCTTCAGGCCCGAATCGAATGCTTGAGCCCCGATGGTGAGGACGAACCTGTTCTTGACCGCCAGAGGAGAGCTTCCCGCTCGCCATGTCGCGTGAGACGCCCATGGCCACTCAGGTCAGGATCCCACCGCCCGGATCGTCGTACTGGCCTCGAGCTCGTGCGGAGGATGATCGGAGAGCGTAGTGAGTCATCGCTTCACCCCTCCGAGGAAAGGTCGGTCCTCTCGGACGGGGTCGAGCATCCCGCGCGAGATTCCGACGGGCTCTCGGGAGACTACCTCTTGGCCCTCCACTCGGCGGCCTTGGCCTCCCGATCGGTCGACTGATAGAGCTGGACGACTCGCTCGGCCGCTCGGGTCGAGAGCATCCGGAGATCGGCGGGAATCCTGGCCTCCCGAGACTTCAAACCCTCGTAGCCGTTGAGGAGGAGGGGTTCGGCCTCGGCGTATTTCTGCCGGCCGAGCAGGCTTTCGCCGAGCAGGCTTTGAGTGTCGAACCGGTTCCAGTCGTCGGGGCGTTTGGCCTCCCAGGCCGCCAGGCCTTCCCGGAGGTACGGCTCGGCCTCGTCCCACCGCTTCTGATCCAGGAGGTTTCGACCGAGGGCCGAGAGCGTCTGGGCCACGTCGGGGTGATTGGCCCCGAGTTTCTTCCGGCGAGCGGCCAGGACCTCGCGCAACATCGGCTCGGCCCGGGTCGGATCGCCCGACGCTTCGTAGGCGAGGGCGAGGTCGAATCGCGCGGCGAGGGTCCGGGTGTGGTCGACGCCGAGCTTGGCGGTCAGGGTCGCCAGCGTCCGTTCGAGGAGCGCGATGGCACGATCCAGCTGGCCGTCGGCCTGGAAGGACAGGGCCAGGTTCTTCTGGGTGGAGAGCGTGCTGGGGTGATCCGCGCCGAGCTTGGCCGAGCGGCCGGCCAGGGCCCGCTCCAGCAGCTCGATCGCCCGGTCCGTCTGGCCGACGGCCTGATAGGCCGGGCCGAGATTGCTCTGGGTCAGGAGGGTGTAGGGGTGATCGGCGCCGAGCTTGGCCACCTGGGATGTCAGCGTCTGCTCGAACAGGGGGATGGCCCGATCCCAATGGCCGGCCTCCCGGTGGGCCATCGCGAGATTGTGCTGCGTGAGCAGTGTGTCGGGATGGTCGGCCCCGAGCTGGGCGGCTCGAGCGGCCAGGGTCCGCTCGAAGAGGGGGATCGCGCGGTCCCACTGGCCGTCGTCCCGGTAGGTCAGGGCGAGATTGTTCTGGGTCAAAAGGGTGTTGGGATGGTCGGGGCCGAGCGTGGCCGCCTCGGCGGTCAGGGTCCTCTCGAAGAGGGGGATCGCGCGGTCCCACTGGCCGTCGTCCCGGTAGGCGAGCGCGAGTTGGTTCTGCGCGGTCAGGGTGTCGGGGTGGTCGGGGCCGAGCACGCCCTTCCGAAGTTCCAGGGTCCGGGTGAGCTGGCGGATCGCCAGCGACGGCTCGCCCAGGAAGTGATAGGTGGTCCCCAGGACGCCCCGGATGGCCGCCTCGACGGCCCCCTGGTCCTCGAAGGCCGAGGCGATCTTCGGCTCGGCGGCGTCGATCGCCCGGCGGATCGTCACGTCCTTGCCCAGGCCCCCCTCCTGCCCTTCGGGGCGAGCGGCCGCCAGGACCTGATCCTGGAAGAACTTGAGGACGGCCTCCGACTCGGCGGCGGATCGCCGGGCCTTCTCGCTCTCGATGTTGGACAGGGCCTCGGCCCGGGTGGCCCGGATGGCCTGCCAGGTGCTCAGGACGGCCCCCAGGATCAGGAGCGAAGTGAAGGCGGACGCGACGATTAGGGCCGGCCGATGCTTGCGGGCGAATTTCTGGAGCCGGTAGGAGGTCGACGGCGGGCAGGCCTCGACCGGATCGCCCGCCAGGTAATTCCGGATGTCGCGGGCGAAGGCGCCGGCGGTCTCGTATCGGCGATTTCGGTCCTTCTCCAGCGCCTTCATCACGATCCAGTCCAGCTCGCCCCGCATCGCGCGGGAGAGCTTCATCGCCTCGGTCCTTCGCTGGTCCGAGATCTGGGCCGTCGTGCCCCCCGAGGTGATGAGGCGGGTGCTGGGCCGGGGCGTCTCCTCCTCCTTGATCCGACGGAGGATCTCGACGTATCCGGCCTTGTGGAGCCTGGCCCGTTCCAGCGGGGTGCTCCCCGTCATCAGTTCGTAGAGCATCACGCCGAGCGAGTAGATGTCGCTGCGCGTGTCCACGCCCATGGCACTCATCTCGGCCTGCTCGGGGCTCATGTATTCGAGGGTGCCGACGATGGAGCCGAACTCGGTGAACATGGTCCGCTCGGTGAGCCGCTGGTCGGTGGCCTTGGCGATCCCGAAGTCGATCACCTTGGGGACCGGCTTGCCGTCATAGAGGGTCACCAGCACGTTCGAGGGCTTGATGTCCCGGTGGATGATCCCCTTCTGGTGGGCGTGCTGGATCGCCTGGCAGACGTGGATGAACAGCTCCAGCCGCCCGGTCGGGGCGAGCTTGGCCTCGTCGCAATACTGGGTGATGGGGACGCCGTGGACCAGCTCCATCACGAAGTAGGGGCGTCCGGTGTCGGTGGCGCCCGCATCCAGGACCCGGGCGATGCACTGGTGGTCCATCAGGGCCAGGGCCTGGCGTTCGGCCTCGAACCGGGCGATCACCTGGGCGCTGTCCATGCCCGGCTTGATGATCTTGAGGGCCACCCGACGCCGGACGGGCTGTTCCTGCTCCGCCATGTAGACCGAGCCCATGCCCCCCTCGCCGATCATCTGGAGCAGCTTGTAGGGGCCGATCCGGCTCCCCGGCCCTTCGGCGAGCGGGCGAGGGGCGAGGCCCTCGACGGCCAGGCCCGATACCGGCCCGCCGTCCGACGCGGGATCGTAGGCGATGGTCGGGGAGTCGGGCCGATCGGCCGGGCGAAAGCAGGTCGTCGCGGCCGGATCGCCGGGAGCCAGGAAGGGGCGTTCCAGGAGGCTTTCCGGCCGGTCATAGGCCATCAGGAGCGCCTCGACCCGTCGACGCAGCTCCAGGTCGGTCGAACACTCTCGATCCAGGACTCCGGCCCGGTCCGAAGCGGCGTCGTATTCGACGGTCGCCCCGAACACGGCCTGGACGCGTTTGGGATCGAGCGACATGGAACGGTCCTCGCGTCGGATTCGCACACGATAAGGCACAGTTCATAAGGATAGCAGAGAAAGGATTCCGATGGCGACGCTCGATGAGAAACCGAGGGCGGCGGCCAAGGCCGGCGGGGTGCCGCTTTTTGGACTCCAGTAACGCTGGCGAACCGGCCCGGAGGGCGAGCCCTGCCCTACGGAAGACCCCGGAGGATTCCGCGACCGGATGCTTTGGTAAATAGCGATGACGGTTCCACGGCTGTAAGATAGGTCGAAGGGATCGGGCCAAAAGCTCGTCGAGAGACCGCTAGAAGCCCTTGTTTTACAGATGTAAAATATGTAACGGGTCATTAGGGAGGCGAAACCGGCGGTTTTCGATCCGATTTAAAAGCACTTACGTCGAGTCGAAAGTGGCATGTCTGAAGTAGGGACGAAAATTTTCGCTCTAATGTGGAGGAATGAGCATTTGGAAAACATGGTAATTTGCCTAGCATTAACCTGCCTCGCGCCGGCGGTAGGGGCCCCGGCAGAAGGACCAGGTGGTCTCGATCAGTCCGCTACCTCGGACGCCGAGAAGGACTATTTGGACCTCCTGAAGCAATACGACCAGGACGGGTCCGCCCAACCAGGCGGCCCCAAGATCGGCCCGAGAGGATTCGCTGAGCGTTGCCTGGCGATCGCCGCGCGAGACCCCAAGATTCGGCTACTCTCGCTCGTGGAGGCGATCCGAAGAGCCCCCGACACCCCCGAGGCGTCGGTGGCGGTCGACCAGTTCATCGGCGGCTACGCCGCCAATCCCAACTATCTGATCGCGATCGACCAGATGCTGATCTACTCCCCCAACAGGATGGCGATCTCGGCCGGGACCACGGAACGTCTCCTCCTCGCCCTCCTCGACAAGAGTCCGAATCGGAGCGTCAAGGGCCTGGCCTGCTACTGCCTCGCGGTCTGCTTTCAGGCCAGGACCGAGGGTGGTGTCGTGCTCGACCCGAGGGATCTGGACTCATCGCTCGACCGGTCGATCGGCTACTTCGAGCGGGCCTCGTCGGAGTACGCCGACGTGGAGTCGCAAGGCACGACGGTCGGCGAACTCTCCAGGGTGGAGATCAGGTTCCTGAAGGACCTGCGTCCCGGTCGTGTGGCACCGACCACGCGGTGCGAGGGCTTGTTCGGTGGCCCGTTGGATCTGACGGACTATCGCGGCAAGGTGGTCCTGCTGAGCTTCTGGGCGACTTGGTGCGGGCCGTGCATGGCTGCGATCCCCCGGGAGCGGGAGATGGTCCGAAGGTACGAGGGGCGTCCATTCCAGCTACTGGGCGTCAATGGCGACGACGACATCGAGAAGGCCGTCAAGGCCGTCACGCAGAAAGAGATAACCTGGCCCTCCTTCCGGAACGGTGGATTTCGCGGGCCTCTCTCGGATCAATGGCACGTCAGTGCCTGGCCGACGCTCTATCTGATCGACCACAAGGGGGTGATCCGGCGCAGGTTCGTCGACTTTCCCGATGAGAAGGAATTGGACATACTGGTGGGTTCGCTGATCACTGAATGCGAGGGTGATCGATCCGGAGGGCGGAAGCCGAAATAACTGGATCGGCTGAAGTATAGCGACGCGGACAGTTCGTTCCCCTGAGGAGGCCCCGGCATGAAGCTGCCCCGCCTGCGATTCTCGGTCCGGCGACTGATGGTCGCCGTGGCGGTTGCTGCGGTCATCATCGCGGGTATGATTCAACTCCCGGGAATTTTCCGAAGTCGCTCCCAGCGGCTAAGCTCGGCCGAACTTTATCGGTGGCGAGAGTCTAATTTGAGGTCGGCGGCGGGTGTCCTCCTCGCCTGCACCGACCGTCCGGGTGCGCTCAAAAATACATATGATGGACCATGCCGGTCATGCTGCCTCGCCATCGCGGGGATGAAATGTGGGTTCGACGTCACCCACGAGGAGGCCGCCCGTTCGCTGCTGGAAGCCGCCGGCATCGTGGGCCGCCTGGCTCATCGGTACGAGGTCGGAGCATCGACCCCATGGGCCGACATGCCGTCGCCGACGCCTTCGGAATCGGCGGAAACTCTTGCACTCCTCAACGGGGACGGGCCTCTGACTCGGAAGTATTTCGATAACCTGTAAGTTTCCCGGACCGCAAGGTGGGTTCCACAAGCAAGCCTGGGCTAATTTCTTCGGGCGCGAAGGGTGAAGTATGTGGTGCATCCGGCAAGTCGGGCTACGAGGGCGAAATTCGCAACATGTAACGCGGCAGGCAATTGTTGCTTCGGCCCGGCGTCAAGGGACAAGCCGGATGCACCATAGAGAACACTGATGACAGCATGCTTAGGAGTAGCAGGTGGGCACTATCGAAGGGTTTCTCTCGTTCATAGATCGGGCCGACAGCTTGGGCGTTTCCGAAGAATGGTCGATAAACTGGCGATCCGTTCGGCGAGACGGGCGAGCCTTGCACCTGGAGGTTTTCATCGAGACCCGCTCGGAAGATATACCTGATCAATCCTGGGTGTTCCGGGTAGATGATCTCCGTGAAATCGACCTGAAGGAAGGCGGGTTCGCAGCCCACGGCGAAGTTGTTTTCTCCCGCGACCATGTCTTATTGTGGGGCTACAAGGACCTTGTCAGCCAACTCAACTTCGCAGGTCCACCAGCCAACCGTGAGGGCCTCATCTGGGACCTCTACCAGCGGCACCATCAGGTCACTGGAGGCTGGATACCCTTCAATCGCTACCTCGGTATCCACAACCGCCTTTCGGACGGTCATGGGGTCTTAGCTCAAGGGCCAGATCAACTCCTCCAAGAATACGCTTCCGTTCTCAAAGGAAGTGGTCTTGAACCATACTTCCCCTATCCACCTCATCCGCCAGTTCGGGTTTACGGGCCTAACGGTGTTTCGGAACTTCTGTGGAAGGCTGAGGAAGAGGAACTATCCGTGCTCGTGCTGTTCGACTCATACATTGTGGGCACCGGTTTTTCAGCCGAACCAGTGTAACGGACCAATTATGTGGTGCATCCGGCAAAACCCGAGACAACATCGATCCGTCACAAAGGGTTACGGGTTAGATTCTTCCGAATTTCATGCTCCGTCATCCTACTTGCCGGATGCACCATATGAATGAGATGTGCCAGCCTTTGAGGCGGAACAGAAATAGATATAATCGCTCTGATTTAAGCAAACCGCCCATCCTGGGATGATGACCAGATCGCCGGAAACCCCGGGCTTGAGGCATCAGGCGACCGGCTTGCCGGTGAATCACGAAACGGACGTTCGCTTCACCATGATGGGCCCGTTCAGGCGTGGGCCAGGAAGTCGCGCAAGGCGGGGGGCTGGCTTCGATCGAGTCTCCATGAGTCAAAGACTTTCAGATCTCAGTGCGGGTGACATTGGCCGCGAGAAACGCGGCGTATCCTCGATCGTCCACCTCGCCCGATGCCAGGGCCAGCACCGCGTTCGCCGCATCTTCTTGGGTGGCGGTAAAACGGTAGCCGTTCAGTTCCAGGAACAGTACGCCGAGCACGAAGCCGGTGCGCTTGTTCCCGTCGACGAAGGGATGGTTCTTCACGATCCCCGCCGTGAAGATCGCCGCCAGGTCGACGATTTCGGAAGCTTCGGCATAAGCGGCGTGTTGCCGAGGTCGCGCGAGGGCCGATTGCAGCAGCCCCCGATCCCGGATGCCGGGCGAACCGCCATGCAGGACCAGCAGCCGGTCGTGGATGATCAGCGACAGGCCCTCATCAATCCAGAGGGGCTCGCTCACTGCGCGAGCACATGCAGCGTGTCGCGATAACGACGCATGATTTCTTCGGCCTTCGCCATCTTCTGCTCGAATTCGGGATCGTAGGGCACAAGGCGATAGCCGCCCTCCGGGGCTTCCGTCAGATACAGCGGCGCGCCGTCTTGCGTATTCAGATGCGCGATGACCTCCTTCGGCAAAATGACGCCCAGCGAATTTCCAAACTTCCGGACCTTTAGTTCCACCATCGGGACCTCCGTTGTGTTGTTACCAATGTAATAACATTCCGCGATCCCGGCAAGGCGCGACGATCTCGCGAGCGATGTCCAGCATGGCGAACCCAGGTCTTCTGGGGGGCGCCCCATGGCTTGTCTGCCAATGGCTCCCGGAGCAAGCTCCGGGGTGGAAAGCGGCAGCAAGCTTCCGCACTCCAAGGCCTCCGGCGGCCCGCTTATTCATAAGCCCTGAGTCAGACGTGGGCCAGGAAGTCGCGCAAGGCGGGGGGACTGGCGTTGATCGAGGCCCCGTGCGGGCCGGGGTAAGTGTAGGTCTGTCCGTTGGGGATGACCTTCCGGAAGCTGGCGATGCTATCCGAGGCGACCACGTTCCGATCGTCGAGGCCGAAGGCTCCCACCACGTAGGCCGAGGTCTGGATCGGGCCGCTGAGCATGCGGATCGCCGAGGGTTTGAAATGGACTCGGCCGACGACGGCCCGGTAGAAGGCATCGCCTTGGTGCCGGTCGAGATAGTCGCGGAAGTCGGCAGGCCCGTAGTAGTCGAGGGCGGCCTTGACGTGGAGCTTGGCGACCCCAGCTAACCGAGCGGCCAGGCTCCCCCCCGCGCTGAAGCCGACGATCCCGATCGGCCGACCGTGGGCGATCGAGGCGATCTTCCGGGCCAACTGGTCGAAGGCGGCCCCCGAATTGATCTCGGGCGTGGCGATCTGGATCGCCTGGTGGCCCGCCTTCTTGAGCACCCTCGCGGCGTCGGCGGTCAGGGAACTCGGCCGCGCCGGTCGGAAGGCGTTGCCGTTGAGCACGAAGATCAGCGTGGTGAGGGTCCGGTCCTCGGCCTGCTCGAAGCCCAGGGCCCGTCGGAACCGCTCGCGGTGATTCTTCATGGGTGTGGCTCTCTGCGGCGTAATCTGGGTGAGTTGTGCAATCCAGGCTAAATGCCCCGTGTCCTGGCGTCAACCGGAATGACATCAAGAGATTCCGGCTCGTCGGGGATGGGCTATTGGGTTAGGATGCCGGGGCGTCGGGGCTCGGTCCCGGCTCGATCGGCGTGGAGCGGGGCCAGGGAGGGTCCGAACGTCATGCCCGAGAATCGGTTAGGGGTGGCGCGTCTGGCCTCGATCGTGGGCCTGTCGGCCCTCTCGATGGGGATCGGCCTGGGGTCATCGGGGCGTCTGACCTATCACGAGGCGTTCGTCGCGCAGGCGGCTCGCGAGATGATCTCGGGCGGTTCCTGGATCGTCTCGACGATCGACGGCCAGCCCTGGCTGGAGAAGCCCCCGCTGGCCACCTGGCTGGTGGCTGTCGTGGGCCTGGTGACCGGCGAGGTGAGCGAGTTCGCCGCGCGGGCCCCTTCGGCGGTCGTGGCCTGCCTGATGACCCTGGGGATCGCCGGGTTCGCGTCGAGGCGGTTCGGGCCGAACGTGGGATGGCTCGCCGGCCTGATCCAGGCGACCACGATGTGGACGATCCTCCGGGGACGCCTGGCCGAGGCCGATATCCTGCTGGCCTGCCTCGTCACCGGGACGATCCTGGCGTTCGACCGACTCCGGTCGGGGGAATCCGTCGGGGTGGCTCGCGGGCCGCACCTGACGAGGCGTCGGCTGCTGGCCGGGTTCAGATCCTCGCTCGTCGCGTCTGCCTCCCCTCCCCCTCGGGGAGAGGGGCCGGGGGAGAGGGTCGCCGCCTCATCGCTGATGATCCGATCTTCTGATCTGGAGCCGTCCTGGTCGGTCGAAGACCCTCACCCCGACCCTCTCCCGGGGGGAGAGGGAGGAAGCGAAGACCCTAACCTCGGTTCTCTCTCGGGGAGAGGCGGACTCGCGCTTCGTCCCGACCCTCCCCTGGAAGCCCCCCCTTCCCCCTACTGGCGATGGGCCTTCTTCGCTGGCCTGGGGGCCTCGGCCCTGGCCAAGGGGATCGGCTTCGGTGCGGTCCTGGCGGGCTCGGCGATCGTGGTGGTCTTGCTCTGGGATCGCGACCGGCGGGGGTTCCGGGCCTTGCGGAACCCCTGGGGATGGTGCCTGGCGGGGGTCCTGGCGCTGACCTGGCCGGTCCTGGCGGCGGTCCGGCTCCCCTCGGCGGTCTCGCTCTGGGCCTTGCACGTGACCGACCGGCTTTCGAGCCAGCCCGAGCACTTCATCGGCGGTCCCTGGTGGCAATATGTCCCGGCGGTCCTGCTCCAGGCGATGCCCTGGACCCCGCTGGCCCTGATCGGCGCGGGGCCTTCGATCGTCCGGGCGATCGCTCGACGAGGGGGGCCGGATCGCTTGCTCTGGGCCTGGGCGGTCGTGCCGGTCCTGGTCCTCTCGACGGCGACGGTCAAGAATGCCCACTACGCCATCCATGCCCTGCCCCCACTCTCGGTCTGGGCGGCGCTGGGGCTGATTCGCGTCGGGGCCCGGCTCCGACTCCGGGGGTGGTCCGAGTTCCGGGTCCTCCGAGGGGCGGTGCTCCTGTTCCTGGCCCTCGGCCTGGGCTCGGGCCTGGGGCACCTGATCCTCGGCCCCCGGCTCGACCGTCGAGGGCGCGAGTGGGCCTTCGTCGAGCAGGTCGGCCGGCAAGTCGAACGGGCGACGCCCCTGGTCTTCCTCTACGAGGATTGGGACCGCAACCCCTACCCCACCCCGTTCGGGCCGATGCCCCACGACTGGGCCATCCGGCTCTACTCGCTGGAGAGGCCCGCCGTCTGGCGTCAGGGGGTCGAAGACCTCGCGGCCCGCCCGCCCGGACCAGGACCCTATGCGCTGGTGGGTCGGGAACGCGACCTCCCTGCCCTCCGCGAGCTTGGACGGGTGGAGAGCGTGACCCAAGGGCCCGCCGACCGCTTCGACCGGACCTTCGCCCTCTTCCGGGTCGATCCCGTGACTCGCTGAACATGCCGGCAAATCGTCCGTTTTCTATGTAAATTACCCAGATCTCCCGTTAGGATGGGGGAACTGGGTCGGCCGCGCTGGCCCGGCACGACGAATCCACAGTCGAGACGCACAACCGGGAGACGCGACATGAGCAGTCTGGCGACGAAGATCCGGCCGGCCTGGGGCCTGGCGTTCGGTCTGACCCTGGCGGGCGCCGGGGACGCCCTGGCTTTCGGCCACTTCCATAAGGGTAAGCACTCGGCTCCGGTCGTCGCTTGCGACTGCGAGGCCGGCCCGGCGATGGTCCCGAAGGTCGAGACGACCTACGAGACCGTGACCGAGACGGTCTACGACCGGGTGCCGACCACGAAGATGGAGACCCGCTACCGGACCGAGTACCGGACCGAGCAGGTCCCCGTCACCCGGACGGTCTGCGAGCAGGTCCCCGTGACCCAGTCGAAGACCCGGTATCGGACCGAGTACAAGACCGAGACGGTCCCGGTGACCCGGACCGTTTCCGAGCAGGTGCCGACCACGAAGATGGAGACCCGCTACCGGACCGAGTACCGGACCGAGTCCTACACGGTCCAGAAGCCGGTGACCGAGACGGTCCAGGTCGCGCGGACCGTGACCGACAGGAAGCCGGTGACGGAGACGGTCAATCAGCCTCGGACCTCGACGGTGATCAAGCCGGTCACCAGGACGGTCATGATCAGCGAGCCCTACAGCGTGACCAAGCCGGTGACGACCGTCCGGACGGTCACCGAGTATGTGGATGTGCCGGTGGCCAGCGGCCAGGCCAGCCCCCAGGCGAGCCCGCAGGCCATGACCAAGAAGGCCGTCACCCGCGAGATCAAGGAGACGCACGACGTCACCACGACCGAGTATCGCCAGAAGCCGGTCGAGGTCACCCACCACGTCACCGAGACCAAGGTGGAGATGGTCCCCACGCAGGTCACCAGGTACGTCGCCGAGCAGCGGACCGAGATGGTCCCGACCACGAAGACTCGATTCGTCCCCGAGACGCAGACCCGCCAGGTCCCGACCCTGGTGCCCGAGCAGGTCCCCGTCACGGTGATGACCACGAACTTCCGCCAGATCACCGAGACCACGACCCGCCAGGTCCCCTACAGCGTCCCCGAGCCGTACACGGTGACGGTGATGACCACCAGGTCGCATCAGGTGACCGAGCTGATGTCGAAGCAGGTGGCCTTCACCGTGACCGAGCAGGTCCCGGTGACCACCACGACCTGCGTCCCCCGGACGGTGACCCGCCAGGTCCCGGTGACCCGGACGGTGATGGTCCCCGCCGCCGTCGCCCCGAGTGCCCAGGGAGTCGCCCCGTCCGGCCAGGCCGCCTCGCCCCAGGGCTGAGCGGATTCCGAAGGACTCGCCGAATTCGGTGGTGGCCGAGGGCCATTGCGGCCCCGTCTGACGGATCGGAGGGGACCCTCACCCGGCCTTCGGCCACCCTCTCCCAGCGGGAGAGGGGAATTTCAGGCTCCCTCTCCCGCTGGGAGAGGGTTGGGGTGAGGGAGAATTCATCACGGTTCAGGTCGGCTCGGCCAGTGCCTCGGCCAGCGGGTCGATATGGGCATTCGCCTTCGGGACTCGCTTGCCCAGGCCGAGCATCATGATGATCGTGGCGGAGATGGCCATCGAGACCGCCAGATAGGTCAGGCCGCCCCGGAAGGAGCCGGTGGTGGTCTTGACGACCCCCATCACCGAGGGGCCGACCGCGCCCCCGAGGTTGCCCACCGAGTTGATCAGGCCGATGCTCCCGGCGGCGGCGCTCTCGGCCAGGAACAGGTTGGGCAGCGACCAGAAGGCCGGAAGGTACGCCTTCAGGCCGGTCATCGCCGCGATGAACAGGCCGACGGTCAGCCAGAGCGGCGGCTTCTCCATCAGGACCATCACCCCCAGGGCCGCCGCACCCATGTAGATCGGCAAGGCCGTGTGGAGCCGGCGCTCGCCGGTCTTGTCGGAACTCCAGCCGATCACGAGCTGGCCGACCAGCGACCCGATCGGCGGGAGGATCACCAGCCAGGTGATCTGGTCGAGCTTGATCGAGTAGAGGCTCTCCAGGATGCTCGGCATGAAGAACTCGATCCCGTAGTTGCCCGTCACCACGAAGAAGTAGGCGGCGGCCAGGATCAGGACCTTGGGATGGCTGAGCGCCTGGAGCACGGTCATGTGCCGGTTGCTGCCGGCGTGCAACTCTTTCTCACGCTTCAGCTCCAGCTCCAGGGCCTCGCGTTCCTCGGGGTCCAGCCACTTCGCCTGGGCCGGGCGATCGGTCAGATAAAACAGGACCACGATCCCCAGGAGGACCGCCGGGATCCCCCAGGCGATGTAGACCCATTGCCAGCCCTCCATCCCCCAGACCTCGGGATGATGGACCATCACGCCGTTGACCATCTCGTCGGTCCCGATCTTCAGGAGGATGTTCGAGAGTTTCGGGCTGACGAACTGCGCGATCGGCGTGGCGACGAAGAAATAGGCCAGCGCCCTGGCCCGGTCGCGGCTGGGGAACCAGTGGGTCAGGTAGACGATCACCCCGGGATAGAATCCGGCCTCGGCCAGCCCCAGGAGGAACCGGATCACGTAGAAGTGCCAGGGGACGGTCACGATGGCCGTCAGGGCGGCCACGAAACCCCAGGTGACCATGATCCGGCAGATCCACTTGCGGGCGCTCCAACGCTCCACGATCAGGGTCCCGGGGATCTCCAGGAGGAAGTAGCCGACGAAGAAGATCCCGCTGGCGAAGCCGATCACCGCGTCGGTGAAGGCGGGCAGGTCCCGCTTCATCGTCAGGGCGGCGATCGCCACGTTGGATCGATCGACATAGGCGATCATGTAGCTGAAGAAGAGCAAAGGCAGGAGCCGGGCATAGGCCTTGGCCCGCGCACGGTCGAGGGGCGGGCGCACCGGGGACGGGTCGGATGAGGAGGACGATTTCGCCATGATTGGGTGGCTCGCGGTTCGGTCCGGGGGCGTCGAGGAAGAGTGGGCGCCGCCCCGATGGATTCCGAAACTAACGCGCGATCCGCCTCGCCGCAAACGTCTGGCATCTTTGGCGATCGAAATGGCCGACGGGAGCATCCGCTCGCCAAGGTCGGCTTTCGAGGCTACGATGGTCCGATACCACACGATCGGGAGAGCGGATTCGCATGGCATCGGGCATCGTCGTCTCGTTCGACCTCCACAAGGGGTTCGGGTTCATCCGTTCGGCCGAGTATCGCGAGGACGTCTTCGTCCACATCACGGCGGTCGACGGCCGGAAGGCCCTGAAGTCGGGCCAGAGGGTCGAGTTCGTCGCCGAGCCCACCGACAAGGGGCCCAGGGCCACGAGGGTCGTCCCCGGTCGGGTCGGGCTCTCGCCCACCATGTCGGCCTTCGGCCTGCTCGTCGCGATCCTGCTCGGCGTGACCGGAGGCCTGCACAAGGCGGGGGTCGGCTGGGTGGGGGCCTACCTGGGCGCGATCTGGCTGGCCACCTGGATCGCCTACGCCTGGGACAAGCGCCGGGCCGGCCGGGACGAGCGCCGGGTCCCCGAGGCCGCCCTGCTCGGCCTGGCCCTGATCGGAGGATCGCCCGCCGCCGCGATTGCCATGTTCGTCCTGAGGCACAAGACCCGCAAGCCCGCCTTCCTGATCCCGTTCGCCTGCGTGATCGCGGCGCAGGTCGTCGCGGTGGTGGCCTGGGCCCGGTGGGGGTGAGTGGCCTGCAACGTCTCAATGCCTGTCGCTCCCCCTGACGGACAAGGACGTTATGCCTCTTGTCGGCCTATTTGATCCATTGCCCTGTCAGGCCGCGGGAGATACGCTGGGGTTATGAGTACCATCCGCGAGATCGAGGACGCCATGCGCAAGCTCCCCGAAGACGAGCTTGTCGAACCTCGCGCCTGGTTTGCCGAGTACGACGCGGCTGCCTGGGACCGACAGTTCGAGCAGGATGCCACCGAGGGCCGACTGGATGCTCTGGTCGATGAAGCCCTGGGCGACTTGCGCGAGGGGCGTTGTACCGACCTGTGAATCACCGCGTGACTCCCAGGTTCTGGCAGTGCCTTCGAGGATCGTTGGGTGCCATGCTCTCGCGAAGCGTGAGCATGGGGGTGGCCCGGCCGTCTTCTCATGCTCACGCTTCGCGAGAGCATGGCACCCTGCTCCCAGTCCCAAGATTCCTCGGGCATACCCGCTCGCCGCAATCTCCGGACGGGCCGTTCCCGGCGGGCCTGGTCTCGCGTAAGATTTCAGGATCGAGTGAATTGCCGGAAGGCCCGGCCCGCCCGGGGTCTCGGGGATGGACGGAGGCGGATGATCCCATGAATCGACGATTCGCGTGGCTCGGACTGATGACGGTGGCGGTCGGCCTGGCGGTCGACGCCCCCCGGCCCGTCCCGGAAGTGGGCCGGTCGTACAAGGTCCCTTACCGGATGACCGACACGAACCACTTCCTGGTCCGGGTCCGGATCGACGGCAAGGGGCCGTTCAACTTCCTGGTCGACACCGGGGCCCCGCACATCTTCGTCGGGGCCGAGGCCGCCAGGAAGTCCGGGATCGTCGCCGACCCCGAGGAATACTTCACCTCGATCGGCCGGGTCGACTTCGAGGGCGGGGCGCACCTCGACGGCATGAAGGCGCGTATCGAGGACATCTTCCAGATGGTCGGGATGAACGCCCTGGGGCTGCCGGGCGCCTCGATCGACGGGATCCTCGGCTTCTCGGCCCTGGCCCGGTTCAAGATCGAGCTCGACCCCACCCAGGACCGGATGACCTGGACCCGGCTCGACTACGAGCCCAAGGAACCGTTCGTCCCCCGGGCCGCCCTGAAGAAGATGCAGGCCAACCAGCCCGCCGAGATGAAGGCCATGAACGCCCTGGGGCCGATCGCCAAGTTCGCCGCCGCGATGCTCGGCAAGCAGCCCGAGGAAGAACTCCACCCTCGGGGCTTCCTCGGGATCGAGCTGGCCGAGGACGCGGGGAAGCTCCGGGTCTCCGGGCTCCTGGCCGACTCCCCCGCCGCCGCCGGTGGCCTGAAGGCGGGCGACCTCCTGACGAAGGTGAAAGGCCAGGCCGTCGACACCCTCAAGGCCGCCCTCGAAGCCGTGGCCGAGGTCCGGCCCGGAGACGAGGTCGTCCTGACCCTCGAACGCGACGGCGAGACGCTCAAACGGACCCTGACCGCCGGGGAGGGACTCTGATGTCGCGACCGGATCTGATCGCCCATCGACGATGGCTCGCCCCGTTCGCGATCGCCCTGGCGGTGGCCGGCCTGGCGCTGGCCCAGGACGCCCCGGCCCCCGAGGCCAAGCAGGGACCGGCCAAGGTCCCGTTCGAGCTGGTGGCCTCGAACCACATGGTGGTGAAGGCCAAGGTCAACGGCAAGGGGCCCTATCGCCTGGTTTTCGACCTGGGTGCCCCGATCACCCTGCTGGGGAACAAGGCGGCCGAGGAGTCGGGCACGATCGCCAAGGACGCCCCCAAGTCGTTCCTGATGGCCATGCGCGGCGAGGGCCAGATCAAGACCCTGGAGGTCGGCGACCTGAAGGCGAAGGACATCCCGGTGATCGTCCTGGACCACCCGACGCTCAAGGTCCTCGGCGGCTTCCTCGGCCGACCGCTGGACGGGATCATCGGCTTCACCTTCTTCGCCCGCTACCGGACCACGATCGACTACCAGGCGAAGATGATGACCCTGGAGCCGGTCGACTTCGAGGTCCGCGACCTCGTCAAGGAGCTGCCCGACCGCCTGATGGGCCCGAAGGTCGCCAGGCGTCGGGTGCTCGCCCCCGCCGGGCTCCTGGGCCTGACCCTGGGCGACCCGGTCAAGGACGGGTCCGGGATCGCGATCCGGGCCGTCCGCCCCGGCTCCCCCGCCGAGACCGCGGGCCTCAGGCCCGGCGACGTCCTGACCACCCTCGACGGCCGATGGACCACCAGCCTCGCCGACGCCTACGCCGCCGCCCACGGGTCGACCCCCGGACAGTCGGTCGAGGCGGTCGTCCTCCGCGACGGCCAGGAAGTCCGGGTGCAGGTCAAGCCGGTCGGGGGGATCTGAGCGTAGTCTTTCGGCGATCGGTGGGCGGGGGGTGATCGACATGGCTCCGGACGCTCGGTTCGTCTCGGATCGTTTTCCTCGATCCTCTCGATATCACCCCGACTGGGTCATCGCCAACGCCAGTGGGGGGGCCAACTCGCTCTGGCTCACCGAATGGCTCGCGTCCGGGATGGATTTGCAGCCCGGGATGCGAATCCTCGACCTGGGGTGCGGCCGGGCCTGCTCGTCGATCTTCCTGAATCGGGAATTCGGGGTGCAGGTCTGGGCTACCGACCTCTGGTTCAGCGCCTCGGAAAACATCCGGCGCATCCGGGATGCCGGGGTCGACGGCGGTGTCTACCCCATCCATGCCGATGCCCGGTCGTTGCCTTTCGCGGAAGACTTCTTCGACGCGATCGTGAGTATCGACTCCTTCCTCTACTACGGGACGGACGACCTCTACCTGAACTACCTCGCCCGGTTCGTCAAGCTGGGCGGCCAGGTGGGCATCGCCGGGGCCGGATTGATGCAGGAGATCGACGGCGAGGTGCCCGACCATCTCCGGGGCTGGTGGACCCGGGACCTCTGGAGCCTGCATTCGGCCGCCTGGTGGCGGAGGCACTGGGAGCGGACCGGCCTCATGTCGATCGAGGTCGCCGACGCCATGCCCGGCGGCTGGCAATCCTGGCTCGACTGGCACACGACGGCCTTCCCGGACAATCGAGATGAGATCGAGGCGTTGGAAGCCGACCAGGGCCGTTATCTGGGATATGTCCGCCTCCTGGGCCGACGGGCCGAGGCGAATCTCGATCCTCAAATCGAATCCATCTCCACCGAATACTCGAAGCGGCCCATGCTCAGAGGCGAGTCGTCATGATCGCGCGCCGGTTTGAACCCGGGCCGTCCCTCCTCGACCCTCGACAACTACGGAGCCTCGGAGCATGCGAGTGAGCCCGTTCAGCCCGACCGCAAGAAGGATCATCGCGGGGTGTGCCGTGTGGCTGTTCTGCGGGGCCGACGAGCCGCGATCCCCCAGGATCGGCTACACCGAGTTCCTCACCGACCTGCCGGGCGGCCGTCAGCCCAACATCGCGACCATGCGGGCGATGATCGTGCAGGCCGATGGGACGGGTCGGAAGGAAGTCGCCCCGGCGCTGGCCTCCGAGCCAAATTCGTGGACCCAGTTCGCGGGCTGGTCTCCCGATGGTCGGCTGGCGATCGTCGGCCGGGGGTGGGAGAGCCCCGAGAATGCCCGGTGGGAGGAGGAGCACCGGACCTTCCGCTTCAATGCCGAAGGCTGGCTCTACGACATGAACCTGGTCGAGCTTGCCTCCGGATCGGTCACGAACCTCACGGCGGTCGATCGCGTGAGCTTCTACAACACCGGGCTGTTTTTCTGGCCGGGCGACCCGGACCGGCTCGGGTTCCAGGCGCTCATCGGGAGCGACTCCCACCCCTTCAGCATGGATCGCGACGGCCGCAACAAGCGCGATCTCACGAAGGACTCGAAGGAGTTCGCCTACGGTTTCAGTGCGTCGCCGGATGGCCGACGGATCGCCTATCACAAGAGCTATCATGTGTTCGTGGCCGATGCGGATGGCTCGAACGCGGTCGAGATCGCGACCGGGAACCCCTTCAACTTCGCCCCCCAGTGGTCGCCCGACGGCACCCACCTCCTGTTCGTCTCCGGCGAGCATTACAACTGCCATCCCTTCGTGGTGAAGTCCGACGGCACCGGTCTCCGGAAGCTGGCCGACCGGGGCGGCTATCGGGGGATGGTCGAGTTCCTCGACGTGCCCGACTTCCACGGCGGGAGTAGCGACATTCCGACCTGGTCGCTCGACAGCGCGTCGATCTTCTCCACCGCGAAGGTCGGCGAGAACGTCGAACTCTTCCGGACCACGCTCGACGGCCGATCCGAACAACTGACTCACGCGCCCGAGGGCTCGCTGCACTACCACCCCACGCCCTCGCCCGACGGCCAATGGCTGGCTTACGGATCGAAGCGAGACGGGATCCGGCAGCTTTACACGATGAAACTTGCCGATCGGTCGGAGACCCGGATCACCAATCTGGAAAAGGGCCACGCGGCCCTCTGGCCGCACTGGGAACCTTCGGCGGGACGGTGATGGCGCAAGCCCGAACCGGTCGGGAACGGCTCTCGTTTTGACGGGTCGAGTACCATCAATCATCGTCAACGTGACCAGGCTCGACGTGCAACGGGGTTGAACATGGGCTCCGATCGAGATCAGGTCTCCGACGGCGACATCCCCGAGCCCTCCGATCGGACCTCCGCGTCGCCGGCCGTTTCCGGGAGCCGGACGGTCCTCGACCTGATGGTCGCGGTGGCGACCTGCTCGCTCCTGTTCGCGGCCCACGGATCGCTCCTCAATATCGCACGCACGGGGCCGGAGCGGCATCTTCCTAACCTGGCAACGGGGATGCTGCTGATCCTGGCCACCGGTCATGTTGGGCTCACGGCCCTCCGGCGACGAAATCACTGGAGAGGTCTGGACGAGTCGCGGGACTTCGTCCTCGTGATGATTCTGGTCGTCGGCCTGATGGCTTCGGCGTTCTCGTGGCTCGCGACTCCGTTCGCGGGGGCCTTGTACCTGGCGGCAACTTTGGTCATCCTCACCTACGCCATGCGCCGGCCTTGATCCTCGATGTCGGCCGGGCGACGGACCTTTACCCAGCGTTTAGCCACCCTTCCTGGGTGAGCGGGCAATTCAGGATCGACCGCAACGGAGGGCGGCCCGATGTCCGACTTCGCTCGACCTTCGACGCCCTCCCATCCGTGGGACGGCTACCTGATCGGGCCGGAGAATGCGCTGGCGCAGGCGGGGGCGATGGCCCTGGCCCGGGGGGAGACGGCGGGGATCTCGCCCCTGGTGGTTCACGGGCCGTCGGGATCGGGGAAGTCGCGGTTGCTGACGGGCCTGGTCGCCGAGCGGTTGCTCCGTCGACCGGAATCGGTGGTGGCCCAGATCGAGGCGGAGGCGTTCGCGGCCGCTTGTGCCGAGGCTTCGGGCCGCTCGGGCGGATGGGCGGAACTCCGCGACCGGTTCCGACGTCTCGACCTGTTCGTGATCGATGATCTGCAATCGCTGGAGCGGGCCCCCTGGGCGATGGTCGAACTTTCGCACACACTCGATGCCCTGGACGAAGCCGGGGCGTCGGTGGCCGTCGCGGCGAGGTCGGGGCCGGGCCAGTGGTTGAACTGGCCTCCGAGGCTGGTCAACCGGCTGGTCGGCGGGTTGTCGGTCCGGCTCGACCCTCCCTCGGTCGAGTCGCGTCGGCGCTATCTCCTCGAACTCGCGAGGTCCCGAGGGCTGGCCCTGCCCATCGACGTGATCGAGCCGATGGCCGAGGCGGCCGACGGCTACCGGACGCTCGATGGCTGGCTCTCGCAGTTGAACCTGGCATCGAAGGTCCACCGGCGCGAGATCGGTCCGGAACTGGTCGGGCCGATCCTGGCGGGCGACCCGGTCGGCGAAGGCCCGACCCTGGAGGCGATCGCCAAAGCGGTGGCCGAGCGGTTCGGCCTCCGGCTCCGCGACCTCCGAGGCTCGACCCGTCGGGCGGTCGTCGCCGAGGCCCGGCACCTGGCGATGCACCTGGCGCGGCTCCACACCCCAATGAGCTTCCGGGCCATCGGCGAATACTTCGGGAAGCGAGATCCCGCCACCGTCCGACACGCCTGCAAGGCCGCCGCCGACCGGATCGCCGCCGACCCCGCCCTGGGTGCCGCCTGCCTGGGGATCGCCGGGAAGCTGAGGCTGGGAGGACTGGGAGCTGGAGGACTGGAGGGCTGAGGGACTGGAGGACTCGGGGCAACGCCGAAGACCTCCAGCCCCGACCCCGAGGGTCAATTCTCGAGCGTGAGCCCGGCGGCCTCGGTGATCCGGTCGAAGGAAGCTCGGGTGGTGGTGTAGCTGATGAGCTGGACCACGTCGCGGGGGCCGGCGAGCTTGACGGCCCGGTCCACTTCGTCGTCGGTCAGGACCACGGGCGAGGCCGCCAGCTTGCAGGCCACGGTGAACATCGCCCGCTCGGTCGGGCTGGAGCTCGACCAGTCGCCATCGAGTTGATCGATCTGATCGTCGGACTGGCCCAACTCCTTGAGCCGGGCCTTCGCCAGGCCGAGGGCGTACCAGGCTCGGTCTTGCCGGGCGATGATCCAGCTGACCTGGGCCTTGAGGAGCGGCGAGAGTTCTCCCTTCTCCTCGGCGGCCCGGATGCTGGTGACCCGGTTGAGACCCTCACGCGGGAAGTTGGCCACGAGCCGGACCCACTGGGGGATCGGGCCTTCCGGATAGAACTCGGAGACGATCGCTCGGGCCTGGGCCTCGTCCAGGAGTGGGAGGCGCGGGGTCCGTTTGCGGGCGCCTTCGAGGGCCTTCTCCACCTCGGCCCGGGATTCGAGCGGGGGGCGTCGGAAGACGGTCCGCCGGGTGGGCTCGCCGGTCGTGGGGTCGTTCAGGACCGGGGCGACCCGGGTGATGCTGGCCTGGAACTTCTCGGGGGTCGGGGTCAGGTAAGTCTGCGGGTGGTCGGGCGCGGGTGCGGGGCTCGCGATCGCGCCGGCGGCCGATCTCCGGTTGAAGTTGCCGCCGTCCTTCGACTGGGGGACGCCCGCCCCTTCCTTCCAGCGATTGATCGCGTTATTGCCGGCGACCGAGAGGATCATCTCCAGGATCTGCAAGTCTTTATAATATTTGCGGAGCCCGTCGATGTCGGAGTCGGTCAGCGCATTCGGCTCGAAGGTGATCTTCCGGGCGAAGGCGAAGGCCGCACGCTCGGCGGGGGTGGCCCCCGACCAGTCGCCATCCAACGCGGCGATCTGATCCTCGGTCAGGCCGGCCGCCAGGAGCTTCGATTCCTGGTGCCCCAGACAATACTGGCAGTTGTTGGTCCGCGAGACGATCCAGAACAGCTCGGTCTTGAACGCATAATCGAGCGACATATTCGAGTCGATGTTGCGTCCGAAGGCGGCGGGTGCCGGGGCCGCCCCGTTGGTGCCGCGCGCCGCGTTTCGATTCCCCCCGAAACCGAACCCCTCGCCGGGGGGCAGGTAGAGCGTCCGGAGTCGGGCCTCGTAACCGGCCTCGCGCCCGTTGAGCGTCGCCTTCTCGTCCTCGGTCAGCTCGGGGAGCGGGATCCGGGGCTTCCGGGCCTTCATGTCTTCGAGGAGCTGCTTCATCTCGGGCCGGGTGAGGGGCACCGGGCGGGGCTCGTCGGCCCCGGCGAGCGCGCCCGAGCCCAGGAGCAGGCCCATCGCCAGTTTCAGAGATCGGTTCATGAAATCAACCCTTGCCATGGTGGATGAATCGTGGGTCAGTCGTCCTGCCGGAGGACCATCAGTTGGGGGTCGGTGGTGACGGCGTAGACCGCGTCCTTCTTGATCACCTTGCCCCGAGGCCCCTTCAGTTCGAGGGCGACGGTGTAGTTGAGGTCGGACCCGACGAGGCGTCCCTCGTCGACGGCCCGGTAGTCCAGGAGGCGGTGGCCCGACGCCCAGTCGCCGTCGGCAACATGGATCGAGGGGGTTTGCGCCGAGAGCGACTCGGGCTTCTCGCCCCCCTTCCAGGCTTCGAGCGCGGCCTGGAGGGCCTTTCGGCCTTCGTTCGGGTCGGACGGCCGGGCGGTCGGGCCGCATCCCGTCGAGGCCATCATGGACGCGAGCATCAGTATGAGACCTCCCGCCGGCGTCCAGGGCCGGCGGGGTTGCGTGATTCCAATCCGGTTCAAGGGAAGCTCTCCGGTCGATGATCCGACGAGGGGGGAGGTCGGGCGACGTCCGATCGGATCAGAAGCTATCGCTGCTGATCACCTCGTTGCCGTTTCGGGTCCCCACGGCGCGCCAGGCCTTCAGGTCGATCGTCGACTTGAAGAAACGGACCGAGCCGTCGATCAGGCAGACATTGACCCCGCCTGGGTGGCGGCTGTTGGCCGTGGTGCTGATCCTCTGCGGCGGGAACATGCACGACCGCGAGTTCGGCGGGGTGGCGTGATAGTAGCGGGAGGGCGTGTGGCCGTCGGACATCCAGGGGGCCCCGGCGTTCGAGTTCCCCTGCTTGGTGAGGTCGGTGATGACGACCGCCTTGCAATCCTGGTAGGCCTCGTCGGCGTTGCTCGGGTGGGTCCCCGGCTGGTAGGTGTCGGACAGTTCGGTCGAGATCGAGTTGCTGAAGTCACCCTTGACGTGCTCGCTGAAGGCGGCGGTATTGCTCGTGCCGTCGATCACGGTGGCGAACTGGATGAGGTTGTCGAGGAAGAACGCGCCATTGGGGGCCGGCAGGGCGGTGTTGATGCCCGCGGTGTCGGTCGGCCCGTAGGTGTTGACGATGCTGGTCCCGTAATTCGCCCGGTAGTTGGTCCCGGCATAGCCCGCCGGGAGCACGTTCTGGGCGTCGCTCGGGCAGAGGAAGGTGGCCACGCTGGTGACCAGGGCCGTCGCGTTGACCAGGTTGGTGGACGTGTAGCTGAAGTTGATCGCGTTGGCGACGTTGGCCTGTTCCAGGTACGGCAGGAGCCGAGTCTGGCTGGAGATATTGTTCGTCTCGCCGGTGGCGACGTTCCGCCCCTGGCCGATCGGGAAGCAGCCGTTGGTGTCGTGGTAGTTGTGCAGGGCCAGGCCCAACTGCTTGAGATTGTTGACGCACTGACTCCGGCGGGCGGCCTCGCGGGCGGCCTGCACGGCCGGCAAGAGCAGGGCGATCAGGACCGCGATGATGGCGATGACGACCAGCAACTCGATGAGCGTGAACGCGGGACGATGATGGCGGCGCATGAGATCTCCCCCTAATAGGAATGCTGATGATTTCGCGCAAAGGATGGTCGATCGGAGAACCAGCCGGGGTCGACGCGGGGTCGCCGGGCGGGATGGGATCGTCGAGGGACGACGGGCCGGGATCATCGGGGGCGCCGAGGGCGCGGGATGATCTCGGTACGGTCGCGCGGAGAGATCAGCGGGGGAGTCGGGGCGGGTGGAAGATCGAGCCGGCCTGGTGGACCGGCCGCTCCGGGGAATCCTCGGGCGTCGGCGATCCGGGCTCGGGCCCGAGGATCGGTGCGGGCGCGAGGAGCTGTCCCCAACTCTCCGCGCGGGGCGGGGGCTGGGGGGCGGGCGTCATCGGTGAGGCCGTCTTGCCCGAGCACTGCGGGCCATCGCAGGGCTTGGGCGGCGGGAGTGGTGCCAGGTCATCCGAGGGGGCCTCGGCGCGGAACGCGTCGACATCGAGCCCGATCGAGGGCCGGTCGCCCGGATGCCGGCAGTCGGCCCGGCTCGTCGAGGGCGCAGCGAGGGCGATCGCCAGGAGCGTCAGGAACGCCCCGGCTCTCGCCGTCGACATGATCCTCGATGGAATCGGCCGCATGCCCCGCCCGGATCGGAGTGATGGTTTCGGTCAAGGCCCGCGAAGGATCGGCAGGAAAGCCGATGACCGCGATCGTCAATCAGCAATCATTTCGATCGTCAATCTTCCAGGCGAAGCCGGGCGGCCTCGGTGACCCGGTCGAAGAAGGCGGCCTCGGTGACGTGGTGGATCACCTCGGCGGTCTGCTTGTCGGAGAGTTGGGCCCGGAGGGCGGCCACATCGTCATCGCCGATCAGGGCGGGGTCGGTGGTCAATTTGCGAGCCATGGCGAGCGTGGCCCGTTCGGCGGGAGGGAAGGCGTCGAGCGGTCCGTCGAGCGCGTCGATCTGGTCGTCGGAGAACCCGAGCGCCGCCAGTCGCTCGCGGGCGTGGCCCAGGGCGTACCAGGCCCGGTCACGCCGGGCGGCGGTATAGGCGATCTCGGCCTTGAGTCGGGCGTCCAGGGTGCCCTTCTCCTCGGCCCCCCGATGCAGTTCGATCCGCGCGAGTCCCGCCTTGGGGAAGGTCGCCAGCAGTCGAACCCACTCGGGCAGGGGGCCCGAGGGCCAGTCGGCCGGGAGGATCGCGCGGGCCTTCGCCTCGTCGACCAGCGGCAGGATCGGGGTCCGGGCCCGGCAGTCGGCCAGGGCCGCCTCGACCTCGGCCTTCGACTCCAGGGGCGGGCGCCGCGAGGGACCGGCGAGGGACGAGGCCGAGTCGTGCCGGGCCGGGTCGAGCGGCGCGACCCGGCTGGCCGTGGCCCGATACTTCGCCGGGGTCTCGGTCAGGTAGACCCGGTGGTCTTCCTGCGGGATCTTGAGCGCCCCGGTCCAGCGGTTCATCGCGTTGAAGTTGCCGGTGACCAGGAGGATCTCGAGGATCTGGGCCTCGGTGTAGAATCGCCGGAGCCCCTCGACGTCGTCGGCCGTGACCCGCTCGGGCGTCAGGGTGAGCTTGCGGGCGAAACCGAACGCGGTGCGCTCGGCCTCGGTGAACTCGGACCAGTCGCCATCGAGCGCGGCGATCCGTTCCTCGCTCAGGCCGGCGGCGGTGAGCTTGGTTTCCTGATGGCCCATGCAGTAGGTGCAGTTGTTACAGCGCGAGACGATCCAGAAGATCATCGTCTGGAACGGGTAGCCGAGCGTCATGGCGGGATCGGGCTCGCGGAGGAACCCGGCGCCGGTGACCTCGGCCGGCAGGTAGAACTTCCGCATCCGGCCGTTATTCACGACCGACCAGTCCCCCTTCCCGGCCTTCTCATGCTCCTCGGCCGTCAATTCGGGCAGGGGGAGCCGAGGCTTGTTCCGCTTGGAATTCTCGAGGAACTGCTTCATCTCGGGCCGTGTGACGGGCACCGTCGGGGGGCCATCGGCGAGGCTCGGGCCGGCCAGCCCCAGAAAGGTCGCGGTCATGAGGAGCGATCGGTTACGCATGAACGTTACTCTGGATTGGTGGGAATGTTTTGGTCGTGTGGGGTGAGCCTGGCCCGCCTCTCCCGGGGGGGCGGGCGCCGGCCTCGGGTCTTCGGTGACGAAGCGTCGGACTTCGCCACCGGTCGGCCTCCCGGGGGGGGGGGAGGTGGGCGTTCCGCGATGACGCGGAGGGTCGATGAGGGTCTCGATCCGCCGATCGATCAGAACTGGTCGGCGCTGAGGACCTCGCCGCCGTTCCGGGTCCCGAGCCCTCGCCAGGCCTTGATGTCGACCGTGTCCTTGACGAACCGGGCCGAGCCGTCGGTCATCAGGAGGTTGACCCCGCCGGGGTGGCGGCTGTTGGCCGTGGTGCTGATCCGCGACGGGGGGAACATGCACGACCGGGAGTTGGGCGGCCCGATGTGCCAGTAGCTCGACGTCGAGTGATAGCCGTAAACCCACGGTGACCCGACGACGGAGACGCCCTGGAGCGTCAGGTTCGTGATGTCGGTGGCCTTGCAGAGGGACACCGCCTCGTCGGGGGTGGCCGGGTAGGTCCCGGGCCGGTAGGTGTCCGACTTGTCGGTCGAGATGGTCTGGCTGAAGTCGCCGATGACGTGCTCGCTGAAGGCGGCGGTGTTGCTGGTCCCGTCGGTCACGTCGGCGATCCGGCACTGGAGGTTGGCGAAGAACAGGCCGTTGGGCGCGGGCATCCCCGCGTTGACGTTCGTCGTGTCGCTGGGCCCGTACCACATGACGACGCTCGTCCCCTCGTTGGACCGGTAATTCGTCCCGCCCCCGACCCCGGCGGGGATCTGCGTGGCGGTGTCGGACGGGCAGAGGAACAGGCTCAGCGAGGTATTCAGGACCGTCGTGTTCGCCAGTTGGTTGTATCCCAGGCTGTAGTTGAGCGCATTTCCCAGGTTGGCCTGCTCCATGTACGGCAGGAACCGGGCCAGGGGAGAATAAGAGACGTCGTACGGGGTGGTCCGCCCCAGCGGGAAGGTGCCCACCGTGTCGTGATAGTTGTGAAGGGCCAGTCCGATCTGCTTGAGATTGTTCACGCACTGCATCCGGCGGGCGGCCTCGCGGGCCGACTGGACGGCGGGCAGGAGCAGGGCGATGAGCACGGCGATGATGGCGATGACGACCAGCAATTCGATGAGCGTGAACGCGGAGCGATGATGGCGGCGCATGGGATCTCCCCCGATGATGGAATGCTGATGATTTCGCGCACTTCAAGGATGGCCGAACGGATACCCAGCCGGGTACGACGAGGCGTCGCTCGCGATGGGTTCGTCGAGGGATGACGGGCCGGGATCATCGAGCGCAGCAGGGCGCGGGATGATCTCGGTACGGTCGCGCGGAGAGATCAGCGGGGGAGTCGGGGCGGGTGGAAGATCGAGCCGGTCTGGTGGACGGGCCGCCCGGGGGAATCCTCGGGCGTCCGCGATCCGGGCTCGGGGCCGAGGATCGGTGCGGGCACGATGAGCTGTCCCCAGGTCTCGGCGCGGGGCGGAGGCTGCGGGGCGGGCGTCATGGGGGGGGCGGTCTTGCCCGAGCACTGCGGGCCATCGCAGGGTTTGGGCGGCGGGGCCGGTGCCAGGTCATCCGAGGGGGCCTCGGCGCGGAACGCGTCGGCATCGAGCCCGATCGAGGGCCGGTCGCCCGGATGCCGGCAGTCGGCCCGGCTCGTCGAGGGCGCAGCGAGGGCGATCGCCAGGAGCGTCAGGAACGCCCCCGCACAGGCCCATCGATGACGTCCCGGATGAGTCGGCCGCATCGCCCGCCATGATCGAGAGGGGAAGGACAAGGATCTTGATCCGAGATTTGCACCTCAGACCTTACCCCGCCCCCTTGATCTTCGCAAGGGTGTGGTCGAAGGTTTTCGGGGCCGGGTGATAATTTGGGACAGGCCCGGCCCCTGGATCGTCGACCCGGATTCATGGCTGCCGATACGGCTTCTTGTCGCGATAGAGGGCATAGGTCCGATAGAGGGCCGGGACGATCCAGAATCGCAACAAGCCCGTCCCGTCCCGGAGGGCCAGCGTGATGGCCTCTTCCTGCCGCTTCATCGCCTGATCGAAGTCGCCGGCCTCGGCGAGGGCCGCGGCCAGCACGCTCAGGTCATTGGCCGACTTCCACGAGTTCCGCTCGCAGGCCTTCGTGGCCGATTCGACGGCCTGCCTGCCGTCCCTGATCTGTTCATCCGGGCAAGTGGCCAAAATCCAGGCCCGATTCCTGAGGGCGAACAGGTCATTCGGGTCGATCCCGATCGCCGCATCATAGTCGGCCAGGGCCCTGGCGAACTCCCGACTGGCGGTCCAGGCGAGTGCCCGGTTGTGGTAAGCCAGTAGGTATTTCGGGTCGAGCTCGATGGCCCGGTCGAAGTCGGCGATGGCCTTGTCGAACTCAAGCATCGAGAATCGGGTGTGGCCCCGATTGTTGTAGGCCAGCGCGAGCTTCGGGTCGATCTCCAGGGCCTGTTCATAGTCTTCGATGGCCTTGTCGAACTCCCCCTTGTCGTCACGGACGCTCCCGCGATTCAGGTAAGCCAGGGAGAGCTTCGGGTCGATCCGGATGGCCTGGCTGTAATCGTCGATGGCCAGGTCGACCTTCCCTTTCGCCGTCCGCGCGTTGCCTCGATAGAAGTAGGACGTTGCGTCGTCGGGTTGGAGCGTGATGGCCTTCGAATAATCTTCGATGGCGCGATCGTACTCCTTCCTCTCGGACAGGGTCTTCCCCCGGTTCCGGTAGACCAGGGGATTCTCCGGGCTGAGCCCGACGGCCCGGTCGGAGTCCTCGATGGCCCCCTGGAGGTCCCCCTTGAGTCGACGGGCGAGGCCCCGATTGTTGTGGCCCTTGAAGTCTTCCGGGTCGAGTTCGATGGCTCGGGTGGCGTCCTCGATGGCCTTGTCCAACTCCCCGATGTCGATCCGAGCGATCCCCCGGTTGAGATAGGCCAGGGCCATCTCGGGATCGATCTCGATGGCTCGGCTGTAGTCGTCGATGGCGCGGGCGACTTCGCGGCCGGTGAAGAGCGCGAGGGCCCGGTTGTAGAAGGACATCGCGTCTTCCGGGTCGAGTTCAATCGCCTTGTTGTAGTCGTCGATGGCCCGGCCGAGATCCCCCATACCGAAGCGGACCATCCCTCGGTTCCGGTAGGCCGAGGAGTCGTCGGGATCGAGCCGGATGGACTGATCGAGGTCCTCGATGGCCCCGTCGTGTTCCCCGCGAGCTTCGCGGAGGAGGGCCCGGTTGAAGTAGGCCGCGGCCTCATCCGGATCGAGCTCGATGGATCGCGTGTAATCGGCGATGGCCCCATCCCGATCCCCCCTGGCCTCCCGGGCCGTCCCCCGGTTGAACAGGGCCGAGGCGTCCTTCGGGTCGATGGCCATGATCGCCTCGTAGTCCTCGATGGCCTTGTCGAACTCCCCCTTGGCGTACCGGGCCTGCCCTCGGTTGTAGCGGGCCACGACCAAATCGGGGTTGAGCTTGATGGCCCGGTCGTAGTCCTCGATGGCCTCGTCGATATTCTGCCTGGCGTATCGCGCGTAGCCCCGATTGTTGAACGTCAGGGCGTTGTCGGGTTCGAGCTCGATGGCCCGGGTGTAATCCTCAATGGCCCGTTCGAGTTCCCCCTTGGAGTCGAGGGCGTAACCCCGATTGCTGTAGAACGAGGCGTCGGTCGGGTCGAGTTCGATGGCTTTGGTCTGGTCCTCGATGGCCTTGTCGTGCTCTCCCTTGGCTTCCCAGGCGAGGCCCCGGTTGCCGTAGGCCGTGGCATAGTCCGGGGAAAGTTCGATGGCCTTCGAGTAGTCGTCGATGGCCTTGTCGTGCTCCTCCCAGGCCTCGCGGGCGAGGCCCCGGTTGAGGTAGGCCCAGGCGTCGTCGGGTTCGAGCTTGATGGCCCGATCGTAGTCTTCGATGGCCCGGTCGAGATCCCCCTTGGCTTGCCAGGCCATGCCCCGGTCGAGATACGCCGCGCCATGGTCCGGGAGGATCCGAATCGCCTGGCCGTAGTCCTCGATGGCGTTGTCGAGCTTGCCGAGCTTCTGCCAGACCGAGCCTCGCCAGTGGTAGGCGGGCTCGGAATCCGGGTCGTCCCGGATTTCCCCGGAGAAGAAGGCGATGGCCTTGTCGAACTCGACCACTTCGGACACCTCGACCCAGCCCTTCGCGGGCCCGCCGGAGATCAGGAGATCGTCCCCCTTGGCCCGCTCGACGGTGAAGAGTCGCATGTCTGAGGTGTTCTCAACCTCCCCCGCGTCGTCCCGCATCGGCACATTATATTTCGTGATCACCTTGGCCCCGACCCCCGGGGCCGGGTCCTGCCCTCTCGCGAAGCCCGCCAGGATCAGGCAGGCCAGCACCATCCGGGTCGTCGAATCGAACATCACAGTCTCCGGTCGTCTCTTAATCAGGTCCGTCTTCGGCCCATGAATCTAAGAAAATGAGGATAGCATTGCACGCATCAATTCTTTGAAGAATAGGCAACAACCGCCAGCGGTCGAATCGGGAAGGACCAGGGTGGAATTCTCGGCGAGAGACCTCGATCGAGAGTGGGGCGGGAATGTCGGTTTGGGCGACCATCAACCGTCGATCGAACTGTTGAATATTCCGGGACTTAGAGGTGACTGGATCGACGGCCCTGGCGTTGCCGAATGGGGGCTCGTTCGTGTACAATGATCTCCTTATCTTGGATGGTCGCGGGCTGGGTCCGGCCGGGCGCGACGACTTCCGATGAATGGATGAGGGATCGACCGTGAGCACCGCCGCGCCCCAGAACCCCGATCACTTGCCGACTCCGCCGCTGAACATCGAGACCGAGCTCAAGGAGAGCTATCTCACCTATGCGATGTCGGTCATCGTCAGCCGGGCCTTGCCCGACGTCCGCGACGGCCTGAAGCCCTCGCAGCGGCGGATCCTGACGGCGATGCTCGACCTGGGGCTCACGCCGGGCGGGTCGACCAGCAAGTGCGCGGGGATCGTCGGCGAGACGATGAAGCGGTATCACCCGCACGGCGACAACTCGATCTATCCGACCCTGGCACGGATGGCCCAGTGGTGGAACATGCGGCATCTCCTGATCACCGGCCAGGGGAACTTCGGCTCGATTCACGGGCTCCCGCCGGCGGCCATGCGGTACACGGAGGCCAAATTAAGCCCGGTGGCCGCCGAGATGCTCGAAGACATCCGGCTCGACACCGTCGACTTCCAGCCAAGCTACGACGAGAAGCACATGGAGCCGCGGGTCCTGCCCGCCAAGTTCCCCAACCTGCTGGTCAACGGCTCGGGCGGGATCGCCGTCGGGATGGCCACCAGCATCCCGCCGCACAACCTGGGCGAGGTCTGCGACGCCGCCGTGGCCCTGATCGACGACCCCGAGATCGACCTCGAAGGGCTGATGGAGCACATCCACGGCCCCGACTTCCCCACCGGCGGGACCATCTGCGGCCGATGGGGGATCCGCGAGGCTTATCGGACCGGCCGGGGCAAGGTCATCATGCGGGCCAAGCATGAAATCGAGGAGCTGAAGGACGGCCGCTCGCACATCATCTTCACCGAGATCCCCTACCAGCTCACCAAGGGACCGCTCCTCATCAAGCTGGCCGAACTGGTCAACGGCGACCGAGTGACCGGCGTGACCGACATCGTCGACGAGTCCGACCGCAAGCAGCCGGTCCGGATCGTGGTGAAGGTCAAGAAGGGGGAAGACCCCAACGTCATCCTCAACCAGCTCTATCAATACTCGCCGCTGCAGGACTCGTTCAGCGTGATCATGCTGGCCCTGGTCGACGGCCGGCCCGAGGAGCTGCCGCTCAAGCGGATGCTCCGGCTGTTCCTCGACCACCGGGTCAACGTGATCCGGCGGCGGACCCAGTTCCAGCTCCGCCAGGCCCGCCAGCGGGCGCACATCGTCGAAGGCTTGCTGATCGCGCTGGCGTACATCGACGAGATCATCCGGGTGATCCGATCGTCCGCCAACCCGCTGGAGGCCCGCGCCCGGTTGATGGGGATGGAGGTCTCCGCCGAGGTCCTCCGACGCGCCCTGAACAACCCCGACGCTCGCGAGACCGGGGGGCTGACCCGGATGCAGGCGGACGCGATCCTCGCCATGAGGCTCCAGCAGCTCACCGGCCTGGAGGCCGACAAGCTCGTGGCCGAGTACACCGGACTCCGCCAGAATATCGACAGCTACGAGCGCATCCTGGCCGACGAGCGGCTGGTGCTCGACCTGATCCGAACCGACCTCCGCGAGATCAAGCAGAAGTACGCCAACGACCGCCGGAGCGTGATCGACCCCGAGGAATTGGGCGACTACGACAAGGAGGCCCTGATCCGCGAGGAGTACATGGTGGTGACCGTCACCCACGACGGCTACATCAAGCGGCTCCCGCCCAGCACCTACCGCGCCCAGAATCGCGGAGGGCGGGGGATCTCGGCCACCAACACCAAGGGGGACGACTTCCTCGAACACATGTTCGTGGCCCTGACCCACGACTACATCCTGTTCTTCACCGACCACGGCAAGGTCCTCTGGCTCAAGGTCTACGACATCCCCGAGCAGACCCGGACCTCGTCCGGCCGGGCGATCGTCAACCTCCTCCAGCTGACCGAGGGGGAGAAGATCACCGGCCTGGTCCCGGTCCGCCAGTTCAACGAGGACGAGTCGCTGTTCATGGTCACCCGCCGGGGGACGGTCAAGAAGACCAACCTGACGGCCTTCAAACGCCCACTGGGCCGGGGGATCATCGCCCTCGGGCTGGACGAGGGGGATGAGCTGATCGGCGTGGCCCGGACCAAGGCCAATGATCACGTGATCCTGTCGACGAAAGAGGGCATGTCGATCCGATTCGACGAGTCCAAGGTCCGCTCGATGGGGCGGCCCGCCTTCGGCGTCAAGGGGATCGAGCTCCAGGACGACGACGAGGTCGTGGGGATGGTCGTGGCCAACGGCGACGACGACCCGGCGAGCCTCCTGACCGTCTGCGCCAACGGCTTCGGCAAGCGGACCGCCCTGACCGAGTACCGATCTCAGAACCGCGCCGGCAAGGGCCTGATCGACATCAAGGTGACCGACCGGAACGGCCCGGTGGTGGCGATCGCCAAGGTCACCGACGCCGACGAGGTCATGCTGACCACCAGCGGGGGCATCCTGATCCGGACCGCCGTCTCCGACATGAGGCTGATCGGCCGGAACACCCAGGGCGTCCGCCTGATCCGCGTCGAGGAGGGGAACGCGGTCAGCTCGCTGGCCAAGCTCCCGGAGGCCGAGCTGCTGCAGGCCACCGAAGACCTGCCCGACGTCGAGGGCGAAGCCCCCGCGATCCCGCCCGCCACCCACATCCTCGACGACGGGGTGGGAGGGGCCGAGGCCAGCGACCACATCGACGACCTGGACCACGACGGCGAGCCCGACGCGGAGTGAGCCGCCTCCGCCCATCCGGCATCGGAGGTGATCGGTGATCATTTATGAGCAGAAATTGAAGCAAGACAGGACCTGGGCGATGGATCAGGGAGGGAGCCACTTCCGGAAGGATAACGACGTCTTCAAGACGTTGCACAGGCTCGCTCGTCGGCTGGATGACCTGGGCATTCCGTTTGCCGTCGTCGGCGGGTTGGCCCTGTTCGAACATGGTTTCGAACGCTTCACCGTCGATGTCGACCTGCTCGTGACGCGAGAATCTCTCAAGACGATCCACGAACGGTTGGACGGCCTGGGCTACCTTCCGCCGTTCGCGGGCAGCAAGCAACTTCGAGACGTCGAGAATGGCGTCCGGATCGAGTTCCTGGTCACCGGCGACTATCCCGGCGACGGCAAGCCCAAGCCGGTCGCGTTCCCCGATCCCGCCTCGGTGAGTGTCGACCGCGACGGGATCAACTACCTCAACTTGCCGACGCTCGTCGAGTTGAAGTTGGCCTCCGGGATGACCGGCGGGCTCCACCGGCTCAAGGACTTCGCCGACGTCATCGAACTGATCAAGATCCTCGGGCTGCCCGCCGACTTCGCGGACCAGCTCAATCCCTACGTCCGCGACAAGTACGCCGAGATCTGGGACGGGCTCCAGGAGCCGATGCCCGAGCCTTGATCCCGAGTCTCCCGAAAAATTGCCGTGTCGTCGCCCCTCCCGCGCGCAGTTAGATGGAAGAACGCGCGGATTCTTCGAGGAGGGGCGACGATGGGCAAGGGTGTCGGTCGGGCCGGTGCCGACCTGGTCCGGATCTTCGAGGGGGGCTCGGCCGTCGGCCTGACCGACGGCGAACTGCTCACGCGGTTCGCCGACCGGGGCGACCCGGCCGCGTTCGAGGCGCTGGTGAGCCGTCACGGCCCGATGGTCCTGGGGGCCTGTCGGCGGATGCTGGCCGATCCCCACGACGTCGACGACGCCTTCCAGGCCACCTTCCTGATCCTGGTCCGCAAGGCCCGCTCGATCGGCCGTCGCGAACTGGTCGGCCCCTGGTTGTACGGGGTCGCCGTCCGGACGGCTCGACGGGCCCGGTCGGCCTCCGCGCGTCGAGAGGCCCGCGAGCGGCTCGCGGTCGTCCCCGAGGCCCAACGGTCCGACGGGGAGAATACCTCCCGACGGGCCGAGCTTCGAGGCGTGATCGACGAGGAAATCGCCCGCCTCCCCGACCATCACCGGGGCCCGGTCGTCCTCTGCGACGTCGAAGGCCTGAGCCGCGAGGAGGCCGCTGAGCGACTGGGCTGGACCCTGAACATGGTCCGAGGGCGCCTGGAGCGGGCCCGGCAGCGGCTCCGCGATCAGCTGGCCCGCCGAGGGCTGGCCCCTTCGGAAGCCTGGATGACGATGCTGGCCCCCCCTGCCCTCTCGCCCGGTTTGATGGCGTCGACGGCCCGAGCCGCGCTCTCGATCTCCGTCGGTCGGATCGGAACTGGCCTGGCCTCCGCCTCGGCGGTCGCCCTTTCCCGAGGAGTCCTGAGGATGATGATGCTCTCGAAGTTGAAAGTCGGCCTGGCCCTGGTGCTCTCGACGGGATTCGTGGCCGGATCGGGGATGATTGCGGCGCAAGGGCCGGGGATCGAGCAGGATGAACCGCGCCTCCGGAAGACGGTGGAGGGCGCGACGAACCCTCCTCCCGAGAAAAATGCGGCGGATATCGACGCCGCCTGGGTCGAGGCCCTGGGAGAGAATCGGATCCTGGCCGCCCGGGCACGCCTGAGGACTCAGACCGACTACTATGAGCAGGGCCGGATCACCATCGACCGGGTCCTCGACGCGTCCGAGACGCTCATGGATGCCGAACTGGACAATTCCGAGAATCGCGAGAAACGCCGAGCCGTGATCGAGGCGCATCTCGCCCGGGTCAAGGAATTCGAGAAGCGGGAACGGGCGGAATTCGAAGCCGGTCGGGCGACGAGCGCGGATGTCCAGGAGATCCAGACTCACCGCCTCGGCATCGAGTTTCGCCTGGCCGAGGAGTCGTTGAACGGGACGCGGCAACACACGGTCGAGGACCTGGAACGTCGGGTCTCCGAGGTCGAGCGGAAATTGGATGGACTGCTCAACCTGCTCAGTGGGGCCGCCAACAAACGCTAGTGGCTGTAATCATGACGGCTTCCCGTAGGGGCAAGGGCTCGCCCTGCCCTACGATGGACCTGTTCAAGCTGGCGTCTGCGGGGTCTGCTCGATCGCGTAGAAGACGAAGTCGGTGACGGGGGGCTCGACGCCGAGTTGCTTGAGCTTGGAGGCGACCTGGCCTCGGTGGTAGGTGGCGTGGTTGACCACGTGCCGGAGCGCGGCCCAGAGCGGGGCGGAGGCCGTGATCCCCCGCATGTTCCGGTAGGTGAACGGGGCCTCCAGGGTCTCGGGCGTCTGCCCGGCGACCAGGCTTTCGAGCCGATCCTGCGCCGAGGCCAGGAGTTGGGCGGCCTCGTCGAGGGTGGGCAGGTCGGATTCCTCGTAAAATTTCATCGAGGTCTCGCCATGAAAGCGTTTCGCCCAGATCTGGGCGGCCCCGGCCATGTGGACGATCGTGGACCGGAGCGAGGCCCAGCCCGGGGCGACCTCGGCGGCGTAGCGATCGGCCGGGACCGACCGGCAGGCTTCGAGGACCCGGGCGTCGGCCCATCGGTTGTAGGCGAAGAGGGTGGCGAGGTCGTCGGTCATGGCGGGGCTCCTGGGATGGGTGATGACCTCCGGACAGCCCGGCCCGCACTCGGGTTCGGGCGATCCGGGCGGGCCCGACTTCGGCGGGTGGCTTGAGAGACGGGGCGGTCTCGTTATACAATCGGTCATCTGGCGAGTCATGAGTCTTCCCCTGGCAGGAGGTGAGCCTTGAGCGAGTGGACCGACCCGGAACTCGTCGATCGTCGCGAACGGCTCCTCCAGATCCTCCGGGGCTATGGCCGGCTGGCCGTGGCGTACTCGGGGGGCGTGGATAGTGCGGTGGTGGCCAAGGCCGCGCAGGTGGCGCTGGGGGACTCGGCGATCGCCGTCACGGCGGTCTCTGATAGCCTGGCCCAGGGCGAGCTGGAAGAGGCGACCGAACTGGCCACCCGGATCGGGATCGCCCACCGGGTGATCCGGACCGAGGAGTTCGCCGACCCGAACTACCTCCGGAACAACTCCGACCGCTGCTACTTCTGCAAGAGCGAGCTTTACGGCCGGCTCGAAGGCTTGATGGGCACCCTGGGCGTCGACGCGATCGCCTCGGGGGCGAACCTGGACGACCAGGGAGACCATCGACCCGGGATGAAGGCGGCGGGCGAGCACAACGTCAAGCATCCGCTCCAGGAAGCCGGGCTCACCAAGGCCCACGTCCGCCAGCTGGCCAAGGCCTGGGACCTGCCCACCTGGGACAAGCCCGCCACGCCTTGCCTGTCGAGCCGGATCGCCTACGGCGAGGACGTGACCCCCGAACGCGTCAAGATGATCGACGCGGCCGAGGGGTGGCTCCGCCAGCGGGGGCTCCGGCTCCTCCGGGTCCGCTACCACAAGGGAGACCTCGCCCGGATCGAGGTCCCCATCGAGGATCTCCCCCGGCTGGCCGACCCCGAGGTCCGCAAGGACCTGATCCCCGCCTTCCGCGAGTTCGGCTTCAAGTTCGTCACGCTCGACCTCGAAGGGTTCCGATCGGGGAGCCTGAACACCCTGATCCCGCTGGACGGGCTCCGCAAGCAGACCGTCGAACTCGCGGCTCGCTGATCGCGCCGGTTGGTCTCGACGGGCGATTTTACGACGATAAGACCCTCTCTCCTTGGGACCGGCCCGCGCGGCCTGGATGCGATCTCTCAATATGGCTCGGGCGACCTGTCGATGCGGTCAGCCGCTGGAGATGCCCCTCGGAGGGGCCGATCATGTGGTCTGCCCGAGGTGCGAGGCGCGGGTCCGGATCATCCGGAAAGGTCGGAATGCCGACCCGGCCACCCTCACGCCCATGGGCGACGGAGACGGCTTCATCCGGTTCTCCTGCCCCTGCGGTCGACGCCTGAAAGTCGGCGCCTCCCGGCCGCCGACCCACGGCAAGTGCCCCGACTGCGCGACGATCGTCCCGGTGCCCACCAGCCCATCAAGGGGGAGGCCCGCCTCGCCGATCGAGACGCCGACCCAGGAGATGAGCGCCGCCGATCACGCGATGCTCGACGACTGGGCCAAGGGGCACGCCTCGCGGGGCAACGGCCCCAAGAGCACCGCCGAGATGCCCCAGAACTCCCCCGCCCGCCGGGCCGAGGCCGGGCTCCGCGTCTGTCCCAAGTGCGGGAAACCCGTCCATCTGGGGGCGGAAGGCTGCCGGGCCTGCGGGATCGCGGTGCCGAAACGGTCGTGAGTCGCGGAGACCTCCCGGATAGGCCAGGGCTTGCCGTGCCCCAGCCTCGATTCCCGACCCGATATTGATGCTGTCGACGAATCCGGCGGAGGGGCCGACGACCGCTCGCAGAAATTCGCCAGAAGGATCCCTGAAAATTTTCGCCATGCCGCGAGCCGTGGCGAGATAGCCTGCACTCACAGTGATTCGTGGGCAGGGCGTCGAGTGGCATTCTACCGCCCCCTCGTTGGCACTTAACGAGTAATGTTTTCGGTTCCGAGGGGTGACACCAGATATAGGGAATTAGCCCTGGCAAACGAGCGTCCCGAAACTTGAAGCGGACGTTCGGTTTCGGGACTTTGATTTCGGGACGGGTTTAGAGACGGAGTAGGTTCATATGATGAGGTAGGCGGTGCCCACCCTGCAAGACTTACTATGAAATTGCCATCGGAGACCTTGACGGCGAGGGTTGGCCCGATATTGCTGCCGCTCGCTCTGACGCCCCCACGCTGTCTGGGTCAGCAGCTGGAATTTCGGATAATCTCTGGAGGAGAGCCCGGCAGCCCGAGCGTGGAGTATGGCAACGCTCGATTTGAACGGGAAACAGAACGGGTTTATTCATTGAGGTGCGTTGTGGTAGCTAGCTTTCTATTGGCGAGTATGTTGGTCCAGCCGTCCGGATCCGAGGCGTCTGCCAAATTACCTGACTTCAAGAAGGTGTCTGCGGATATCGAACGTCTTACCGAGGCGAAGCGATTTGTCGAACTGGCCCAACTGTATGAGGCCAGCAACAAACACCTGCGCTCGCCGTTGGTCGCGATCAACGAGGCGGTTGCATGGGCTGATGCCGGTCGATCCACACAAGCCATTCAGGCACTGGAACGCTCGATCGAGTACGGGATTCGCAACCCAAACGTGGTCACCAAGTACAAAAGCCTTGGTCGTTTGAAATCCGACCCTGCATGGCCGCGCGTTGAGTCACAGCTTGCTCAGTTGCGACGCCAACTGAGCAGCGTTGACGGCTTTGAAGTGCATACGGACGATGCAGATGCATTTTGGAAAGCCTTCGACCTCGCTCGCGCGGAGCCGGCTCGGGCCGAGGAGTTCTTCTCGAAGATGATTCTGGACGGGTCGCCCGCCCTGCGAGATTATTATGCGAATCGCTACTTCGGGGTTGACGACCTGGTCAATGTGGCCATTCAAACCTATCCCAAGTATTATCAGTATCTGCGCAACCATTTTCAGGCCGAGCAATTGGAGCCGATCCGAGCACAAGTAGTCGCAAACATGAATAAGCTGAAGGATGTGTATCCGGAAGCCATTTTTCCTCACGGCTACCTGGTGATTGGCACCCTCAACTCGGCCGGCTCGGTGACTGACCTGGGCGTCTTCATCGGGCTCGACCGGCACGGACGAGGCGAAGGAATGCCCTCGGACGAAATGAGCGAGAGCCTGAAGAATTCCATCGGAGACACTCGCTTCATCTCAGGGACAATGACCCATGAGCTTATGCATTTCCAGCAAAATTACCGCGACACTCGGGAAGGGGACGTTCTGCGTGCCGTGATCGAAGAAGGTGTCTGCGACTTTCTCACGGGCCTGGTCACAGGAAAGCCATCCGAGGGGGTTCGCCAACGATATTTGAAGGAGCACGAGGCCGAGATTATTGAAGACTTCCGCAAGGAGATGAACGGTACCGACCTCTCGAAGTGGATGTACAGCGGAAGCGTCGGAGGACGTCCCGCCGACCTCGGCTATACGCTGGGTTCGGAGATTTGCAGATCGTACTATGAGCTCGCCGCGGACAAGAAAAAAGCCCTCTACGAATTGCTGAATACAGAGGATCTCGCCAGCCTCGTTCGGAACAGTAAGTACAAGGCAGCGATCGAATCCAGGTAAGCGGATTTGGCCGAAGTCCTCGTTTTGTCGCCCCTGCGAAATCAGAGACCAAGTCGAAGCAGTGTCCGACAATCATTGGATACCGTAGGCGAATTCGGCGGAGGGTCCGACGACCGCTCATCGGAATTCGCCAACAGGATCATACGTTACTGGAAAGCCCCTCGAACCGTCCATAGGCTTTGTCCCAGGCGGCGGTGTCTTTCGGCTCGAAGGTCTCGACCGTGAATGAGGCCGCGACGATCGCCCGGGCGTCGGCCAGGGTGGCGATCCGGCCTCGGGCCATGGCCTGGAGCAGGACGTTCCCGGCGGCGGTGGCCTCGACCGGGCCGGCGTGGACCGGGATCCCGCAGGCGTCGGCGGTGAACTGGTTGAGCAGGGCGTTCCGGCAGCCCCCTCCCACCACGTGGACCGACCGGATCCTGGTCCCGAGGATCTCTTCGAGCCTCCGGATGGTCCATCGATACTTCAGGGCCAGGCTCTCCAGGGCGCAGCGGACGAAGCCCCCTTCGTCGAGCGGGGCGGCCTGGCCGGTCCGGGTGGCGTAGGCGGCCAGCCGGGCGGGCATGTCGCCGGGGGCGAGGAACGAGGGGTCGTCGGGCTCGACGATCGCGGCGAACGGCCGGGCGGCTCGCGCTTTCGCGATCAGCTCGTCATACGAGTATTCGGTCCCCGCCCTCGCCCAGGTCCTCCGGCATTCCTGGACCAGCCAGAGGCCCATGATGTTTTTCAGGAGCCGGGTCGTCCCGGCCACGCCCCCCTCGTTGGTGAAGTTGGCCCGGCGGGTCGCCTCGTTGATCACCGGCCGGGGGACCTCGACCCCCAGGAGCGACCAGGTCCCCGAGCTGATGTAGCACCAGTCGGGCGGGTTCGAGCCGGTCCCCCGGGTGGGGACGGCGGCCACGGCGCTGGCGGTGTCGTGCGTGCCGGGGACCAGGACGGTGATCGGTCGGGAGATTCCCAGCTCGTCGAGCACCGACTTCCGGAGCGGCCCCAGTTCGGTCCCCGGGTCGATCAGGTCGGGCAGGATCGACCGGGGGATGCCCAGCCCTCGGCAAAGCTCGTCGGACCAGGAACCGTCGCGAGGGTCGAGGAGCTGGGTGGTCGAGGCGTCGGTCCGCTCGCCGGCCCTCCGGCCGGTCAGGAGCCAGCCGAAGAGGTCGGGCATCATCAGCAAAGTCTCGGCCACGTCCAGCAAGGGGGAGTTGGCCGCCTGCATCCCCAGGAGCTGATAGGCCGTGTTGATCGGCATGAACTGGAGTCCGGTGACCTCGTAGATCCGCTCCTTGGGGACCAGCCCGAAGGCCCGGTCCATCATGCCGTCGGTCCGGGGGTCTCGGTAGTGGACCGGGTTGCCCAGGAGGGTCTCGCCCCGGCCGACCAGGCCGAAGTCGACGCCCCAGGTGTCGACGCCCACGCCTTCGAGGTCCGGGTGGCCGGCGGCCGACTTCCGGAGGGCCTGCTTCATCTCGTCGAAGAGCCGGGGGACGTCCCAGTGGAGGGTGTCCAGCATCCGGACCGGCCCGTTGGGGAAGCGGTGGACTTCCTCCAGGCTCAGGCGACCGCCATCGAACCGGCCGAGGAGTCCTCGACCGCTCTCGGCCCCCAGGTCCAGGGCCAGGTAATCCGCCGTCTTGCTGCTGCCCATCGCTCGCGGGACCTCGGGATCGTCAAGGGTTCGGTTCAGGGGAGAGTCTGGATCGAATCTGCCCATCCTAAGGGGAAAGGGTGATGGTCCGAAAGGGCCTCTCGCCGGTCAACGGGGGGTGTCCCGGAGGATCCTCCGCCAGTCGTCCAGCATATCCGCCAGGGTCCTCTCGATCGAGAAGAGGGGCTCCCAGCCGGTCGAGGCGCGGAGCTTGGAGGCGTCGGCCACCAGCAAGGGCTGGTCGACCGGGCGGACCCTCGACGGGTCGACCTGGACCTCGATCGGCACCTCGGCCCGCCCCCGGAGGATCTCCAGGGCGTCGGAGAGCTTCGTCCCCCGGCCCGAGCCCAGGTTGTAGATCTCGCCGGGGTCTCCCTTGGTGCTCAGGAGCCGGTAGGCCCGGACGACGTCGCGGACGTCGGTGAAATCCCGGACGATGTCGAGGTTCCCCACCATCACCGCCGGCTTGATCCCGGCCTCGACCTCGGCCACCTGGCGGGCGAGGGCCCCCAGGACATAGGTGGACGACTGCCGGGGGCCGGCGTGGTTGAACGGGCGGGCCATCACCACGTCGGTCCCGTGGGCCAGGAAGTGCTGGATCCCCAGGAGGTCGGCCGCCCCCTTGCTCGCGGAGTACGGGTTGTTGGGCCGGAGCGGGCACGACTCGGAGACCGGCAGGTGTTCCGGCCCGGGGTTCCCGTAGCAGACCCCCGACCCGACCACGACCACCCGGGGCCTCAGGCCCGACGCCTTGACCGCTTCCAGGAGGGTCAAGGTCCCGCCCAGGTTCAAGGCCCAGGTCCCCCGAGGGTCGGCCACGCTGGCCTGCGGGTTCGCCTGGGCGGCCAGGTGATAGATCGCCTCGGGCCGGGCCCTGGCGAGGATCTCGAGCATCTCGTCCTGGCCGATCGAGGCGAGGTCGCAGGCCTCGATCCGGGCCGAAGTCGCCAGGTGGGCGAGGTTTTCGGGCCATCGGCCCGAGTGGGAGAGCCCCGACACCGCGTCGCCCGAGTCCAGCAGGTGCTCGACCAGGTGTCCGCCCACGAATCCCGAGATGCCGGTCACCAGAGCTTGCATGGGCGGTTGGCCTCGGATCGGGCGAAGGTTGCCGACCCGGGACCCTCCCGGAACTCGACGACCCTCGATAACGTATCGGCCGACCGACCCCAGGGCAACCCGTCGGGGGGACGGACGATCGATCCCGGATGGCTTTGTTTGGATTGGGGAATTGGCTTTGTTTGGTGGCAATAATGGGTTCGTTCCGCGCGGAGGGAATGGGTTCGATTGGTCCGGCGATTGGCTTCGATTTGGCACGTCTTTCGGGCTTGAAGGCGATGGGCCACGAGTAGATTCCCCGGACGCTCCGGAGGCTCGGACGAACCCGCGAGGTTGGTTCCTCTTCAGGATCGTGAGGGAAGGCCAGGGGTTAGTACGGCTTTCGAAGAAAATCCCCATGTCACCAAGAATTCCGGATTGGAATCGGCCCGGGGCGTAGTCTAGGGGTGAGCCGGGAGGGGACGATCGATGGCGAGTCGCGGCTATGGTCCGGTCATCCGACAGGTGGTTCGGCTCTTCGAGGGCCCCGGGACGGCCGCGGGCCTGGGGGATGGACCGCTCCTCCGGCGGTTCGCCGACCACCGCGACGGGGCGGCCTTCGAGGCCCTGGTCGCCCGTCACGGCTCGATGGTCCTGGCGACTTGCCGACGGATGCTGGTGGACCCCCGCGACGTCGAGGACGCCTTCCAGGCCACCTTCCTGGTCCTGGCCCGCAAGGCCGGATCGATCCGGGATGCCGACCGCCTGGGCCCCTGGCTCCACGGGGTGGCCCGCCGGGTGGCCAGCCGATCCCGCGCCCTCTCGGCCCGCCGAGAAACCCGAGAACGCCCCGGGGCCGAGGATCGCGCGATCACCCGACCGGACTCCGTCGAGGCGTTCGAACTCCGCTCGGCCCTCGACGAGGAACTGGCCCGGCTCCCCGAGAAGTACCGGGCCCCGCTGGTCCTCTGCTACCTGGAGGGCCTGACCCACGACGAGGCCGCCCTGCAACTGAGCTGGCCGGTGGGGACCGTCCGGAGCCGACTGGCCGGGGGTCGCGACCGGCTCCGTTCGAGGCTAACCCGACGGGGCCTGTCCCCCTCGGCCGCAGTCCCCGCCATCCTGCCGAGATCCACGATCCCCGAAGCCTTGATGTCCACCACGATCCGGATCGTGACCTCCGCCGGGACGACCCCGGCCCGTATCGCAATCCTGGCGAAAGGAGCATTGATCGCGATGATGTGGAACAAGTTGAAGGTGATCGGGGCAGTCGGCCTGATGGCCGGCTTGACCGTCGGAGGGGCCGGTGTCGCCGCCCAGAAGGTGGGCCAGGGACCCTCGGCGGTCCTTCCACCATCGCCGAACGCGGAAGCTGATGAGAAGAGGCTTGAAACACTTATCAAGGAGGTCGATGCTGCGGATGTTGCCATCCCCGCCGCAGAGAATCTCGTCGAGGAATTGCGGAAAAATCGAGAGGCCAGGCTTCGCGAGATCGCCGCATTGAAGGCCAAGCTGGGTCTCAAGCCGGGGCCTAACCCGGGACCAATCGCGATCCCGAAGTCGGTCGCGAAGGCGACTGATCCCACGCCCGCCCTGGTCAACGGCCCACCCAGTCCGGAAAATCGGGGAGGTCAGTCACTCCTCTCGAACGGAGGCGTCGAGGAAGCCGAAGGCCACCGGCCCAGTTCCTGGACTTCGGGTGCCGATATTCCCGGTGTCGAGTACCTCTGGAGCCGTGACGTCGGCCACTCGGGTCAGGCCAGCCTCTGCCTGAAGAAGACGGCCCAGCGGTACTTCCCCATCGCTCAGTGGTCGCAGATCATCGATCGAAAGGGCGAGACTTCCCGACTGAAAGTCTCCGCATGGGTCAAGGCCGAGAAGGTCGGCAAGGCGATCCTCGACACCCAGTTCCTGGACGGCGACGGCAAGTGGAGCCACGCCTGGGTGGCCTACATCGGTGCCAAGGAAGCCGACGATCTGCCGGTTTCCCACGACTGGAAGCGTTACGAAGGAGTCGTCGAGATCCCCTGGGGGACCACGCAGATCCGCGTCGCCCCGCAGATCTACGGCCCCGGAACTGTCTGGTTCGACGATCTCGAAGCCCAGTACTCCGACGCTCCCGTCACCGACCCGATCTCGTCGGCTTCGGCTTCGGCTTCGCCGACGCCTGCGTCCTCGATACCGATCGTGGAGAACCTGCATGGCAATCCAAGCCTACTAATGGTCATCCCGAGAAAAATGGGCCGGGTCACGATGATCAATTCCAAGACGGGAGAGAAAGAAACGTTCCGCCTTCCCGGCGAGGTGTCGCAAGTCTCGCGAATGTCGGCGGAAAATCTTGTCGCCTTCTCCATGAAGGGCCGGGGGATCAACCGGGTTGCGATCTATGACCGCAAAGCGTGGCGCTGGTCCGAGCAAGACCTGGGTGTGGAAGCGACCGAGGCAAGCCCCAAGATTTTCGGCGGAGGCCACGCTGGCAATCTCCCGATGGTCGGGTTCACGGTGAAGGCTCCCGAAATCCCCCAACTCGTGCTCTTCGATGGCCCGAATCAGTCCTGGGTCGTGAAGGATCTCCCCGAGCCAGCCCAGGACGGAGTCTCGCCGATCATGGCAGGAACGACGGCGACGTATATTCTTGGGAAGTCGGTGTATGTCTATAACTCTGAATTGAAGAAGTGGTCCGTCCTGGCATTGAAGGCCGAGCGACCGGCACGAGAAGACTCCGACAGCGAAACTATCGAAGCCAACGGCCGGATTGTGATCCCCGACGCAGACGTGATCCACCTCTATCATCCCGAGACCGGCGAGTGGTCGCAGGTCGATACCGAGGACGGCAAGTAAGGCGTCTGGGTGGCCAGGTTCTTCTCTGATCTGGCCCGGCCACCCAGCCGAGAAATTGGTCATTCCCGACGGGGATCTTATCGATCTGTACGATGCGAAGGCTGGCGAATGGACCCACATCGACCTCGACGAGGAGTAAAGTCGCTGTAGAGTTCGCGCCGTCCACCGGACCCCTTTGTGCGGCTTAGAGATCGGTGGGCGGCGCTTGCCCTGCAACTACTCGGGAAGATAACAGGGTTGGGCGGCTTTCCATGGGCAGAGATCGACGTCAAAACACGGGCCGATGCCGCGCGGCGCTATGCGAGCCTGCGACGGTGGTACTGGCGTTTCTTCCTCGGTGGCATGGCCTTGTTCGCGGTGCTGGGGACGCCCCTACTGGTCTTCGGTCCGCGACTCAATCCGCTCATCCAGGGTATGTTGGGCGTCCCTCTATTCCTCGGGTTCCTGACCTGCTGGGTCGGCAGCCTCGTCACGTGGTCCGCGCTCGTGCGGTTCCGTTGTCCTCGATGTGGCGGGCGGTTCCTCCTCTCCTCGACCAGCAGTTGGCCTACATCGGCCTGCAAGCATTGCGGCCTGGACCTGGGGTCATCACGGTCGCCTTCTGGTGAGGCGTCCCGGAAAGTGTCATAACGCCGACCCGGATTTCCGGAAGATGTCCGGGAAGTCTGGCGACGATCGGTCCTTGTCCGCAGGCTCGTTGGGTTCGTTTTTCCCCGGCGATGGTGCGAAGGGTTCCCGGGCCGGAAGCCCTCGGGAGGTTCGAGGTCAAGCGTCGACCGTCCGCAGGCTCGTTGGGTTCGTTTTTCCCGGGCGTTGTGGAGGGTCGTTGGGTTGGTCTGAAAATCTTCACAATGGGCCAAATGCGTAGGGTGTGGTCGAGCGGAGCGAGGCTCACCAGGGTTACGGGTCGCTGGTGGGCCTCGCTCTGCTCGACCACACCCTACAAGCTCACGTTGGGTTCGTTTTTCCCCGGCATTGTTGCAGATGTGGTTTTTGGAATTGTGGACAAAAGATCAGTGTGAAGGAGGTCTCAGGGCCTCGTTTCGCCAGGCCTGGGCGAGTCCGGCGAGGCCGACGCTCTCGGTGAGGGCGGCGAGGTCGTTCAGGGTCCGCGGGTCGTCGGGCCGGGCGAGGTCGGCGGCCAGGCGTTGGCCGAGGGCGGTGGGCTCCAGGCGTTCCCGGAGTCGGGCGACGGCCTGGGCCTCGGCCTGGGCCTCCTCGCCCTGGCCGAGGGCCCGGAGGGCTCGGGCCAGTCCGTAGTGGATCTTCCAGTCGTGCGGGAGCCCGGCCAGGGCCCGGCGGAACGACTCGGCGGCCTGGTCGGGCCGATGGTCGTAGTCGATCTCCCAGCGCCCCCGGAGGCGGTCGTAGCGGGCGTCCCGATCGGGGCTCGGCCAGGCGTCCAGGACCTGACGCCCCCGGTCGACGTCGCCGGCGTCGGCCAGGGCGGTGGCCAGGGCCTCGCGGGCGGGGATCTGGCCGGGATCTCGTCCGAGGATCTCGGATAGCTCGGCGATCCTCGCGATGCGGTCGGGGTCGTCGGGGTGGGGGTTGTTCGCAATCCGGGCCAGCCGGGCGACCCGGGCGTCGAGGTCATCGGGATCGGCGGCGATCCAGCGGCCGAGGAGCTTGCGGGCCTCGTCGTCGGGCGGCTCGGCCAGCACGGCGAGGGTCGTCGCCTGCAAGATCCCTCGCCGATCCCTCGGCGAGACGGCCCGCAAGCCGGCCTCGCCGAGCCGGAGGGCCTCGATCGGGCGGTCGAGGACCCGGAGGAGGTCGAGCCGGCCTCGCCAGACCTCGGCGTCGGTCGGGTCGATCGCGGAGGCCCGTTCGAGGGCGACCCGGGCGTCGGCCGCGCGGTCGAGGGCCAGCGCGGCCCGGGCCTCGGCCAGGAGGGTCCGGGCGGTGATCGGCCCGGGGCTCCGGTCGCGGCCGGAGAGGATCCAGGCCAGGCCGACCAGGATCAGGATCGCGACCACTGAGGCCGCGATCGCCCAGCGGACTCGCCCTCGACCTCGGGCCGGCGGTCGCGGCGGCTTCCGGGCGCCGCGACGGGTCGGGGGTCGGGGTGGCATGGCGGGGTCCGGGGAACTTCGGGATCTCGGCGGATTTGCCCCTTCTGTCGTAACGGTTTGGGGCCTCCGGACGCAAGGCGATCTCGGGATTCGTGACGCCCGATCCGCCCGGAGTTCGATGTGTTGGATAAACCCGGTGGAGATTCTCGAACGATGACCGAGCCCGACGACGCCCCCCGAACGACCGACGGAACCGGCCCCGACCCGGCCCGCGCCGCGATCCTCCGGACCTGGATGATGGCGGGGCTGGCGGCGACGATGATCGGGTTCTCGGTCGCCCCCCTGCTCAACGGCTACATGGACCGGGGGAACAAGGATTACGGGCTCTGGTTCTACGCGGGCCGGGCGGTCACGCTGGGGGAGGAGATCTACCCCAAGGACGGCCGGGTCTTCCCGTTCATGTATCCGCCGTCGTGCGCGGCATTTTTGGCGGTCCTGTCGTATGCGGGGGAACACGCGTTCGTCACGATCCTGGTCCTGGCGAACTCGGCGGCCTGGCTGGCGGCGATGCTCCTGTCGGTCTACCTGGCCACGGGCAAGGTGGCCGGCCAGCGCCCCTGGCTGTACGTGGTCCCCTCGGTCGGTGTGGCGGCGTACATCCACGACGCCTACCTGCTGGGCCAGCCCAACATGGCGCTCCTGGCCTGCATGCTGGGGGCGTTCGCCTGCCTGGGGGCCCGGCGATCGGGCCTGGCGGGGGGCCTGGTCGCGTTCGCGGCGGCGGTCAAGGCGTTCCCGTTCATGGCGATCGTCTACCTGATCTACCGGAGGCTCTGGAAGGCGACCGCGGCGATGATCGTAGTCCTGACGCTGGCCATGCTCGCCCTGCCGATGCCGTTCCGGGGGATCCAGGGGGCCTTCGAGGACGCCGGGACCTGGACCATGGGCATGGTCCTCCGCTACGACGAGGGGAGCATCGCCCAGCGCCCCGAGCGCGGATTCGGCTTCAAGAATCAGTCGATCATGGCGTTAACCAACCGGCTCCTCCGCTCGATCCCCGCCGACGGCGAGGCCAAGGACGGCTGGAAGGTCAACCTGGTCGACCTCGACTTCTCGACGGTCAACAAGATCATCGCCCTTTCGGCCCTGGTCCTGGGCGGGCTTTATGTCGGGGTGATGCCTCGCGAAGGTCGGCGAACCCGCACGTCCGCCTCGATCGACTACGCCCTCCTGATCCTCCTGATCCTGATCTTCTCGCCGCTGTCGTTTAATTATGCGTTCGTCTGGCTCATGTACCCGATGACCGTCGCGATCCACCTGGGGCTGGAGTCGCCCCGGGAGTCGAGCGGCCGGCGGATCTTGCTCGGCTCGGTGGCCGGTTCGCTGGCCCTCCTGGGGCTCTCGATGGTCTCCCAGCGCGAGGCGGCGGGCTACGGGAACTCCTTCTGGGCCGCCGCGATCCTGCTGGCCTCGCTCGGCTGGAGGCTCGCCGTCGAGCCCGAGACCGGGTCGCCGATCCAGGAGGCGGGCCGATTCCTCGGCCGACTCCGGGACCGACACGCCTCCCCCACGACCCGAGTTCACGAGACCCTTCCCGGACCCCATCCGGCGGTCGGTCGGGTGAACCCGGCCAAGGTCGACCGCCCGAGGTGAGCCCCCGAATGCCGGGCCGGTCCTCGGCCCGATTTTCGATTCTTCACGAGATCATGTAAGAAAGGGCACGGCCGCCGAAGGATCGCCCGACCGATTCGCGAGGTCTCGGCGAATTTTCGGGGCCTGGGGAACCCGGCCCGTGCCTCGATCGTCTGCAAAGGAAAGGCTCGGCTCGCCGATCGGGTCGGCGAGTCGCTAATTTATGCACTTTGATGGCATAAAGGTTGCAGATGGTTCGCGCGTCGAGTAAGCTTGCCTGGTCCTAACCATTTCGCTCGACGTCACTTCGCTCCCGATCCACCCATCCATCCGACGCGAAAGGACAATGCCTATGCTCCCCAACGTCGCGATCATTTCTCGACCCGCGGGCCCCGCCGCCCGCACCCAATCGACCGCCCCCTCGACCGATCGCCGGATCGTCGAATTGACCGCCGAGGCCCGTCGCCTGGCCCGTCGCCGCTCGATTGCCGAGGGGGTCGCCAGCCGGAGCCGGATCAACGATCGAGGCCTGGGGGGCGAGGCTTCGGCCTTGATCTTCCGCCGGGCGAAACGCAGGGCCACTCGGCTGAGCCTGGTCTTCCACCGGGCGATCCAGACGCTCTGGGAAGCCGGGGCTTTCGACGAGGCCCTCGCCATCTTCCGCGAGCACAAGGCCGAGCTGGCCCGTCGAGGTTCGCGAGTCGCCCGGCAGGGCTGAAGGCCCCGAGGCGGGCGACTCCCGATCGCTCGCTCCGCCCGGTTCACCCCTGTCGTGCGACCACCTTCTTCGACTTGACCATGTGGGGCTTCTCGGACCCTTCCAGCGGCTGGCCGACCTGGGCCGCGTCGAGGCGTTCGCGCGCCCTCCGGGCGTAGTCCGCCGAGACCTCGAAGCCGAGGTACCGGCGGCCCAGCTTCTTGGCGACGGTCAAGGTCGTCCCGCTCCCGGAGAAGGGGTCGAGCACCAGGTCGTCGGGGTTCGAGGACGACTTGACGATCCGCCCGAGGAGCTGCTCGGGCATCTGGCAGCCGTGCCACCCCGCGCGTTCCTTGAACGTCCCGCAGACCCGGGGGACATACCAGGTATCTTCCTCGGGCCCGAAGCTCTCCGACGCATCCTGAGGCCGGAGGATCCAGGTGTCGTCGGGGAGCCGGCCGACCGGGTTGGCCCGGGCATCGGCGTAGACCAGCTGGCGGGCCGAGGGGACCCGGATCTCGTCGACGTTGAACGTGAATCGCGCGGGATTTTTCACGAAGTAGAGTAAATGCGCGTGGCTCCGGCTGAACTTATACTTGCAGTTCACGCCGAAGGTGTAATACCAGATCACCCAGCTCCGCGGCGAGAGCCCGAGCTCTCGGTGGAAGATCATCTTCAGCTCGGCGGCGAACTCATCCCCGATCGCCAGCCAGAACGTGCCGTCGGGCTTGAGGACCCGGACGATCTCGGCCGCCCATCGGCGGGTCCAGTCGAGATAGTCGTCGGCCTTCTTCCGATCGTCGTAGACGTCGTACTTGTAGCCGATGTTGAAGGGCGGGTCCGCGAAAGCCAGGTCGACCGACCCGGCCTCCAGGCTCCGGAGCCCTTCGATGCAATCGCCGAGGATCAGGCGGTCGGAGGCGGTGCCGTCCAGGTGGGTCGTCATGTCGAGTCGGCTCGATGGTGCGGACGCGAGGTGCCATTGATGCTGTGCCCTGTCTTGCCCTCTCCCCCCGGGAGAGGGCGGCCGAAGGCCGGGTGAGGGGCAAGACGCTCGCCCGATCGACGGGATGCCGCGATCAGGAGCCAATACGGGCGCTCCCCAAGTATACCCGCCGGAATCCAAAATGCCCGCTTGACGACCTCCGACGTGATGTCGTAGGATCGCCCTCAGACATCATGTCGGAGGGTTTCGAGGAGGAGATTCCGGTCATGGTCGATCGACCGCCGCCGAGCGAGCAGGAGCTGGAGGCCTTGAAGGTCCTCTGGGACGAGGGGCCGGGCACGGTCCGGTCGGTGGCCGAGGTCCTGGAGGCTCGGGGCCGTCGCTGGGGTTACACGACGGTCCAGACCTATCTGAACCGGCTCCGGGCCAAGGGGCACGTCGCCAGCGAGCCCGGATCGGCCGCCCTGGCGCACGTCTACCGGGCGGTCTCGACCCGCGACGACCTGCTCCGCGACCGCCTCCGCGAGCTGGCCGACCAGCTCTGCGAGGGGGCCCCTTCCCCCCTGGTCCTGAACCTGGTCGAAGGCCACAAGTTCTCCGACGACGAGATCGCCCGCTTCCGAGCGGTGCTCGATCGGCACCGACCGACCGACCGTCCGACCGGCCGTCCGGCCGGAGGACTCAGGACCGGGGACTGAGGACTGAGGGCCGGTCCTGGTCGGGCCGGGCTCACCCGGTCGAGTCACGGTTCACGGCAGGCCCTGCCGCCCGTCCCGAGTCCTCCAGTCCCGAGTCCCGAGTCCTTCCACGATACGATGAGGGGGCGTCCATGCTCGGTTGGTTCGCGGAGTCGACGCTGATCGCGGGCGGGCTGGCGGCCTTGGTGGCGTTGGCGTGCCGGTCGAGGCGGCTCGGGCCGGAGGCTCGCCACGCGCTCTGGCTGGTCGTGATGATCAAGCTGGCGATCCCGCCGCTCGTCGCCTGGCCCTCGACCTGGCCCGAGGCTCGACCCGCATCCCCGGCCCCGCGTTCCGAGCTTCCCCCGTCGATCCCGGAGCCTTTGCCAGCCCCCGACTTGATCCCCGACCCCTGGCCGGATCCGGAGCGATGGGCGATCCTCCCCGCTCCTCCGGGAGAGTCGCCGATTCTCGATAGGTCCGATTTCGGACGGCCGGAGCTTGAGCCCGAGCCCGAACCTGCCGGCCAATCGCCCCAGGTGCCATCAACGAATCCAGAAGCAAAGCTCGTCCCTCGGAAATCTGCGATCGGGAATTCAAGGTCGGGAAACTGGAATCTGAGATCGGCCATCCCCGCGGTCCTGCTCGGCCTCTGGCTGACGGGCACGTTCGGGGTGGTGGCCTTCCGGGCGTTCGGCCTGGCCCGGTTCCGGAGGTCGCTCCGGGGTTCGATGCCGCCCCCTCCGTGGTTGTCCGAGGAAGCCCGCGCGATCGGCGATCGGCTCGGGGTCCGGCCCCCGCCGATCCTGGTGGCTCCCGGGGTAACGACCCCCCTGCTCTGGTGCCTGGGGCGAACTCGGCTGATCGTGCCCGCCTCGCTGGTCGACCGGCTCGGGGCCGAGCAATGGCCCGGGATCCTGGCCCACGAGCTGGCCCACCTGGCCCGCCGCGACCACTGGGTGATCCGCCTGGAACTGCTGGTGGAACTCGTCTGGTGGTGGAACCCGATCTTTCACCTGACCCGCCGGAGGCTCCGGGCCGAGGCCGAGCAGGCCGCCGACGCCCGGGTGATCCGGGCCTTGCCGGATCGTCGGTTCGCCTACGCCGAAGCCCTGGTGGATATCTGCGAGCATCTGGCCCGGTCCGCGATCCCCTCGCCCGCGTTGGGCGTCGGAGGGGCCGAGGCGTCTCGAACCCTGGAAGGGAGGCTGCTGATGATCCTCCGCGACCCGATCCCCCGACCCCCCCGCCGGAGCGTCCTCCTGGCCGCCGGGCTCCTGGCCGCCCTCTCGCTCCCCTCCTGGACCCTCGGCCAGCAGCCCGATCCCACGAAAGCTTCATCGGAAGCCCCGAAGGCGGCCGATGAGGCGAAGCCAGGCGAGGCTCCCCAACCGGCCGCTCCATCGACCCCGCTCCCGACCCTCGAGGAGATCCAGGCCGGGTACGCCAAGCGGCTGAAGGACGCCATTCGGCTGGGATTCCGGTACTCGGTCGCGAGTCGGAACCGGATTGGAGCGGGCGTGAGTCGAGAAACCGTCGGCATTCAGGTGGCCGACGTGGTCCTCGACTCCATCCTGGACCCACTCTTCACGAAGCTGCGGCTCGACGTGCTATCCGCCCCCGATCCCGGGAAATCCCCGAGCCCGAGCGGTGGGACGTCCCCCTGGATTCGTCGATTCGTCGCCAGAGAGGACTCGAACCTCGTGACGCTCGGCGGCCCGTCGACCGAGGAAGGGCCCGTCCCCTTCCGCTGGCGGACGACCGCAGGCCAGGGCGAGTTCCCCGGCGACGACCTCCTCGCCGAATTCCTGGGCAACGGGAACATGAAGGCGGTCAATCCCGACGGCTCGGTCGACCCCCTGGACCCCCGACCGTCGAACGTCCTGGACCTGGTCGGGGGCGTCGCGACGATCCTCCAGAGCCGGATCGATCGGAACGGCATCCGGGTCTACCCGGCCGGGGGCGAGGTGATCGACGGTCGCCAGACCGTCCGGCTCGCCTGGGCCACGAGCCAGAATTTCGGCACCAATCCCGCCGGACTTAGGGGCCTCGTGTGGGTCGTCCCCTCGCTGGGCTTCGCGGTGGTCCGCTCCGAGTCCGCCCAGGACTCGACGCAGGTCGGGATGATGCACGGGCGACGATTCTGGCGGAAGAGCGCAGGCGACTTCGAGGTGGTCGGAGGGGTCTGGCTCCCCCGCAAGGTGGAGTCCCGGTTCGTCGAGATGGGCTGGACGCAGGGACCGCCCGCCACGAGCCGCGAGCTGATCGCCACGTTCGAGGATTACCGGGTTAGTCTCGAACTGCCGGACGACACCTTCCATCCCAATTTCCCGATCGAGGCGCTCGACGAAAAGTCCGGCGACTTCACGACACGTCCCCCTGCCCCCTCGCCCGGCCTGGTCGAACGGTTGCAGAAGGCCATCGCCGAGAGCCCATACGGCCCGCCGGGAGTTCGGACGATCCCCGGTGCCGACCGGGCGGAAGCCGGGCAGGACCCTCGGGCTCTCGTGCAGGGTATCCTCCAGGACGGTGATCGCGAGTTGATGAGCGCCAATCGCCCGTTCCGGCAGGCCATGATCGAGTTCGTCCGGGTTGTTCAACGTGCGAAAAACCCGGATGCGCCAGAAGTCCAGGAGGCAAAGCGTCGAACGGACGAGATGCGTGCCGAGCTCAAGGCTGCCGCCAGCAAGGCCAGGGCCGAGGGTTCGGCCGCTGCCCGGCCGACTCCCTCGCCGGAGGCCGGACCCGCCCCGCCCAATCCGAATCCCGGGCGAGCGTATGCCGATATCGTCACGAATGTCGACGAGGCGCCCACGGGTCGGCTCTTGTTCGGTCTCGGCAGACTCAACCCAACACAGCCCGCACCCGAGGCCGTCCCGGCCCCCCGTCTCGAAGATCCCGCGCCGGAGGCCGAACCCGCCAGGGCCGACCCGGCACCCGCCGATGTTCCGCTGACCGAGGAACGGATCGCCCAGTTGGTCGAGAGCCGGTTCAAGGAAGATCCGAAGGCCGTCGCGCTGGCCTTGCAGGTGAAGGAGGCGAGCAAGAGGCTCGACGCCGTCCGGCGGATAACCAGGACCCCGAACGATCCCGCAATGAAACGGGCAACCGAAGCTCTCGCCCACCTCAAGGAGGAGTACGAGCGGTATCGAGGCGGTATCCGCGACGAGATCCCCGTGCTGCAAGCCCGGCGCGACGGCAAGGCCGCCGAGGTCCGAAAGGCGGAAGCCCGACGCGACCTGGCAAAGGCGACCATGACGAGATTCTCGGCCTACTTGAAGCGGAAAGCGATCAGCCGCGAGGAAATGGAGAAGGCCGAGGCTGAGCTGCGGATCGCCGAGGCCGAGGTCGAGAGCAAGCAGGCCGAACTCGCCGAGTCTGACCTCATTCTGGATCAGACCAGGCGGCGGCTCGGCCTCGATCCCCTGGCGGAGCCCCCGCCCACTCCCGCCTTTTCGGCTCCGGGAGGATCGCTGGCCGACCTCCGCGACTTCGCCGAACTGTTGGAGGTCCAGCTCCAGGGCAAGAGGGCCGAGCTTCAGGGCGAAGAGGCGAAACTCGGTGCCGCGACATCCATCCTGAACAATACCCGGCAACTCCACGAGCGGGCGACCATCTCCATAACCGAGGTCCGCCAGGCCGAATTCGGCCTGAAGACCGCCGAGGCCGAACTCGCCCAGAAGCAGGCCGAGGTCCGAGAATTCGAGGTCCGGCTCAAGCAGGCCCAACGCCGCGTCCAGGCCGGGGAGGACCGGATCGGCCGGGCCATCCCCCGGGCCAAGGAGAGGTTGGAGTGGGCCGAGGCCATGAAGAAGAAGGGTTATATTTCGGGCTCGATGCTGGAAGACGCCCTATCTCAATATGAGGAGTTGAATCGTCAGCTTGGTCCGACTCCGGCCACGACACCCCCGCCGGTCGCTCCCGAGACTCCGGGTCCTCAGGGGGCGACGGCGGATCCCAAACCCGGACTGGCCGTCAAGATCTTCGGCCGCGACAAGCTGAACGCCGGCCAGCCGAACGAGTACCGGATTTCGGTGGGCAACACCGGAACGGCACCGGCCGAGAAAGTTGAGGTGATCGTCCGCCTACCCTCGGCCGGCGGCAGGCTGGTCGCCATACCCGACGGGTCCAGGTTCGACAAAAAATCACGGACGCTCTCCTGGATTCTCGAACGGGTCCCGCCCTCGGAATCCGTTGACTTGAAGTTCGACTACCAGACGAGTACGCCCGGCCTTTATCGAGCGACCGCAGAGGTCCGTTCGGGCATCCTGGGGGCCAACGACTCGATTTCAACCGACGTCGCGGCGACGGCCCTGATCGACCTGAAGATCACCCAGACCGAACGCGTGATCGATGTCGGAAAGGCGACCTTTTACGATGTCGCGATCAAGAACGCCGGCTCCAAGGAGGCGACCCGGCTCCAGCTCCGGGGCAAGCTCACCAAAAACCTCAAGGTCCTCAAACACTTCAACATCGAGAAGGGGGAATTCCAATTCAACGGCGAGACCGGCGAATTCCACTTCCCTGAGATCGAACGCCTGGCCGTCGGTCAGTCGATCACGCTGACCTTGGAGGTCCAGGCTACCGACAGCGGTCCTGCCGATTGCCATGTTTTTCTCACCCACGCCGAAGCGGCCCCCCAGGCCGCTCCGGTCGAAGATGTGATTTCCACCACCGTTGTGGCGGCCGTGAAGCCGTGACCAGTGCGACTGCTCTCGCAGAGATTGATGGTCGGTGGCGATGCCAAGACCCACACCCCCGGCCCCTCTCCCGGAGGGCGAGGGGGGACATGTTCTGGTATCTCGATGCAAAGGACAACTTGGGGTCGACTCTATTCAAAGCAGGCCGAGGATCGGTTGGCCGTCGGCCAGGGGGAAGGGGCGATTCTGCTGGTCGTAGATCGGGGAATGCGGGTCGACGCCCAGGTTGTGATAGAGGGTGGCCAGCAGGTCCTCGGGCGAGACGGGGTCGGCGGCGGGGTACGCCCCGATCCGGTCGGAGGCCCCGTGGACCCGGCCTCCCTGGATTCCCCCTCCCGCCATCACGACGCTGAAGCAGTGCGGCCAGTGGTCGCGGCCGGCGGCGGAGTTGAACCGAGGGGTCCGGCCGAACTCGCCCATCATCAAGACCAGGGTCTCGTCCAGCAACCCGCGAGCATCCAGGTCCTCGATCAGCGAGGAGAACGCGGCGTCGGTCGGCGGCAGGAGGGTGTTCCGGGCCAGTTCGAGATGCTTGCCGTGGGTGTCGTAGCCCGCGCCACCCTTGGCGTTGTCGTGGCGGACCCAGTTGACGTGGACCAGGCGGACCCCGGCCTCGACCATCCGGCGGGCCAGGAGCGTCGACTGCCCGAAGACGTGCCGACCGTAGCGGTCGCGTGTCGAGGCTGACTCGGCCCCGATGTCGAAGGCGTCCCGCGCGGCGGTCGAGGCCAGGAGGTCGAAGGCCTTCGCCTGGAACTCGTCCATGTCCGACTCGTCGTCGGGGCCTCCGAGTCGATCGAGGAGAGTCCGGCGCCCCTGGAGCCTCGCGGTCGATAGCTCGGCGGGCGGGGCCAGGACCCCGGGCGAGTAGTCGGGCAGGTTCGGGTCGCTGTTGATCCGGTAGGGGTCGAACGACGGCCCGAGGAACCCGGCATGCTGCCCGGACCGCTCGGGCCCGTTGGGGGCCATTGCCTCGGGGATCATCACGAACGGCGGCATCGAAGGGACCACCGGGCCGAGGACCCTGGCCAGGCTCGACCCGACGTGCGGTCGATCGACGCGGCTCATGAACGCGGCGTCCGACGTGGGGCGGGTGAACCGGCTCCCGGCCATCATCCAGAAGGCTGCCGCCGGGTGCGCCGACTCGGCGTGGGTGACCGACCGGACGATCGCGTACTTGTCGGCCAGTCGGGCCATCCGAGGGAAGTGCTCGGCGACCTGGATTCCGGGGACGACCGTGTCGATCGGGCGGAAGGTCCCGCGGATCTCCTCGGGGGCGTCGGGCTTCAGGTCCCACATGTCGAGCTGCGACGGCCCGCCCGAGAGGAACAGGAGGATGACGGATTTCGCCTTCGGGGCCGCCTTCAGGCCCGAGGCCAGCCCCCGGAGCCGGAACAGTTCGGGCAAGGTCAGCCCGCCCAGGCCGATCGCCCCGATCCGGACGCAATCGCGCCGGGTGAAGATCGACCCGGTTCGCCTCCCCGCCTGGTCCGGCATGGCTTCGGCTCCTTCGTCGCGGCGGTCAGATCGTCATCACGCGATGATACCCTTCACGACTTCTCCATGCACGTCGGTCAGCCGGAAATCGCGGCCGCTGTAGCGATAGGTCAGCTTCTCGTGGTCGATGCCCATCAGGTGGAGGATGGTGGCGTGGAGGTCGTGGACGTGGACGCGGTCCTCGATGGCGTTCCAGCCGAATTCGTCGGTGGCCCCGTGGATGTGGCCCTGCTTGATCCCGCCGCCGGCCAGCCACATGGTGAAGCCGGTGTTGTGGTGGTCGCGCCCCTTGGAGCCCTGCGAGGTCGGGGTCCGGCCGAACTCGCCGCCCCAGATCACCAGGGTCTCGTCGAAGAGGCCGCGGGCCTTGAGGTCGGCCAGCAGCGCGGCGATGGGGGCGTCGCTCTTCCGGGCGTGGTCGCGGTGGTTTTCCATGTCGGAGTGGTCGTCCCAGGGCTGGCCGTCGCCGTAGTAGACCTGGGTGATCCGGACGCCCCGCTCGGCGAGCCTCCGAGCGATCAGGCAGGCGTCGGCGAATTTCCCCTCGCCGTAGAGGGCGCGGGTGGCGGGGGTCTCTCGGGTGAGGTCGAAGGCCTCGCGGGCCTCGAACTGCATCCGGAAGGCCATCTCCAGCGACTGGATCCGGCCTTCGAGCTGGGGGTCGCCGTAGCGCGATTCGAGGTGCTGCCCGTTCATCCGCTGGAGGAGGTCGAGCTGCCCGCGCTGGGCGTCCTGGCCGAGGTTCTTGTTGGCGACGTGGGCGATGATCGACTTTGGGTCGACCGACTTGTTGTTGATGTGCGTCCCTTGATAGATCCCCGGCAGGAACGAGTTGCTCCAGAGCTGCGGGCCGACCACCGGCTTGCCGGGGCAGAGCACCACGAAGCCGGGCAGATCCTGGTTCTCCGAGCCGAGCCCATAGGTCAGCCACGAGCCGAGGCTGGGGCGGGTCGGCTGGATCACGCCCGAATTCATCATCAACAGCGCGGGCTCGTGGTTGGGCACGTCGGTGTACATCGACCGGACGACGCAGATGTCGTCGGCCCGCTCGGCGAGCTTGGGATAAAGCTCGCTGATATCCATCCCGGCCCGGCCATACTTGGCGAACTTGAAGTTCGTCGGCATCAGCTTGCCGCCGCCGTTCCGGCCCTTCCGGACCGACTCGGGCGCGGGCTCGCCGCTCCGGGTGGCGAGCATCGGCTTGGGGTCGAAGGTATCGACGTGCGACGGCCCGCCGTTCATGAACAGGAAGATCACCCGCTTGGCCTTGGGGGCGAAGTGAGGGAGCTTGGGTGCCAGCGGGTTGTTCGCCGCCCGGGCCTCGGAGGCCAGGACGCCCGCCAGGCCCAGGGCCCCGAAGCCGCCGCCCATCCGTCGGAGCCAGTCGCGCCGGGTCAGTCCGGCGAGGGGATTCGGGTTCGTCATGGCCGATCTCTCCGATTGTGGGGCGTTCGGTTTACCAATCTTCGGGCAATCGACCGAAGAAGATACAGAGGGACTTCCGGGCTTCTCCCACACTCACGATCCGCGCCTCGGAATCTCCTTCGTGGACGAGCCGATTTCGATACTCGCGAACGATATGAACGTTCTCCAATTCCTGATAATCCATCCTTCGTTTCGAGCTGGCCGATTTGATCATATCCGAGACTCGGACAACGGCGCTCTTCTTCATGCCAACCTTCCAGTAGTCCCTCAGGCCCGTCTCAAATTCCGCGAATATCCTGATCAGGTAAGTCGAGTCGAGATTGTCGCGAAAACCATCGAGGTGGGCTTGTTCCAGGCCTCTGTCGGTGAGCGTTGATGAATCCTCCTTGAGTTTTGTATCCAAGCAATCCCGAGCAATGACGGCCACCTGGAACTCCTTCTCGATGGCCTTCATCCGGATGATCCGGTCCAGACATTTGCCCGGTCTCATCCCATCCTCGCCAGGCGCTTCGATACCTCCACGAAGTACTCACGGTTCCAACGACGGGCTTGATCCTCGCCCGGTAGCGGATCAATCATCCACCTGCCGCTTGGTCCTAGGCGGACCATGACCGATTCATAAGCGGGCATGACCGCGAGGTCGAACGACCCTCTCGATGTCATCGTATACCGCCCGACCGGTATCAGAGCCATTTGCGATCCCATGACGCCGTATATCAGTCGGTCCAGCTGATAAGTTCCAAGGAACCGCTCGGTGAGCGTCCACGGATATCGCTTCGTGGGCCAGCCCTCGTTCTCCGCCCATTCGACGGCCTGGTTGATCAAACTGGTTGCGCATTCGAGCCATTCGTCGAGCGTATGCTTTCGAACGATCGTAGCAATTTCCAAAAATGGTGGGAGCGCGGCGTCGACCTGAGCTGGGGTCGCTGGCCCCTTCGGATTGACCTCCGAAGCAACCTCCAGGAACGTGGTGACGTCCCGATCGAGGGCATCTCGGGTTTCGGGGTCCAAGTTATTGAAATCGTCGCGGTCGAACCCGGCCACGGCGCTCTTGGACAGCCAGATGTCGGCCCGCCTCAAGATGCCCTCGAGCTCCTTCCGATCCGTGAAGGGGTGATCGGCATCCACTCGCGGGAGTAGCGTCCCTACCGCCGTCCGAACGCTCAATAAGAAATCATCTTTGGCCATCGGATCAATCCAGGAAGAGGAACTCATTCGCCCCCAGCAAGACCTGGGCGTATTGCTCCCAGCGGCTGAGGGGGGCCTTGGGCTCGTCGGCGGCTTCGAGGAACTCGACGGCCATGCTCACCTCGGGATCGGTCGCGGGGCGGGCGTAGAGGAGCGGGAAGGCCCTTCGGACCTTCTCGGCGACGTCACCGTCCCCCTCGGTCAGTCGGGCGGCGAGGGCCCTGGCCTGACGCTCCATGAACTCGCTGTTCAGCACGAAGAGTTGCTGGAGCGGTACGGCGGTCACGGTCCGCTTGTCGGCGGTGATGTTGGGGTCGGGGAAATCGAAGAGGCGCAAGAGCCCGTCGAGGTTGTGGCGGCTGACCTTGGCGTAGCAGGTCCGCCTCTGGTTGTCGGGCGAGGCGAGGTCGGTCGAGGGGCCGCCGATCGCCGGGTCGAGCCGACCGGAGACCGCCAGCATCGCGTCCCGCCAGGCCTCGACCTCCAGCCTCCGGCGGTTGGCCCTCCAGAGCAGGATGTTGGCCGGGTCGACCTCGGCGTTCGAGGGGTCGTCGGTCGCGGCGAGTTGATAGGTGCTCGAGAGCATGATCTCGCGATGCAGCGTCTTGAGCGACCAGCCCTGGTCGACGAACCGGCGAGCCAGGTAGTCCAGCAGCGCGGGGTGGCTGGGGCGTTCCCCCATCTTGCCGAAATTGCTGGGCGTGCCGACCAGACCTCGGCCGAAATGATGCTCCCAGACCCGGTTGACCATCACCCGCGCGGTCAGGGGATTCTCGGGATTGGCGATGGCGCGGGCCAGTTCCAGCCGGCCGCTCCCCTGGGTGTTGAACGGGGCGGACTCCTCCGGCGAGAGGACTGTGAGGAACCTCCGGGGGGCGTCCGAGCCGGGCGTGGCGGGGTTCCCCCGGAGGAAGACCTTCATGTCGGCCGGCTTCGACCCGTCGGTCAGCGAGTGGACCACGGGATACTTGGCCGGGGCGTCGGACTTGAGCTTCTTGAGGTCGGCCTGCTTCGCCTTGAGCGCGACCTTGACGTCATCAGCGAGATGATTCTCGACCTCGTTCTTGGGGAGGGCGAACAGGCCGTCTTTCGAGGTCAATTCCTGGAGGAACTCGGCCTCGGGTTTGGCGATCCCGAAGACGTCGCGCAGGGCCTGCGTCGTCCGGACCCGAGCCTGGAATTCGTCGGCAATCCGGGCGACCTCGGCCTTGATCTCGGCGAGGCCCGAGAGGTCGGCCCTGGCGTCCTGCCCTTCGACCAGCTTCCGCCAGCCTTCGAGGTGGGCTCGATGGTCGTCGGGCCTGGGTTCGAGGTACTTCAGCCAGCGATCGAGCAGGAAGGTGTCGAGATTCTCCCCCTTGGCGAAGTCGCCGGTCGAGAGGTCGGGCTTCGCCTTCCGGAGATTGGCCAGGGTCCAGGCCCCGACGATGTACCGGGCGGACTGGGTCCCGGCGGCCGACTCGGCCCATCGAGCGGACTCGGCCTTCACGAAGGAGGCGACCTCGGCCGTCTTCGCCTTGATCTCGGCCTGGGCCTTGTCGTAGGCCTCGACGATCTCGGGGGGCGCGGTGGGGTATTCCTTGTAGGCCGTGCTGGAGAAGATGCCGGCCAGGGCGTAGTAGTCGGACGTGGGGATCGGGTCGAACTTGTGGTCGTGGCAGCGGGCGCAGGAGACGGTCAGGCCGAGGAAGCCCCGGCTCAGCGTGTCGACCCGGTCGTCCAGCTCGTCGAAGACGGCGCCTCCGTAGTAGACCGGGCCGAGGGCGAAGAACCCGAGCGCGGCCTGTCGCTCGTCGCGGCCGGGCCCCTCGATGAGGTCCCCCGCGATCTGCTCGACGACGAACCGGTCGTAGGGCATGTCGTCGTTGAGGGCCTGGGTCACCCAGTCGCGATACTTGTAGCCGTTGGGGTACAGGCGGGCCTCGAAGGTGTGCGCCTGGTCCTCGCCGTACCGGGCCACGTCGAGCCAGTGCCGACCCCAGCGCTCGCCGTAGTGGGGGTTGGCCAGGAGGCGGTCGACGACCTTCGCGAAGGCGTCGGGCGCGGGGTCATTCGCGAACGCCTCGACCTCCTCGGGGGTCGGCGGCAGGCCGATCAGGTCGAAGGTGGCCCGGCGGATCAAGGCCCGACGGTCGGCCGGGGCGACGGGATGGAGACCCTTCGCTTTTAACTCGGCCAGGACGAATCGGTCGATCGGCGAGCAACCCCATGCCTCATCGCCGGCGGTCGGGATCGCGGGCGGGTTGACCGGCCGGAAGGCCCAGAAGGCGCGATCCTCGTCGGTGACCTTGCCCGTCTCGGCCTGGGCCGCCGGGCGGACCTCGGCGGTCGACTCGGTCCAGGGGGCACCTTCGCGGACCCACCGGGTGAGGTTGGCGACCTCCTGCTCCTTGAGCCTCCCCTTGGGGGGCATCTGGATGTCGGCCGAGTGGTTGACCGCCTCGATCAGGCGGCTCGCCTCCGGCTGGCCCGGCTCGATCGCCGGCCCGGAATCGCCGCCCCGGACCAGGGCCTCGCGCGAGTCGAGGCGGAGCCCGGCCTTCTGCTTGTCCGGCCCGTGGCAGTTGATGCAGTGGGCTTCCAGGACGGGGCGGACCTTCCCCTCGAAGAATTCGAGCCGGGAGGCCTCGGTATCGGGGGGCGGTGGATCGTCGGCCCGGGCTTGAGGCCGGGAGATCAGGGAGGCCAGGGCGAGGCTCAGCAGCGCGGTCGTCCGTCCCATGGGGTGTGGTCCCTCCGAGGCGGGTTGCGGCGATCGAGTGGAATTCGATCGGCGGGCGGGCGCGACCGGGCCGGGGAACCCGGCCGGTTCACGTTCGGGTATCAGGGTCATCGTAGCCCGTCGAGGCGACCCCGACAACCAATTGTCGGCCGGGTTTCCACCAAATGTTCAAATTGCGGGGAGGTCGGGGGACTCGATCCTTCGGGCGGGTCGGGCGCGGATCGCGTCGCGGCCCGCCCAGCGGGGGCGGAACGTCGCCTCGGGGGTGGGGGCCGGGCGGGCGAGCGGGCCCATGCCCCTGTGGATCGCGAGGGCGGCCCAGATCCGGTCGAGCACGATTCCCGGCCTCATGGACGAGGCCCAAAGGGGAGCGACCGGCGGGAGGGGTCCGTGGGATCGTCGGTCTTGCATCGGCATTCGCGCTCCCTTGTCTTCTTCCCGGCATCCCGGCCGGCAGGCCCCCGGACCGAGGGGCGTGCTTGCCGGCGATCGGTGCCCGGTTCCGCTCAGGATCGGCCCTGCGGAGTCCCGGCTTGAGGCATCGAATCGGGATTTTTCGGGATAGTCGGTTTGCGAGGCCCGGATTTCCGGATGATTTAGGAGACCGGAGACTGTCGTCGATGCATCAGGTCCGGAGACGAGAGATCCATTCTATGACTAGTTCGAATTGCGATGAGTGGGCGGATCAAGCTCGTTTCCCGGACGAGGCTCACGGAGGACCAACCGCCGACGTCCCTGGCCCTGATGAAGACCTGCCGCGAGAGACCGAGTTGAATGGGAAGTTCCTGGGTCGTGGGGACGGGCGATATCCCCTGGAATCGCGAACCCTTCACTCGGTGCAGTCCATCGAGTTGAGGCCGGACAACCTGGAGTTAATCTTGGACGCGACCAGTTCGCTTTTGCCGTTTCACTTCCTGAGGACGGGGGATCGACTGGGTCGGGCGGTCGTGAAGCTCCTGCGAAGCGACGGCGCCTCGGGATCGGCCTTCCTGGTGGCACCGGGGATCCTCCTGACCAACCACCACGTCTTGCCCGACCCCGGGACCGCCGGGGCCACGATCGCGCTGGCCAATTTCGAGGCATCCTCCCCGGGCGCGGCACCCGGCCGACCGGCGTCGGTCTCGCTGGACCCCGACTCGCTCTTCGTGACGAATGCGGAGCTCGACTTCACGTTCTGCGGGGTCCAGGGCCTGGAATTCCTCGGCTCGATCGGGCTGGACCGGAACAGCCTGAATATCGGGCCCACCGAGACGGTCAACATCATCCAGCATCCTCGGGGGCGGCCCAAGGAGGTGGCGCTCCGCGACAACCGCGTGGTCAAGGTCGACCATGTGGTGGTGCATTACGCCTGCTCGACCGAGCCGGGGTCCTCGGGGAGCCCGGTGTTCAACAACCACTGGGAGCCGGTGGCGTTGCATCACGCCTCGGTGGCGGCCGACTCGTCCGAGCCTTCGGGGCGATTCCTCAACGAGGGCATCCGGATCTCGGCCATCGCGATCTGGCTGGAGATCGAGGAGGTCAACGCCTCCGAGGCCCGCGACCAGCTCGCGAAGCTCCGCGGGATCTTCGGCGGGATCGACCCGCGCGTCGGCTTCTTCGGGGCCCTGGGCCGCCGGGCGTTCGGCCGGAACGCCGCCGAGGTGGTGGTCGACAGTTACCGAGAGGACACCGACGACCTCGACCTGGCCTTCTGGAACATCCGGGGCCTGGAGCTGGCCTCGCGCGACCAGCTCGGCGAAGTCGGCCGGATGATTGCCGACATGGGGATCGACCTCTGGTGCCTGGCGCACGCCGACGGCACTTATGTCGCGGCGCTCCGCGAGCACCTGGAGTCGAACTTCAACCTCGATTACGACTTCTTCCACGAGCCGGCCGGCGAACACCCGGCGCTGGCCTTCCTCTTCCGCCGGAGCAAGTCGCTGGTCGTCGAGCGGAAGTCCTGGGGCGTCGAGATGCCCGACGGGGTCGCGCTGCCTTTACTGGTGACGGTCCGGGCGTCGACCCGGCGATCGGGGACGGTGGCCTTCCAACTCGTGCCGGTGGGCCGCCCGATCTCCGGCGACTCGGCGCCCACGCCCTACGCCGAGGCGATCCGCCACGCGATCCGACGGGGTCACGGCGAGTTCGATTGGGTGGTCGTCGGAGAGGCGGCCGTCGTCTTCGCGCCGGAGAAGCTCCATACCCTGGCCGACTGCGACCGCGACCTCCTGGCCGCCGCCGCCGAGCGTGACGGGGCGATGGCCCTCCTGACCGGCCCGCGTTCCAAGATCTCGCGAGTCTTCGTCTCGCCCAATCTCCGGCCCGCCTTCGGCCTCCCCGAGACCCTCTCGGTGGCCGACGATCGCGAGCTTCCCGCCCTGCTCCGCTCGCTCGGCGGGCATCAGCCGATCGCCCTGAGGCTCACGCTCGATGGCGAGCCCCGGCCCCCCCAGCCCGCATCCACCGTCGTCCATGCCGCCCTGTCCATCCCCGCGAAGCCCACGGACGACGACCTGGAACGGCGAATTCGCGACATGCTCGCCCCGATCCTCGCCCAGTTCCTCTCCGACGTCCGGAACCCGCATGCCCCGGAACCTTGAGGCCGGGATCTGGCCGGGCGCGGGCCACGACCCGGCATGGCCCGCCCGGACGACGTCAGGACTTCCGCCTGGTGTACTCCACCTCCATGAACTTGACCTCGTCGCCACCCCCGTCGAATTTCATGTAGAGCGTGAAGACACGCTTGCCGTCTTCCTTCGTCGTGGTGACCATCTTCTGGGTGTACTTGGTCTTGGTGCTGGGGTCATATCCGTCCCCCTCGAAGGTCATCGTCCTGGTCTTGGCGTCGTACGTCCCCTCCAGGATCGAGAGGGAGGGGCTCATCGAGTCGATCCAGGTGCCGACGTACTTCTTCTTGGCCGAATCGTAGCCGAATTGCCCGCGCCCCTCGAACTTCGCGTCGCCGAAGCTGCCTTCGAACTTGGAGAGGACCCAGAGTCCGCCGGGCATGACGGTGTTGACCTCGGTCCCCTTGCTGACCATCGGCTCCGCGTCGGGCCCGGCCACGAACGACTTGATCGTCGCGTCCCAGGTGCCCTCGTCCTCGGCCAGGATCTTGTGCTCGGCCATCGGCTTCGGGGGCGGGGGCGGCTCCTGAGCGGTCGTCATCGGCGGGCATCCCAGGATCGAGGCCGTCAGGCAGAGAAAGGCCAGTGGCTTTTGCAGATTCATGACGTGTCTCCTTCTGGACAAACGACCAGGATTTGAGCAGCCGGGTATTGTGGACGTTTGTTCCATCCCTGTCCAGCGTCAAATTGTTAAATTTTATCGGTTGCGGAGGGGAGCGGGCCGGGTGATCGTGGGAGGGCGAGCCGGCCCCAAGAAAACCTCCCTTCGCTCGTTGTGTGGAAGGCGGGAACTCCTCGACTCGAACGACCCTGGCAGGAGACTCTGATGAGACGATTCCTCAAGATTGGGCTGACCGCCCTGTTGGCAGCCCTGGGCCTCTCCGGCGACGCGCCGGCCGACAATCCTCCGCCTTCCGAGCCGGTGATCGCCCGGACCCTGATCGCGGTGGTCGACGACTTCATCGTGGACATCTACCACAACGGGGTGAAGGTTCCCGACGACCGGAGAGAGCTGGTCGATGAAATCCACGGGGCCACCGTGGAGCGGATCACTCTCGATGTCCGACGAGGGGACTGGCTGGTCTTCAACGTGGTGAACAACCGGCTTCGATGGGGGGGCACCCAGTATTTCGCCGTCTCCGGCCGGGGCGACTCTGGCGTGAGCGTGATGACCGAGCCGGATTCGGGCCGCTGGTCGGTCTGCGACGATCCCTCCGAGGTGAAGTGCTTCATCGCCGACCGCGACCATTGGGCCGGCCACCGGGCCTTGCCGATCGCGTTCCCCTGGGGGGAGGGGGATTCCTTGATGACCCGGCACGCCGACGGCTGGGCCGGCAAGCCGGTCTGGGGGACCTCGCGGAACACCTGGATCAAGTTCATCGCCCGGTAAGCCGGCGGGCTCGACCATCTCGGACCGCTCAAGGCGGCCGGGGCCGGGGGCCGATGATGAACGGGGTGGAATCTCCTTCGCGACCCGGGATGACGGGCGGGCGGCCCCGGAGCATCGACCGTTGATCGAGACCGATCCGTCACGTCGGGGGGCCCACCCCAGGCGTCGTGAAAAGCCCAGGCCGAGCCGGGAGCCCGTCGGGAGTCCCGGATCTCGCCATCGTCTATCCGAGTTCGACGCCCTGAGGGCGACCGCGATCCTGCTGGTCGTGACGCTCCATTCCGCCCTGGCTTATACCCGGCTCGACATCCCCCGGCTCCTCTGGGGGGTCCGCGAGCCTTCGGTGCACCGGGGCTTCGACCTCTTCAGCTGGTGGGCGATGGGGGTTTCGGTCCCCCTCTTCTTCGCGATCAGCGGCTTCTTCGCCGCCGAGGTCGAGCAATCTCGAGGGCCTTCCGCCTTCCTCCGGAGCCGGGTCCGCCGGGTGATCGTCCCGATGCTCGCGGCCGGGCCGATCCTCCTGCCGCTCTGCTTCTTCGCCTGGACTCTCGGATGGCTGGCGACCGGCCGATGCACCTTCCACGAATTCCGGCGGATGCGGTTCCTCGACCCCGCCATCATGTCCGACCTCTACGGCCCCGCGCACCTCTGGTTCCTGCTCTACCTGGCCCCGATGCTCCTGGGGTTCGGCTGGCTCCGGAGGTCGAAGCTCGATCGCGACGAGGCCCGCGAGAAGATCCGGGTCGACCTGGCCTCGAAGAAGAACCGGATCCGGGCGGCCCGAGGGCTTCGCCGGAAGAAGGTCCGCTTCGACCGGAGCACCGCCGAGGACGAACCCCAGGCCTGGCGTTGGCTCCTGGCCCCCTGGGCCCCGATCGCGTTGGCGATTCCCTCGATAATCCTGATGCGGATCGGTCGCGAGGTCGCTGGGGTCGACCTGTCGCTGGATCGCCACAATTCCTTCTTCCCGAACCTGATCCGGCTGGCCCACTACGGGACGTTCTTCGCGATCGGGATCGGATTGCACCGGGTCCGCGACGGGCTTGGGATCCTGGCGGCCCGAGGGTGGTGGATCCTGGCGGCCTCGGTCCCGGTCTTCGCCTACCGGGCCCGGCTCCTGCCCCGGGATTGGTCGGGGACGATGAGCGGGACGGAATCCTGGGCCCTGGCCCTGACCGGGGCCCTGTTCTCGTGGCTGGCCGTTTTCGGCCTGATCGGGGTCTACCGAAGGCACTGCGCCCGCAGGTCGCAGGTGATCCGCTACCTGGCGGAGGCGTCCTTCTGGCTTTACCTGGCCCACATGCCGGTCGTCGGGTTGATCCAGGCGGCGCTCGTGCCGACCCAGGCCCCGACGACCCTGAAGTTTGCCTTCACCCTGTCGGCAACCCTGGCCCTCGGGCTGGCGAGCTACCACGTCCTGGTCCGCGGGACGAAGCTCGGGCGGTTCCTCGGCGGCGGCAAGGGTCGGGCGGTCACCCCTTCCCGGGATCGGCGGGCTTCGAGCCCCGCTCCCTGATCGCCCGCTCGACCTGTTCGAGCAGCGGCGTCCCTTCGAGGCTGGCGTCGCGGGCGACCTCGTCGAGCGTCGAGGTGAGCCTGGGGTCTCCGAGGCTCGAAAGTGCCCCGAGCGCGGCCTGCCGGACCGGTGCCGAGGCGTCGGCGTCGGCCAGGAGCCCGGCCAGCCGGTCGCGGGTCGGTCCGTCTTCGCGGCTCGGCCGGCCCAGGAGTCGGGCGGCCGCCCTGGCGGCGGCGATGACGATCTCGTCTCGACGGGAGCTGAGCGCCTCGCGGACGATCGGCAGGGCCTCGGGCGTCCCCAGGTCGCCCAGGCCGATCAGGGCCGAATCGGCGAGCGGATCTCCCGGGGTCCGGGCGATCTCCAGGAGCCTCGGGGCGATGTCCGCCTGCCCGAGCCGGGCCAGGCCTCGGATCGCCGCGGCGTTCCAGGTGAGGTCGTTGCTGGTCTCCCAGATCCGTCGGAGTTCGGGAATCGTGCTGGGCTCGCCGATCGCCGCGACCGCCCCCACCGCCTCTTCCAGGAGGGCGGCCTGCGAGAGGTGTTCGATGGCCTGGGCGTAGCCGTCCCGGAATCCGTGGCGGCCCAGGAAGGCGACCAGCCGGAGCTGCCGGGAGAGGTCGGGTTCCTCGATCAGGTGGGGCCAGAGGGCGCTGGCGGCCTCGTCGGTGTTGATCTTGACGAGGGCCTCGATGGCGGAGGCCCGGACCTGCCACTGGCGGGGGTCGAGCAGGGTCGCGATGGCGGGGATCAGGCGAGGGTCGGCCACCTTCGCGCAGGCCTGGGCGAAGGCCAACTGCTCCTGGGAGCCGAGGGGCCGTCCCCCCGCCTTCAGGAGCGCCGGGGCGGCGACCTCGGGCGGGAGGTCGCCAAGTCGGGCGATCTCGGGCGAGGTCTCGAACCCGGCCTTTTCCTTCCGCTCCAGGCGGCTCGAGATCAGCCCGACGGCCTTCATCGGGTCGAGTCGGGCGATCGTCCGGCCCGCAGCCTCCTGGATCTCGGCCGGGGCATCGAGGCGGAGCGACTCGTAGGCCCGGGCGGCCTCGTCCTTGCGATCGGTCGCGCCGAGCTTGCCCAGGGCCCGGAGCCTCGCGGCTTCCTCGGCGAAGGTCGATGGGGTCGGCTCGGCGTCCAGCCAGGCCAGCGCCTCGGGAGACTTGCGGATCGCCGCGAGGTCCGTCGCCCCGAGCGCGTCGATCACCGCCACCCGGGCGGCCACGTCGGACGTGGAGTCGCCGAGCGATGCGATCAGCGCCCGGGCGGCCTCGGTCGGGAATGGTCGGTTTTCCGACGGGTCATCGAGCGGTTTCGGACCGGGGAGCGAGTCGAGTAGCGACGAGAGGCTCCGGGCGGCGACTTCGCGGAGGGTCGGGGAGGCGGCCTTCAGGTGGGGCAAGATCGCCTCGGCGATGCCGGGGTCTCGGCTCGCCAGGAGGGCCCGGCGACGGAGGGCCAGCAGGAGCGGGGTCGCGTCCCGCCCCTTGGCCCGCTTCAGGCCGTCGACCAGGAGCGAGACCCGTTCGCCCCGGTCGCGACGGCGGGTCATCTCGATCAGGACCTCGGCGGAGGCCAGCAGCGGGTCGTCCTTGCCATCGAGCCGGGGGATCGACTGGCCGAGCGTGGTGGCCCCGTTGCAGTTGAAGTAGTTCTGGCCCTGGCGGGCCAGCAGGACCAGCATGAGCTGGCCCCGGGACAGGCGGTCGGATCCCTCGGCGAACCGGTAGATCCCCAGGTCCTGGCCGGTCATCAGCAACTCGCCCCGGGCGAAGATCCCCTTGAGGACCCGGACCGGCTCGAACCGGTATTGCTGGGTGACCTGCACGTTCTGACCGCCGTGGACGATCTTTGTCTCGGTCACGTCCACCAGGCGGACCGCCAGGATCAGCTCGGCCTGCGCGACGGCGGGTTCCAGGTCGAGGACGTCCGGACGGTTGATCGGGGCCGGCTGGCTCGGCGTCTGGGGGACGGCGAATCCGAGGTCGTCCGTGCCTTTCGACGTCGCGAACCCGCCCGGAAACTGGGATCGGGATGCCGTCGCGAACAGGGCCAGCAGGCAGACGCCCGCCGCCGTCAAGGCGATCGGCCACAACCGGTAGGCCCTCCGAGGATTCGAGGCCTTTTGCGGAGCTTCAGAGGACGAATCAAACATGAGATGATGACTCCGACGAAGCGACGAGGGTGCCGGCCGGGAACCGGGTCCCGGTCGATCCGGATTCGGATATCGGGCGGTCGAGGCTCAGCCCCCGTCGCATCCCCCGGTCCAGGACCGGGCGACCGGTGGCGGTGGGGTCTCGACGGGACAACACATCACCGAGATCGAAGGATCAAAAATCGTCGGGATGGGCTCGATCGGGTGGACATGGGGCACGATGGCGGGAGGTCCGGAAATGGCGATGTCGTGGATCGGTGCCAGCCCCAGCCCGACCACCAGCACCACGGCGACGACCCCGGCACCCAGCCGCCATCGACGAGGAGAGGTCGGCTCGACCTGGAAATCCCGATCCAGGAGCAAGGCCACTCGACTCCCGAGCGAAGATTGCCCCCAGAGGCCCAGCGATGGCACGAATCGATTCGCGAGCCGCCCCTCGCCCGATCGGGCCCAGCCCAGGAGGGCCTCGGCGTAGGCGATCCGACCGTCAATCCCGGCGGCCGACGCATCGGCCAGCGCCTCCTGGTCCTCGCGAATCCGCCGACGGAGCCAGAAATAAAGCGGGTGGGCGAACAGGATCGGCAGTAGCAGGCGAGTCCCGGCCAGCAACCAGAGGTCGCCATTCCGGATGTGGGCCCACTCATGAGTCAGCGCCGCCTCGATCCGGCCCTCCGGCTCGGCCTCGACGAACCGGATCGGAAGCAGGATCGAGGGTCGGATCAGGCCGACCGCGACCGGATGGGCCAGCTTCGGGGCGAGGATCAGGCGAGGCGGTCGCCCCCCCTGCCCCGCGACGCGATCCAGGATTTCCCGGAGTCGACCGGGAGCCTCTCGCGAGTCCCGGTGGACGCGAACCGACGCCAGGGCCCCCAGCGCCAGCCAGCCGACCATCGCGACCGATCCGACCCCGAAGCCGGCGAGCAAGGCCGAGAGCCCATCCCGACCCGGCGGGGCGGCCGTCACGCAATCGCAGGCCTTGATGCTTCGCGAAGCGTCGCCCGCGACGGTCGGGATTTTCTCCCGATGCCCCCCCGGCCATCCCCAGCGGGCCCCGGCCACGATCGGGGACAGCAGCAGGAGGACGACCAGGGTCGACTTCGCGACCAGCAATCGGCGAGCCGGCTGCCTCGACGCCTTCATCGCCAGGCCCGCCAGGGCCAGGACGAGCGTCGAGAGCCCATAAACCTCGATCAGTCCCGAGACGACCGGCTCGATCCCCGGAGTCATCGCTCTCCCCCTTCCCGGTCGCCTTTGCTGCCCACTAGGACTGCCGCAGGTTCTCTCGCTTCGCCTCGGCGATCATCCGTTCCAGGCGATCCAGTTCCTCAAGGCTAGGAGGTCGAGACTGGAGTGCTCTCGCGACATATTCGCCCAGGGCCCCGTCGAACACCTGGTCCAGGAAGCCTCCGGCCAGCTTCCGAAAGACGCCGTCACGCGGGACCGTCGCGAAATAGGCATATGCCTTCCCGGCCGACTCGTGGCCCACAAGCCCCTTCTGCTCCATCGTCTGGAGCAGGCTCAAAACCGTCGTGTAGGCCAGCTCGCCGTCGCGGGGCCGAAGCTCGGCGTAAACCTCGCGGACCGTGGCCTTGCCCCGGTGCCAGAGCACCTTCAAGGCGGCCAGTTCCCGGCCCGTCGGCAGGATCTCGGACATCGGCACGCTCCTCGATATCACCTCGACGGCTTCTATAGTACGGGCCGCCTAGTAGATGTCAAGGGATACCGATGTTCGATCGGTCATTCCGAGAAATCTGGCCCCTCGGCCGTCGCGATCCTCTCGACGACGGCGGCGATCCGGCGGACGGCCTCCTGGATCTCGGCCTCGGTGGTCGAGGCCCCCAGGCTGAATCGGACCGAAGATCGGAGCCGGTCGGCGGGGACACTCATGGCGAGCAGGGTGGGCGAGGGTTCCGAGGCCCCGCTGGCGCAGGCCGATCCCAGCGAGGCCGCCACCCCGGCCAGGTCGAGCTGCATCAACAGGGCGTCGCCGTCGAGGCCGGGGAAGCCGAGGTTGATGGTCTGCGGGAGGCGGCTCGCGTCGTCGAGCGGGCCATTCCGGACCACCCGCCCCGGTCCTAGTCGATCGATCAGGCCCGATTCCAGTCGGTCGCGAAGCCGCTCCCAGCGGGCGACCCGCTCGGCCGCCGCCTCGTGCCATCGGACGAGTGCCGTCGCCAGGCCGACCGCCAGGGCGACCGCCGGGGTTCCCGGGCGGATTCCCCCCTGCTGGTTGCCCCCGAAGAGTCGAGGGGGGAGCTTGATCCCTTCGCGGACCAGGAGGAGGCCCACCCCGGCCGGGCCGTGGAACTTGTGGGCGCTGGCGGCCAGGGTGTCCACGCCGAGGGCGTGGAAGTCGACCGGGATCCGCCCGACCGCCTGGACGGCGTCGGTGTGGGTCGGGACGCCGCGCTCCCGAGCCATCCCGGCCAGTTCGACGACCGGCTGGATCGCGCCGGTCTCGTTGCTGGCCAGCATCAGGGTGGCCAGCCGGGTCCCCGGGCGGATCATCGAGGCCATGACGGCGGGATCGGCCCGACCTTCGTCGTCGACGTCGGGTCGATCCGCGGCGAATCCGTCGGCCTCCAGCTTCGCGACGGCCCCGGCCACCGCCGGATGCTCGATCGGGCTGGAGATGAGGTGGGGGTCGGACGAAGTGTCGATCGCGGCCAGGCCGAAGATCGCCAGGTTGTTGGCCTCGGTCCCGCCCGAGGTGAAGACGACCTCGCCGGTCCGGGCTCCCAGGATCTCGGCGACCTGCTCTCGGGCTTGATGGAGAGCCCGACGGGCCGATCGACCGGCGGCGTGGCGGCTCTCGGGGTTGCCCCCGGCCAGCCAGTGCGGGCGCATCGCTTCCAGGACCTCGGGGTCGATCGGGGTCGTCGCGTTATGGTCCAGGTAGATCGACGACATCGGGGGGCGACCCTCTCCATCTAGCCCGGTCAGCCCAGGCTCCGGAGCGTGAGGATCAGGCCGATGACGAAGACGGGGATGCCCAGGGCCATCGAAGGGCCGGCCCCCAGGGCCACGCCCACGACCATCAACGAGAACCCGAGCCCCAGGCCGGTCAGCCGACTCAGGAAGTCGAGCGTCCAGCCGAGCATGCGGAAAGGCAGCGTCAAAATCGACCAGATCACTCCGAGCATATTTTCCAGCCTATCAGATCGACAACCTCTTGAAAACCGCCGGAGGACTCGCTGACAAGGGGCGGCTCGCGGGGGTATTTGACCTTGCTCGTGTAAGCGATCTCCGGTCCAATGCCGGGGCCCCCTGAGTAGGAGTTCGCCGGCGGCGGCGACTCCTTGGGATCCGGCCGGACATTTCTTCGGGATCGACCGGGGGACCTCCGGCGAAGAGGGCGGCAAGGAGGCCGACTTCGATGCTCCGCCACACGGTATTTGCCCTGTTGCTGATCGGTGCCGCGTTCGCGGGGGGGGCGGCGATCAACGGACCGGGCCTGATCTGGCTCCAGCGGACCGTCCTGGGCGGGCCCAGCATCATCGTCGTCGACAAGCCGCCGGCCGCCCAGGCACCGGCCTCGGCGAAGCCCAAGCAGTTCCCGACCGCCCAGGCCGCGCCCTTGGATGTCGAATTGCCCAGCGTCTCCGGCCCGAAGCCGAAGGCTCCGGCGAAGGAGGCCGGGCCGGTGGTGGCAGCCGAGCCCGCCTCGCCGCCGGAACTGCCCTCGACGCCGACGCCGACACCGGCACCCGAGCCGGTGATGGCCCGGCCGTCCGAACTCCCCTCGCCCGACCTCGGACCTTCGCCCTCGCCCTTGATGGTCGAGCAGCCCCCGAGCGACCTCGGGACTTCGCCCAAGGCCGATGCCGTGGCCCGGCTCGCCTCGGTCGATCCTCCCCCGGGACCGGCGTCGGCCTCGGCCCCGGACTGGGCCGAGATCCGCAAGCGGATGCGACTCCTGGGGATCACCCGCTACTCGATGGAGGCCGAGACCGACGGCCAGGTCCGGTTCTCCTGCGTGATCCCGGTCGAGGGCCTTCGGGCCGTCAGCCAGCAGTTCGAGGCCGAGGGGGATGACGAGCTCCAGGCGGCCGAGGCCGCGCTGAGGCGCGTCACTCTCTGGAAAGCCACCGAGGCGAAGTGACGAGCCCGGCCCCGTCGCCGGGTGTACACAGGGTTTCTGGGGGTTCCCTGCCCCCTCTCCCTAACCCTCCCCCACCAGGGGGGAGGGGACCAGATCCCAGGGGTCGGCGATCCGGACTTCGGCGAAGACCCCCTCCCCCTCCCCTCGCGGGAGAGGGGGCGAAGACCGCGGACCGACGTGAGCCCAGGAATCCGCGGGTGCATCCCCCGTTGCCGGCCCCGCCCAGGATCACTGGCAAGGCCCCCCGTGGCTCGCTAACATGGGGGCTCGCTCACCTCATTGGACGAACCAGCTACGACGCGATATCAGGGTATGGAAGGGGCCGCGCATGGCCGACGATTCGCCGCCCCTCTTGCTGATCGTGACCGGCAGCACGCTCAGGGCCGAGGAACTGGACCGCCCCCTGGCGTATTACCTCAGGCAGCAGATCGAGCTCGCCTCGGGTCGGCTCGACCTGTCTTTTCGGACGATCGTGGTGCCCGATTTTCGCTGGATGAACGACGAGCCGCTCCAGCTCGTGCCGACTATCTCGCTCGGCGGTCCCGGCGTGAATGCGCTGGCCCATCAATGGTTCGAGGAGGTCCCGTTCTCGCTGGCCGTCGACGAGCAATATTGCATCCAGATGGACCCGGATCTGACCGAGCCTCGGGCCAGCATCTGGGGGATGGACAATGCCACCACGCAGATTGCCGTCTCGGTCTTCATCGACCGATTCCTGACTCGATTCCTCGAACACGCCGCCGAGTATATCCCCGGCCTGCCCGATCCCGAGGAGTGATCGGGCCTCGAAGGCTCAGAGTCCCCCGGTCCTCCGCGGCGGTCGAGTGTGGGTCAGGTCGTAGGCCGCGATCGAGCGGAACGAATTCCAGGCCCGTTGGCAGACTTCCGGCCGGGGGATGGCCGGGAGCCGGGTCTCGACGGCCACGCCGATCGGGCCCAGGAATAGCCCCAGGAGCACCCCCTCGGTCGGCCGACGTTTCTTCCGGAGGGCGATCACTCCTCCCAATGCCGAGCACGCTGCCAGGGCGGAGGCGAGCATCATCAAGATCAGGGGCATATCCCACACGGGCGAGCTCCGCGCCTTTGGCGTGCCAGGACGGGACGCCTGGAAAGGACGCCCCGAGCCTCCAGTTTGTAGATTTCTTGAAAGATGCCTCGCGATCCCTCTTAAACATACTCATCGAGGACGGAGAAGCCAAGTCGGCATATCCCGAAGAGGCGGAATCCAATCTCAGGTCAATCTTGACGAATTATCTAAAATTTGTGATGAGAGCATCCGCGCACTAGAGAAGGTAAGGGACGGCCCGGCGTGATCCTCAGGTCGGGCTGTTGTACCTCTCTCGCGATGACCGCGAGGCGTCCCCGGGGCGACGTGGCCCCAGGTTGGCGTCAGGCCGCGGGTTCGTCTCGCTCGCGGTGGGCGAGGCGGCGGTCCGACGTCCTTCTCCACGGACGGGAGGGCGAAGTCGCCCATGAATCGGCAACGAACGCGCGGTTTTCGCTTCGCCCGGCCCCTGGCCGTGGCCCTCCTGGTCATCCATGTCGGGGGCCTTCCCGCCCCCGCCCAGCTCCCCCCCGCCCCGCCCACCCCGGCACGGCTCATCGTCGTCGAGCGGGTGCTGGCGCAGGACCAGGGAGACTGGCAGGTCGACTACAGCTTGAAGAACGCCGGGGCGGCTCCCCTGGTGCTCCCGCCGGCCGAGGTCTACGCCCGGATCGAGGGGTGGCTCTCGAACTCGAAGGTCGCCGCCCACGCGACCCCTCGACGCTCCGAATGCACGATCGACGGGGCCTCCAGCCCATCGGGCTTCGCCGAGGTGGTCGCCTCGGCCGACGAGTCCGCCCGGTGCCGCGAACGCGCGGTGATCCAGCTTCGGACGGGCAAGTCCGCCGAGTCGACCCCGCGTCGGGGGGGCGACCCCGAGCCGCTGGCGACCCTCACCGTCGAGCCCGGTGGGCTCCTCCGGGTCCGACTCCGCCTCGAACACCAGCATTGCCTCTATGGCGAGTATGACCCCTTGCTCGGTCGCCGCGAGCTGGAATTGCGGCTGGGAAGCTCCACCGTCCGCGACGTCCTGCCGCTCGACCGCGAGCAATATCAGGCCCTCCCCCAGGACACCTGGCCCGAGCCGTCGGAGGACCACCGGGACACCCGGCAATATCTCTCCGGCCCCGATAGCCTCCACCTCGAGGCCGATGTCCCGGGCAACCAGTATTACCGGTTCCCCGAGCGGAAGGTCCGCTACTCGACCCGGATGCGCCTGAAATTCTGGTACCTGATCGCCCCCGGGACCGAGGGGGAATTCAAGGCCCGGATCGCCCAGTATCGCGAGAGCCCCAACTCCTGGAAGCCCCTCTCCGACGGCGCCTCCGAGCATTCGTTCGCGACCGCCGGCCGCTGGATCCTGTTCGAGCGGATCATCAAGACCGAGCCCGAGGCCACCACCCTGGCCCTGGACTTCCGGATCGCCAACGCCGAGGTCGGCGAGGTCTGGGTCGACGACGTCAGCCTCACGCCCGTCGATGCCCTGGCCAAGGGGCCGTGAAGCGGCGCCGTGGAACCCTGGAAATTGGGTGGTGTCGCTGGAGCTCAACCGGTCCGGCAGCCGGATCGGGGGGAACCCTACCTGGAGGGAGAGGGCTTAGATGATCGCTCCCTGCGCAATGGTCCGGGGTCACCACCTGAAATTGACGCTCGCGTTCGCGGGCTTCCTCGCGGCGGGGTACGCCTCTCCCGGCCATCCTGGGCCGGTTCCTGGGGGCCGTCCGTCGGATTCGAGCGAGGCCCCGGGCATCGTTCAAGGCATGCTCCAGGACCTGTCCGACGCGCCGTCGAATGATCTGAAGTATCTGGGCCGAAGCTCGATATTGCGCTGAGCCATGCGGTCGGATCGCCTTCCGACCGGGGAAGGTCTAACATCCGAGGTCCTCCCAGACTCATGACCGAAGGCCGGGCCGGACGGCGATTGCCATCCGGCCCGGCCTTTGGTCGTGGTCGGTCGAGGCTCAGAGATTGTGGGTGCGCCGGTCCTCGGGATCGAATTCGTAGAGGCCCAGGAGCGAGTCCTGGCCCCCGGTGGCCAGGGTCCGGCCGTCGGGCGAGAAGGCGATCGAGTCGATGAAGCCATCATGGCCGGTGAGGATGCCCCGGTCCTCGCCGGTCGAGGCGTCCCAGAGCCGGACGACGCAGTCGCCGCCGGCCGAGGCGAGAGTCCGGCCATCGGGGGCGAAGCCCAGGGTGGTGAAGCTGGAGTGGCCGGGAGTCCGGGCCGTTTCCGCTCCCTTGATGAAATCCCAGAGGACGATCCTGCCGTTGTCGCCGCCCTTGGAAGCCCCCAGCCCGAAGGCGAGAGTCCGGCCGTCGGGGGCGAAGGCCAGCCCGTAGACCCGCCTCTGGCCCCGCTCATCCAGCAGGGTGGAACGCTCGCGGCCGTCGGCCATATCCCAGAGCTTGATCGTGCCATCGAAGGAACTGGAGACGAGGGCCCGGCCGTCGGGGGCGAAGGCCAACCCGAGGACCTTGTCGGTGTGCCCGGCCAAAATGGCTCGTTCCTGGCCGTCGGCGAGGTCCCAGAGGCGGACCCGGCCGTCGATCGCCCCCGAGGCCAGGAACTTGCCGTCGAGCGAGAACGCGACCGAGCAAACGGTGCCGGTGTGGCCGGTGAGCGTCATCAGCGGCTGGCCGGTGGTGGTGTCCCAGATCTTCACCTCGCTGCCGGGTCCGGCCGAGGCCAGGAGCTTGCCGTCGGGCGAGTAGGTGATCGATTGGATCGGGGCCTCGGATCCGGTCTCGAACTCCCGGGGGCGGCCCCGGGTCGGGTCCTGGACTTCCAGGCTTCCGTCGACCCGGCCCACGGCGAGCGACCGGCCATCGGGGGCGAAGCTCAGGGCCGTGATCTGGGAGGGCTGGCGATGGAACCGGCCCAGGGGCATCTCGGCCTCGCCGACTCCCGGATCGTGGATCATCAAGGCCACGACGCCGGCCACCAGGGCCATGCCCGCCATGGCCAGGCCGCTGCCGGTGAACACGCAGACGCGTACCGGGCTCCCGCACGCCGGGTTGGTCCTGTCTCGCGGGCGATATTCGTTCAGCATCACGGATTCCTTCCTGTCAATCGGGCGCGGAGAGAGAACGACACTCGGATCTGGATCTGAGTTCGCCGAGCATGGCATGGATCGATCGATGTTCACGGAAGTGGCGTCGGTCGGGGACCGCCGGGCCACGGGCCGAGCAGGGCTTCGGCCTCGGTTCGGAATCTCTTAAGCTCTTCGTTGTCCGGCGCGTTTTCTTGGGTCCAGGTTTTCGCTTTTTCGAACCATCGACGGGCTTTTTCGGGATTGCCGAGGCGCTGGTGGGCCATGGCCAGGAAGTACCAGTCCTGGGCGTCGCCGCCGGAGCGAAGCCGCATCGATTCTTCGATCGCCTCGATGGCATCGTGGAGGATGCCTATCCGGTAGCGGACCACGCCCAGGGTGTTCCGGAAGTCCCCGGCGTTCGGGTCCGCATGCACGGCGCGGGACGCCAGTTGCAACGCTCGGGCGAGGTCGCTCCTCGGCGATCCTTCGCGGTGGGCCCAGGCCCAGGCGACATCGTTGAGCGTGGCCGGCTCGCCCGGCTCGAGGATCTGGGCCAGGTCGAACATCACCTCGGCGTTCCGCCGGTGCGGGGTCTTCTCGAGCCACTCGGAGCCGAAGCGGACCATGGTCGAGGCGTAGGCCCGCCGATCTCCCGGCTTCCGGGGCAGGGTCGGCTCGATCGCCCGGAAGATCTCGATGAGTTCCAGGCGGGCCGCCTCGGCGGCGGCGTCCCGGCCATCCTCGGCGAGGTGCCCGGCCAGTTCCAGGTGGGCCCAGGCCATCGTGCTCAGGGCATCGGCGTCGGGGGAGAACTGGGTCGTGGTCGACCGCCGGAGGGCGGTCGCCTTCCGGTAATCGTATTCCGACTCGGCCGGCCTCCCGAGGTATCTCAGGAGCATCCCCCGGTCGTTGAGCACCGAGGCCAGGAGCCAGCAGAGCGTCGGGTTCTTGGAGGAGCGGGCGAGCAGCTTCTCGAACATCCTCACCGATTGCTCATAGGCCTGCGCCGCGCCATTGATGTCGCGGAGGGCCATCCGGCAGAAGCCGACCCGGTGGTAGGACCGGGCCTTGAGCTCGGCCATGTCGGGATCATTGCCGGCCTGGTCGATCATGTCCTGGTAGAATTTGCGGACCATCTCGACGTAGGCCCCGTCGTCGCCCAGGCCCTGGTTGTTGGCCCGGGAGATCAGCGACATGGCCTCCATGTTGACCTTCTCCTGGCGGGAGAAGACCAGGTCGAGGATCTTGCGATTCTGATCGTAGGCGCGTAGGGTCCGCTCCTGCTCCAGGGCGGTCTGGCGTTGCTGGTACCAGAGGAGCGCCGATCCGATGGCCAGGGCGACCATCAACCCGGCGGCGGCCGAGGCCAGGGCGACCCGGTGCTTCCGCGACCACTTGGCGATCCGCTCGGCCGGGCGTGGCCTCCGGGCCTGGATCGGCTCATCGAGCAGGTATCGGCGGAGGTCGTCGGCCAGTTCCTGGGCGGTGGCGTATCGGCCTTCGGGCTCCTTGGCCATCGCCTTCAGGACGATGGTCTCCAGGTCGCGCGGGATCGACGGGTCGAGCTGCCGGGGCGGCGTGGGTTCCTCGTGGGCGATCCTCCGGAGGAGTTCCTGGCGATCGTGGCCATCGAAGGCCGGTCGCCGGGCCAGGATCTCGTAGAGGGTGGCCCCCAGGCTATAGATGTCGGTCCGGTGATCGACCACGACCCGGCGGGCCATGACTTGCTCCGGGCTCATATAGCGGAGGGTGCCCAGGAGGTCGCCGGTCCGGGTCAGGTCGGAGTCGGCCCCGAATCGGGCCAGGCCGAAGTCGGCGACCCAGAGGTGTCCGGTCGCCTCGATCAGGAGGTTGGCCGGCTTGATGTCGCGATGGAGGACGCCCAGCGAGTGGGCGTGTTCGAGCGCCTCGGCCGCCTGGATTCCGAGCCGGGCCGCGAATCGGGCGTGGGCCTCCCGGGATTCCTGGAGGATCTCCCCGTCGGCCTGCTTCTCCCGCCGGGAGAGGGCCGAGGGGGGGGGGGGCGTCCGGCTCGTTGATTTCCGCGTGTCCCCTTCCGGATCCCGGCCATCGTCCGGGATATCCTCTCCAAGGGGGAGGGGCAGGCAGGTCGGATCGGCGGCGACGGGTCGGCCCGGGGATGGTTCCCGGCTGGTCCGGGCGGCCTCGGCCTTGTCCCCTGTCCCCTCCCGGCGTTCCTGGCGGACCAGGTCGGCCATCGACCGGCCCTGGATGAACTGCATGGCGTAGTAGTGGACGCCTCGATCGCAGCCCACGGCGTGGATCGGGACGATGTGCGGGTGGTGGAGGTGCGCCGCGGCCTGGGCTTCGAGCTGGAATCTCTGGAGGTGCCGGGGGTCGACCGCGGCGGCCAGCGGGAGGATCTTCAGGGCGACCCGGCGGCCGAGCGAGACCTGCATGGCCTCGAAGACCACGCCCATCCCGCCCCGGCCGACCTCGCGGACGATCCGGTAGTCGCCCAGGACGCCCGAGCCCAGCCTGGGGTCGTTCCCCGGAGGGGGAGCGTGGTTGTTCTGGTCGGCCGATCGCCCGAGCGCGGCCATCATCTCGAGCGCGGGGAAGAGGCTCCGGAGCTGGCTCTCGTGCTCGGGGTATTCGCGGACGCAGGCCTCGAGGTCGACGGCCTGACCGGCCTGGAGGCGGTCGGCCAGCTCGTCGATCAGCGCCCCGAGCTTCGAGTCGGGGTCGGCGGCGGCGGTCGAGTCGCCCCGGTGGTCCGAGGAGGTGATCACGGCCGATCCTCCCCGTCGAGCAGGCCCCGGAGCCGCTTCAAGGCCCGGACCAGCCGGGCCCGGACCGCCCCCTCGCCGATGACCAGGACCGAGCCGATCTCGGCCGAGGTCATCCCTTCGAGGTGCCGCATGACCAGGACCTCGCGATCGCGGGGGTCGAGCCGGGCCAGGGCCTCGTGGACCCGGTCCAGCAGCTCCTCGCGGATCAGGGCGCGGCTGGGGGTCGAGCCTCCCGCGGCCAGGCAGGCCGCCGCCAGTATGTGAGCCGAGGCGTCCGCGACCTGCGGCTCGGCGGGGACTTCCCGATCGACGCTCCGCCTCTGGGCCACGACATGGTGCCGATAAAGGTGGATCAGCCGGAGCCAGGCAACCTGGCGAAGCCAGGGGTAGAACGGCAAGGGGCGCTCGCGGAGGTAATCCGGGAGGCCCAGGGCGGCGTCGGCCAGGGCTTCCTGGACGACGTCGGAGGGGTCGACACGCGCCGCGAGTCTCCGGTCGATCCGGACCGCGACCATCCGCCGGAGTCGATCGCGATGCCGCGCCAGGAGTTCGGTCCGGGCCGACTCGTCGCCGAGCCCGGCGGTCCGGAGCAACTCCTCGGTATCGGTCGCGTCCGGGGACATCGCGGGGCCTCGCTTTCTATCTGATGAATCGCGGAATTGGCAGCAATGTTACGGAGAATTCTCGAGTTTCTTGGATCCCTCACGTTTTCGATGCTCCCGGGCCACGCGCTCCGGACTCAATCAGTCGAATGGGAGGGCCTCAATGCGACAGTCCGGGAGCTACACTTTTTCTATAGTTACCGACCGCCACCATTCCTCCCGGACTTTTTGGCAAATGAGCCATGATTTGGTCTAATTGGTTGCTGTCTCGAACCGCCCGAAGCTCCGCTGGCCGCCCGGTACCCCTCCCCGGCCCTCCCCGCCCGGATCGAGCCCCGCTGGACCTCCCACCTTCGAAATCCGATGAGGTTGCCTTGATGAGCCGAAACCCTGGAAGCGTCGGATCGCCCCGATGGCGGCCCCTGATCGCGTCGTCGATGGCCTTGGCTGCTCTGATGCTGGCCTCCTCGACCGCGCAGGAAGCCACGCAGGACGCCCCCAAGGCCGAGAAAAAGGCGCGGAAGAAGCGCGATTCCCGAGAAACGCCACGCCACCTGCGGATGGACTACGGCCAGTTCCTCATGGCCACCATCAAGGCCCCGGCCCCGAGCGACAATAACGCGATGAAGGGGATCGCCATCCGGCTCGGTGGCGAGGCCACCAAGGCGGCGGTCTGCTTCGACACCGACCTGCTTCGGGTCTCGGCCGGCTGGACCGGCGGGTTCCTCAAGCTCCTGGGGACCCCGTTCGACGGCTCGCATGGGTCGTGGCCGGCGATCGATGGCGAGCAGATCTTCGGGACCAAACAGGGCCCCGGCTGGGCCGACGCCGATGGCTCCTTCAAGGACCCCCGCCCCGAGCCCTTCGGCCCGCTGCCGAGCCCCTGGGCCAAGTACAAGGGCCTGTACCGGAGCGGCGACAAGGTCGTGCTGTCCTACACCGTGGGGAGTGCCCCGGTCCTGGAGATGCCGAGGATCGAGGGGGCGGGAGGTGAGACGCCCGTCATCACCCGGACCTTCAACGTCGGCCCCACGACCCGGCCGCTCACCCTGGCCGTCTTCGACCTCGACGAGGCCGACAGTGGCGGGGTTGGGCCGGTCGAGCAGCCGAACCCGACCGACCTCGAAGGCCCGACCGCCGGCCGGGTCGCCCTGCTGGGCCGGGGGGACAGGCTGACCGTCGCCGGGCTGGTCGACGCGCCCAAGGGGGCCACCTGGAAGGTCGTCGACGACAAGCACCGGGTCGTCCTGAGCCTCCCGGCCTCGGCCGCACCGATCGCGTTCAAGCTGGTCGTCGGCGCCCTGGACAAGGCAAATCTCGCGAAGTTCGCCGGCCAGCTGGGCATACCGGACATGTCGTTCGACCTCGCCGGCTACACCAAGGGCGGGCCGTCGGAGTGGAAAGAGACGGTCGAGACCAAGGGCCAGCTCGGGACCGGAGAGGGCGCTTACGTCGTAGATACCATCACCGCCCCCGACCAGAACCCGTACAACTCGTGGATCCGCTTCGGCGGGATGGACTTCTTCGCCAACGGGACGTCCGCCGCGCTCTCGACGTGGAGCGGCGACGTCTGGACCGTGACCGGGATCGACAAGACGCTGGAGAAGCTCACCTGGAAGCGGATGGCGGCCGGCCTCTTCCAGCCGCTTGGCCTGAGGATCGTGGACGAACAGGTCTATGTCCTGGGGCGCGACGGGATCACCCGCCTGACCGATCTCGACGGCGACGGCGAGGCCGACTTCTACGAGGCCTTCAACCACGACATGGCCGTGACCACCGGCTTCCACGAGTTCGCCTTCGACCTCCAGACCGACCCCGAGGGGAACTTCTACTTCTCCAAGGCCGGCCCGGTCAAGGGAGGCGGCCGGGGCTTCGACACCATCGCCGCCAACAGCGGGACCTTGATGAAGGTCTACAAGGACGGCAAGACCCTGGTGAACTACGCGACCGGCTTCCGGGCCCCCAACGGGATCGGCGTCGGCCCCGAGGGCCAGGTCACCAGCGGCGACAACGAAGGGACCTGGATGCCCAAGTGCCGCCTGAACCTGGTCAAGCCCGGCGGCTTCTACGGGGTCGTCGACCTCGCCCACCGCGACGAGATGCCGACCATCTACGACGAGCCGATCTGCTGGTTCCCCAAGGACGTGGACAACTCCGGGGGCGGCCAGGCCTGGGTCACCAGCGACCGCTGGGGGCCGTTCCAGGGCCGGCTCCTGCACACCTCTTACGGGACCTGCTCGCTCTACCTCGCCCTGATCGACCAGCAGGACGACCACATCCAGGGCGGCGTGGTCAAATTCCCGGTCAACTTCCTGAGCGGGATCATGCGGCCGAGGTTCAACCCGGTCGACGGCCAGCTCTACATCGCCGGGCTCCGGGGCTGGCAGTCCAGCGCCGCGCAGGACGCCTGCTTCCAGAGGGTCCGCTACACCGGCGAGCCCGCGAACATGGTCACCGGCCTGAAGGTGATCAAGACCGGCCTGGAGCTGACCTTCACCGACAAGCTCGACCCCGAGGATGCCACCGACCCCGACGCCTACGAGGTCGAGCGGTGGAACTACCTCTGGTGCAGCGAGTACGGATCGGACGACTACTCGGCCGAGACGCCCGACTTCCAGGCCAAGGTCCGCGAGCTGAACCGGCTCCGCCTCGACCCCGCCGCCAACGCCCCGGCGATCGCCGAGCTGACCAAGTCGCTCAAGAAGGGCCACGACGAGGTGAAGATCGAGTCGGCCAAGCTCTCCGAGGACGGCAAGACCGTCACCCTGGAGATCGAGGACCTCAAGCCCGTCATGCAGATGAGGATCCGGGGCCGGCTCCGGTCCGCCGACGGCCAGCGGGTCCCGGTGGAGGTTTATAACACCATCAATTACGTGCCTTGATCGGACGCGGAGGAGCCCCCGACGGTCGGGGGCTCCTCCTTGGTTCCCGCTCCCTCTGGGAGAGAGTTGGGGAGAGGGAGTCTTCTTTCTGGTCCCTCTCCCCTTGGGAGAGGGCTGGGGTGAGGGCGATAGGCGTGATCTTATGAGCGACGACCCAACACCGATTCACCGGGCCCGTCAGCTCCGAAAGGACCAGACCACCGCCGAATCCCGCCTCTGGCACGAGTTGAGGAATCGCCGATTCGTCGGGTACAAGTTCCGACGCCAGCATCTCCTCGGGCCATTCATCGCCGATTTCTACTGCCACGCGGCTCGTCTGGTGATCGAACTGGATGGCGAGAGCCATTTCGGCCGCGAGGAGCAGGATCGGCGACGACAAGATTGGCTGGAGAGTCATGGATTGAAGGTCTTGCGATTTTTCAACAATGACATCCCGGCGAACTTGGATGAAATGATGGAATGCATCTTTCAAGCATGCCGGTCGCGATGCCCACCGAAGAACGAGTGACGCCCGCTTCCCTTTTCTTTGTCCCTCCGTCTTCCTCCGGGAGAGGGCCGGGGTGAGGGTCCCCCGATTGGCCGGTGACAGGCCGAAAGATCTCCGGATTCAAGCCACTCGTAGGTCGATGCCCCTCACCCCCGGCCCCTCTCCCAGGGGGAGAGGGGGGAATGGTTTTCAGTACATCATGTTTTTGTCTATATGGAGTCGCCTTTTTCCCATGCGAGGTTATCAAGCCGCCATCCTCGGCCTCTCGGCCCTGCTCATCCTGGCCTTCCACTCTCCCCCTCCGACCCTGGCCCATCCCCTGGCTGCCCCCATTCTCGACGACGATGACGACGATGACGAGAAGCCACAGCGAGGCCCGCGCCTCGACCCCGGCAAGGCGCCGGGGCTGGCCCTGACGCTCTCTCGGGGGGATCTCACCGATACCCGACCGGCCCGGATCATCGCCCTCGGGGTCCCGGCGGGGACTCCCCCTTCGCCATTCCTGCCGGCCGGGCCGTTCCGCGCGGTCTGGGAGGGGGATCTCGCCGTCCCGTTCCGGAGCGAGTTCGAGTTCTCGGCCGAAGGTCGCGGGACGATCCAGGTCGAGGTCAACGGCAAGGTGGCCCTCAAGGGGTCGGGCGACGACCTCTCGAAGGCGACCGGCAAGCCGGCCCGGCTCCGCAAGGGGGCCAACAAGCTGGTCGTGACCTATGAGAGCCCCGCCGAGGGGGACGCGCTGGTCCGGCTCTCGTGGGCGTCGGAGGGGGATTTCCCCCGCGAGCCGATCCCGCCGATCGCCCTGGCTCGGGATATCGAGATCCAGGCCCTGACCGTCGGCACCCGGCTCCGCGAAGGCCGATCGCTGCTGGCCGGGCTTCGTTGCCTGAAGTGCCACGCCCCCGATTCGCCCGTCGGAGGCCCGGGGAGCATGCCCGAACTCGCCACCGACGCCCCCAACCTGGCCGACGCCGGGGCCAGGCTCCGGCTCGACTGGATGGCCCGATGGATCGAGGACCCGAAGGCATTCCGGCCCGCCAGCACCATGCCGAAGATGCTCCACGACCAGCCCGAAGGCCCGAGCCGCGACATCGCCGCCTACCTGTCGACCCTCGGCACCGAGCCCGTCGGAGACCCCGAGCCCCAGGGTGATCCCGAGCAGGGCGGGCGACTTTTCGCCTACCTTGGCTGCGTCGGCTGCCACTCTTTGCCGGACGTCGACGCCCCCAACGCCCAGGCCGACCGGATCTCGCTCCGGTTCGTCGGGGCCAAGTGGAAGCCGAAGGCCCTGGTCGCCTTCCTCCAGAAGCCCGACCGGCATTACGCCTGGATCAAGATGCCGGACTTCCACCTCTCGGCCGACGAGGCCGCGCACCTGGCCGCTTATGTGACCTCGCCCCCGATGAAGGATCTCGCCCGGCCCGACCAGCCCGCCGGAGATCCCGCCCGGGGCCAGGCCCTCTTCGCCTCGACCGGCTGCGCGAGCTGCCACGCCCTCCCGCCAGTCGAGGGTCTGAAGGCCACACCGTTCGCCGCGATCACGCCCGAGAAGTGGTCGGCCGGCTGCCTCGCCCCGACCGGCGAGCCCGGCCGGAAGGCCCCCGACTTCGGCCTGCCCGAGGAGTCGGTCCGGGCGGTCCAGGCCATCGCGAAGGCGGGGCTCGACTCGCTGAGTCGCGACTGTGCCCCGGAATTCGCCGAGCGTCAGGTGAAGGCCCTGAACTGCATCGCCTGCCACAAACGCGACGGGTACGACGACCTCTGGTCCGAGCGGAAGGTCGAGACCGACAAGCTCCTGATCGACGCCCCTCAGGAGGAGAAGGACCCGGACGGGCTACCCTACCCCGCCGATCAGGTCCGGCCGTCGTTGACCTGGATCGGCGAGAAGCTCAAGCCCGAGTGGGCCGCCTCGTTCATCGCGGGGAAGGTCGACTACAAGCCCCGGCCCTACCTCCGGGCGAGGATGCCCGCCTTCCCGGCCCGCGCCGAAGGGCTGGCTGTCGGCCTCGCACTGGAGCACGGGTTCCCGGCCACCAGCCCGCCCGACCCGGCGTCGGACCCCGCGCTCATCCCCGTGGCCAAGCAGCTCGTCAAGAACAGCGGCCTGAACTGCGTGAGCTGCCACAACATCGGCAAGGTGGCCGCCGTCGGGGTGTTCGAGGCTCCCGGGATCAACTTCATGAGGACCCGCGAGCGGCTCCGCCGGGGCTACTTCGAGCGCTGGGCGCGATCGCCGATCCGCGTCGAGCCCGAGACCAAGATGCCCACCTATTTCAACGGCGAGAACTCGGTCCTGCCCACGATCCTGGAAGGCAAGGCCGACCGGCAGATCGAGGCCCTCTGGAACTACATCCTCCAGGGGCCCCAGATCGAGCCGCCGGGCAATTGACCTGACGCCTCCCGCAGGGCCGGGCTCGCCCTGCCCTGCGGGGACTTTCCCGATCGGTCAGCGAGCGACCGAGCCGGACGGTCGACCGGTCAGGCGAGAGGCCCTCGGGGGCCGTGGGCCGGTCGGCAGGGGGACCAGCTCGACGAGCGGGTCGGCGGCCCGGTATTCGTGGGCGACCCAGTTCCGGAACCGTCCGGGGGTGTGGTCCAGCTTCCGCGACTTCAGCCAGTCGGCGTATTCGTGCAAGGGCTCGTGGAGGTGGCGGGTCCCGAGGATCGGGACGTGTCCATAATACAGGGAGAACGCGTCCTCGGCCCGCTCGGGAGGCATCCCCTTGCGGGACATCAGGTAGAGTGCGCTGACCAGGCCGGTCCGGTCGGAGCCGGACTTGCAGTGGATCAGGAGCGGATAATTGCAGCGGTCCAGGACGTCGAGGACCGTCAGCAGTTGCTTGCGGGTCGGACGGACGGTGGCGATCATCGGCAGGTCGTAGAAGTCGATGCCGAGTTTCCGGGTCGCGGCGACCTCGTCGGCGTACCAGGGGTTGGCGTCGGAGCCGCCCCGGAGGTTGAGGATCGTGGCCAGGCCCTTCGAGGCCACCAGGGCCGGGAGGCCGGCCGTCGGCTGGGCACTCCGGTAGACCCGACCCTCGTCGACGACGCCGAAATTCTCTCGAAACAACGAGTTGCGGAAGACGAAGGTGGTCAGGCTCGCGATCATCAGCGCGGCGATGCTCAACCGACGGAGGCGGGCCCGGAGCCGCGAGGGCCGGGGGGGCGAGGGGTTCGAGGACAAGGGCGGGCTTCCTTTCCCGTCGGTCACATCCGGAGTGGTCCGGGCGTACTTTATCGAGCCTCGGTTGCCGGTCAAGCCCGGCCGGTCGATCGCGGGAAATCGCCCGGGGTGGTCGGATTCGCTGGACTTTGGGATCATCGGTATCTATAAGGCAAAGAGATGCCGCGCCGGGCGACCGACCGCACAAGTCGGGCCCCGGCGTCGTATCTGGCCTCATCGGGCGGGGTGTCCCGCCGGATCGCCTTCATCCTTCCGGACCCGGCCTGACCGGGGCGGACACTCGAAGGGCCTCAGCCATGACCTTGCGTATCCTGGCGTCTTCCCTCGGAATCGCGGCCGTTTTCGGCCTCGCGGCCCTCGTCCCGGCCCAGGAACCCTCGAAGGACCCGGCCCCCGCCCCCGCCACCCCGAAGACCGAAGACGCCAAGAAGGCCGACCCGGCCGAGACTCCCAAGGACAAGACCGACGCCGAGAAGCCCGAGAAGGTCGGGCCCAAGATCGAGTACGCGACCTTCGGCGGCGGCTGCTTCTGGTGCCTCGAAGCGTTCTTCGAGCGGGTCAAGGGGGTGAAGGAAGTGGTCTCGGGCTACGCCGGCGGCAACGTCGCCAAGCCCTCCTACGAGATGGTCTGCACCGGCCTGACCGGCCATGCCGAGGTCGTCACCATCCAGTACGACGCCAACGTCGTCTCCTATGACGACCTGCTGGACATCTTCTGGATCTGCCACGACCCGACCACCCAGGATCGCCAGGGCCCCGACGTCGGGCCCCAGTATCGCTCGATCATCCTCTACCACAACGAGGAGCAGAAGAAGCTCGCCCAGAAGTCCTACGAGAAGGTCACGTCCTCGGGCCTCTACCGCGACCCGATCGTCACCCAGCTCGTCCCGCTCGCCAAGTTCTACCCCGCCGAGAAGTACCACCAGAACTACTTCCGGAACAACGCCAACAAGAACCCGTACTGCGCGACGGTGATCGCCCCCAAGATCGCCGAACTCCGGATGAAGCTGAACGCCAAGGCGGCCGCCAAGGCCAAGTAATACCGAATCTCCCGGATCAATAGACAATTGTAGGGTCCGCTCTGCGGGCCGTATCCTTTATTGGATACCGGAGATACGGCCCGCAGAGCGGACCCTACAAGAGCCACTCATTCAGGCAATTGGGTATGAGCGGGCCCGGGCAACCCGCAGGACATCCCGGAAGCCGGTTCGAGCGGCGACGCTCCCCCGATCATCGCGGGGGGCGATCGCCGCTCGTCCGTCGATGGGGCCGGATCGCGGCCAAGCCCGCCGGGCGGATCGGAGGACACCCTCACCCGGCCTCCGACCACACTCTCCCGGGGGGAGAGGGACTTTTTTGGCCCCCTCTCCCCCCCGGGAGAGGGTTGGGGTGAGGGGGATTCCTTTTGCCCTTGGGCTATCTTCCCACGACCGCCTGGGCCCGCGCGGGTGAACCCGGCACTTCCTTCAACTCGACCCGGAGGCCTTGGCCGCCCGGCTCGGCGGCCTGGGCGAAGGTGAGGGTGTGTCGGCCGGCGGTCAGGTCGAGGTCGACCTCGGGCTTCGTCTCGATCCGGCGTCCGTCGAGCCAGGCGGCGACGATCCCGGGGAGCGGGGCCAGACTGAGCCGGACCTTGCCGGGGGTGGACACCTCGACCTCGGCCCTCGCCAGGCCGATCCGGGCGGCGGAGATCCGGAAGGGGACCGTCGCCAGGGCGTCGGTCGGGAGTTCGCCGGAGACCTTGGAGTAGGCCGGGTTCCAGGTCATCGAGGGGTCGGTGGCCAGGGCGTCGAGCGGGTCGACCCCCTTCGGGGCGATGACCGGGGGCTCCAGGACCTGCCAGCGGCGGACCAGGCGGGCCTGGGGCGAGACGGCGTAGGGGCCGGACTTGCCCATCTCGGAGAGGAACCGGACCAGGTCGACCAGCTCGGCGCGGGTCAGGGCGTCGGTCAGGCCGGCGGGCATCAGGGAGCCGCCCGGCTTCTGTTCGTCGATGGCATCGGCCGGGATCGCGACCTCCCGCCCTTCGGCGTCCAGGAGGACCACCTCGGTCGGGGTCTGGCGGACCTTCAGGCCGGTCAGGACCCGGCCGTCGCCGGTGGCGATGACCGTGGAGTGATACCCTTCCTTGACCGCCTTGTTGGGCTCGACCAGCGAGTCGAGCAGGTAATCCACGGGTGCGCTGGCCCCGATGCTTTCCAGCCCGGGACCGACCCTGCCCCCGGCCCCGGCGACGGCGTGACACTTCAGGCACTGGGCCTCGGCCCGCCGGAAGACCAGCTCGCCCCGGGCGGGGTTCCCCTTGCGGGCCACCTCGGCCAGCAGGGCGGTCCGCTCGGCGGGGGTCCAGTTCCGAGGCCCGGTGGATGAGCCTCCCGATCGGTTCAGGGCCTCGATCAGGGCGGAGTCGGGACGCCCCGCGATCGAGGCGATCTGCGACCCGGCCTTGGCCACCGCCATCGGCAGGGTCTTCCCCCCCAGCGCCGAGGTCAGGGCGGCGGGGCCACCCTGGCGGTTGGTGAAGGCCTCGAAGGTCGCCGAGGGGTCGACCTCGCCCGCCTCGGCCAGCGCGGGCACGGCCCGCTCGGCGGCCAGCTTCAGGTCGATCGAGGCCAGCGCGGCGACCGCCTGGAGTCGCGTCGAGGCCGGATAAGGGGCGGCGGCGAGGGCGGCGAGGGCGTCGCGGGACGCATCCCCGCCCATCGAGGCCAGCCCTTCGATGGCCGCGGTCCGGGCGGCCTCGGGAGTCTTCGGGTCGCGGGCCAGTCCTTCGAGCTTGCCCCGGAGCGGCTCGACCTTCCAGAGCCCGACGGCCTTCGCGGCGGCGGCCTGGGTGGCGGATTCGGCCGACCCGAGGAGCGGGCCCACCCGGGCGAGGTCGCCCGAAGGGGTGGTCTTCCTCTGGCGGGCGGCCTGGGCCAGGGCCTCAAGGAGCGGGCCTCGGCGGGCCTCGGGCGTGTCGTTGGCCACTGCCAGGTCGAGGATCATCCCCAGCTCGGGCGGGCCGCCCAGGGTGGCGATCAGGGCCCGGACCCGGTCTTCCTCGCCCGGGGCGATCTTGCCGGCCTTGAGCGCATCGACCAGCGGGCCGACCACGGTGGGCGATCCCACCGCTTCCAGCGCGAAGACCAGGCGGCGGGTGTCGCCCCCGTAGTCGAATCGCCCCTCGCGGAGCGTCGGCATCCAGAACGGCTCCAGGTCGCGCATCGTGAGCCAGAGGGCGTAGTCCAGGAACTTGTCGACCGGCCGCTCCAACGCCCGCAGGGCGATCTCGGCGGCCCGCGACTCGGGGGCATGCCCGAGCGTCCGGACGGCCTCCAGCCTGACCCTCGGATGCTCGTCGACCACCCTGGCGGCGAGCCGGCCGAACGGGTCGTCGAGCTTCGCCAGCCAGTCCTGCGTCACCCGGACGGCGGCGGCCCGGGCCCGGGGGTCGGGCGAGTTGAGGACCTGATCGAGCAGCTTGGGCTCGACCACGTTGAGGGTCTGGTAGCACCAGAGCCCTTCGAGCCTCAGGTGCTCGAACTCGGGATCGGCCGGGTCCAGCTTCTCGACCCAGGCGGCCAGCGCGGGCAGGGCCGAAGGGCCTCGCTCCTTGAGGACTCGCTTGGCGAAGTGGCGGGTCCAGTCCTCGGGTGCCCTCAGGAACTCCAGGAGTTGTTCATCGGTGGCACCGACCAGGTTGGGCTTCTCGACCAGGGGGCGGTCCTTGGCGGTGACCCGCCAGATTCGCCCTCGGGTGTGGTCGCGGCGGGGGTCGCGGAAGTCGACCTCGCCGTGCTGAATGATCGGGTTGTACCAGTCGGCGATGTAGATCGCCCCATCGGGACCCATCTTGATGTCGATGGGTCGGAAGGCCGGGTAGCGGGTGGTGATCAGGTTGGGGAGGTTCGTGGAGGCGTAGCCCGCCCCGTCGTCGGAGAGGACGAACCGGCGGACGTTGTTGGCCCGGAAGTCGTTGGTCAGGATGTTCCCTTGCCAGTCCTCGGGCAGATGCCGCCCGCTGACGATCTCGGCCCCGCAGTACTTGGGGCTCCCGGGATTCAGGCCGTCCAGGATCCGGGTCGCGCCGACGGCGGTGTCGTAGGAGGCCCCGGGCAGGACGTAGTTGATCCCCTTGCCCCCCGCGCCATCGGTGGCGAACGACTGCCCCCAGCGGTCGAAGTGGTGGCCCCAGGGGTTGACCCATCCCCGCGCGAAAATGTCGAGCCAGGCCGATTCGGGGCGGAACTGCCAGATCCCGCCGCCGCCGAGCCTCCGGACGCCCCAGGGGGTCTCGATGTGGCTATGGATGTAGATAGACTGATTGAAGTAGAGCATCCCATCGGGGCCCCACCTCAGGGTGTGGAGGATGTGGTGGGTGTCCTCGGTCCCGAAGCCGGAGAGGGCCACCTTCCGGGTGTCGGCCTTGCCGTCGCCGTCGAGATCGGCCAGGTGGAGCAGCTCGGTGCTGTTGGCCACGTAGGCCCCGCCGTCGCCGGGCTCGACCCCCGTGGGGATCAGGAGCCCGTCGGCGAAGACGGTCGTCTTCTCGGCCTTGCCGTCGTTGTCGACATCCTCCAGGACGACGATCTTGTCGTTGGCGACCTGGCCGGGCTTGATCTGGGGGTAGACCTCGGAGCTGGCGACCCAGAGGCGGCCCGCCGCGTCGAAGTTCATCTGGATCGGCTTGGCCAGGAGCGGGTCGGCGGCGAAGAGGTTGACCTCGAACCCCTCGGCGACCTCGAACGTCCGGCGCTCGGCCTCGGCGTCGGTGTCCACGATCGGGACGTTCTTCTGGTAGGGGAAGAACGCCCCGAGCCCGATCGCCCCGCCCAGGAGCAGGCCCTTCCGGGCCCAGCGTCGCCAGGGGGGCAACTCACGACCCGGTCGGGTCGGGGGCTTCGGGGGCGATCCCGATCCATCCCGGCCCAGGGGGAAGTGGGGACCACCTTGGGCCCCGGTCGTCATCGTCCGGTCGCTGGTCGTCATCACCGGCCCACCTCGCCTTCACGGGTCAACTCATAAAGATGCGGGACGGGCACGCGGAGCCGGGCGATCTCGGCCTCCCGGGCGGCGACCAGCGGGTCGAACTCGGGGATCTCCCGGGCGTTCTGCCCCTGCTCGTGCTTCCGGAAGCCGAAGAGGTAGGTCTCGTTCTGCGGTCGCCACCGATAGAAGTAAAGTTCGTTCTTGGCGTTGATCGCCGATCGGAGCGCCTCGACCTGGTCGAACTCAGGGCCCTGCCGGACCACGATCCCGGACGCCCAGGCCTCGCGATCCCCCGTCGCGACGGCCCGTCCATCCACCTTCAGGGAATAGCGGCCCTGTTCCGTGTCGCCGAGGCGGAACAGGTAACCCCCGCGCGGGAGGTCGGGCCCTCCATCGGGCGGGGGCGGCGGCGGGAGGGTCGCGAACCGATGGTCCCGGAGCCGGTAGCCTCCGGGGATCTGCCCGAGTTCGGCGCCCACCGGGGAGAACCACAGGGGGTGCTCTGCGGGCTCGTCGGGGGCCGGGGGCTTGGGCCCGGGGAACAGGGCCTCCTCGACCGCCGCCGCCATCCTCCAGTACCCGTAGGGGGTGAGGTGGATCCCGTTGGTCGTCAGGGGCCGTGGGGGCGTGGCCTTGGCCCCATCGGGCAACAGCTCGAACAGATCAACGAACGCCGCCCCTCGTTCCTCGGCCACGGCCTTGAGGGCATCTCGGTAGAGGGCCAGGTCGGCGTTGTGCCGGGTCGGGTCGGGCAGCGGCGGGCCGAGGTCTTCCTGGCGGTTGGGGGCGAGGAAGACCAGCCGGGCCTTCGAGGGCTCGATGGTCGCCAGGAGGTGGTCGAGGTCCTGGAGGAACTTCGGGAGCCCCGCCTTGCCCTCGAAGGACTCGTTCGCCCCGTAGCCCAGGATGATCACCGTGGGCTTGAGCGCCAGGACGTGATCCCGGAGGTGCTGGAAGCCGTCGGTCGTGGTCCCGAAGCGGGCCCGGGAGGGGCCTTCGACCGTGTCGCCGCTCCAGCCGAGATTCCGGAAGGTGATGGACCGGTCGGGATAGCGGCGAGTCAGCCGGGTCTCCAGATAGCCGTGCGACTGGTCCCGCTCGATCAAGGTCCCGCCGATCAGGACGACCCGGTCGCCGTCGACCAGCTCGAAGGGAGGCCCGGCTTTCGAGGGCGGGGCCAGGCCGAGCAGGATCGCGACGCCGAGCGGGACGATCGACCGTATCACGGGGGGCTCTCCGGAGCATTGGGCGGCGGACGGCGGGTGCGAGGCGACGACCCCTCGGACTTGCACTCTAGTCGGGAAGTCCCCGCGCGTCGAGACCATCGTGGCCCGGGCAACTCCCGGATCTCCCCGGCTTTCCGGAGGAGCTGACCCGGCCGGTGGCGGACCGGAGAGAGGGACGGCCTCAAGAATTTCCCGGAGCACCCAGACTTCCCGAAATTCATTTGAGGCGTCGTCGCGATTCTCCTATGCTAGAATAGTGGATGCGAGGCCGCACCTCGATGTAATCCCGGAAGCCCAGCGACCGGGGCATAGGGCAGCGACTCGTATCGCCCTATCCCCGTCGGAGTCGGCCGGGGGCAAGCTCCTCTTAATTGACACCGGAGAGATTCCCGTGACTTGCAACTATCGCTGGATCGGCGCGGTCGCCGTCGGGCTGGCCTTGACCGGCACCCCGGCCCGGGCCCAGTTCTACGGCGGGGGCTACTGGGGCGGCGGATATGGCGGCGGTCAGACCCCGCAGGGAGACATGGCCCGGGGTGCGGGCGTCTACGCCATGGGCGCCGGTCAGTACAATCTGGACACGTCGCAGGCCCGCTCGATCAACGCCGACACGGCCATGCGGTGGAATCAGTACATCTACGACTCCCGCGTGCAAAGCGCCAAGGTCTGGCACGCCAAGATGGCCCGCGACGAGAAGCGGAGCCAGGCCGACTTCAACGCCATCCGGACGCGGCTCCGGGACAACCCCACCACGGTCGATATCAGCCGGGGCGACGCCCTGAACGTCGTCCTGGATGAGATGATGGATCCGAGGGGGTTCTCCAAGTCCGTCTACTATGGCCATAAGGTCAAGCTCGGCGGCGACATGATCCGCAACATCCCCTTCTCGTACGCCTCGGCGGCCATCTCGACCAGCGTCCACCAGCTCATGGACGGCGGCCCGCCCCCGAGCCTGAAGACGCCCGAGTTCGCCAAGGACCGCGTCGAGATCAAGGCCGTCGCCGACGAGCTCCGCAAGCAGGGCGCGGACGGCGGCAAGCACGACCCGGCCACGATCGACAAGCTCCAGGCGATGCTGGTGGACCTCCAGAAGAAGGTCGAGACCGTCTATCCCCGGAATTCGAGTCAGCGGAACGAGGCGACCAAGTATCTCAAGGCCGCCCACGGCCTGGCCTCGATGCTGGAGACGCCCGCCGTCAACGTGCTGCTGGCCGGCGTCGAGAATCGGCCCGAGGCCACCCTGGGCGATCTCCTGGGATTCATGGCCGCCTACAATCTCCGCTTCGGGGCGGCCACCACGCCCGCCCAGCGTCAGATCTACACGACGCTCTATCCGATGCTGACCAAGCTCCGCGACGATTCGGCCGATCCCAACGCGACCGCGACCGCCGCCGCGACCCCGGTCGACGCGAACGCCCCGGCCGACGCGTTCGAGGGTGTGGGCTATAACAACGACGAGAAGGCCCCCATGCCCCCGCCGCCCCCGACCCCCGCTCCGGCCCCCAAGTGAGCGATCCGCCGGCCCCGCGATGATTCCGTCGCGGGGCCTGGACTCTCGCTAGTCCTCCCGATCGATCCAGGCCGGCTGCGTGAATGCGCCGTCGGTCGCGACGTCCCAGACCTCGAATCGGGCCCAGGTCCGGCCCTCCAACTCGGGCCGGAAGGTCAGGGTCCGCCGGCCGAACGGCGGGGTGTCGGACAGGTCGATCCGCTCACGATAGACCCCCCGGCCGTCGCCGGAGACGACCTCCGCATATCGGAGCGGGAAGGTCCAGGACAGCTCGACCCGGACCTCGGGGCGATCCCCCTTCCCGACCTTCAAGGCCTGCCCTGCCTCGCTCCCGCCGATCGTGGCCGACTCGATCAGGACCTCGCCGGTCGTCACGAAGAATCGCCCGGCGCGGAGGGCGTCCAGGATCGGCTGCCACCCCTCGTCGAACCGGGGGAGCCGGTCCAGCCGGACATAGTTCACGTTCATATGTCCGTAAACTTCGTGGCTCCGGGCGAGCTTGAAGGTGTCGACCTCGCCCAGCAGGATCTTCCTCGCGCCCCAGTTGCTCATGTCGTCGAGCAGGTCGAGGCCGCGCTCGCCCAGTCGGGGGCGAGACAGGTCGGCGGGCATCGCCTTCCAGGCGGCCCCGAGCCAGGAATCGCCCCGGAAGAAATCCTCGTCCCGATAGATGTCGGGCGCGAAGTTCGACGACTTGATCCGGGGATGGGCGGTCCAGGCCAGGCCGTGCTCTTGATTCAAGAGCTTGAACATGTCTTCGGTGTCGCCGACGTGGTAGACGGTCCCGTAGGTCGGGTCGTTCTCGACGAACGGCTGGCCGGGGCCGCGCTTCATGGTCCAGTAGACGGGCTTCGGGAACATGGCGAGCCAGTGGCCGGGATTCCGGCCGGGCTCCCTCGGGCCGAGGTAGAGGTTGGCCTCCTCGCCCGGGATCATCAGGAGCTTCTCGTCGGAGAGGCGTCGGCATTCCTCGAACATCGCGGCCAGTTCGGGGAGCCGGATCGGGCCGGGGTCGCCGGGGTGCCCGTCGCCGTGGAACTCGGCGGCGTGGACGGCGTCGACGCCCAGTCCCTTGAAGACCTCGACGAGTTCGGGGATGGGCAAGGGGCGGATCCCTTCGGCCTTCTGCCTCATGGCCTCGACGGTGAAGGCCATGTGCCAGTGGCTGGTGAAGACCTTGCGGCCGGGAAGCTCGGGGAAGCGGTCGCCGTGGGTGAACCGGAGGGCCTCGCGGATCGCCCCCTCGGCCGGCTCGCGGCTCAGGAGGTAGAAGACCCCGAGGCGCTGCTCGGTGCCGGGCGGGGCGTTGACCCAGGGCGAGAAGTTGCCCCCGCCGGTCTCGTGCTGGCCGATCCCGATCCCGAAGCCCGGGGCCAGCCCCCGATGCCCCCGGCCGTGCCAGGCGGTCTTCAGGTTGTCGGTGTCGTCTCGCGGGAAGAAGTATTGATGCGGGGGCGGGAAGCAGGCCAGCGAACCCCCCCCGGACTCGGCGACGATCGCCCGGTGCCGGACCGCCTCGGACCGGTCGGGGGCGTCCGGGGCGACCGGCTCTCGATGGATCTCCCCTTCGGTGTCGACCCAGGCCAGGCTCCGACCGATGGGCTCCCGGCCGATCAGCCCGGCGTCGTAGAGGTAGGCCGTCCGATCCTCGAGGGTCGACACCACGGCCTCGACGTGGACCAGCCGGGCCCCGGCGTAGGTCGTGATAACCAGCTCGCCCCGGAACGGCCCGACCTCGATCGGGCCGATGGCCACCGACCCTCGCCGGCCCTCGGATAGGACGCGAAGTGTCTTGCCCCCGAAGGTCGAGGCGAAGGCCCGGTGGGGACGCTTCGCGGGGTTGTCGAAGAAGACGTTGAAGACGCTCATCTCCGGGGGGATCGGCGGCGGGTTCTCGCGGCTACCGACGACCACGAAGGTCGAAGGCTCGACCCGCTCGGCCAGGGTGGCCGCCCGCCCCGAGGCGTCCTCGAGGATCTCGATCCGTTCGAAGAGCGGCGATCCGGGGCGGAGGTCCAGCGTCAATCGGCCCGACTCCCCCGGCGCGGCGGGCCAGGTCATCGTCGCTCGGTCGCCTTCGCGCCGGACCTCGGATCGGCCCGGATCCTCGGACCCGGTCGCGGTCGCCGCGAGGACCATCGTCATTAGTAGGCCGGCATTTGTCGATTTCATGGCGTCTCATCCCCTGCCCCGATCGGCCGTCGACCCTCGACGATCTCGGGCCAGGATAAATTCCCCACCCGGCCGATGCGAGGAGATCCCGGGCAATCCTCTCGGGAACTTGGCGGGGATTTCGCGCGAAAGTCACGGCTGATTGATATAACGGATTCGTCGGCTTAATCCTGCCGCTCCCCGTGCATCAACCAGGACTGATCCCTTGAAAGCTCCCCTGCGCCCCCCGGGATACCGTCGCCCCGGCTTCACGCTGATCGAGCTGCTGGTGGTGATCGCGATCATTGCCGTCCTGATCTCGCTGCTGCTGCCGGCGGTCCAGGCCGCCCGCGAGGCCGCCCGCAGGGCCCAGTGCATCAACAACCTCAAGCAGCTCGGGCTGGCCAGCCATAATTTCGAGGGGACTCGCAACTTCTTCGCGCCGACCTGGGCGATCCGCGAGGAGTTCCTCGGCGGGGCGAATCTGCTCCCCGCCGACAATCCCAACTACATCCCCCCCTGCCCCAAGCAACTGGGCGACGTGTGCGATTATCCTTATAACATCCATGCCTGGGTCCCGCTGATCATGCCCTTCATCGAACAGTCGGCCCTCTCCAACAGCTACAATCTCTCGGTCGCCTTCGCCTCGATGCCGAACTCGACGGCGATCGGCACCCAGCTCAACTTCATGGTCTGCCCATCGGCCCCGGGCCTGCGGACCATGCCCTTCGTCAGCTCGCTGGACGGCCAGACCTACACGCTGGCCGCGGGCGACTACGCCATCGCCGACGGGATCGACAGCAGCTGGCTCGATGCGAACAAGGTCCCCCACCCGCCGGGCCAGATCGTCCGGGGCATGCTCAAGGGGAACTACCTCCGGCGGATCGCCGAGGTCACCGACGGCACCTCGAACACCATCATGTACTCCGAGGACGCCGGCCGGCCCAACTTCTACGTCGGCGGGAGGCAGCTCCAGTACGGCGTCAGCTATCCCTGGTATCGGAACGGCACGCCGCCGACCCAGGACAACGAAGGCTCGGGCGCGGGCTGGGCCGACTACGGGAGCGAGTTCTACATCGACGGCGACGGCAGCAAGGAGCACACCAACTACAGCAGCAACAACGAGATCTACGCCTTCCATCCCGGCGGGGCCAACCACGTCTTCGCCGACGGCTCGGTCCACTTCGTCAAGGCGACGACCGCCCCGAGCGTCATGGCCGCGCTGATCAGCTACAACGGCGGCGAGGTCATTTCGTCCGATTCTTATTGATCGATCCGAGGTCTCCATGCTCACCCATCGACAGGCCCTCGCGACCCTGATCGTCGGCGGACTCCCGGCCGCCCTGGCCGGTTGCGGAGGGTCGGACCCGGGGCGGTTCCCCCTCCATCCGGCGGGCGGTCAGGTCCTCCTCCAGGGCAAGCCGCTGCCCGGCGTCCAGGTGACCTTCCGGCCGGCATCGGCCGACGAGGAGGCCCCCGTCCCGATGGCCCGGACCGACCAGGAGGGCCGGTTCCGCCTGTCCACGTTCCTGCCCGGCTCGACCGTGGCGTCCGAGGGCGCACCGGCCGGCGACTACCGGGTCGCCATCTCGACCCCGGCCCGATCCGACTCGATCGACTTCGCCCGGAAGGACGCCCCGAAGGTCGCGCCCGACCTGCTCCGCGGGCGGTATGCCGACCCCGGATCTTCCGGCCTCAGGGCCTCGATCCGGCCCGGCCCCAATACCCTGGAACCCTTCGATCTCGGGGCCAGGGGAAAGCCCGCCGCCCCGGCTTCCCAGGCGAGCCGCGACTGATAGAATGGGAGGTCGGGAGGCTTGCCATGAAGCGGGTCGGAATGACCGATACCTCGGACGAAGCGCTTCGGGTCCTCGCCGACGTCTATCGACGGATGACGCCCGTTCGCAAGTTGCGCTTGCAGGCGGCCGACTATCGGGCTGAGCGTGATCTGCACGAGGCGGGCTTCCGGAAGCGAGAGCCCCGAGCGACTCGCGACCAGATCCGGTCCTCCTGGAATCTCATCCGGCTGGGCTCTGGCCCCTGGTTGTCCGTCGGAGACGAGTTGATGGATCGGCCCCTGGACAATCTGGATGTCGTCCGAGAAGTGGTCGGCGCGTTCGACCGACTGGGGATCGCCCATGCCCTGGGTGGTTCCTGGGCCAGTTCCTACCACGGCGAGCCCCGATCGACCCGCGACGCCGACCTGACTGTCGAGCCGTTTACCGGGAGGGAAGCCGACCTCGTCGCGAGCTTCGGGCCGGACTATTACGTTAGCCTGGAGGCCGTCAGGGAGGCGGTCCGCGGACGTCGGACTTTCAATATCATCAATACGATCGCCGGGTTCAAGGTCGACGTATTTGTGAGTAAAGATTTGCCATTTGATCGATCCGTCCTGCGTCGTCGATCGGCGGTCGAGATGCCCGGCGACACCAACTCTCCCCTCGTCATGATCTCGGCCGAGGATACCATCCTCCTCAAGCTGGAGGGGTATCGCCTCGGCAATCAGGCGTCCGAACGGCAATGGCTGGACGTGCTGGGCGTGATGAGGGTCCAGGGCGAGCGGCTCGACCAGGGCTATCTCGACCTCTGGGCGGCCGAGCTGGGCGTCGCCGACCTGCTCGGCGACGCCCGTCGCGATGCGGCCCCTTGATCACTCATCGGCGATCGTGGATCAGCCCTTCTCGCCAGGCTTGAGCAGCCCCCGGGCCTTCATCCACTCCTCGCACCGCCGGGGCCAGGAGGCGACCGGCTTGCCGATCGGGTTCATCCCGAAGCCGTGGCCACCCGACGCATAAACATGCAACTCGGAGGGGACTCCGGCCCGCTTCAGGGCCAGGTACATCCGGACGCTGCTCTCGACGGTCACGGGGTCGTCCCCGGCGTGGGCGAAGAAGGTCGGGGGCGATCCCGAGCCCACCCGGATCTCGGGGGCCAGCCCCTCGCCGTCCTTCTCGGTCAGGTAGGCCGGATAGACCAGGATGGTGAAGTCGGGCCGGCAGTCGGCCTTGTCGAGGTCGTCGACCGGCTCGTAGGCCCGCTTGTCGGGGTTGGTCGAGGCCCAGGCGGCGAGGTGCCCCCCGGCCGAGAATCCGAGGATGCCGATCCGTTTGGGGTCGAGCCCGAGGTCGGCGGCATGGGCCCGGGTCACGCTCAGGGCCCGCTGGGCGTCCATCAGGGCCTGCGGCGGGGGGGCGTCCTTGGGCGTCCCTTCGCGGCGGGGGACCCGGTACTTCAGGAGGACGCCGGTCACGCCGATCGTGTTCAGCCACTCGGCGACCTTCGCCCCCTCATGGTCGGAGGCCAGGATGCTGTAGCCGCCGCCGGGGCAGATCACGACCGCCGCGCCGGTGTCCTTCTCGGGGCTCGGGCGGTAGACCGTCAGGGTCGGCTTGGTGACGTTGGAAATCCGGAGGATCCCGCCGGAGGTCTCCGACTTCTCCTCGCCGATGGCCCCGGCCTCGCCCGGGGGCTTCTCGGGCCAGAGGTCGAAGGTCTTGGGGGCGGGCGGGTCGTCGGCCCGGGCGACGGGCGCGAATCCGGTGGCGAGGCAGAGGCCGAGCCCGATCGCGGTGAGTTTCATCACGATGACATTTCCTGATCTGAATAGGAGAGTGGGAACCGGGGACGTCCCGCGTCATCCTAACGCCGGCCCTACCGATCGGCCAGCGCCCCGTCCCACCAGGCCCGCCGGAGGGTCCAGCCGTGCCCCTTGACGCAGGCCGCGGCGACGTATCCCGGCTCGGCCGGCAGCTCGACCAGGGACCATCGGGCCGCCTCGTCGGGATCGGGTAAAGTAGATAAGAGCATGGCCGGTCGATCGGGGCCGAGCGTGACCTCGAACTCGTCGAGCGGGATCGCCAGTCCCTTGCCTTTTGCTTTGATGTACGCTTCCTTGCGCGTCCATCCGTGGAAGAAGGCGAGCGTCCGGTCCGACTCGGGAAGCGCACTCAGGGCGGCCACCTCGCCGGGGGCGAAGAACCGGCCGGCCAGGGCCTCGCCGCCGAAGTCGGGCCGGACCTGCTCGATGTCCACGCCGAGGTCCCGGCCCAGGGACAGGGCGTACAGGACGAGCGACCCGGAATGGGCCAGGTTGAAACGAATTGGTAATTGTGGATTTAAGTCCGGGTCGAGTTCGGGCTTGCCGTGCGGGTTGGTGACGAAACGGATCGCGCCCGGGTCGCGGTCCAGGTATCGGCCCAGGATCGTCCGGAGGAGGCCCCGGCCGACCGCGAACCTCCGGCGGTCGACCGGGTTCACGAACCGGTCGGCCCGCCTCAGCTCGGCGTCTTCGAGGAGCCCCCGCATCGCCCCGACCACGTCGTCGGGGGCGTCTCGCGAGGCGGTCCAGACGTGGACCTCTTGGGGGGGGAGCGGGATCATCCGGTCAGTCCCGGGCCGGCCGGAGTTCCCAGGCCTCGCCGAAGAAGTCGGCGGCCGCGATCTTGCCCGGCTTCCGGGAGTCGGGCGGCGTGGTCACGTCCACGATCGCCCAGTCGGGCAGCTTGGGGACCTGTCTGGCGTTGTTCAAATAATCATATTCTCGGAAGGTGAATCCGCTGTTCAGGACGACGTACTTCGCCGGGTTGAGCGGGTTCGGGTAGATCAGGATCGGCGCGTGGGTCTCGGCGTCGAACGACCGCGAGCCCGCGACGACCTTGCCCCCTTCCCAGCGGATCGGCAGCTTGTCGGCGATCCGCTTGAGGATGGCGTTGCTCCGGGGGTCGCCCCAGAGGATCAGGTTCGAGGAGGCGATGTCGGCGTCGGTCACCATGATGTCGTCCTTGACCCGGGCGTCGCCGCGGAAGTGCCTCCGCCAGTGCTCGATGGCCCGCGCCCCCTCCTGCTCGACCCACCCGGCGACCTTCGGGTAGTCCGATTTGCCGGTGGGCCTGACGATCACGAACGAGTCCATGAAGGCGTCGTCGATCGGCCCCTGGAGGTCGTGTCGCTTGCGGAGAACATCACCTTGTGCTTGCAAGTCCTTGCGCGTCCAGGTGTCGCCATCCTTGATGAGTTCGACGTGCCAGGATCGATCCGAGCCCGGGCGAGGGACCGGGATGACCGTCTCGTCGATCGTCAGGAGGACCGGCCGGGCCGGCTCCAGGGGGCTCCAGCCGGGGGGCATGTCCAGCGTCAGGGCGGTGACATTCCGGGTGACGATCTCGACGGCCGAGTCGCCCACCAGCCTGGCCCGGACCGAGGCCCTGGCCCAGTGCTCGCCCATGGCGTCGATCGTCACCCAGGACATCTTGTTGTACTTGAGTGTATATGTGACGAAATCGACGCTCTGGAAGATCCGCTTCCGTCCGTGCTCGGCGATGCTGTCGAGGCGGCGTTCGACCTCCTCCCTGGCCTCGGGGTGGTAGGCGTGCTTGGTGGCCGGGCCGATGATGTGGACCAGGTGGACTTCCTCGGAGCGGAGGGCCTCGTCCATCACGTCGGCGGCCTGCTTCTGGCTGTCCAGCTCGCCGCTGTAGGCGACGGTCGGGCACTGGAGGAGGTTGGCGGCGTAATCGGTGCAATCATACAGATGCCAGAGCGCCTTCTCGTACCAGGTCGGCTCCAGGGTCTCCTTCTGGAAGACCTTCAGGAAGCGGGGGGTCTCCGAGAACCCCGCGCCGGGGTTGCAGGCGAACCACCGGTCGGAGTAGTGGACGCCGAACTGCCAGGCCGCCGCGCCGCCCATCGAGAACCCCCGGACGCTGATCCGGTCGTCGTCGATCTTGTACTTCTTCTTGACGTCCTCCAGGGCCTCCAGCACGTCCACCTCTCCGGCGAACTTGTAGGCGTTGCAGTACCGCCCGTAAGGGTGCAGGACGATGGTGTCGGCCGGCGTGAAGGTGCCCGGCTGGCGCTCGCGAATGTCGATGAAGTTGACCTCGCTGGCCGTCTCGCCGCGCCCCTGGAACCAGAGGTCCAGCCGGTATCGGTGCGGCGTGGCCGTCGTGTAGGTCGGGGGGACGACCAGCCCGTAAGGCTGGACCGAGCCGTCGATCTTCGAGACGTAGCCGCGGACCAGCAGGCCGGTCTGCGTGGTCCAAGGGGCCTCGCCCCGGCCCAGCGCCTCGGCCCGGGCCTGCCCTTCTTCCAGCTGGTGCTTGGCCTTGGCGATGTCCTTGGGATCGAAGAATTCCCGGTGAGTCAGGGCGTCATGCACGGCCTTGTAAAAGACCTGGACGTCCGGCAGGAGCAGCGCGAGCCTGGGGTCCTCCTTCTTCGCCAGGAGCGGCTCGATCGCCTTCTCGAGCGAGGCCAGCCCTTCCTCCAGCGCCTTGCGATCCTCGGGCGAGACCTCGATGCCGAGCTTGGGGACCCGGCGGACATCCTCCGGGCGGTTGTCGACCGGGCCATCGGCCAGGGCGGCGGCCAGGGGGACCAGGCAGGACAGGGAGACGACGAGCCATCGCATGACGTTCATTCCTGCGGACGCGGTTTCGGCGGGACGCCCCGTGGGGCGTCGCCCACTCCGGGCCACCCTCGGCCGACCGGGCTGAACCAAGTCTAGGGGAAGGCCCGGCCGGATTGAAGGGTGGAGGCCCGGATCGAGGCGGCACGCTTTTTGGCGGCGATGGTGAAATCCTGGCCGGAGCATCTTCTCCGGCTCCCTCTCCCCCCGGGAGAGGGCCGGGGTGAGGGGACCTCGCATGACCATCGAGGCCCGGATTCGGAGTGTCGGATATCGTCGAGGGGTCGGAAAGACCCTCACCCCAACCCTCTCCCGGGGGGAGAGGGAGCCGGAAAAGACCGGAATGTCGGAATCCATTGGCGAATGCGCGGCTTTCTCGCGCAACGACCCGGGCCGACCGGCCCCTTTCGTCGAACCTTCGGATTTGCGATGCTGGGAGATCCCCACGGATTCGCATCGACCGCGCCCGGATTCGAGTGAGCCCGGCATGCGGCCCGATCCCGGAGCACCCCGACGGAGCGAATTCCGGTCATGTCGCGATCGAGCAAGACGACGCAGGCGAAAGCCCAGGCCAGGACTTCGAAAGGCTGGCTCGGGCAGTTGGGGATCCTGGTGATCGCCGCCCTGGCGACCTGGGGCGCGACCCGGCTCTGGAAGTCGGCCCCCGAGCCCCCCAAGCCCTCCCCGACCGAGTCGGCCAGGGTCGAGCCCGTGCTCGGGTTCGCACCGACGATCCCGGCCGAGTCCGTCCCGTCCGACCCCGCCCCGCCGGGGATGGTCTGGATCCCGGGCGGGGTCTTCTCGATGGGGGCCGAAGATCCCCGGCCTGAGCCCTATGGCGGGCGCGACCCGATGAACGACGCCCGGCCGATCCACCGGGTCTCCGTGGATGGCTTCTGGATCGACCGGACCGAGGTCACCAACGACCAGTACGCCGCCTTCGTCAAGGCGACCGGTTACGTGACCGTGGCCGAGCGAAAGCCCCGCGCCGAGGACTTCCCGGAGGCCCCGCCGGAGAACCTCGTGGCCGGATCGGTGGTCTTCCAGCCCCCCTCGGAACCGGTCCCGCTGGACAATCATTACCAGTGGTGGGATTACATCAAGGGGGCCTGCTGGAAGCACCCCGAAGGGCCCGAGAGCAGCATCGAAGGGCGGGGGAATTATCCGGTCGTCCAGATCGCCTTCGAGGATGCCGAGGCTTACGCGAAGTGGGCCGGCAAGCGGCTCCCGACCGAGGCCGAGTGGGAGTTCGCCGCCCGAGGGGGACTCTCCGGGAAGCCGTATTCCTGGGGGGATGAATTCAAGCCCGGCGACCGATGGATGGCCAACATCTGGCAGGGCCGGTTCCCGGTCGACAACACGAAAGAGGACGGGTTCGCCGGGGTCGCGCCGGTGGCCCAGTTCCCGAGCAATGGATACGGCCTCCATGACATGGCGGGGAACGTCTGGGAGTGGTGCTCCGACTGGTATCGGCCCGACACCTACACCCTGCTCGGGTCGGCCGGCGGGGTGGCCCGCAACCCGAAGGGGCCCGACTCCAGCTTCGACCCCGCCGAGCCCGGCCAGCCCAAGCGGGTCCATCGAGGGGGCTCGTTCCTCTGCACCGACCAGTACTGCACCCGGTACATGATCGGCACCCGGGGCAAGGGGGAGATCTCCAGCGGGAGCAACCACCTGGGCTTCCGGTGCGTCAAGCCGACCGGTTGATTCGTCCCTGATTACGGATGGGCATGCCATGACGTTTCTCGCGAGCCATTTCCGGACGCTGGCCTTCGCGGCGGCGGGTGCCCTGCTCGGGCTGATCGCCGCCTCGAGCGACCCGACCCCATCGACCAAGGCCGAGGTGGCGAAGCCCTCCCTCCCGGCCGTCGAGGCTCCCCCGTGCGAGGCCGACCCCGCCCTCGGCGAGGTCCCGGCCTGCTGCGACCCGCGATCGGGCAAGGGGCGGCTCCTGGCCCGGTAATCCTCCCCCTGGGATCTCCCGGCCCGGATGAGTACACTAGGAGGACGAGCCGAGGGGGCCGTCGCGGGGTCGGTCGGCCCGCCCAGGCCGGTGTCCAGGGGTCCTTGATGGTGGATCGTCTGAGCGTCCTCTGCTTCGGTGGGACCTATGGGCTGGCCCTGGCCTGCGACCTGGCCCGGTTCGTCGTCCGGGGGCAGGCCCGCTGGTACGCGACCCTGGCCCTGACCACTCTGGGCTGGGTCGTCCAGACGGCCTACCTGGGGAACCTCGCCCTGGAGTCGCGCCAACTCCCGGTCTCCACCGTCTTCGAGTCGCTCCTGGTCCTCTCCTGGGTCCTGGCCGGGGTCGGGCTCTACCTGATCGTCCGGTCCCCCAAGCCGGTGGCCGTGGGGGTGTTCGTCCTGCCGGTCGTCCTGGCCCTGGTGATCGTGGCGGGGGTCTGGGCACCCCGAGAAGACTGGGTAGCCTCGGGATGGGGCGGTCCCACGCGGTTCTGGGGCGCGGCGCATGGGATCCTTTATCTGGTGGGGGCGGTCGGGTCGTGCGTGGCCTTCGCCGCGGGGTTGATGTACCTGGCGCAGTCTTACCGGCTCAAGCATAAGCGGCCTCCTCGGTTCGGGTTCAAGCTGCCGAGCCTGGAGGAGTCCGAGCGGTTGAACCGGGGGGCGATCACGCTGGCGTTCCCGTTCCTGACGGCGGGATTGCTGGTGGGGGTGGTGATGGAGGTGGCCTTGCGGAAGGCGGGGCATTCCCGACTGGGCTGGAACGATCCCAAGGTGGTCAGCGGCGTCCTGATGTGGCTGGTCTTCGCGGGGCTCCTGCACGCCCGGTTCCGGCCGGAGATGCGGGGGCGTCGGGTGATGGTGTTCACGGTGATCGCGTTCCTCTGCCTGGCGTTCGCCACGGTGGGCGTCGACCTGCTGCACATCACCTCGCATGGCGTTCCGCGGAAGGAAGCCGAGGGTTCGGGGCTGGGCGTCCGGGGGATTGGCGACGGTCGGCCGGTCCGGTCGGGGGTGTCCTCGTGAAGCTCCTGGCCCTGGGCGTCGATCACCGGAAGGCCCCCGCGCCGGTCCGCGAGGCGCTGGCGTTCGAGGGGGCTCGGCTCGATCAGGGGCTCGACGCCCTGAAGTCGGGCTTTCCCGAAGGGGAGTTCGTGGTCCTCTCGACCTGCAACCGGGTCGAGGTCTACGCCGCCGGGGTCGACGGGGCGATCCCGACCACCGGGGCCTTGATCGAGTGGCTGGCCCAGTTCCACGGGCGGCTCGCCGACGAGTTCGCGGCGCACCTGGTCGACCATCACGACGGCGAGGCCGTCGCGCACCTCTTCAAGGTCGCCGCCAGCCTGGAGAGCCTGGTCCTGGGCGAGGGGCAGATCCTGGGCCAGGTCCGCGACGCCTACAAGGCGGCCGTGGCCCGGAAGTCGGTCGGGCCGATCCTCCACGCCGTCTTCCCGCACGCCCTCCGGGTCGGCAAGCTGGTCCGCGAGCGGACCGGGATGGACAAGGGGAAGCTCTCGGTGGCCAGCGTGGCCGTCGACGTGGCCCGCGACGTCTTCGACACCTTCGGCGACAAGACCGTGCTGGTCATCGGCGCGGGGAAGATGGGCGACCTGACGCTTCAACATCTCTCGACCCTCCGACCCGGCTCGATCCTGGTGACCAACCGCAACCCCGAGCGGGCCGAGGCCGTCGCCCGCCGATGGGGCGGCAAGGCGGTCCCGTTCGATCGACTGGAATCGGCGCTGGTTGAAGCCGACGTGGTGGTCAGCACCACCGCCGCCGATCGGCCGATCGTGGACCTCGCCCTATATAGTCGGGTCCAGAAGGCGCGCAAGAACCGGCTCGCCCTGATTTTGGACATCGCGATCCCGCGCGACTTCGACCCGAAGATCGGCGACCTCGAACAGGTCATGCTCTACAACGTGGACGACCTCCAGGCCCAGGCCGACCGGAACCGGAAGAACCGCCAGAAGGGGGTCGACCCCGCCCTGGCGATCATCGAGCAGGAGACCGCGACCTGCCTGGCCGCGCTCCGCCACCGGACCCACGCCGGGGCGGTCCTCCGCCAGCTGGGAGACTACGCCGACGCCGCGAGGCTCCGCGAGTTCGACGCCCTGGTCGCCCGCCAGCCCGACCTCACCCAGGCCCAGCGCGACGACATCGCCCACGCCCTGATGAGGCTCCAGAACCAGTTCCTCCACCACCCCCGGGCCGCGCTTCGGACCGCCGCCACCGCCGAGCCGACCGAGCACCCCCACCCGCTCCTCCACGCCGTGAAGGCCCTCTTCGGCCTGGCGGATGGGTGATCTCGGAGCGGCTCAATCCTCGAATTCGGGCTCCGGGACCGCCGGGGCTCCCGGGGTCGGCCCGGTCTCGGGCGGCACGATCACCTTCATCTCCAGATTGATCAGGCCGATGTTCAGGATCACGCCGAGCTGGACGGGCAAGGGGCCCGCCCCGCGCGAGCGGACCTGATCGGCCGCAACCTCCAGGACCCGCGCCGCCTGGTCGACGGCCGCTCGGATCGCCTGATCGGTCATCGACGACGCTCGGCCCCGGGCGTGCTTCAGGGCCGAGTCTGCCAGCTTTCCCCCGAATCTGGGGAACCTCCCGAAGTTCATCGCCCCGCCGTCCGCAGCTCGAACCGGTCGCGGGTCCGGACGTAGTCGTCGCCCGCCATCCGGCCGATCGCGCCGAGCTTGTCGGCGTCGATCCGATAGCGCTCGTCAATCAGGTGGTCTTTCACGTAAATATGCTTGACTTCGCCGATGACCATGCTGGCGATGCCGATGGGGATCACGTGCGTGGTCTTGCACTCGAACGAGACCGACGCCTCGCCCACCCGGGGCGGCTTGATGACCTGGCTGGGCATGGGGGTCAGGCCGGCGTGGTGGAACTCGGATTCGCCGTAGGGGATCGACTCGCCGGTCCTGGCCATCGCCTCGGCGTAGGACTCGTCGGCGATGTTGACGACGAACTCTCCGACGCCCCCCTCCTCGACGAACCGGGCGTTGCGCAAGGTGTCCTTGATGCTGCCGTCCCCCTTGAGGCCGCCGACGGTGAACGCCAGGCTCAAAGGGGAATGGCTGGCCACGGTGAAGTACGAGAACGGGGCCACGTTGGGCATCCCGTCGACCGAGACCGTGGAGACGACCGCGATCGGCCGGGGGACGACGCAGCCGATCACCAGCTTGTAGCAGAGGTTGAACGCCAGCGCCTGGGGGTCGATCTCCATGAACCCGATGCTCCGAGGACGACCGCGACTCTGCCCGACGAATCCACTTTACGATACGCCTCGAACCCGATCGGTCAAGGGGTGGCCTCCCAGGAATTGGGCCCCCGCCGGCTCCCTAAAGTCGGACATGGTGGCGAGATCGGCCATCAAGTAGGTGTCCCGGGCCGGGAGTGCGGGCGATGGCGGGGGCTCGACCGGCCCCGGTTGATCGTCGCGGAACGAACCCAATGGCGGGGCGGTCTCGACCTCGATCTTGGCCTCGGCCTCGACCTTCTGCAACTCGGCCAGCGACCGGAAGACCCCGCGCTCGGCCGCGGCCTCGTAGCGGCGGGCCAGCGTCGCCTCGCGCGAGGGGTCGAACAGGGCACGGTCCCCGGACCCGGCCCGGTCCTCCTCGATCGCGTCGAGATCCAGGGTGGCTCGATGGACCAGGAGCCCCTCGATCTCGGCGTCGATCAGGTCGGCCATCGCCCGCCTCGCCCAGACGACCCGGTCGGGGTCGGAGAGCCCTTCGCCGTCGACATCCGAGAGGAATTTGAAGTTGCCGATGATCGCCTCGGAGATGGCCCGGACCCGGGTGACCGGGACCTCGGCCCACCGACGGCCGGTCAGGTTGGCCACCCGGTCGCCGTAGGTCCAGTCCCACCGGCCGGAATCCAGCTCGTCGCGAAGTTCCAGGAGGCCGGCGACCAGCCGGTCGACCCCCTCGGGCATCGCGCGGAGCTTCCGGGTGTAGGTGGCCGGTTCGTGGGCGAGGTAGGCGATCAGGTGGTCGACCTCGGAGAGCCGGGCCTCGTCGAACGCGGCCTCGGCGTGGAGCACGCGGGCCTCGGTGCAGGCCCGTTCATGCCGCGAGCAGCGCTCCACGCGGACGGTCAGCTCGGCGATCCGGCCGACCAGATACCGCCCCATCTCGGTCGACGGCCGCATCTCCTCCTGCATCGCCCGCCCCCGACGCTCGACCTCGGCCGAGTCGACCGGCGAGAGGACGATGCCCTCCCCCGCCATCCCGTGCTTGAAGGAGTTCCGTCGAGAGATCGCCTTCCCCTCGGACGTCCGGGGGCCGGTCGACTTCAGGGCATTGGCGCGATTGGCGGCGATCCGGGCTTCGCTGGCGGGCATCGAGGGGGACTCCAAGGTCGAGGAGCGGGGCCGGGTTGCGCCGCTCCTCGATAAAATCCCCATCCAACGAGGCTGCCCAGCATGGTTTTTCGGGCGATCCTCCATTTTCCGGGGACCCGGCCCCATTGGTAATGTGGCCGGGTTGGTCCGAAGGCGGATTCGATGGCCCATGGCATCGGCCATCAAGAGAGGCTTACTTCGACGCCTTCAACTCGAACGAGACCGTGACCGAGAGGCTGATCTCCTGCTCGCCCGGGCTCACGGGCATGGAGGTGTCGGCGGCGGCCATCCGGAACATCATCTGCGGTTGCGGGGGCATCGGCCCGGCGGCGCTGCCCTCGGTGATCTGGAGGGGCTGGCCGAGGGCCATCCCCGACCGGGTCGCGTAGAGTTCGGCCTTGGCCCGGGCGGCGTCGAATGCCTTCCCTCGCAAGGTTTCCTGGACCTTCTCGGGGTCCTCGACCCGGAAGGAGATGCCTTGCATCTGGTTGGAGCCGGCCTCGACGACCGCATCGACGATCTCGCCGATTTTGGTCCGGTCGCGGGTGGAGACCCGGACGGTATTGGTGACCTGATACGCGACGATCTTCGGGGCGGTCGCCTCTTCGGGGACGCCGGGCTTGGGCTCGGCCGGTCGGGAATACAGGGGGGAGATCGAGAGTTCCGAGGTCTGGATGTCCTTCGGGGCGACCCCGCGCCCCTTGAGGGCGTCGATCAGGCGGTTCATCTCGGCGTTGTTATCGCGGACGGCCTCCTTGGCGGTCGGCTTCGAGGTCGTCACGCCGACGGTGACCTCGGCCAGGTCGGGGACGACCGAGACCTTCGCGGTCCCGACCACCGTGACCTGCCGGGCCGGGGTCAGGAGGTTCCGGAGGGCTTCGCCATCGACTCGGACTTCGCCGGGCTCGTCGGCCATTCGTCGCTCCTCGCCCGCCTTGGCGGGCTGTCCGGCGATCGCTGCGGTCAGGCCGCAGATCGAGAGAATTCGCAAATGGGGTGACATGGGATGCTCCGATGAATGGGGGTCGTGCCGGGTCTCGGCCGGCGGCCACGAGGGCCGTCGTCCCTCTCGTGGCGAATCGCGGGCCGCGATCCTCGGCACTTGCCGACTTTACTCGATCTCGGGCCTCGGTGGCATCCGGCGACGGATGATCCGGAGTCCCTGGCCTGGCCTGGAATACCACGAATCGCGGTCGAATCTCTTGGATTTTTCGGGGATGTCCCAGGAACGTTGCACCGGGGTCGCTTGTGAAGGATCTCCCTCAGCCAGGCCCACTCCCGGGAGGAGAGGGTGGTCGAAGTCCGGGCGAGGGTTCCCTCCGATCCGCCGGGCCGGCTGGCCATGATCCCGGGACGCCGCCGCTTTTCCGGGAAGGCTGCGTCCCGATATTCCGGGGGTTGCGCCGGGGCTGGCCCGGCCCCCTTCCCCGGTCTCTATACAATCCTCCCGGGGTTCGACTAAGATCGACAACCCCGGAGCATGGCCCCAGCCCGCTCCGACCTTGCCCGGACTCTCTCGCCCGGTTGGCCTCGGCGTCTCCCCCCTGCCGAACGACCCAGGGACGGATCGCACGATCCCGATGCAAGTTAACATTTCTTGCCGACATTGCGGCCGTCCCCTGAACGCCCCCCGGGAATTCCTCGGGCGGACCGTCCAGTGCGGCCATTGTCGGGGCGAGTTCCTCCTGGACGATCCCGGCCCGGCCCCGGTGATCCACCGGCCGACGCGGGAGGTCGACTCGACGCTCAGCCGGTCGATGCTGATGAAGATCCCCAACCTCCGGCCGGGGCCGTCCGACGCGATGGTCTGCCGGCTGGAGCCGGGGAGCCTCCGGGTGGTCCAGGGGTCCGACGCGTTCGTGGGCTTCGTCGGATCGACCCCCCCCGGGCGGTCGCGGTCGCTCCTGGAGTACCTCCATCCCGACGACCGGGCCCTGGCCGAGGACGAGTTCCGCCAGGCCGTCGAAGTCGGCGAGCGGCACGACTTCGTCCTCCGGGTCCGGAGCCTTTCGGGCGACTGGCACTACATGCGGATCTTCACCCAGGCCCGGTACGACCCCGACGGGTCGCTCGACCACGTCCGGTGCTTCCTCAAGGACGTGACCGACCGGGTCCACGCCGAGCAGGAGCTGAGGCGGCGGACCGAGCAACTGACCGACGCCAACGAGCGGCTCCGCAAGATCAACCGGAAGCTCCAGGAGACCCAGGGGCAGCTCGTCCACTCCGAGAAGCTGGCGGCCCTGGGGACGCTCTCGGCGGGGATGGCCCACGAGATCAACAACCCGCTGGCCTTCGCCACCAACAACGTCGCGGTCCTGGCCCGCGACCTGTCGATGGTCCTGACGATCCTCGGCCGCTACCGGGAGGCCCACGCGACGTTGGAACAGGCCGATCCCGAGACGGCCTCGGCCATCCGTCGGCTGGTCGACGACGCCGACCTGCCCTATCTCCGGGAGAACCTCCCCCGGCTGGTCGAGTCGACCCGACGGGGGCTGGGCCGGGTGGCGCAGATCGTGGCCGACCTCCGGGCCTTCGCCAACCTCGATCGAGCCCCGATCGGCGAGATCGACGTGAACGAGTCGATCGACCAGGGCCTCTGCCTGATCGGGGGGCAGCTCGCCCGCGAGCGGATCGAGCTGATCCGCGACTACGCCGAGCTTCCCCGGCTCCAGTGCGCCCCGGCGCACCTGAACCAGGTCTTCCTCAACCTCCTGATCAACGCAATGCAGGCCGTCGAGGCCACCGGCCGGACCTCGGGGACGATCCGAGTGATCACCCGAGCGGATCAGGAGGGGTCGGTCGTCGTCGAGATCGTCGACAACGGCGTGGGGATCCCGCCCGAGGTCATCCCCAAGATCTTCGACCCGTTCTTCACCACCCGGCCCATCGGCAAGGGCTCGGGACTGGGCCTGAGCCTGGGCCACGGGATCATCAGCGACCACGGCGGGACCATCGAGGTCGAGAGCGTCGTCGGGGCCGGAAGCACCTTCCGCGTCCGGCTCCCGAGCTGCCGACCGTCCCGCTGATCGAAGGTGGGCCGCCATCCGGACGGGCTCGCGTTGCTCCTTCGCGGTTTTCGCGATCGGCTTCGGGCCGGGTCAGGATACAATGCGGCCCTCGCTTGGACTCGCCCGCCCGGTCCCGGTTCCGGAGTCGCGTTGATGCCGTCATCCACACTCGTTGGGATTGGCCGGACCTCGGCCGTGTTGGCTCTCGTGATCGCGGCGGGATTCGCGGCGAGGCCCGGCCCGGCCTCGGACGAAGGGGGAGCAGGCCCGGCCCTCGCCGAAGGCTCCCGCTCGGGCCGGACGCCCTGGGTCGGATCGCGGGTCGTCGGGACACCGGAGCCCCCCCCGCCCTTCCGGGTCGTCCGCGTCTTCCCGAACCTGAAGTTCGACCATCCCCTGCTGCTGACCCGCTATCCCGAGGGGGATCGGCTGGTCGTCGGCGAGCAGTCGGGCGTCCTGTACTCGTTCGCCAACCGCCCGGATGCCGGGGCCGAGCCGTTCCTCGACCTGCCCCGAGGACTCGCGACGATCGGCCAGCTCGCGGGGGCGAAGGGGGTCGAGGCGGTCTACGGGCTGGCCTTCCACCCGGACTTCGAGCGGAATCGCCAGTGCTTCGTTTGCTATACCCTGCGGGGCTCGGCCCCCGGGCCGAATCTGGAGGACGGCACGCGCGTCTCGCGATTCCGGGTCTCGCGGACCGACCCGCCGCGAGTTGATCCTTCGAGCGAGGAGATCCTCCTCTCCTTCCGGCAAGGGGGCCACAACGGCGGCGACCTCCACTTCGGCCCCGACGGGATGCTCTACATCTCGACCGGGGACGCGGGGAGCCCGAACCCGCCCGACCCGTTCGACACCGGCCAGGACATCTCCGACCTACTGTCCTCGATCCTCCGGATCGACGTCGACCGCAAGGACCCCGGCCTGGGCTATGCGATCCCCGGCGACAACCCCTTCGTCGCGACCCGGGGGGCCCGCCCCGAGGTCTGGGCGTATGGCTTCCGCAACCCCTGGCGGATGAGCTTCGATCGCCAGACCGGCGAGCTGTTTGCGGGGGACGTGGGCTGGGAGTTGTGGGAGTCGATCCACCGGGTCGAGAAGGGGGGCAATTACGGATGGTCCGCGATGGAAGGCCCCCAGCCGATCAAGTCCGAGCCGGTCGGGCCGACGCCGATCCGCCCGCCGTTGATCGAGCTGCCGCACACGATCGCGTGCAGCATCACCGGCGGGCTGGTCTACCGGGGCGAGAAGTTCCCCGAGCTGCGCGGGGCCTATCTGTTCGGCGATTGGGAGACCCGACGGCTCTGGGCCGCGCGGTTCGAGAGGGACCTCGCCCGCGAGATGACCGAGATCGCGCGGCCGTCGGTGCGCTTCGTCGCCTTCGCCGAGGATCGTGACGGAGAGCTCGTCTTCCTCGACCAGGAGGCGGGCACGCTGCACACCCTGGAGAAGAACTCCGACGGTGCCCGCAACGCCGACTTCCCGACGGAGTTGTCCCGGACCGGCCTGTTCGCCTCCGTCGAGGATCAGAGGCCGGCGGACGGCGTGGTCTCGTTCTCGGTCAATGGTCGGCAGTGGCTGGACGGGGCGACGTCCGAGCACTGGGTCGCCTTGCCGGGCACGTCCTCCGTCACGCTGTTCGAGAACGGCAAGCCGATCCCCGGGCTGGTGAACTGGCATAACTTCCGGATGCACTTCCCCAAGGATGCGGTCCTGATGAGGACCATCTCCCTGGCTGGCAAGCGTCTGGAGACGCAGATCCTGCACTACGACGGCACGGACTGGCGAGGCTACACCTTCGCCTGGCGAGACGACCAGTCCGACGCCGACCTGGTCCCCGCCGAGGGGGGCGAGAAGGAACTGTCCGTCGGCGATCAGAAACGGATCTGGCAATTCCAGAGCCGGAGCCAGTGCCTGTCCTGCCACAGCAACCAGTCGGAATATGCGCTGGCGTTCCTCCCCGAGCAGTTGAACCGCCCCGGCCCGGACGGGCGGAACCAGCTGGTGGCGCTCACCGAGGGGGGGATCATCCGGCGGGCCGACGATGACGGCGCCTCGCTCCCGCCATTCGACGCCGCCTCGGCCTCGAAGGAGCGGAAGATCGCCGATCCGACCGACGAAGGCCAGCCGCTCGAAGCGAGGGCACGAGCCTACCTGCACGCCAATTGCGGGCACTGCCATTCCGAGCACGGGGGCGGGTCGGTCGCGCTCCGCTTGCAGGCCAACGTCCCGCTCGCAGAGATGCAGGCGATCGGAGTCCGGCCCACCCGGGGAGACTTCGGCCTGACGGATGCCCGGATCATCAAGCCGGGGGATCCGACCGAGAGCACCCTGTACTTCCGGATGGCCAAGTTCGGCCGCGACCGGATGCCGCACATCGGCTCCGAGCGGCCCGACGAGGCGGGCCTGGACCTCGTCGGGCGATGGATCATCGGGATGGACCCGGGCGGGCCGCATCCGGGTCAGTCCATCTCGTTCAAGCCGATCGACACGGCGCTGGCCAACCCGACCTCCGCCCAGCAACTGGCGAGGATGGTCGGGCGAGGTGAGTTGGAGCCGATCGAACGAGGAGCGGCCCTGGGCTCGGCGGCGAAGCTCCCGAATGGCCCGATTCGCGACCTCTTCGAGGGCTACTTGCCCTCGGACGGCCGGGCGCGGAAGCTCGGCTCGAACCCCCGGCCCAGGGCGATCCTGGCCCTGGCGGGCGATCCCGATCGGGGGGAGAAGCTGTTCTGGTCGGAGGCGGTCCGGTGTGGCACTTGCCACCGGGTCGGCGATCGGGGCACGCCGGTCGGGCCGGACCTGTCGAGCATCGGCAAGCTCCGGGCGCGTGAGGACCTGCTGGAGAGCCTCCTGGAGCCGTCCCGCCGGGTCGAGCCGATGTACGCCGCCTATGCCGTCGCGACGAAGACGGGTGCCTCGTTCTCCGGCTTGCTGGTCAAGCGGGACGAAAGCCGGCTGGTCCTCCGGGATGGCCAGGGCAAGGAGGTTGTCCTCAACGCCGGGGACGTGGAGGAACTCCGACCGTCGCGAGTCTCGCTGATGCCCGACGGCCAGATGGCCGACCTGACCGCCCAGGAGGCAGCCGACCTGATCGAATATCTGGCCTCCCGCCGGTGAACCTTGTTTCTCGGATGGCAGAGGTGCAGCCGACTCCCCGGCGATGCATGCTCTCGCAGACTCGGGAGATGGCGATGTTCCTGGAACTGTTCCACCCGGCAAGTAGGCAAATCTTCCGTGGCAAACGTGGTGACGGCTCGGAATATGGGCACGTGTTCGGAGGCGTGAGCGATTACGCGGGCCTGGCGGCATTCCGCGGCGAGCCGGCGGTCCACCTGCTTCTCCGCCTCAACACCGCCGATCCGGCCGTCGGCGTCACCCTCCCGGGGGTGCAATGGCTTCCGCTACTCTGTGCCATCCGATATGGGGCCTGCAACCTGGGCTATCGGGTCATCTCCGACCGGGAGGTGAAGATCCTCCACCAGACCGAGACGAAAGCATGGGACGGCTTCCCCTACGACGGATACCCGGATCGTCTCCCCTCTTCGCCGCTCGTGCTCGGGGAACGCGCGTATGACCCGAGCAACCCGAGAGACGCCTGCTTCTACTCCGGAGTCTTCGGGTACGACGCCCTCTCGCCGGAACAGTTCGCCGCCCTGGCTCGCTTCGTCGTCGAAGAAGGGATCTTCGACCCAGACATCAGCGATTGGGAGACTCCGGACAGCTACCTCAGGGAAGGCAACTGCCTCCCCTTCAGCCAAGGCCCCCCGGTCGATGATTGCCCGGACCCGGGTTGCCCCAACCACGGCCGTGCGTCGTCGCTGAGGACGCTCGCCATCTTCCAAGAAGGCAAGTCCGAGTCGCGGGATCTTTGGGGAACGAACTGCGGCAGCCTCCAGATCATTTACCAGATCTGTCCCGCTTGCTCCGCCATCCGGACGACCAACCAATGCGACTGAGGACATTCCGCCGTCTCCGCCTACCCGGGTCCCGACGCGCCAGCCACGAGAGATTCAGCGGCCATCCTCGGGAGGAGTTTCATCCCGCCGATGCCTCTCACGACCGTGTTTGACGGTCCGCGTGACCCGCGCCGCCACGCAATAGAGTGCGGTAGCCCTAACAATGAGGCATAGGACTCGGGGGCAACGGGCGGGGGCTCTCCGAGGCGTCGCCGGTCAGGGGGCCTCGCCGACCGTGAGCACGCTGTTGTTGAAGAAGCCGGCCTGCCGCCAGTTGGCGGGATCGTGGCGATAGTTCTTGCCGTCCTGGACATATTTGTATTCGTAACGGCCGGGCGGCAGGGGGATCGTCGTCGAGAAGAGGCCCTCGGGGCCGGGCTCGTCGAGCTTCTGGGCGGGGGAGAAGTCCTTGTTGAAGGTGGCCGCCAGGTGGACCGTCCTGGTCCCTGCGGGGGGGCGGTGGCGGAAGGTCACGTCGAAGTTGCCGTCACCCCGAGCGACCGCCGAGGGGGCGGGGTCGCCCAGGTCCTGGTAGCCGAGCGCCACGTCCATGTAGCCGATCATCATCTCGTCGTTGGTCTGCTCGCCGAAGGTGACGACCCTCGAAGGGTCGGGATTGTTCGGGTTGTCGGCCGAGTTGTCGAACCGGGCCAGGCAACGGATCACGGTCCCCTCGGGCATGGGCTTGGGATCTTCGAGGACATAGGCGTTCTGCCAGTCGAATTCATACCGGGGGACGTCGAGGAGGACCTCGGCCCGGCCGTCGGGATACGCGGCCTCGAAGCGGAACGACTTGCCCCGGAGGTGCATGTGGGGCATGAGCGCGTAGAGGATGTAGTCCTGGTTGAACCGGTGCTCGGCCGCGACCGGGTAGTCGGCGGCTCCTGGGGGGATCCGGAATTCGTAATTGATCGCGCTGGCCGAGGTCATCCGTTTCCGGATGGTCGACCGGTCGGCGAAGGTCAGCCCGATCCGGCTCCGGTCCGTCTGCGGTGTCCCCCGAGGGGTGTAATGGGCCTCCACCAGCAACTTCGACCCGGCCGGGATGACCTTGGCTGTCCCTGGGGGGAGGATTCGCGGGGGCATCCCCGGCGAGTAGGCCGCGAGGAATTGGTTGTCGAGCGGGTTCCTCGCCCCTTCTCCGGGCGGGAGGACATAGACGACCAGGTGATGCACGACCGACGGGTTCCCCGGCCGGACCTGGGAGGCGTTGACCCAGGTGTCGCGGTCGAGCTTCGGGTCGATCTCGAATCGCTGATAGGGCAGGACGCCGGTGGCGGGGATCTCGACGACCCTCGGCAATTCGAGGACGAGGTCGGGCTCGGGGATTTGCCAGCCGTCGGGGCCGGGGGGCGAGGGAGTCGGCCCGGTCGGCTCGCCCTGGGGGGCACCATCCCGGGCCCAGTCGACGATCGCGGCCTTCTCTCCTTTGGTCAGGCGGGCCTCGTTGCGGAACTTCCCGTGATCCGGGCTGGCGTGCCAGGGGGGCATCCGGCCCTCGCGGACGACCTCGGCGATCGTGTCGGCCCAGCCGACGGCCTCCTCGTAGGAGGTCAGCGCGAACGGGGCGATCTCGCCTTCGCGATGGCAGGCCACGCAGCGGTCGCGCAAGACTTGAGCCACCTGCCCGGAGTAGGTCACCGGGCCGTCCCCCGGCGGACGCATCCGCCCGATCCGGCACCCGGCGGCCGGAGCCGATGGGACCGAGACCTCGCGACCGTCCAGCAACTCCCCGAGCGCGATCGCGAGATCCCGACGCGTCGGCGAGGCCCGGTGCGAGCCCGGGGCGAACTGGTCGTCGATCCGGCCCTGATATCGAATCATCCGACGCTCGTCGAGCACGACGACCTCCGGGGTCCGCTCGACGCCCAGGCGATCGGCCAGCGAGTTGCCGGCGTCCTTGAGGAACGGGAACGGGAGCTTGTTGGCCTCCGAGAACCGGCCCATCGCCGTCGGTCCGTCCTGCCGATTGGAGTCGACGGCGAAGAACGCCACCCCACGCCCCTCGAACTCGCGAGAGAGGTCGGCGAGCGTCGGGGCATAGCGATTGGCGACCGGGCAATCGACCCCCAGGAACGCCAGGACGATCCGCTTGCCGGCCGGGACGTCCTCCGACGAGTGCCAGGCCCCCCGGAAGTCCTGGAGTCGGAACGCGACCTCGGCGGGGGCCTCGCCCCGCGACTCGGCCGCCATCCCCATCGCCGCGAGGCACAGCCCGAGAAACGTCAGGGTCCATCGGCCCGGATGGAGCATGGCAGGTAGGCCTCGTCGAGTTGCCGATTCATCGCCGTCTCACCACGAGCTACTACGATAGTCGTAGCTGGGAGGGGAGATGATGTCAAGACGGGGCTTCGGCCTAGGCTTCGATCATCGGCTCGTCGAAGTCGTCCAGCTCGGCCCCTCGCGGGAGGGCGAGGAAGCCCAGGCCCAGGGCGGCGATCCAGAAGGGGGCGAGGGCCTGGAGGCGGGGGTCGATCAGCCAACCGTAGGCGAAGCCGAGCGGGATGGCCAGCCCGGCGATGCTGGCCGTGCCGACGCGGGCCTTGAAGAAGTTGGCGGCCCTCCGGGACGGGTCGCGGAGGGCGTCCCGGCCCGAGCCGACCCGGAGGAGCACGTAGGAGGCGACGCCCAGGACCATCAAGGCCCCCATCAAGGCCCGCTGGGTCCGCTCCAGGCCCCAGGGGAGGGCCGCGTCGGGGTTGTGGCGGCCGAGGATCCAGCCGCTGGCGGCGATCCCGGCCCCGACGACGACCAGGACGTTGAGCACGGCCGACCGGGTCCGCGCCAGGCAGGCCAGGGTCGCCGGTTTGCGGGAGATTCCGGCCTCGGGCTCAAGCATCGGGCCGGGCCTCGGTGGCGGGGAGCTGGCGGCGGAGTCCCAGGATCAGCTCGACCTGCCCGATCGGGTGGCCGGTCTCGCTCGCGATCGACTGGGGCGACATCCCGGCGTCGGCCATCGCCCAGACGTCCCCGAACCGGCGGTCGAACTCGGCCGCCGCTTCCCGAGCCTGACCCGGGGGCGCCGCGAGGTTCGGCACCGAGATCAAGGTCGGCCCGTTTGAAATTGCCGAGGTTCCCCGATCGACCCTCCGCCCGGATCGAGGGGCGGCCGCGAGGGCGGCCTCGACTTTCTCCAGTCGCGTTTCGAGGACCCGATGCCGACCGGAGAGGTCGTCGAGTCTCCTGGTCAGCTCGTCGCGGGCGTTGGTCATCGGGCCTCGGGGTCTGGCTGCGGTAACCGGGATCGTGCCTTTTCCGACCCCCTCTCCCCCCGGGAGAGGGTTGGGGTGAGGGCTTTCCGCATCACCTTCCATCCCCCAATTCGCCTCATTGGCGACGTTTGGGCGGTCGGAGAGGACCCTCACCCCGGCCCTCTCCCGGGGGGGGAGGGGGGCAGAGAAGCCCGATCGATCGCGGGTCAAGGCGCGGACCTGCCGCCAGAGCACGAAGCTGAGGGCCGACAGGACGGCCAGGCCCGTGCCCAGGATCGCGAACAGGGTCGTCAGCAGAGCCCAGGACATGGCCCGATCCCTTCCGTGGTCGATCGATCGCCCCGCTCACTTCGCGTCGGTCGATGGCCCGTGCGAGTGGTCGTGATCGTGGTGATGATGGTCGCCGTGATCATGGCTGTGGCCATGATCATGACTATGGCTGTGGCTATGTTCCTGCTTGGCCGGGCTCGGGGCGGTCGCCGGGGCGACGGGCCGGGCCTGGGCATAGGCGGCGTGGGCGGCGTTGTAGACGTCGCGGAGGGGGACTCCCCGATCGCGGGCGACCCGGGCGCAGTCCTCGTATTCGGGGCTGAAGGTGGGCGGTCGGCCTTCGAGCCAGCCGAGCTTCCCCTTGACCGTGCCGAAGGGGGTCTCGACCTCGGCGGCCTGCCGCTTGAGCTTGTGGCGGCCGACCTCGTAGCGGCGGACGCCCAGGGTGGTGGTCTCCCGGAAGAGGATCTCTTCCATGGTCGGGATCTGCGATCGGTCGCAGAGGACGGTGATCATCACGCCCGGCCGGTTCTTCTTCATCTGAATCGGCGTGAGGAAGGCGTCGAGCGCCCCGGCTCCCATCAGGAGGGTCGTGGTGTGGCCGACGACCTCGCCGGGGAGGTCGTCGAGGTTGGTCTCCAGGACCCAGACCCGATCCGACGTGGCGGGGGTGTCGATCTCGCCGACGAACAGGCGGAGGAGGTTGGCCTGGCCGGGCAGGTCCCTGGTCCCGGCCCCCAGTCCGATCGTGCCGATGGTCATCGCCGGGAGCGGCCCGAAGGACTCGGCCACGGTGGTCACGATCGCCGCTCCGGTGGGAGTGGTCAGCTCCATCTCGACGGTCGACTCGGCCAGCGGGACCCCCTTGAGCAGCTCGGCCGTGGCCGGGGCGGGCAGCGACATCTTGCCGTGGGCGGCCTTGACCCACCCCTTGCCGGGGGGGACGGGGCTGGCCTCGAACCGCTCGACCCCCAGCAGGTCGAGCCCGACGGCCGACCCCACGATGTCGACGATCGAATCGGCCGCGCCGACCTCGTGGAAGTGGATCTTGGCCAGGTCCATCCCGTGGACGGTGGCCTCGGCCTCGCCCAGCTTCCGGAAGATCTGCTTGGCGAGCTCGGCCTGCCGAGGGGTGATCGCGGCCTTGTCGATCATCGCCTCGATGTGGTGGAGGTGGCGATGCGCGTGCTCGGGCTGGCAGACGACCCTGGCGTAGTTCGCTCGGAACTCGCCCCGGCGGACGGTCTCGAAGGTCAGCTCGACCGGCAGGCCGAGGCTCGAGACCGCCGACTGGATCGCCCGGGGGTCGACCCCGGCATCGGCCAGGGCCCCCAGCGTCATGTCGCCGGAGATCCCGCTGAAGCAGTCGAAATATCCGATGCGCACGCCCATCCACCCTTTCGATCGCGAGGAGTCCCGTGACGGACCGGCCTTATTCTAGCCGGGACCCCCCGCCGCACAAGGGCGGATCGGGCTTCGTTGACAGGAGGACAGTGGGGGCGGAAGATGGAACGGGCGAATTCAGGAAGGGAGGTCCGCATGGGCGAGATGCTGACGATCGAGGAAATCGAGGCTCGATACGCCCCCTACTGGGTGCTCATCGGGGAGCCCGAGATCGATGAGGGGCAGAGGCTCCTGGGGGGCGTGGTCCTCCAGACCAGCACCGATAGCGACGAACTCTACCGAAAAGCGACGGAGCTGGGACTCGACAAGATTGCCGTCCGCTACCTGGGGACCTGGCCCGATGACATGGCGCTGGTGCTGTGACCGAGCGGGCGTTTCAGCAGCATAAGGGGCCGATCCTCGTTGAAGTCCAGCTGACGGGGCCGTCGGGAAGCACGTCGCTCGACCTCGTCCTCGATACCGGGGCAACCACGAGTCTGATCAAACGCTCGGCCCTGATCTACCTCGGCTTCGATCCCGATCAATCCACCCGCCGCGTCCAGATGACGACCGGGAGCGCGGTCGAGACCGTTCCCGTCGTGGTGCTGACCCGGCTCAGCGCGCTGGGCCAGCACAGGTTCGGGTTTCCGGTGATCGCCCACGCCCTGCCCAGTAACGCTTTGGTGGATGGGCTGCTCGGGCTGGACTTCCTGCGGGGCCTGGAGTTGACCATCGACTTCCGGGCGGGACGCATCCGCCTGGCCTGATCCCGTCCGGCGTTAACGGACGAGCCGCGAGGTCAGGCCGGTCTGGATCGCCACGCCCAGGTTCTTCCGGCCGAGGTAGACGTCCCAGACGGCTCGCGAGAAGGCGACGTTCCGAATCATGACCTCCGGGGCCCCGACCACCTGGCAACTCAGCCCGACGCCGGGGATCGCCGTCAGGCGGACCTGGTCCCCCGGCTTGACCGGGTGCTTGCCCATGTAATAGGCCAGGGCGTCGAGTTCCTTGGAGAAGGCGGGGGCCGGGTGGTTCATCCCGATCGAGTCGCGGAACGAGGCGGCCATGGTCGATCCGTCGATGGCCCGCTCGAACGAGAGGACCAGTTGCTTGGCGGCCGTCGTGCCGGCCAGGTCGCCCGGACTCCGGACGGCGGCCTTCTCCTGGACATAACTGGCGATCGAGTAGACGCTCAGGGTCCATCGGGTCCGCATCGCCGTGCCGGTCAGGACCATCCGGACCGGCTTGCCTCCGCACTGGGCGGTGATGCTGGTGGGATACTTCGTGCTGCCGACCACCACATCCCGATCTGCGGCCATCGAGGGGGTCGAGAGCCCGAGCAGGACAATCGCCAGGCATCCTTTTCCTTGCATCGCCATTCACCTCCGGTGAAGGTCGGGGGACTCGGCCGGTCCGTTCCGGCAGATCGGGGGGTCGATAGGACCTCGTTTCCTTGTCATCGACCCCGGACCGTCCCCAGGATCAGTGAATTTTCAGGAGCTCGACCTCGAAGTCGAGCGTGGCGTTGGGGGGAATCGCCGGGGGAGCCCCCTTGGGGCCGTACCCTTCCTCCGGGGGGATGACCAAACGTCGCACCCCCCCGGCCTTCATCCCCACCAGCCCCGATTCCCACCCCTTGATGACCATCCCCTGCCCCACCCCCAGCGTGATCGGCTGACCCCGGGACTTCGAACTGTCGAAGGTCGAGCCGTCGGACAGCTTGCCGACGTAGTGGACCTCGACCGAATCCCCCTTCTTGACGGCCGGGCCGGTGCCGACCTTCAGGTCGGTGACCTGCGTGACCTTGGGCCGCAAGGCGGCGATCCCGACCGCGATCAGGGCGATCAGGATCAGCATCGCGCCCAGGGTCAGGCGAAACCTGCGAGGCTTGTCCATGGAGAATGATCCGGTTCGGGCTGTTCGAAGTATCGAGGGCTGCGTCCTGAGTAAACGGACGGGGCCGTTGAAACTTAGAAACTTTTACAAGGGTCTGGCCATCAGTCGCTCCCCTCGGTTCGAGCCGCCTGGCCAGCGCGATCCGACCGGATCGCGGCAGCCAGGAGCCTCAGTCGGAGGCCCAGGCCCGAGAGGATCGGGATGCCGAACAAGCCGAGCGCCAGCTCGGGATACCGGATCGGGCTGATGATGACCAGGCCATATCGGGCCACTCGGCCGATCAAGGCGTGAGAGGCCCAGATCAACTCGCCGAGCGAGACCAGGACCACGCCCAGCAACAACGAGAGAATCAACGCGGATCGACCCGGGCCGCGCCCGACCAGGACGAAGCCGAGGAGGGCCCAGGCCAGCAGCATGATCACCGGGACGGCCGGGAGGACGTCCGGGAGTTTAGCGACGCCCAGCTCCACCAGGCGGAAGAGCGGAGTCACGCACGCGAAGGCCACGGCAAAGGCGAGGACCAGCTTGGCCAGTCGCGCCGTCGTCAACCGAAAGGGTCGCTAACCCGGCTCGTTCATCTAGCGACCTCTCGCGACGGGTCTCAGCGTGATGCGGGATCGCTCATGAATATCGTCGGTCCCGACTCAGGAGGCAAGTGCATGGATTTGGCCGGCGGCCGGAGCGGCACATGGATTGCAACGTTCACCCCATCGGCCGAGGACGCGACGCGACCCGCCGCCGGCCGGGGATCACCGAGGAAGGAAGATCATCCGATGCCAGACAAACCCATGGAACACAAGCTCGTCGAGGCGATGGAAGGCCACGAGCCGGCCGAGAACCCGGCCGAAGAGGGGACCCCGAAGCCGGGCTCGACGCCTCGCGAGGTCGCCGAGCAGGCCCGGATGAAGCACGACGCCCGCCAGGTCGACCGGACCCGCGAGCAACGCCTGATCGACGTCGGGCGTGCCGAGGACACCAACGGTCGTTAAGTCGATGAGGCGGGCCTCAAGGCCCGATCCTCCGGAATGACGAGAGCAGGTCTTCCACGACCTCGGCCCGGGGTGGCTCGGCCATCCTCGGGACGTCGAGCCGCAGGCCGTTCGCTTCCAGCCGGGCGATCGGGCCATCCGGGGCCCGGGCTCCGACCGCAGGCTTGCCGGGCCGGAAGCCCAGCTCCAGGGCCAGTCGCTGGATGGGCTCGGACCTGAGGAACTTGAGGAAGGCGCCCGCCGCGTCCTGGTGGCGGCGGTCGCTCCAGGGGGCGTCGAGGATGTAGTAGGGGTGGTCGTTCCAGAGGTTCGGGTCGGGGTAGACCACCTGCAACTCGCCCCAGCTTTGCCTGGCGGCCTTCATGTAGTCGATCGCCAGGTTTTCGTAGAGGACCAGGCCGTCGTAGCCCGAGGGGCCTCGGAGGATCATCTCCTGCATCAAGGTGCCGGTGCTGGAGGTCAGGCTGGTCCCGTGCCGGGTCACGCCCCGCTCGAATGCCTGGAACGCCAGCTGGAAGTCGGTCCGGCTGATGTCGGCCAGGGTGAGCCCCCGGGCCTTGCCGGTGAATTCGCAGGCCATCAACACCAGCGTCATCAGGCCGCTGTTGGACCGGGCCGGATGGGTGTGGGCGAACCGGAAGAGGCCCCACTCGGGCTTCCCGGCGATCGTGCCCCAGCCGCCGGGCTCGCTCATGGCCTCGCCGAGGGTCCGGAAGTCGACCTTGCCATAGTGCTTGAGGAAGGCCTCGTAGCGTTCCTTCCAGAAGACGAAGACCAACGGGGACAGGACCAACTCCTCGGCCTCGAGGATCGGCGGGGAGTCGCCGGGTCGACGGACTTCCCACTCGCGTTCGAAGACCGAACGATAGGCGGTGCTGGCCGGCGACCAGGCGTGGATCGGCAGCGGGCCGGGCCCGTTCAGGATGTCGTCGGCCCCCTGGATCGAGCCCCGGCCGATCAGGTTGATCGTGATCCCCCGGCCTTCGGGGGCCGACAGGAAGTCGTGGCGGGCGGCCTCCAGCCAGTTCTTCTTCTCGGTCCCGTGGAGGATGTTGATCGTGACGGGAGACCCGCCCGCGACCGGCGTGGTCGTCCGGGGCCGGATCGGCGGGAAGTCGGGAGGGATTCGCGCATCGCCCGGGAGTCGGCCGACGATCAGGATCGGGGTCAGCGAGCCGATGGCCGCCGCCAGGGCGAAGAGGCAGGCCAGGGCCAGGAGCCGCGGCCCCTGCCGGAGCGACGCCACCAGGCCCGTCGAGGCCCAGCCCGGGGCGGCCGATTTGTCGGGAGACCTGGGGCCGGAGAGGACGGGCGTCGTTGAGATGGGCGGATCCGAGCCCTCGGGCGGGGGCGACATCAGGCGGAGGCGGAGGGTCCCGGCGTTGAACTGGACCACGGCGATCGCCCGGCATCGGGTGCAGGTGATCCGCCGGCCGGCATGATCGGGGACGACCGGCAGGAGTCCCCCGCAGGCCGGGCAGGGGACGCGCCCGGGTTCCCCCGCAGAGGCCGAGGCCAGCGGGACCGGCCGGGGCGGCGGCTCGCCGGGGATCGGCGCGGGGATGTCGGCGAGGATCTCGCGGGCCATCGACGAGCAGTCCTCGAACCGGTCGCGGGGGCCCTTGGAGAGCCCCCGGAGCACGGCCTCGGAGAGCCGGGCGGGCACGTCCTGGAGCAGGACCCCCGGCGCCGGGGGCTCGACCTTGGTCTGGTTGACCATCGTGGCCGAGGGGGTCGGGCCCTCCATCACGTTCCAGCCGATCAGCGACTCGTGGACCGAGAGCGCCAGCGCGTACTGGTCGGCCCGGCCGTCGCAGGGCTGGCCCATGACCAGCTCGGGGGCCACGTAGTTGGGCGTGCCCAGCAGGTAGCCCGGGGTGGTCAGGGCGCTCTTCCCCTTCCAGGCGTCGTCGTCGGCCCCCAGGATCTTGACCACCCCGAAGTCGCCCAGGAACGCATTCCCGTGGCGATCGAAGAGGATGTTGGCCGGCTTGACGTCGCGGTGGACATGCCCCTGCGCGTGGAGGAAGTCGAGCGCCTTGGCCACGTCCATCAGCCAGCCGTGCAGGAGGCCCGGCGCCATCGGGCGGGGCTCGCCGTCCGGCCCGGGTTCGAGCCGATCCTTCAGGCTCCCCCCGGCCAGGTACGGCATCACCAGGAAGGGGATCCCGTCGTCCTCGCCCGCGTCGATCACCTTGACGATGTGCGGGTGCGAGAGCCGGATCAGCGATCGCGATTCCCGATGGAACCGCGCCAGGAACGCCGAGGCGTCGGGCGAGCCCTCCGGGGCGATCGGGAACTTGATCACCACCTCGGTTTCCAGGTTGCAATCGTGCGCGCGGTAGACCTGACCCATGGTCCCCTCGGCCACTCGTGCGGTGAGCCGATAACGACCGTTGGCGAGTTCCGTCCCCACTCGGTCTCGGATTTGCTGGGTCAAGCGAGGGGATCCACGGGGTCCTGGGAGCCCGGCCGGATTGGCCCGAAAAAAGCAATGGGACTGATCCGTGCTAGTATGGGGCCGAATTCCCCGCGCGGATAGTAAAGAGTCCATGAAATCGGGCGGGACTGGCCCATTTCTCGACCCGCTGACCGTTGAGTTGAATTTGCCGGTATGATCCGGTGCAATGGTGGATCAGGCGAGGTGGTCGAGGATCGTGCTCCTCTCTCGCGGATCACCCATGGCCCGGCCTCCCCGCCATCCATCCTGGGACTCCCCACATGCGCTGGAATGATCGCGAAGAGAGCGAGAACGTCGAGGATCGTCGGGGGATGGGCCGCCAGGCCGGCATGGCCATCGGTGGGGGCGGATTGCTCCTGGCCCTGGTCCTGGTGGTCCTGGGCGTCGACCCGGGGCAGGCCCTCCGGCTCGTGGCCAACGCCCCCCAGCCCGGCCAGGCCAACCCGGGGCCGGGGGGCGGGCCCAACCGCCCGGTCGACCCCGAGGAGGAAGAGCAGGCCAAATTCACCAAGGTCATCTTTCACGATACCGAGGTCATCTGGGGCGAACTCTTCCAGAAGATGCGCAGGACGTATGAAGACCCGACCCTGGTCCTCTTCGATGGCGTGGTGGAGTCGGCCTGCGGCCAGGCGGATGCCGCCGTCGGGCCGTTCTACTGCCCGGGCGATCGCCGGGTCTACATCGACCTCTCCTTCTACCGGGACATGCAGAAAAAGCTGAATGCGCCCGGCGAGTTCGCCAGGGCCTACGTGGTGGCCCACGAGGTCGGACACCACGTCCAGAATCTCCTGGGCTACTCGCAGAGGGCCGACGAGGCCCGCCGGTCGGGCGACAAGCTCGCGGCCAACCGGGCCTCGGTCCGGCTCGAACTCCAGGCCGACTACCTGGCCGGGGTCTGGGCCTATCACGGCCAGAAGCAATTCAACTTCCTCGACGAAGGGGACCTCGACAGCGCCCTCAACGCCGCCTTCGAAATCGGAGACGATCGGCTCCAGAAGCAGTCGCGCGGCTACGTCGTGCCCGACTCCTTCACCCACGGGACCTCCAAGCAGCGCATGAGATGGTTCAGCCAGGGCTTCAAGACCGGCGACGTCGACGCCGCCCGCAAGGCCTTCGAACTGGATTACGACGACCTCTGAGTCCTGGAAGGACTGGAGGACTCGGGCTCCCTGCTAGCCAGTAGGGTGGAGTCGAGCGGAGCGAGGCCCACCACGCCGCACCTGGTGGGCCTCGCTCCGCTCGACGCCACCCTACGATTCAGCCCGAAGGATCAGGAATGCGTGTATTCTTGATGAGTCCTGAGTCCTGAGTCCTGAGTCCTGAGTCCCGAGTCCCGCCCCGATGGATGAATGAATGACCCCGACCCAGCGGACCATCCTCGGGATTTATGCGGCCCTGATCGCGATCTGGCCGATCCGCCATCTTGTCCTGAGTTGGGCGTTCCCGAAGCTCGACTACCTGGGCCCGGATTCGGGCCGGTTCGAGGCCCCCGACCCTCCCCTGGTCTCGGCGATCATCCCGGCCAAGGATGAAGAGGCCACGATCGCCGAGTGCCTGGCCTCGGTCCAGGCTCAGTCGTACCCGAACCTCGAAATCCTGATCGTCGACGACCGGAGCACCGACCGGACCGCCGAGATCGTCCGATCCCTGGCCGAGGCCGACCCCCGGGTCCGCCTGATCTCGATCGAGGACCTCCCGCCCGGCTGGACCGGCAAGACTCACGGGCTTCACGTGGCCTCCGGGCGGGCCCTGGGGGAGTGGTTCTGGTTCCTCGACGCCGATACCCGGCACGAGCCCGATAGCCTGGCGATTGTCCTGGAATACGCCCGGTCTCACGACGCGGCGATGGCCAGCCTCCTGCCCGAGATGCGCTGCGAAAGCTTCTGGGAGTCGGTCGCGCAGCCGCTGCTCGGGGTGGTCCTGATGCAGTCCTATCCCCTGTTCTGGGCGAATGATCCGTCGAAGAAGCTGGCCTTCGCCAATGGCCAGTATATCCTGATCCGACGCGACGCCTACGAGGCGGCCGGCGGCCACGAAGGGGTCCGCGACAAGTTCGTCGAGGACATTTATCTGGCAAAGGCCGTCAAGTCGCTCGGCTACTCTTCGAGGACGGCGATCGCTCACGGGATCGGCTCGACCCGGATGTACACATCGCTCCCGCAATTCATCCGGGGCTGGAGCCGGATCCTCTACGACGCCCTGGGCCGGAACCCCTGGCGACTCCTGATCCAGGGGCTCGACCCCCTCTTCTTCAGCCAGACGGCCCACGTCGCCCTGGTGGCAAGCCTGGTGATGCTGGCGACCGGTCGACCGGCCGGAATGTTCCCGATCTGGCTACTCGGGATGAGCGTCATCCATCACCTTCTCGCTTATACCTGCCTGAAACGTCTTTACGTCCTGTCCGTTCCCAGGACCCGGCACGTTGCCTGGTACCCCCTGGCGGGCCTGGTCCTGGACGTCATCCTGTACCGGGCCATCCGGATGTGCCTCACCGGCCAGGTCACCTGGAGAGGGACCGCGTACCGGGAAGAAGCCTCGCCCGCGTCCCGGACGTGAGCGGGGATCGGGCGTTGTCAGAGATCAACGCATCCCCGCCATTTATGCCTGCACGAAGGTTGGGGTGGGCCTAACTCGGCGGGATGGCGGAGCCGTAGTTCGTCCCGGGCATCATCGTCGTTTGATGAAATGGGGGCGGGGTTGCCGCTCTCAAGGAGTCGTGCTAGCATGCCCCCGCACCTTCTGTTCAGGTGTCAATCAGCGAAATCATTGGATTAGTGCTGCCAGGGAGTGCGAGATGGAACGAATCCAACGAGTCGTCGGCCTGATCCTAGTGGGTGGGCTAGTCTTGGCGAGCCGGGCCGAAGCGGGGCCGCTCGACCCGACAAAGTATGACTCGCTCGGGACACTCTCGATCGACTCGGGCACTTACACAATCGATAGCTCGCTGGGCGCCCTGAGCCTGGTTGTGGGCGGAACGATTTATACGGGTGTGGTCGACCACGGAATGGCGGTGTTCGATTTCGACTCGATCCATATCGGTGCCGGGGCCGCGATCCTGGGGGCCCAGGGGGTCAACGGACTGCCGATCGCCCTCCTCTCGCGTTCGACCACGACCGTAGACGGACTGATCGATGTCTCTGCCTTTAGTAACTACGGGGGTCCCGGTGCCAGCGATATGGGCCAGGGCGGATCCGGTGACTATACGGCGGGCGGAGGTGGCGGGGCCAAGGGGGGCCGTGGCGGGGCGGGTGGATCGACCAGTTATTATTCGCAAGGACCCTTCGGCAATCCTCAGGGCCCGGTGACCGTGCTCGGCGGAGGGATCGGGGGGTACACCGACATCGACCTGCTTTCGGTCACTCTCCGGGGTGGAAGCTCCGGCGGAAGTGGGGGATCCTTCGGTGGAGGTGGTGGCGGCGCCGGAGGTGGTGCCATCGAACTGGGTGCCGTCCAATCGATCGTCATCAATGGGGACGTGCTCGCCCTGGGGGGTGACGCCTTCATTCCCGGCTCGGGGGGGGGTAGCGGGGGTGGTATCTACATCCACGCCGATTCGGTCACCCTCACCGGGAGCTTGAACGTTCAAGGGGGCAGCGGATTGTATGGGGATGGCCCCCAGGCGAGCGGAGGAGGGGGCGGTAGCGGAGGTGAAGTGTTTATTAATACGTCTATATATGGTGATACAAAAATTGATGGAAATGTCGTCCACTTCGGTGGTCTGGGCGGGGGTGGTTCGTTTGATCCTGTCTATCATGGAGGATATTACTACGGCGGGAACGGTGCCGATGGCTCGGATGGCCGTTTCATCCTCCTGGCGACCGTCCCCGAGCCGTCGAGCCTGACCTTGCTGGGCACGGCGAGCCTGGGCCTGTTCGGTGGCGTACTGGTCCGGCGACGGGCCGCGCTCCGGCGTTCGGCGGCCTGATCCGATCGGCGAGCCTCCTTCATGGACCGGCCCCAACCCCGCGATCATCCCGCCGCCCTGGACGACGACCGGCTCCTGGCCGAATGTGATCAGACCTTCCTCCGACGCTCGGGGCCGGGCGGTCAGAACCGGAACAAGGTGGAGACGGCGGTCGTCCTCAAGCATCGCCCGACCGGACTGATGGCCGAGGCCAACGAACGCCGGAGCCAGTCCGAGAATCGTCGCGAGGCGCTCCGGCGGCTCCGGCTGGGCCTGGTCCTCTCGGTCCGACGGCCGGTCGACCCGCTCGAGCCGCCCAGCCCCCTCTGGCGGTCGCGATGCCAGGGAGGTCGGATCGCGCTAAATCCCGATCACGAGGACGTGCCCGCCATGCTGGCCGAGGCGCTTGATGTCCTGGAAGACCGCGACCTCGACCTCAAAGCCGCGGCCGAGGTCCTGGGCTGTTCGTCCTCGCAACTGATCAAGCTCCTGAAGATCGAGCCCCGGGCGCTCGCCGGGGTCAATCGGGGCCGGGTTGGTCGGGGGCTCCGGCCCCTCCTCTGATGGATCCGGATCAGCCGGGGATCGGCCCGCGTCGGGGCTCGCTCAAGACGGAATCGACGGCCCGCTGGACCACGGCCACCAGCGACTCATCCGCGTACATCCCGAAGCTTCCGGAATCCAGCTCGACCCGGAAGCGGGTCAGGATCGTCTCGCGGATGGACCCGTCATCCTGCCCCCGGGAGCGACGTCGGCGGCATTCCAGGCGGGCCCCCAACTCCGCGGCCTTCAGCAGATCCTGCGGGGTTCCCCTCTCGACGGACGTGATGGTCAAGCGATTCATGGATGCCCCTCCGTTTCGTCCCGGTGCGTACCTCGATAAGCATGGTCGTGGCCGGGTCCGCTCCGGCAAACGATTCCGAGGAATCCTCGGACGGCCGGGTCGATGGGACCCCTCCCCGGTCGGGCATCTTTCCACCCGACGCGGCGGAGACTACGATGGCGATGAAGACGTGAGGCCTGCCCGACTCCCGACAAGGTGCCCTCCCGATGAGCCGGACTAGCCGTCGACTGATACTCCGCCAGGCCCTGACCGGTTTCACCCTTCCCTGGTTCGGGGGCCTGGCCGCCCGGTTTGCCGGGGGTGCCGATGGTCCGGGACCCGGCCTGGTGGTCCGGTCGAGCCGTCCGCTCGACGCCGAGACCCCGCCCGAGGCGCTGGATCAGTTGCTCACGCCCAACGAACTGTTCTTCGTCCGGAGCCACTTCGGGCCGCCCGCCGTCGGCCTCTCCCCCTGGCGGCTCGAAGTCGAGGGCCTGGTGGAACATCCGCTGAATCTGAGTCTCGACGAACTCGAAGGGATGCCGAAGGTCACCCTCCCGGCGCTCTTGCAGTGCTCGGGCAACGGCCGGGGGAATTACACGCCGACGGTCCCCGGGGTCGGCTGGGGCCGGGGAGCCGTCGGGAACGCCGAGTGGTCGGGCGTCCGGCTGGTCGACGTGCTGGAAAAGGCCGGGATCAAGCCCGACGCCGCGCACGTGCAGCTCCACGGGTCCGACACGCCGCCCAACCCCAAGACCCCGGCCTACTTCCGGAGCATCCCGCTCTCCCGGGCACTCGACCCCGGCACGATCCTGGCCACGACCATGAACGGCGAGCCCCTGCCCCTCCTCCACGGGGGGCCGATCCGCCTGGTCGTCCCCGGCTGGGGGGGGAACCACTGGATCAAGTGGCTCAGGAAGCTCACCGTGTCGACGGATGAGTCCCCGAGTTTCTACCAGCAGACCGGCTACAAGATACCCAGGGTTCCCACTCCCCCCGGAGTGAACCCCAAGCCTTCCGACCTCGTCCCGGTGACCACCCTCAACGTCAAGTCGCTGATCGCCCGACCGCTCGAAGGGGCGGTCCTGCCCGCCGGGAAGGTCGAGATCAAGGGAGTTGCCTGGACCGGCGAGGGGACGATCAAGAAGGTCGAGGTCGCCACCGCCCCCGGGGCTCCCTGGTCCGAGGCCAAGCTTCTCGGCGAAGCCCATCCCGGTTCCTGGCAGCAGTGGACCCAGACCTGGGACGCCCAGCCCGGCCGATACGTCCTCCAGGCCCGAGCCACCGACTCGACGGGGGAGACCCAGCCCGAGGTCACCCCCTGGAACAAGAGCGGCTACCTCTGGAACGGGATTGATCGGGTGACCATCGAGGTTCGATCGAAGGAAGGAAATTCATGAAGCCTCGGACGCCCTTGATGCGGATGCTTGCCGCGTCCGCCCTCCTGGCGGGGTTCGTTGTCCTGCCCTGGTCATCGGCCCCGGCCCGGCAGGATGACGACGACGAGGACCGCGCCGAGCTTCGCGCCATGGCCAAACAGTCGTTCGTCGAGAACTGCCTGATGTGCCACGGTGAGGACATGGTCTCCGGTCAGCGGCTGACCCCCGCTCAATGGAACGCCGAGGTCGAGAAGATGGTGGGATGGGGTTCCCCCCTGCCCCCCGACCGCAAGCAACCTCTGGCCGACTACCTGGCCGAGTCCTATCCGACCACCTTGCCCGTCCCGCCCGCCCGGCGGATCTCGCCCGAGGAGGTCGCCGAGCAAGCCCACCAGGCCAGGCCCTCGGACCTGGGAGCGGTCAACCTGGCCCACGGCGAGATGCTGTTCGCGAGCCAGTGCGCGGCCTGTCATGGCCCGGACGCCAGGGGGGGCGAACTGGGCACGAACCTGGTCGAGAAGCCGGTCCTGCTCCGCGATGCGGAGTTCCGGACCCTGATGCGGGACGGTCGCCGACGGATGCCCGGCTTCGCCAACGTGCTCGACGAATCCGGCCAGGCCGATCTCCTGGCCTGGCTCCGCCGAGGTCGATGAGTGGTGCGGTTCGATGGCGATCCAGTAGGGTGGCGTCGAGCGGAGCGAGGCCCACCAGTGCCACGCTTCGCTGGTGGGCCTCGCTCCGCTCGACGCCACCCTGCGTGATCCGGGTCCGGGGGCTCTCCGATGGCGGCGAAGAAGGTTGCTGGCGATCCGGGCGGGTTTCGCGGGTTCGGCTCGCAGGCCCTGCCGTTCCTCCGGGCCTTGAAGGAGAACAACGACCGCGACTGGTTCGCCTCGAACAAGGCGACGTTCCTCGAAGAGTGCGACGCCCCGCTCCGGGAACTGGTCGGCGAGGTCGGCGGTCGACTGGCCTCGAAGGGGATCGACCTGGCCCCGATGCCCAGGAATCCGGTCTTCCGGATCTACCGGGATGTCCGGTTCTCGAACGACAAGAGCCCGTACAAGACCAACGTCGGGGCGGCCCTCCATCGCCAGGGGGACAAGTCCCGGCCGGGCCTGCTCTACATCCACGTCGAGCCCGCCGGTTCGTTCCTCGCCGCCGGCTTCTACCGGCCCGAGGCCCCGACGCTGAAGCTCCTCCGCGAGGCCGTGGCCGACGACGCCGATCGGTTCCTCGGCGTGATCGAAGCCGTCGGCAAGAAGGGGAATGCGCTCGGGATGGGCGAGCCGCTCACCCGGTTGCCCAGGGGGTTCGAGGGGCAGGCCGATTCCCCGGTCGCGTCGTACATCCGGTTTCGATCGTTCGTCGTCCATCATCCCCTATCGGACGACGACCTGGAACGTCGCGATCTCCCCGAGCGGATCGTGCGGTTCGCCGAGGAGGTCTTGCCGTTCCTCGACTTCTTCTGGTCGAAGATCGGAGCCTGATTGGCGCTTTTACCCCGGATTTACGGCGGATACGATTGGTTCGTGACAGATCCTTGAGTATTATCGATCTCGATTCGCTCCCGTCGTGTCCCGGAGCCCCCCATGCCGGACCAGGATCCGGAGGTCGGTGAGACCTCGCCATCGACTCCCGAGTCCTCCGTCCAGGACCCGGATTCGCTGTCGACACGGGTCCCGCTCGATCTCCAGCGGACCTGGTCCGACCAAGAATCGATCGCGCCGGATCTCAACCCTTCGATCCCCACCCGGTTCGCGGTCGACCTCGATTCCGACAGTACGTACCTCCCGAACGCGTCATCGAACTTCGATTCGTGGCCCTCGCGCGATTTTCCCGGCTACGAACAGCTCGATTCCATCGGCGAAGGCGGCATGGGAGTGGTCTTTCGGGCCCGCCAGGTGGGCCTGAACCGGACCGTCGCGTTGAAGATGACACTGGGGGGTCGGGCCAGTCCCAGGGACCTGATCCGGTTCCTGGCCGAGGCCGAGGTGGTGGCCTCGATCCGGCATCCGAATGTGGTGCAGGTTTACGAATTCGGCCAGTCCCACGGTCGGCCCTTCCTGGCGATGGAGTATTTGCCCGGCGGGAGCCTGGTCGATCGGTTGAAGTCGAAGGGCCGGCTCGACCCGAATGTCGCGGTCGGGCTGGTGGGCCAACTGGCTCGGGCGGTCCAGGCCGCTCACGAGAAGGGGATCGTCCACCGCGATCTCAAGCCCGCCAACGTCCTCTTCGACGAGTGCGGGGAGCCTCGAGTCACCGATTTCGGCCTGGCCAAGCGGACGACCGGCGGCGATCTGACTCAAACCAAGGCGGTGATGGGCACGCCGGCGTACATGGCCCCCGAACAGGCCCGAGGCGACAACAAATTCGTCGGGCCGCAGGCCGATGTCTACGCGTTGGGGGTGATCCTCTACGAATGCCTGACCGGCATTCGCCCGTTTCAGGATACCGACACCCACCTCCTGCTCCGGAAGGTCATCGAAGATGATCCCGAACGCCCAAGCCGCCACGTCCCGGGGTTGCCTCGCGACCTGGAACTGATCGCCTTGAAGTGCCTGTCCAAGGACCCGTCCGACCGCTACCGGGATGGCGGGGCACTGGCCGAGGAACTGGAGCGGTTCGAGAGGGGTGAGTCGGTCGAGGTGCGCGCGACCGGCCCGCTCGAGCGGGTGATGAAGTGGGCCCGACGCAAGCCAACCCTGGCGGCGAGCTACGCCTTGACCACGCTGGTCCTGTTGCTGATCGGCTTCGGGGCGAGCCTGGCCGTCCTCTGGCGATCGGCGGAACGGGCCCGGGCGGCGGAGAAGGAGGCGCGGGTGGCCGAGAGGTTCGCCCGCGACAGGCTGGACCGATTCACCTATGGGCGGACGGTCCAGGCCGCCTATCAGGAGAGCGTCTCCGGCAACAAGGCCTCGGGCCGAATCCTGCTGGCGAGCACTCGGGAGGAATTCAGGGGTTGGGAATGGAATTACGTCAACCGCCTCTGCCGGACCGAGTTGCTGGAGCTCAAGCGGCACGTGGCCGGCCTGACCTCGGCATCGTTCAGTCCCGATGGCTCGAAACTGGTGACTTCCAGCTGGGATAGCTCGGTGCGGGTCTGGGACGCGCGGGAGGGCGTAGAACTGGGGGTGGTCCTGTGGCATCGCGCGCCGGTGCAATCGGCGACGTTCAGCCCGGACGGCCTGCAAATCGTCTCCGCGGGCGATGACAAGGTGGCCCGGGTCTGGGACGCTCGATCCGGGGAACAACGGGCGACGCTGGAAGGGCACACGCAGGCCGTCCTCTCGGCGTCGTTCAGCGGGGACGGCACGCGCGTCGTCACCGCCAGCGCGGACAAGTCGGCGAGGATCTGGGACGCACGGACGGGCAAGCCCCTGATGACGCTGGGGCCCATCGGTCATCGGGTGAACTGGGCGTCGTTCAGCCCGGACGGCACGCGGGTCGTCACCGCCGGCGCGGACAAGATGGCGCGGATCTGGGACGCCCACTCGGGACTCCAACTCCTGGAGTTGAAGGGGCACAAGGATGCCTTACGTTCGGCGTCGTTCAGCGGGGACGGCACGCGAGTCCTCACCGCCAGCGTGGACAAGACGGCGCGGGTCTGGGATGCGAAACTCGGCACGCCGATCCTGGCGGTGACCGACGACGCCGGAGCCCTCTTCTCGGCGACATTCAGCCCGGACGGGTCGCGGATCGCGACGTCGGGCTTCGTGAAGACGGCAAGGGTCTGGGACGCCCAGTCGGGCATCGAGCAACTCCGCCTGGAGGGGCACACCGACCGGATCTTCTCGGTGTCCTTCAGCCCGGACGGCTCGCGCCTGGCCACGGCCAGCGCGGACAAGTCGGCGCGGGTCTGGGACGCCCACTCCGGGCTCATCCGGCTGGATTTGAAAGGGCACAAGGTTGCCGTGCGCTCGGCGTCATTCCGCCCGGACAGCCTGCAAATCGTCACCGCGAGCGACGACCGGACGGCGCGGGTCTGGGACGCTCGCACGGGTGTCGAACAGCACCAACTGAAGGGACATGACGGCGCGGTCTCCTCGGCGTCATTCAGCCCGGATGGCACGCGAATCGTCACCGCGAGCGTCGACCGAACGGTACGAGTCTGGGACGCTCGCACGGGCACGCGGATCCTGACGGTACCCGAAGTCGCCGCGGTCTCCTCGGCGTCATTCAGCCCGGATGGCACGCGAATCGTCACCGCGAGCGTCGACCGAACGGTACGAGTCTGGGACGCTCGCACGGGCGGGTTCGTGTCGTCGATTCCCGAAGTTGGCGCGGTCTCCTCGGCGTCGTTCAGCCCGGATGGTCGGCGAATCATCACCGCGGGCAAGGACAAGACGGCGCGCGTCTGGGACGCACGCAAGGGACACCGGCTGCTGGAGTTGAAGGGGCATGAGGATGCCGTAAACTCGGCGTCGTTCAGCCCGGATGGTCGGCGAATCATCACCGCCGGCGCGGACAAGACGGCGCGGGTCTGGGACGCTCGCACGGGCAAGTCCCTGATGACGCTGGAGGGGCATGCCGACGCCGTGGAATCGGCGTCGTTCAGCCCGGATGGCTCGCGGATCGTCACCGGGGGCCGAGATCGATCGGCCCGAATCTGGGACGCCCAATTCGGCGTGGAGTTGCTCAGGCTGGATGATCCGGAAGGCCCGATCTTGTCGGTTCAGTTCAGTCCGGACGGCACACGGATCGCGGGCGCGGGCATGACGGCGTGGGCCTGGGACACGCGACCCGAGTCCCGCCAGGACCAGGTCGGCTCGAACGAGGCCCGATGAGCCGTTGAAGTCGCCCCCGAGGATCGGCCCGGACATGGACCGGCCGGGCTTGCCGTGCCCCTGCCGCGCCGGGGCAGGATCGTTTCATTCGATTCGGCGAGAAAACCGGATAACATGGGGGGTAAGACTGCCGCCCGAATCGTTGCTCCTAAGGTGCGAGCGCCATGCTCACCTTCCGCGTCCGCGCTTTCGCGATCCTCCTGGCCTTCTCGGCCTTCGCGCTGGTCTACATCTCGGTCGGGATCCGCTGGCACACCTACCGGGCTCGGGCCGGCCTGTACGCCCGCCAGGAGGTCGAGCATACCTTCCAGGCGGCCAACTTCGCCCGGGCCGCGCGAGACCCCGGAGACTCGCCCGAGACCCAGGCCCGCGCCCGGGAATATCGGAGGCTCGCCAAGATGCACGAGAAGGCCGCCCGGGAATGCACCGAGCTTCGGGAGTTCTACGAGGCTTGCTGGTGAATCCCCGTGACGGAGGCATGCCGTCATGAGGTCGCACCGAAAGCAGATCGGCATCCGATGGTTGATGACGGGCGTGGCCTTCGTGGCCCTCGCCATCGCCTGGGCGTCGCGGTGGTCCGAGTACCGATACCGGGCGGCCTTCCACGCCGGGGTCGCGGCAGATCATCGTTGGTTCGCGAAGGTCCCATCGACGGAGTTGGCCCGGCGACGCCATCGGGACAAGGCCGAGTGGCATGAAACGATGCGCCGAAGGCTCGAACTGGCATCGTGGTTTCCCTGGCCATTCGGCCCGACCCAACCGCCCTGGCCTTTCGACGGGGATGGGCCTCGGATGTCTCGATGATCGGGGTGTGCCCGCAGATTCCTGGGGTCACCGGGCCGGGTGCCATGCTCTCGCGAAGCGTGAGCATGAGAGGACGTCCAGGCCACCCCCATGCTCACGCTTCGCGAGAGCATGGCACCCAGGAAGCGACTCAGGCTCGAGCCCAAGATTCCATAGGCACACCCGATGATCGAAAGCCCGTCACTCCGGTATCGAGCTTGCACTGGCCGTCGGGTCGACTATAGTAGGTTAAACAATATTGTGAGACCGTCCGGGGCTCTCGTCGACTTGGCGGGGCGGGCTGGTCCCTCCGAGGGATTCGGGAGATCGGGCCGATGCTGAACTTGCTGGGACCGAGGCACCGGTACTGCGACGGCGTCTCGCGCCGGTCGTTCCTCAAGGTCGGCGGCCTGGCGATGGGCGGGCTGGCCTTGCCGGACCTCCTGAGGCTCGAGGCCGCGGCGGGCGTCGAACGGTCGCACAAGGCCGTGATCATGGTCTATCTCTCGGGCGGGCTGGCCCACCAGGATACCTTCGACCTCAAGCCCGACGCCCCCGCCGAAATCCGCGGCGAGTTCAAGCCGATCCCCACCGTCGTTCCCGGGATCTCGATCGGCGAGCTGCTGCCCGAGATCGCCAGGATGACCGACAAGCTGGCCATCCTCCGCTCGATCGTCGGGCTTCGCGACGAGCATTCGAGCTGGCAGAACCTGACCGGCTACCCGATGTCGCAGGCCCAGCGCGAGGACAAGCCGCACTTCGGCTCGGTGATCTCGCGGGTCCAGGGGCCGGTCGACCCGGTCGTCCCGCCGTTCGTCGACCTCTTCCCGACCATGCAGCACAAGCCCTACAACAGCGCGGGGGCGGGATTCCTCGGGCAGTCGTACAAGGCGTCCAAGCTCGGCGGAGGCGACGACCTGGAGCTGACCCGGCAGACCGCCGTCGGGGCCGACCGATTCACCGGTCGCCGTCGGCTCCTCGACGAGTTCGACCAGTTCCGCCGGTCGGTCGACAACGCCTCGGTCGACGGGATGGAGGCCCAGTACCGCCGGGCCTTCGAGGTCCTGACCTCGGACAAGGTGGCGAAGGCCCTGGACGTCGAGCGCGAAGACCCGAGGACTCGCGACCGATACGGCAAGGGGTCGGAGAAGCACCTCGGCGACGGTGCCCCGATGTGGAACGACCAGCTCCTGATCGCCCGGCGACTGGTCGAGGCCGGGGCCCGTTGCGTGTCGGTGGCCTACGGCTTCTGGGACACGCACGGAGGGAACTTCAATCACCTGCGGAACCACCTCCCGCTGTTCGATCGGGGGATCTCGGCGCTGGTCGAGGACATCCACGCCCGTGGGCTCGACAAGGACGTGACGGTCCTGGTCTGGGGCGAGTTCGGCCGGACCCCGAAGATCAACAAGGATGCCGGCCGCGACCACTGGGCGCCGGTCAACGGGGCCTTGATGGCGGGCGGCGGGATGAAGGTGGGCCAGGTGATCGGCTCGACCGACAAGCTCGGCGGTTACGCCGCGAGCACGCCCATCCACTACCAGGACGTGCTGGCCACGGTGTACCATAACCTGGGGATCGACCCCAACGCCTTCGTCACCGACCAATCCGGCCGCCCGAACACGATCCTCCCGGGCACGGCGACCCCGATCGAGAGGCTGGTCTGAACCGATGAGCAAACCCTCGCGAGGCCCGTCGCTCGGCGTGATCACCGCGCTGGTCGTCGCGGTCGCGGCCGCCCTGTCCAGCGGGCTCCATGCCGATAGCCCGGACGCCGAGGTCTCGGCCATCAAGGCGGTGCTCGATAAGCAGGAGGCCGACTGGAACAAGGGGGATCTCGACGCCTTCCTCGAAGGCTACTGGCACTCGCCCGAGGTCGTCTTCCAGTCCGGCGGCGATCGCCACGACGGCTTCGACGCGATGCGCGAGCGCTACCAGAAGCGATACAAGGCCGAGGGGAAGGCCATGGGCAAGGTGGCCTTCTCGAAGGTCGAGATCAAGACCCTGGGCGCCGATTCCGCCTTCGTCCGAGGGGCCTGGAAGCTGGAACTCCCCGATGGCAAGAAGCCCGGCGGACTGTTCACCCTGATCGTCCGGAAGTTCCCCGATGGATGGAAGATCGTCCACGATCACACCTCGATCGGCGACGACCCGGCGGTCCCGCCGGCGCCTCCGGCCCCTTCGCCCCGCAAGCCGGTCGATCGTTGAAGCTACATTCCACCGTTTGGCTGATCCGCAAAGCGATCACCATCGGCCTGGTCCTCTCGATCGCGGCCGGTGTCGTGGGGCAGGTGCTCCGGGATCGTTCGGTCGTCCTGGCCTTGCTGATGTACCTGCCGCTCCTCCCGCTGGGGCTGGCGGCGGTCGGATGGGATGCGATCCGTCGAGGGCGGGGCTTGTTGGGTCCGAGGTTCGGGCTCGGGGGGCTGGGCCTGGCCACCGTGATCGGATCGACCTGGCCGATGATCGGGTCGGGTCCGGGGACTTCCCATGGTCCGGAGATCTCGGTCCTGCACTGGAATGTGATCTGGGGGGGCGGGCAGGGCTTGAGCCCGGGGCGTCGAGCGTCGATCCGCCGAGAGATCCTGGATCGCGAGGCCGACCTCATCGTCCTGAGCGAGGCCCCTCCCGACGACTGGCTCGACGGCCTGGTCGCCTCGATGGGCCCGGGGGCGTCGCGGGTCCAGGTGCAACATGGACCGCGAGATTCCTACTGGTACAAGCTGGTGGTCTGCTCGAAAGGCCCGCTCCGGCTGGTCCGTCGCGAGTCGATCGCGGACGGGGCGGGGATGGTCGTCGAGGCCGAGGTCCGGGGCCGGGTTGTCCGCCTGCTGGTGGTCGACGCCAAAAGCAATCCCCTGCTCTCCCGGACGCCCCGACTGCTCGACATCGCGCGGGCTTGCCGGAGGGCTCGCGAGGCGGGTGAGCCGATCGACGTGGTGGCGGGCGACTTCAACAGCGTGGGCCGGAGCCTGGGCTTCGACGCGATCGAGGCCGAGGGGTATGTCCTGGCCTCGCGGGCCAGTCGAGGCTGGCGAGGGACGTTTCCCTCGCCGATGCCGGTCTTCGACATCGACCACGTCTGGGTCCGTCGCGAACTCCCCGGGCTCCGCGACGAGTTGTTCACCAACTTCGCCTCGGACCACCGGGGGCAGGTGGTGCGGTTCGGGATTCCGGACTGAAGCCCGGATTTCGCCGTTTCAACCTTCCAGATATTCCTCGTGCTCTAGCCCTCGGAGGTAGTCGAGGGCTTCGTCGACGGTCCCGACCGAGGCACCCGGCACTCGCCCGGCGTTGTCCAGCTCGCGGAGGAGCTTCAGGTCTTCGAGGAGGTCCGGATCGTCGACGGGCGGGTGGGCGCCGGGTTTCTCCCGGGCGGCCAGGAAGGCCGCGTGGTGCTCGATCAGGGCCAGGGTCCTCGGCGGGACGGCCCCTCGGAGGGCCTCCAGGGCGGCCTTGACGTGGTTGTGCGGGTCGATCGCCTTGCCGACGTCGTGCAGGAGCGCCGCCAGGAGGAATTCCTCGTCGTAGGGGCGGGCGTCCCGGGCCAGGTCGAAGACCTGGAGGCTGTGGTAGAGGGCGTCCCCCTCGGGGTGCGGCTTGACGGGCTGCTTGACCGACTCCAGCGGCATCAGGCGGAGCTTGTAGATGGCGAACCGGTCGACGTGGTCGGCCATCCGGGCCAGTTCCTCGCCGGGCTCGGGCTCGGGCGAGTCGTTCGGGACGACGACCGGGGCGGCGTCGCGGATCAGGATGAGGGCCTGCTCGCGGATCTCGGAGTCGCTGGGCAGGTCGCCCGGCCGGACGGGTCGGCCCAGGACGGCGGCGGCCTTCCGCTTGGCGGCGTAATACTCGGCCTCGGAGGCGTCGCGGAGTCTCCCCGAAGGGTCGCCCGACTCCGGCCCGATCGTGCCCAGCATCCGCCGGGCGGCCTCGATGGCAATCTGGCGGCGGGCCCGGTCGTCGACCCTGGGAGCCTGCCGGTGCTTCTTGAACTGGTCCGGTCGCATGGGACTATTGGCTCACACCGCGTCGGTCATCGTCAAGAGCGCCCCGCGATGGACGAACCCGGTCAGCAACTCGGGCTCGGCAGCCGAGGCGACCGCGCGGATCGCGTCGGCCACGATCGCGACCTGCTTCCCCCGATCCAGCAAACCCTCGACGGCGCATCGGACGCAATAGTCGGTCGCCACTCCATAGACGACGAAGGTCGGGTTGCCTCGGCTATAAGAATCGATGACCCGTTCGGCGTCGGGGTTCGAGAAGACGTCGTACTGCTGCTTGGGGAGCGTCAGGTGCGGTGGGATCGCGTCGGGCAAGGTCCCGCCCTGTCCCAGGATCAGGCCGTCCGGCCACTCGGTCTCGGGGATCCGGGTTTGACCGGGCGTGCCGATCAGGCAATGCGGCGGGAAGACGGCGAACTCGGGGTCGCTCGGCAGGTGGACGCAGGCCGTGGCGATGATTGGGATGCCTCTGTCTCGGGCGATCGCGGTGAGCCTGGCCAGGTTGGGGCGGATCGCGGTCGATCCGGCGATGAAGAGCGCCCCGTCGGGGTCGAGGAAATCGCGCTGGGTGTCGACGTCGACGAAGACGAACGGGCCTTCGAGCATGGTAGGGAAATCCGGTCCTGGGCGACTCTCCGGTCTGGGCCCATCGACGATAGCACGGCCGGAGGAACCGGGACAGGCCCGAAATCTGTCGGGGCGATCGGGGGCAGTCCGACTGCTTGAGGGGCGGTCGAAGGTCCGAAGCCTTTCGGGATGATCGGCCGGTTCGCCGTCCCGTTTCATCGTCGATCATGGATGTGCCGACCGACCCCTCGGACGTTTGGACGGAGCCCGACGTATGCTGATCCTCGCGAATCTGCTGGCCCTGGCCCTGGTGGCCGCCGATCAGCCGCAAGCTTCCACCGGACCGGTCTCTTGCCAGGACCCGGAAGTCTGGAACCTGACGCTCCCCGAGGCGATCCGGATCGGCCTGGAGAATGCCGAGACCGTCCGAGTGATCTCGCTGGGCGACCAGGGAGTGTCGCTCGGAGGTTTCGAGGCCCCCTCGAAGGGGGAGCCCAACGCCACCCCGATCGTGATCGCTCGATTGAATGCCGATGAGTCCGCCTGGCAATTCAAGGCCGCGCTCATGGCCCACGTCCGGTCGGTCGAGCAGACCTACTGGGCCCTCGCCCAGCAACAGGTTGTGGTCTGGAGTCGGAAGACCGCCGTCAAGCTCGCCGAGGAGATTCTTGCGAGGGAGCGGGCCGACCTGACGACCGGCCGGAGCAACACCTCCGACATCGCCGAGACTGAGCAGCAGCTCGAGAACCTCAAGCTCAACCTGGTCACCGCGACCTCGGACCGGATTACGACCGAGCGGCAATTGCGGAACATCCTGGGCCTACCCGCCGCCGATAACCGTCGGATCATCCCGGCCAGCTCGCCGACCGAGGCGAAGGTCCAACCGGAGTGGGAGGCCAGCCTCGCGACGATGCTCGCTTCCGATCCCGCGATCGCCCTCCAGCGCGAGCAGGTCGCCGCCGCCGAGTTGGCCGCCCTCATCGACGGAGAGAACCCGACCATCGCGCCCGAACGACGCGAGGAGAGCCGACGGAACCTGGATCGGCAACAGGCCTTGCTCCCGAGGACGATCCAGGACTCGACCCACACGCTGTCCCGGTTCTTCCTCGAAGTCGACTCGAATTACAGGCAGTTCCAGACCGCCCGGAAGCTCCAGGCCGCCGCCCGGCAGAGGCTCGAATCCCAGAGGGCGTTCTACAACGAAGGTCGGATCGCGGTCGACCGCCTGCTCGACGCGATCAACCAGTACGCCAACGCGATTTCCCAGGAGGCCCAGTTCCTGGCCAGCTACAACACCTCGATCGCCGCGCTGGAGGAGGCCAAGGGGACCCTCCTGACCCATGACGGGATCAACCTGGCCGAGGGACCATCCTCGGAGAAGGTGTACGCCCAGGCCAAGGACGACCGGGTCGCCCCCGCCGCCTTCGAGACTCCGACTCCCGCTCCGGCCCCGGTCGCTCCCGCACCGCCGACGCCCCAGGCTGGGCCGACCACCTACAAGCTCCGGGCGAAGCTCGGCGGGATCAAGGTCTGGGAGATCGAGCTGGAGATCAACCAGGGACCGGCTCCTTCTCGATGAGTCCGAGGGGCCGCCCCCGCCGAAGGCCGGGGAATGGCAGGCTCAGAGATGGAATAACATCGTGACGAATCCCTGCCATCCCATCAGGCCAAACCAGAGCCATCCGAGCCATCGGCCGAGCCGATCCGCGAGGTCGATGGGGGGTCGCCATTGTCGGGTCAGGGCCAGGTAGGACCAGGCCCCGAGGATCATCCAGGGGATCTGCAAGGCCGGGCGGTACGAGAAGTTCGCCCACTCCATGGGCGGGCCCACCGGAGTCCCCCGGCTCGTCCCCGGTGGGAGCACGATCAATGGGCTGACCCATCGTTCGAGCGCGACCACGACCGCGAAGCCCGCGAAGACCCCGACGGCGATCCATAAGGCAATATGCCCCGGTCCCGATCGGCCCCGCCGCATCCCCCTCCCAGGGCGATAGGCGACCCAAGCCAGGCCGGGCCCGGCCGCGGCCAGCAAGGCGAAGCCGTCGACGAGCAGCCTCCCCGATGGCTGCCAGAGCTTGCGGGCCCAGGCGGGCAGATGCGACCAGGATCGATTCTCGATCTGTTCGACGAAGGACGCGTTGAAGCTTTGCTGGGCGGCCTGCTCGCGGTCGGCGACGACGCCCGAGGCCAGACTCAGCACTGCCACGATCCCGAGCTGGATGAGGTCGAATCGACCGATCGGGCGGGGCCTGGGCTTCATCGACGGTTCCTCATCTACTGAGGTAGGGCACGTAGGGGACCAGCCAGGCGACGATCGGGTGCAAGATCGTCATCGGGAATGAGATAACCCAGTAGGCACCCAGGAGCCGGCCGAGGCGGTCGATCCACGAGCGCTCGGGCGACCACCGACCGCCCAGGGCCAGCGCCACCCAGGCTCCCGTGACGACCGGCCCGATCATCCCGGTGCCCCCGTACCAGTAATAGTTCGGGCTGTATGTATAGGTCATCCCCGGCTGATCCACGGACAGGGTCATCGCGGCCTGGGCCGCATTCAAGCCGATGCCAAGGATCATCGCCCCGATCGTTGCCACGCAGGCCACCATCCCGGGCTGGCGGGCGATCCGGCTTGTCGAAGGGCGGAGCCCGGCCCATCGGAGCGGAATTAACGCCAGCGACCAGGAGACCGCGAGGTAGGTCGGCATCCCCACCCAAAGTCGCTGGAGCCAGTCGCCGGGAAGATTCAGGGTCGCTCGGACGCCGACTTTACCTTCGAAGAACCGCTCCATTGCGAACGCGGCGGCCGTGGCCGCGACGAGGACCATGACGTCCATCAGGGTCAATGGTCGGATCGGGCGACTGCGCAAGCGGCGTTCTCCCGGGAGAAGCGATCCAGCCTGGCCGACGATATAGGAGCATTCACGGACCCGTCAAGGGACTCCTGCTCGCCTTGACCCTCCGGGCGTCCTCGACTACCATGACCGTTGGATGTCGCGCAGCGTGGAAAATCCGCAAAGGCCCGACAAAACTAGAGATTAGGACGACTTAGATGGCCTACAGCACGTCGGTGGTCCGGCACAAGACCCGCGAAGTGGGGATCGGCGACCATGTGGTCGGCGGGGACAACCCGGTCCTGGTCCAGTCGATGACGACGACCAACACCTTCGACGTGGATGAGACCGTCGCCCAGATCCATGCGCTGGAAGAGGCCGGGTGCGAGGTCGTCCGCGTCACCGTGCCCAAGAAGGATGATGTCGAGGGCTGCAAGGCCATCCGTTCGCGGATCAAAATCCCGCTGATCGCCGACATCCATTACGACTACAAGATGGCCCTGGCCTGCCTCGACGCCCGGACCGAGGACGGCAAGCGGGCCGTCGACAAGATCCGGATCAATCCCGGGAACATCGGCGGGATCGAACGGTTCAAGGAAGTGATCCGCAAGGCCAGGGATCAGGGCGTGCCGATGCGGATCGGGGTCAACTCCGGGAGCCTGGAGAAGGACCTGATCGACAAGTACGGCTTCCCCTGCCCCGAGGCGATGGTCGAGAGCGCCCTCCGCGCCATCGAGACCTGCGAATCGCTGGGCTATCATCAGATGATCGTCTCGCTCAAGGCCAGCCACGTCCCGACCGCCGTCGAATGCTACACCCAGTACGCCCGACAGTCCGACTACCCGACCCACGTCGGGATCACCGAGGCCGGCTCTCGCGAGTACGGGACCCTGAAGAGCGCCGCCGGGATCGGCGCGATCCTCCTGAGGGGGATCGGCGACACGATCCGGGTCTCGCTCCTGGGCGACCCGGTCCCCGAGATCGCCGCCGGGTTCGACATCCTCCGCGCCACCGACCGCCGGGTGAACCGCCCCGAGGTCGTCGCCTGCCCGACCTGCGGCCGGCTCGACATCGACCTCGAACGGATCGTCGCCGAGGTCGAGGACAAGATGAAGCACCTCAAGGACCCCCTGAGGATCAGCATCCTCGGCTGCCTGGTCAACGGCTTCGGCGAGGCCAAGGAGGCCGACCTGGGCATCGCCGCCGGCGGGGGCAAGGGGATCATCTTCAAGCGAGGAGTCCCGATCCGACGGGTCACCGAGGCCGAGATGGTCGAAGCCCTCCTCGAAGAGGTCGGCCGATTCGCCGAGGAGACCCCGGCCCTGAAGTCGCACCAGGAGAAGAAGAAGTCGGCCCTGACGGTCCTGAACTGAGAGGGAGGGACCCGTATGTCCGAGACCTATTCGGCGATCCTGAGGGGCGACCGCCTGGAGTGGCTTGGTGCGTCCCCCGAGCTCGACATCCGCGAGCGGGGTGTTAAGGTCGATGTCACGATCGTTCCTGACTCGACGACTGTTCCCGTCGATGACCCATCACGGATGAAACGAGCGATCGAGGCCCTGGAGCGGTTGGCCGCACGCGGGACATTCTCGGGGGTAGACGACTCGGTCCACTGGCAGCGTGAGATCCGCCGGGATCGGCCCTGGTTCACGGGTTGACCCTGCTCACCGGGAACATCGGGGATCTTGCCCGGATCGGCGGTCGGCTTGCCGACGATCCGGCGATCGTGTCAAGATCGACGAGAGAAGTCGATTCTCCGGTTCCAGGTTGATCAACATGCCGCTCCTGGATCACTTCCGACCGCCGCTCAGCCTCCGCCGTCACTGGCATTCGTTCCACAACGCCTGGGCAACCTGCCTGGCCTGGGACCTCAATTCGCGATTGCCGGAAGGATACTTCGCCGAGCCGAACGTCCAGTTCGGCATCGAGATCGACGTGGCGACCTTCGAGGAGTCGACCCCGGCCGAGGTAGGTCCCGGGATCGAATGGACGCCCCCTCATCCCTCGATGACGATCCCCTTCTCGATCGTCACCGACACGGTCGAAGTCGCCGTGTTCGATTCGTCAGCCGGGCCGGTCCTGGCCGGCGCGATCGAATTGATCAGCCCGGCGAACAAGGACCGTCCGGCCCAGCGCGATGCCTTCGTCTCCAAGTGCGCGGCCTATTTGCAGGCGGGGGTCGGCGTCATGATGGTCGACGTGGTGACATCCCGCGGGGGTGACCTGCATCACGATTTGCTTGGGCGTTTGCTGGCTCCCGAGGCGTCGACGGCCAACGATCGCCCCTTCTGCTCCGCCTATCGGCCGGTCGACCGCCAGGGGCAGGTCAGCCTCGACATCTGGCACGAGCCGTTGGCCGTCGGCTCGTCGCTGCCCGTCCTGGCCCTCTGTCTCAAGGGTGGCCCCTGCCTGCCGATTGACCTCGAAGCCACCTATGAGCGGACCTGCCGCGAACAACGGATCGGCGACCGGGCCTGATCGGATCACGGAAGCTCGGCCAGCTCCTGGTCCGCCGGGAGCGGGCTGAGGGGGGGCGGTCGTTTCGATTCGTCGTCCCGGATCATGGCTTCGAAGAGGGTCCGGAGCCGGGTCAGATCTTCTCGGGCCTCCGGGATGCCGGCCAGGTTGTTGACCTCCTGGGGGTCATTCTCGATGTGGTAAAGCTCCTCGCGGCCGTCGTCGGACCGGATGTAGACCAGTTCCTCATCGGCGATCGCCCCGAGCGGCCCATTCGACGCGGGGATGTTCGGCGTGGGGGCGAACTTCTTCTGGTGCTCGACGATCGAGAGGGGTGGGTCGCCCTTGGTTCGTTCGTGGTCGGGGCCTTCCCCCCAGTAGCGGGCCAGCGACCGCCCCGGGAAGGGGGCTTGATCCGGGAAGCCGAGCAGGTCGACGACCGTGGCCGGGAGGTCGCGGAGGCTCACCGGCTGGCGGACGACCCGGGCCGAGGGTGTGGCCGAGGAGGACGGCGGGAGGATCAGCAGGGGCACGTCGATCAGCGACCGATAGAGGCTGTGCCCGTGGCCGAACAGCCCCCGGCCCCCCAGGTGCTCGCCGTGGTCCGAAGTCACGATGACCAGGGTCTTTTCGAGGATCTTGCGGCGGTCGAGTTCTTCGAAAAGCTGGCCCAGTTGCTCGTCGAGGTGGGCAATGCATTCGTCGTAGGAGTCGACCAGAAGCTGGTTGGCCGCCAGGTCGGCCTCAAGCTTCTTTTGCGGGTTGGCTTCGGTATTCGAGGGCGACTTCTTCTTGAAGTCTTCGAGGGCCTTGGGCGTCGTGATCGCAAGGCTCGGGTCCTCGGCGGCTCGGCCGAAGCTCCGGGGATGTCCCCGGGGGGGCTCGTAAGGCCCGTGGGCGTCGTAGTAGTTCAGGAAGGCGAAGAAGGGCCGATCCCCCCGGTCGGAGAGCCATCCGAGGGCGTCTCGGTTGATCATCGAGGCCGTCTTGCGCGAATGCTTCTCGCCCGGCGTACCGGCCTCGAATCCCGCAGCCTCGACGATCCTCCGGCCGATCGCGGAACTCCGGGCGACCTCGATCGGCGTGACCTGCTGGTTCTCGTAGAAATCCTCGTAGCGATGAAAGCCCCGGTCCAGGCCGTACCAGGCGTTCCCGTAGTAGGTATTCGCGACGAACCCCCCGGTGGCGTACCCTCGAGCCCCGAGGTACTCGGCCAGGGTCAACTCGGACTGATCGAGCGGGTGGTCGACATTCGCGGAGAGTTCATGGGGCCATCGCCCGGTGAACATGCTGGCGTGCGAGGGGAGCGTCCAGGGGGCCGTCGATCGGGCCCGGTCGAACCGGATGCCCCGCTCGGCCCAGCGTTTCAGGTTGGGGGTCGTCTCGCGATCGTAGCCGTAGAGGCTCAGATGATCGGCGCGGACGGTGTCCATCACGATCAGGAGGACGTTCGAGGAATCGGGACGGGCCACGCCCCGGGCCTCGGCGGGCCTCGACCGGAAGGCGTCGAAGGCGGCGATCAGCCCGACGATCCCGACCAGCGCAGGCAAGCTGACGCGGACCCATCGCCGGGCCCGATCGCCTCGCGACCGGATCCTCGGGGCGACCTGCGCGGCGATCCCCAGGGCCAGCAATACGCAGACCACCGGATAGAGGCCCTGGATCACCAGGAGCGGGGCCAGGCTTGCCCCGGCGACCAGCAGGTAAGGCGTGGCGAACGCGACCGGTCCCCCGCGCCACCGGGCCAGCAGCCCCAGCACGAGCCCCGCCGTCGCGAAGAGCACCGCGTCGGAGGTCGGGATCATCCACAGGTAATTCTGGTTGATCCGGATCATCGCGACCGTGACCTTGGGGTCGATCGCGTCCTGGACCAGCAGCGTGCCCAGTTCCAGCAGGCCCGCCACCAGGCCGAACCAGGCGGCCATCAAGAAGATCGCGCGCGGGCCGAAGGCGGCATGGGACACGATCGCCGATCGCGTCCCGGCCGGGATGAGCCTCCGGAGACGCGCCGGCAAGGCGGTCCGTCGTTTCGAGTCAACGGGCATGAAGAACCCTCCTGGTTCCAGGTTTCCCCGGGCGGTCCCGGGGGCGGTCGCCGGTCGAACGACCACTCGGCTGGGGAGGGACCATCCGAGGAAGCCGGTCGACTTCCGCCGGCATTGAAACCGGACCCGGAAGTTCGGTCAACCGCATTTCGATTCGATCGACGTCGATCGATCGGGAGTGACGTTGGATTTGGGTGTCACGGCTCGCCCGGATGGATCACGCGATTTACGCTCGGCCTAGAGAAGGACTGTTAAGTGCCATTTATATCGTGCATCCGGCTTGTCCCTTGACGCCGGGCCGAAGCAACAATTGCCTGCCGCGTTACATGTTGCGAATTTCGCCCTAGGAGTCCGACTTGCCGGTTGCACCATATGCTTCAGGCCTTCCCAGCTGTGAGTCCAACTGCGGGTCCCAAAGGCCGGGTGGCGGGGCTTCCGCCGTCGGCTTCTTTGACTCGCCCCGTGGTATCTCACGTTCCATGAGTATCTGTGGTTCTCCCTTATGCGTTAGCCAGTCATCGAACGTGAGGTGAATCTCGCGGCGAGATCCCTCGGGATCGTCGCCGACGGCGATATAGATTCGGGCACAGTTGCTGAGGGTGAACAGCCTGCCCCGCAGCCAGTACCTCCAATAGTTATCGTTTCGTGTCACGGAGACCGTCTGCAGTCGCCTGGCCTTCATCAGGTCGTCGATCGCCTGATCGTCAGCGGGCCGCGACTTCGTCAGGCGGTATCGGAGATAAACGACGAGCACGAACCCGCACGCGAAGATCACAGCATCGGCATCTATCATGCGTTATCCTCCGCGCCGAGGGATGTTTATTGCACACGACCGACGAATCAATTTACGTTGGTCTATAGTCGGTTCGAAGTTCTGGTAGGGTGGGGATCGCCCGCCTGATCCGGGCCGCTGGGCACCCCGCTGCGTCGGCCCCTGATAGAGCCATGCTTCCAGGGTCGCCTGATCGACCCAGAGGATGATCGATCCCCGGCGGACCAGTGCGTCGTTGTACTGCTTCCAGTTCCGGATGCGGTAGACCGGCTTGGGGGTGGCCTTTCGAGTAGGCATGATGGCGTCAAAGCAAGGGGTGCCGGATTGTCTTGGCGAGCCAGTTTACCGAACCTGTAAGGGACCGACCAACTCCTTCGTGCAACAACGCCCCTAGTAGCCCGACTTGCCGGATGCACCACATACTTCACACGTTTCAGAATTCGCGTCAATCAGCCCTCAAGAATTGCCGTTCGATGGCTTGCGTCGTGCCCCGATGTTGACCCTCGCTAATCTTTACGTAGATCAGACGGCCCGGATACGCGCTATCGTCGTCGGTCGGATCGCCCGTCACGACACCCCGAGTGTTAGCTTCCAGGGTCACCGACTTGGTCCTGAAGTCCCGCGAGGTCATGACCCTCTGGCCGGTCGGTAGCACCGAGGTATTCCACCCATTTCCGAGGGTCGCGTACTGCAATGCCGTCACGAGCCTGACAGCACTCAGCATCACCGCGATCAAGGACACGGCCAGCATCATCCGGCGTAACGTGACCTGCCCTTGGGGCCGTATAGCGATCTCGGGATCGCCGGCGTTCAGACGCCGGCAAACCTCCTCTGCCTCGCCCCGTGTCTTACAAGGGATACGGACCTTGGGCCTGGCCGCCCGATCGTTCATAACCAGGGGTGTGCCTGCCATGCTCTCGACGATGTGATAGGGTCCGGCCTTGTCCGGAATGTCGTGGTCGGTCATGGGAAGCTGTCCAATTCGTCTCTACACCGGACGTGCCAACTTCGATTTGACGTAAGTCGTTCTGCGATGGACGAAATCCTGTCGAATTTGGAGTGACCCTCACTCGTTACACTTCAGATAATTTTCCTGTGAGCAAACTTGCAATGGCCCTGGCCAAGTCACAACGGCGTGGGTGTCTCATCCGATCGTCAGATCGATCCAGGGTCACACCCGATCGATCTCAATCCTCGAACAACTTCACCACGGGGATGCGAAAGCCCGGTACATAAGGGTCGCCCGAGAGTTCCTGCGAGGCGTTGAACGACTCGGGCAACTGGCCCGGTCGGTGGACCCGGACCGTCCGGAAGTCGGGGTCGACCTCCCAGACGACGACCCCGGCCTCCAGGTAGAGCCCGATCTTCTCGACGACGTTCTCGTGCCTGTCCGAGGGTGAAAGGATCTCCACAGCCAGGACCGGGGGGCCTTCATAATAGGAAAGAGCCTGGTCGGTCCGGGCGACGAGGTCCGCCGATGCATAAGCCACGTCGATTCCCACCAGTGAATCGACCGTTCCTCGGAGCCGGAATCCGCATTCGCCGGAATGGATCTTGCCTCGGGGGCGGGGCAGGCCATCCAGCCAATTTTTGAGCATTTGCACGATATTAGCTTCAACGCCGCTGTGCTTGTTATTGCGAAGCGTCATGCCGAACTCCCGGATCTCGCCCCGGATCAACTCGCGCGAGATCCCGTCCTCGGGGATCGCGAGGAATTCCTCGACGGTCGCCAACTTCTTATCCGGCGGGGCCAGGACCGTGCTCATCTCGCGATCTCCCGAAGTGACCAATCAGGCCCGAAGCCCGATCGAGACGTACTTGGTTTCCAGGTAGGCGTCGAGCCCCTCGATCCCCAACTCTCGGCCCATGCCCGATTCCTTCATGCCGCCGAAGGGGCACTGGGGGGTGGCGGGGACGGGGTCGTTGATCCCGATGATCCCGGCCTCCAACCCTTCGGCCATCCGGGTGGCGACGGTCAGGTCGTTGGTGAAGACGTAAGCGGCCAGGCCGTAAGGGGTGGCGTTGGCGGTGGCGATCACGTCGTCGAGCTTCGAGAAATCCAGGATCGGCATGACCGGGGCGAAGGGTTCCTCGGTCATGATTCGCATCTCACCGTTGACCTCGCGGATCACGGTGGGCTCGAAGAAGTAGCCCTTGTCGAATCGATCCGACCGCGATCCGCCGGTCAGGACCTTCGCCCCCCTGGTCCGGGCGTCGTCGACCAGCCCCTTGGTCTTCTCCAATGCGGCCTCGGCGAACATCGGGCCGATCTGGACTCCCTCGTCCAACCCGTTGCCCAGCTTGAGCTTCTTTGTTAGCTCGACGGCGGCCTCGGTGAAGTCCTTGCTGATCGAGTCGTGGACGTAGAACCGCGAGGGGGCGATGCAGACCTGGCCGTTGTTCCGGAACTTGCCCATCACGGCCGCCTGCGCGACCTGCTGGACGTCGGCGTCGGGGAAGACGATCAGGGGGGCATGCCCGCCCAGCTCCAGGCTGAGCCGCTTGACCTGGTCGGCCGACCGACGGATCAGTTCCTTGCCGACGCGGGTCGAGCCGGTGAAGCTGATCTTCCGGACAGCCGCGTGGGCGAACAGGGCGTCGGCGAACTCCACGGCGTCGCCGATGACCAGGTTGGCCACGCCGGGGGGCAGGCCGGCGTCGGCCAGGGCCTGGAAGATGTGGATCATGGTCTGCGGGGTCTGGTCGGCCGGTCGGCTGACCACGGTGCAGCCCACCGCCAGGGCCGGGGCGATCTTCCTGCTGGCCAGCGCGGCGGGGAAGTTCCAGGGGGTGATCGTGCCGACCACGCCGATCGGGTGCCGGACGGTGTGGTGCCGCTTGAGCGGGTTCGAGTACGGAATGGTCCGGCCGTAGGCTCGCTTACCCTCCTCGGCGAACCACTCGAAGGTGTCGGCGGTGGCCAGGGTCTCCCCCTTGGCCTCGGGGAGGGGCTTGCCCTGCTCGCGGGTCATGGTCCGGGCGATGGCGTCGGCCCGCTCGCGGATCAGGTCGGCGGTCTTCTTGAGGATCTTGGCTCGGTCGTAGACCGTGGTGGCTTTCCAGGCGGGGAAGGCCCTGGCGGCGGCCTCGATGGCGCGGTCGGCGTCGGCCCGGCCGCCGTAAGCGACCTCGGCGATGGTCGACTCATCGGCCGGGTTGATCACGGCCAGGGTCTTCCCGCTCAGGGCGTCGACCCACTGGCCTTCGATGTACATCCGGGTCGAGACTTCGGCGGTGCTGGCCATGATTGCCCGTCTTTATCGTTTCAAGGGTTCAGTTTGGGATGGGAAAACGGCTTTCCTGCCCCGGCTCCACCATAACGGCCCGGCCCCACCCCTGGCAATCCGGACCGACCCGCCCCAGGCTCTCCGGGAAAAACGAACCCAATCGTCCGGTCAGCTCGCGGAGGGCTCCCGGCCCGGTGTCGCGGGCCCCCGTATAAGGATCGTTCGAGCTGCCCCGATTCCACCCGTGTTTTCCCGGCCTTGACCGATTCATGGATCTGGATTAAGAAGTGCCCTCACGCAACCGGGACGGGTTCACGTCGTGGCGTTTTTCGAATCGACGATCGGCGCCTCCGATCGGCTTCCCGATGCGTCGTCTCCCAAGGATGGGGACCGGCGAGCATCGGAGGCGAGCCCCCTACCAGGATGTCGAATCATATGAGCGGATCGCATGGACGCGCGGCCCGGATAGTCCGCGCGTGGATCAGTCCGGCCCTCGTGGCCTCGGGATTGCTGGCCGCCCTGGGGTCGAACCCGGCCCTGGCCTGCAAGGTCGAATCCAAGCCAAAACCCAAGCCGAAGCCGGCCGCGCAGCAATTGGTGCCCACGGCCATGCCTTCGAAGTCCGCCACGGATGCCTTCAACAAGGCGGCCCAGGACTTCATGAAGACGTGGAAGGAACAGACCGCCATCAAGCCGCCGGCGATCATCCCGACGCTCGCCACGGCCAAGCCCCCGGCCGCCCAGACGCTCGCGCCCACCACGCCGACCGTCGCCAACCATGGGACCGGCCAGCCCTGCGGCTGCCCGCCGCCTCCCCCCTGCACCGTCCCGCCGCCTTCCACGTCCACCCCGCCGACCGGCGTGACGCCCCCACCGGCTTCCCAGGGATTGGAGCCGCCGGCCGGGATCACCGAGCCCACGCCCGTGCCCGAGCCCTCGACGATCCTCTCGGCCCTCGCCATGGTCGGCGCGGTCGCCTGGCGTCGCCGGGCCACCCGTTCCCGAGCCTGATCGCTCCGCGTTCCCCGCTCCAGGGGTGGGCAGCCTCCCAGGATCAAGACGGGGCTGCCACCCTGGAACTCGGACCCGGTCGCATTTTCAACCCGACAATGAGGGTCGGGCGTGATCTTGTGAGTGATGATGGGCGGCTTCGGGCCGCCCCGCGTCGATCGCGTCTTGGAATGCGATCGGCGGGCGGTGGATCAGTAGGCGTCGGCGCCGATGACCTCGCCGCCGGCCTTGGTCCCCAGGGACCACCAGACGTTCCGGGCGATCGAATTCTTGATGAATTTGACGCTGCCGTCCCCCATCGCGACGTTGACGCCGCCGGGGTGGCTGCTGTTGGCGCCCCAGGAAAAGCCGGTGTCCGGGTAATTGTTCGGCCCCCCGTCGAGCCGGCAGGCGCCGAAGGGGAACTGGGGATCGTTGGGCGTCTGGATCGTGTTGAACAGGGAATAGCCGGTGATCCCGTGCGACCATCGATAGCCCCTGTGGTCGCCGATCATGGTGTCCGACGTCCGGAAGGTCGAGATGCAGCGTTCGAGCAGGGTCATGACGAGGGCCGGGTTGCTGAAGGCGTCGTGGGGCCGATTGGTCAGGTCGGCGGGGCTGGCCCCGTAGACCATGTTGCCCCGGTAGCGGCTGGGGGGCGTGGTGGACGGACCGAAGACGCTCCGGGCCTTGCTGTCCCCCACCAGGGCCTCGGAATAGGCGATGGTGTTCGAGGTCCCGTCGGTGCAGGAATTGAGGCCATAGGCGACCGCCGTGGCGAACAGGCCGGTGCTGCCGGTGAACGCGCCCGGCGGGGCCGACCCCACGTTCCAGGTCATCGAATTGTCGATACTGGCCATCGAGTCGGTCGTGGAGCCGATCGATCCGGCGTAGTTGTTGGTGTTGATCCGTGCCGCGTTATTCGGGTCGGAGGGGCAGAGGTAGCCCGCGACGATCGTCAGGGCGAAGGTCGTGTTGACCCCCCCGTCGAACTCCGCCATGTAGTTGAAATTCGCGGCGTTGAAGAGCGGCCCTTGCTCGATGAAGGGCAGGAGCATCGCCTGGGCGCTCATGTTCGCCCCCCAACTGGCGTAGAGGCCCCCGCTCGCCGCGTTGATCGCCGCGCCCGGGGGGAGCGATCCGTTGACGGAGTGGTAATTGTGGAGCGCAAGCCCGATCTGCTTGAGATTGTTGGCGCACTGGGCGCGTCGGGCGGCCTCGCGGGCCGCCTGGACCGCCGGCAACAGGAGCGCGATCAGGACCGCGATGATGGCGATTACCACCAGCAATTCGATCAGCGTGAAGCCTTTTCGAGTGCGGAGCATCTTGGGACGGTCCTCGATGATTGGGGGGATTCCTGAACGACGAGACCGAGCTCGTGTACATCGCCGATGGGCCCGTCGCGGCCGGCTATCGGGGCCCGGGTCGGGCCGGCCTCTTCTTCCTCTTCATCGTGGCCTTGAATCCGTCCGCGATCTCCTTCTCGCGAGCCTTGTAGTCGGGCGGCAGGACCGCCTGAGAGCCGGACGCGGGGGTTCCCCCACTGACGCCGCAGCCGGTGGGGATGATCAGCGAACAGGCTGCCCCCAGGAGGATCGATCGGCGGGTCGGGGCATTCGCCATCGGGGCCTCTCTTCCTTGAGGATCGGGGATGGGTGATCGGGGAGTGGGCTGGTCGCCCGGCCGCCCCATCGTCGATTCGGCCGGGTCGGTCGCGGACATGAGCCTAATTTAGCGAAAGACTCCCTCGCGGACATGCCGGATCGGCGGCGAGCAGGCTTCCCCGGTTCCAATGTGCGACACGCAATCGTCAAGTCAAGTATGTTTCCCGATGGATTTCACTCCGGGGCTCGGCGGCCCGTCGGGTGGAGACGGCCCTCCCGGGCTTGCTGGCCGAGGGGGCGGCATTGCCGTAAGATCGACGGTCCGAACACCGGCGAGTATTCTGTGTCTTCATGGCCGGGGCGACGGCCCGCCCGAATTCACGGGCGATCTGCCGCCGACTTGATGGATGAATTGGGGCGTTGACGATGGGCTTCTACATCACGACGGCGATCGACTATCCCAACAGCCGACCCCACATCGGCACCGCGTTCGAGAAGATCGGCGCCGATGTCCAGGCCCGGTTCCGCCGGATGGAGGGGGACTCGGTCCACTTCCTGATGGGCAACGACGAGAACACCATCAAGGTCTCGCAGGCCGCCGAGAAGCTCGGGATGGAGCCCCGGCTCTATGTCGACGACATGGCCCTCCAGTTCCGCGAGGTCTGGTCGGCGCTGGAGATCTCCAACGACGACTTCATCCAGACCTCCGAGGAGCGGCACCACGTCGGCTGTCGGAAGTTTATCCAGGCGGTCTTCGACGCGGGGGATATCTACAAGAAGTCGTATACGGGGCTCTATTGCGACGGTTGCGAGGCGTTCAAGACCGAGAAGGAGGTCGTCGACGGCCGCTGCCCGAACCATCCCAATCGCGAGCTTCGGAAGGTCGAGGAGGAGAATTACTTCTTCCGCCTCTCCGCGTTCAACGACCGGCTCCTGGCCCACTACGAGGCGAACCCCGACTTCATCCAGCCCGAGAGCCGGCGCAACGAGATCGTCAGCCTCGTCAGATCCGGGCTCCAGGACGTATCCATCACGCGGAAGGGGTTCACCTGGGGCATCCCCGTCCCGTTCGACCCCGACCAGACCATCTACGTCTGGTTCGACGCGCTCCTGAACTACATCACGGCCATCGGCTACGGGACCGACGAGGGGCGGTTCCGGTCGATCTGGCCGGCGGACGTCCACGTGATCGGCAAGGACATCACCCGGTTCCACTGCGCCTTGTGGCCGGCGATGCTGATGTCGGCGGGCCTGCCCCTCCCGAAACGGGTCTTCGGCCACGGTTTCGTCTATCGGAAGGACGAGGGGACCGGCGAGGTCCAGAAGATCAGCAAGAGCCTGGGGAACGTCGTCGAGCCAATGGACATCATCGAGCGATTCTCGAGCGAGGGGTTCCGCTACTACTTCATGAGCCAATGTCCCTTCGGGGGCGACGGCGAGTTCTCGTTCGAGAGGTTCGCCGACGCCTACAACTCGGGCCTGGCCAACAACCTGGGGAACCTCTACAGCCGGACCCTCTCGATGTGCGTGAAGTACTTCGATGGGAACCTCGAAGGCTCGTCGAAGATCGACCCGACCGCCTGGCGGGCCGGGCTCGATCTCGGGGCGCTGGTCGAGGACCTACGCGGCCTGATTGGGACGTTCCAGTACAACGTCGCGCTCCAGCGGATCTGGACCGAGGTCCTCGACGCGGCGAACCGCTACATCGAGGTCACCAAGCCGTTCTCCCTGGCCAAGACCGACCTGGAGGCAACCAAGGTGGTCATGGTCAACCTGGCCGAGGCGATCCGGGCGGTCGCGATCCTGATCAAGCCTTTCCTGCCGGGGACGGCCTCGATGTTTTATCGGGCATTCAACTTTGAGGAAGCAGGCGACTGGGGATCCGTCGGTTTCGCCGACATCGCGACTCGTCCCGAGGGGCCGGATCTCCGGGTGACTGCCGAACTCGTGGAGGGGAAGCCGGTTCCGCTATTTCCAAAGATCGACCTCAAGGCAACCGGGAAATGATCTCCCCGTTCGCGGAACTCCGGCACGGGAGATGCGTCTAAGGGGTGGCATCGAGGCCGCCCCGGGAAATTTTTCGAGGGGTCGGTGACAGACGGTTTTCCGTGGCATAGGGTGAAGCTGAAGAGGCCAGGGTCGATGTTGACCAGGGAGCCTCTCGAATCGTGGAAGGGAGCCGCACGATGAACACCGAACCTTCGCTGGCCGTGACCCTGTCCGCCGAACTGTTCGAGCTGCTGACCGCCGAGGCACGGAAGCTCGGCCTGCCACTGGAATGGCTGGTCGCTTCGCTGGTGGCCGACACCGTCGAGCCCGAGTTGCCCGCCGTCAATCTGGCCTTCGCCTGATCGGTCGGGCTTCATGACGATCGACCTAGTGTCGAGCGATTTCCTGAGCGCGCGCAATCCCGCGACCGGATCCGAGATCGCTCGGGTTGTCGCGACCCCGTCGGGTGACGTCGACGCCATCGTGGCGCGAGCCTCGGCTGCCCAGGCCCTTTGGGCCAGGCTTCCCTGGAACGAACGAAGGATAGCCCTCCGACGATGGTGGGCCGTCTTGAGTCGAGATGCCGACGATTGGGCACACGCCATCCGCGACGAGGTGGGCAAGCCGACCGGCGAGGCGATGGCCGAAGTCGTCGCGACCCTGGACGCCCTCCGCTGGACCGTCCACCACGCCGGACGGGCCCTGGCCGACGAACGCCTGGGCGCGGGCTGGCAGAGAATCCTCCTGATCCCGCCGGCCAGGATCCGATGGGTCCCGCTGGGCGTGATCGGCATCATCGGGACCTGGAACTATCCCCTCCTGCTCAATGCGCCCGAGATTGCCCATGCCCTGGCCGCGGGCAACGCGGTCGTCTGGAAGCCATCCGAATTGGCGATCGGCCTGGGTCGACGGCTCCAGGATTCGATCGTCGAGGCCGGCCTGCCCGAGGGATTGGTCTCGGCGGTCTATGGAGGCCCCGAGGTCGGCCGGGCCCTGGTCGCCTCGGAGATCGACAAGGGTGTCTTCACCGGAGGGGTCGAGTCTGGGCGGAGCGTCCTGGGGGAACTAGGTCGTCGCGGGATCCCCACGATCGCTGAACTCTCCGGGTTCGACCCGGCGATCATCCTGCCCGACGCCCCGAGGGATTCGACAATTAAGGCGCTGACCTGGGCGTCATTCGTCGGGGCGGGCCAGACCTGCGTGGCCGTGAAGCGGGTCTACTTCGTGGGCGACGCCCGACCCTGGGCCGAGGCCCTGGCCGAACGAGCCCGAGGTCTCCGCGTGGGCGACCCCGCCGGAGGCTCGGTCGACGTCGGCCCGATGATCTCCCCCACGGCCCGCGACCGCTTCCACGCGATGATCTCGGCCGCGATCGACGCGGGGGCCGAGGTCCTGGCCGGCGGCTCGCCGTTGGAAGGCCCGGGATCCTTCTATCCCCCGACGGTCCTGATGGCCGAGACCCCCGAGCCCGAGCAGGCGCTCTCGGGCTGCTTCGGCCCGGTGGTGATCGTCCGGGGGATGCCCGACCCCGACCTCGCCGTCGAGGCCGCCAACGCCTCCCGGTTCGGGCTCTCCGCGAGCGTCTGGGGCCGGGACCTCCGCAAGGCCCGCGCGCTTGCGGCCCGCCTGGAGGCGGGGATGGTGGCCGTGAACGAGGCGGTCACCCCTTCGGCCCATGCTTCGGCCCCGTTCGGCGGGAGGAAGGCCAGCGGCTTCGGCCGGACCCGCGGGGTCGTCGGCCTCCGGGAACTGGCCCAGCCCCAGGTGATCCAGGTCCGGAATCCCGGCGGATTCCGCCCCCACCTCTTCCCGTATGGCGACCGGATGCTCAAAATCTTCTCCGTGTATCGCCGGTTCTTCCATCCCGGCGGCTGACACCGGGGGCAAGTCATGAGCGAGGGGTTGCAGTTCTCGACCCGAGGGATGATGCTGCTCGTCGGGCTCCTCGGCTTCGACGCCGCCGTGCTGGCCCGGGCCTACCAGCAGGGCCGGGTCGTCCACTCGGCGCCGGAGTACACGTTCGGCTTCGGGCTGGTCTTGCTCGTGCTGAACCTCGTCCTGTTCGGCCTCTGGCGGCACTTCGCCCGGGCCCGGGCCGGTGGTTGGCGGGCCACCCCCTCCCCGATGCTGATCGCGGGCCTCTACCTCGCGGTCATGGCCTTCGGGATCCTCTCGGTCCTCTTCCTGTCGGGTCGATTTTGAACGGGCGTCCGGGGCGTCGGCGGATCTCGACGCGAGGCTTGATGATCCTCACGGCCGTCGTCGCGGTCGACGTGGCCATCCTGATCCAATCGGCCAGCCTGGGATTCGGGATCGAGTTCCCCCTGTTCATCGCCTCGGTCTTGCTGACGATCAACCTCTTCTTCGCCAGCTATCTCAAGGCCGCCGACCGGATCAACGCCGCCCCGCCCGAGCGGCAGACCGAGATGATCGTGACCCTCGGCTGCCTGGTGGCCGTGATGATGGTCCTGCTGGTCCCCATCGTCTTCGTCCTCCTGATGCGCGGGCGGATCTGATGGCGGGGCTCTCCGGTCGATTCACCGGCCAGGGCCGCCTTTCCCCCGATAGGAGATCGCGGGAAGCCTACCCTTGAACCGGTCGAATCGCTACAATGGTCCCTGCCCCACCAATCGGTCGGGCGGATATGGATCAACGAATCCCGGCCCCTGACGGAGCGAGCCCGCCATGGCGAAGTTGCGACTCTTGAAGACCGGACACGGCGACCTCTGCCTGGCCGAGTGGGACCCGAATCGGCCCGACACCGTCGACGGTGCTGCCATCGCCTTCGCCGAGAACTTCACCGCGGGACGCCTGGCCTTCCGGCTCGACGGGCCGGGTCAGACCCGGCCGATTCGCGAGTTCGACGCGACGGCCCCCGAGATCCTCCTGGTCCCCGCCATCCAGGGCGGCTGAGCGATCGGGACGGGGCCAATCGCATGATCCGGACCGGCTACCTCCGATGGGAGATCGACGTCGCCGACGAGCGATCCCCCGTCGACGCCAAGGCCCGCGAGGTCTCCTTTCGCGCCCGCCCCAGCTACCGGGTCGTCCGCGTCAAGAACCAGGGGCATCAGGACGCCTCCGAGCGATTCGTCCGGGGCGAGGATACCTATGACGTGGTCCTCCGGAACCTCCAGAAGGAGGGCTCCGAGACCGACGTGACGATCCCCGATGTCGGACCTAGGGCTTTCCGCTACAGCGAGGACGACCGCGCCCAGACCCCCCGCTTCTGGATGTCCAAGCTCCAGCGAGAGGCCAACGCCTTCGCCGTCGAGGTCGTCCGGGCCGCCGCCGCCTTTCCCCAGATGGTCATCTCCAGCGCCGCGCTGAGGGCGGGCTATGCCCGGCTCGTCGAGTGGGAGATCTTCCGGGTGATCGAGGGTCGGAGCATCCCCCAGCCCACGATCGAGGACGAGCCGATGAGGCTCGACGCCGCCGCCTATCAGAAGGGCGTGCCCGAGCTGGTGGCCGCCGAGCTGGTCCGCGACGTGGTCGACAAGAAGGAGTTCGACGAGTTCTGCCGGTTCGACCGGGTGACCGTCCTCACAAACGGTAAGTTCTATCGGATCCCTCGACGACCCCACGGCCTGATCGAGGTCTGGGACGCCAAGACCCACCGGGCCGAGGCCCGCCTCTGCGTGGTCTTCCAGGACCCCGGGATGCCCCCCTCCGACGAGGTGGTGATGAAGTACCTCCTCGCCAAGCACCAGCCCGACCTCCTCTGGCAGGTCGGGATCAAGTTCAGTCCCCCCGCCGGGAGGTTCGACGCGGCCCCGCCCCGGCGATGGCGGGGGGAGTGAAGCTCGATTTGTCGATCTGTGAAACCTTATATGCTGACAAAAATAGAGATATCAGGATTTAAATCGTTTGACGATTTTGCTGTCAACCTCAATCCCTTCTCGGTCATTGTCGGCCCGAATGCCTCCGGTAAGTCCAACCTGTTCGACGCGATCCGACTCCTCTCCTTACTCGCTGGGACGGACCTTCGGACAGCGATCCAGCAGATTCGAGGAGAGACTCACGAACTATTCCGCTTCGGGACCGATGGCTTACCCGGTTCTCGGATGAAGTTCGCCGTCGAAGTCCTCCTCGATCCACGCATGACGGACCCCTGGGGAGCCGTCGTCAAGATCACGCATTCACGGATTCGATACGAGGTCGAGATCGAGCAGAAGAAAGACAATCGAGGCATCGATCGACTGGTCGTCACGCGCGAGGAGGCTAGCCCCATCTTGAGCAAGGACGACCACTGGCGTCCGAATGGCAAGAAGCCAGCAGGCGAGTTCAAGCGAAAGTATTTGAATTATTCGCGAATCGTACCCTGGCTAACGACCCAGATTTCCGGAGGGGTTCGTCGTTTCGAAATTCGCCAGGATGGTCATCAGGGCAGGAGCCGCCCGGCCGATGCAGCCGAGGCCACAGTGCTTTCGAGTATCACGAGTGCCGATTTTCCGCACCTCTTTGGATTGCGGGAAGAATTGAGGTCATGGCGGTTCTTGCAACTGGACCCGGTCGCGATGCGACAATCGAGTTCCACGACCGCCCCCGACGAATTGGAACCCAACGGGTCGAACCTCGCGTCGGTTCTGGCGCGAATCAAGCACGACACATCAACTCCGACTCGTCCCCAAGGAGTCCTATCCGACATCGCGATTGATCTAGCCGGGCTCATCAAGGGCGTGGTGGGCTTGAGTTTGGACGAAGATATTCAGGATCATAAATATCGGGTCGATTTGCAGTTCAGGGACGCACCTTCGATGAGCGCCCGGATCGTTTCGGATGGGACGTTGCGCGTGCTTGCTCTGTTGACAATCCTGCACGACCCTAAACATCGCGGACTGATCTGTTTCGAAGAGCCGGAAAACGGTATCCATCCCGGCCGTCTCGCCGGGTTGATCGAATTCATTCGCGATGCGGTTAACCGACCATTTGAAGAGCGAGGTCAGGACGAAGAACCGCTTTCACAAGTTTTGCTGAATAGCCACTCACCGGTATTCTTGTCCAACCTCTCCAAGCAAGAAATGATGTTTGCAGACATGATTGATGTTGTCGATCCGGGGTGCAAACAGGTCATAAGGAGGACTCGCATTCGCCCCATCAAGCCGGAGAATCAGGCGTTCATCGAGTTTGGCGATGAAAGAGATTACGTCGCGCCCTATGAAGTCACGAAGTATCTATCCACAGTCGATCGGGACGCCTGACGTCATGCGCTATCTGGGGCTCGCCCTTTATGCGGAAGGGCCGACCGACTATTGGTTTCTTTTACCCATCCTGCGTCGGCTTGCCGATGACCTTTGCTTGAGGGAAGCAATCGACCAGGTACAAATCGGAGATGTAGTTCCTGTAGATGCTCCCAAGAAGGATAGGCCTCCGGATCGAGCGGCACGGATTTTGGCGGCGGTGGAGTCTGTCGACGGGGCTTTCGACATCCTCTTCGTCCATACGGACGGTGCCAACGATCCGAAGCGGGCTCGACTTGAAAAAGTTCAGCCCGCCATCGAACTGCTGAAACGCCAATCGCCGAGGTGGGCCGATGGTACAGTTGCCGTCGTGCCCGTTCGCGAGACCGAGGCATGGGCACTGTCGGACGGGGATGCGTTGCGTACCGCCCTCGGTTCGAGACTACCCGATGATCAGCTCGGACTTCCGGCAAAAACAGCCGAAGTCGAATCGTTGCCTGATCCGAAACGCTCTCTCGACCAGGCCTACCTGAACGCGGTCGGTCGTCGACGTCCGCCTCGCAACGGGATCTTGGCAATCCTCGCCGAACAGATTCGACTTGAGGGATTGAGGAATGTCCCTTCCTTTCAGAATTTTGAGGAAGATCTCCGCCGAGCCCTGCGCGATCTGCGGTTTATCCCCGGCTGAGATTCTCACCGGCTCGAAGTCACCCCAACCTGCCCGCAGATCGACAGGAGCGGGCACTTCGAACACTTCGGCCGGACCCCGGTGCAGACGGCCTTGCCGAAGGGGACGAGCCGCTCGTTGATCTCGATCCAGTAGCGCTCGGGGAGCCTGGCGGCGAGTTCGATCATGGTCCGCTCGGGGGTCGTGGCTTCGACGTAACCCCAACGATTGACGATCCGGTGGACGTGGATATCGACCGCGATCGCGGGCCTGCCGAAGCCGACGGCCAGGGTCAGCGCGGCAATCTTGGGGCCGACCCCTCGGAAGGCGGTCAGGCCCTCCGGCGTGTCGGGCACGATCCCTCGATGCTCCTCGATAATCTGCTCCGACAGGGCGATCAGGTCGCGGGCCTTGGGCTCGGGGAAGGATGCCCCCCGGAGGAGGTCGGCGAGCGTGGGCACGTCCAGCTTCGCCATCGCCTGCGGGGTCCGGGCCGTCTCGAAGAGGCGGAGGCAGACGCCCATCGTGGTCTCGTCGCGGGTCCGGGCCGAGATCAGGCTGCCGACGAGCTGCTCGAACGGCGAGTTGAATCCCCGGTCGCGGAGGTCGAACATCGCGGCCTTGGGGAGCCCGGCCACGGCCTCGCGGAGCCGGCGGAACGCCTCGTCGATGTCGAACGGTTCCCGGGCGGGCATGATGACTTTCCGTGGGCGAGGCCCGATGGTTGTCTCGAAGGGGGGGGAATGCCTACGATAAACGATCGACCACGAGTCGCGAACGATATGCCGCGGCCTGATCCTCATAACCCTCGGCGCGAACTTCCATGCGGATTTCCTTGCTTGTCGTCGTGTCCTGGCTCGGTTCGGGGGATGTCCCGGCGGCCGAGCCCCCCCCGAAGGCGGTCGCAACGTGGGCGGCCGGGCCGATGGAGGTCCGGGTGGCCTTCGACCGCGCGGTCGACCCCTCGGTGGCGACCGGGATGGTCGGCGGGTCGGTGGGGTTCGGCGAGGAGCCCAAGCCGGGCAAGCCGGACTCGGCCGGACGACCGGGCGGCGATCGGGGGGCGCTCCGGATCGCCTCGGCGCGACTGATCGACGAAGGGCGGACGCTGGTCCTGGTCACCGACCCCCACCCTCGCGAGGCGACCTACCGGCTGACCTTGCCGGGCCTGAAGGGGGCGGGCCAGGCGGGGGAAGGATCGCGGGTCGAACTGAGCTACGACCTCTCGGGCGTCGAGGTGGGATGGGCCCAGGGGGACGGGGAGAAGCCGTCGTGGTCGGGCTGGTGGCCTCACGTCGAGCCCGAGGCCAGCCGGGTCTTGCTGGCGGGATCGGCCGAGCACGACCGACTCTGGCCGATGGTCGAGAAGCCCGGCCGCTTGACGATCCGGACCCTGGTCGTCCTGCCGAAGGGAGAGGCCGTCCTGGCGATCGAGGCGGGCTCGGCGTTCGAGGTGATGCTGGATTCGGAGTCGGCGAAGTCCGAACGCGGCGGCGATGCCCATCGGGCGACGATCAAGGTGGAGTCGACCGGCGAGGCGATCGGGCTGGACCTGACCCTCGAAACTTCCCAGGGGCGGGCGCCCCGGCTCCGGGTGACGACCGGCCTGGGGGAAGCCCCCCCGGAGAGCCCCCTGCCCCGCTCGGCCTTCGTGCTCTCCTGGGCCCCGCCCGCGTTGCCGCCCGCACCGACGCCCGCGGTCCCCGAGACGTTCCTGACCGGCGGCGACCCCGCCCGGGGCGAGGTGATCTTCCGGGGCGAGCAGGCCAAGTGCGCCAATTGCCACCAGGTCCGAGGTCAAGGCGGGCAGGTCGGCCCCGACCTGACCACCCTGGCCGGTCGTGACCGGGCCTGGGTCTATCAGAACATCATCGAGCCGAGCGCCTCGATCCACCCCGACTACCTCTCGTGGACCGTCGCGATGAAAGACGGTCGGATCGCCATGGGCGTGGTCCGGGCCGAGGGGGCCGACTCGTTGAAGGTCAGCGACATCGACGCCAAGCAGACCGTGATCCCTCGCGACGAAGTGGAGGAGATCCGCCCGAGTGCCTCGTCGATCATGCCGGTCGGGCTGCTCGGGGCGCTGGGTGAGCAAGGGACCCGCGACCTCCTGGCCTACCTCACGGCGCCCGGCCCTCCTCGATGATCGCCCGGTCCGGTCGGAGATTCAGTCTGGCTTGATCCCCCGGGCGACCGCGATGAAGAGGTACGGTTCCTCGCGGGACCGCCTCGACCGCCCGCGGACGACGTAAGGGTTGAAGATCGAGGACGGGAATCGGTCGCGGCCCTGGATCAGTTCGAGGATCCTGGATCTCGTGGCCGGGTCGACCTCGGGCCGGATCGCGGGGCAGAGCCAGGTGGTGGCCCTCCAGAACCCTCGGATCCGGAGCCAGGGAGACCGCTCGGCCGCCAGGGACCGAGGGCTCCACCAGGCGGCCGTTCGAGGAAACTGCGAGTAGAGCCGGACCGACCGGAACCGCGACTCCAGGAGCCCGACGAACTCCCCCTCATCCAGCTCGGATTGGTGGAACGGGTTGAGCGGCCCCTCGCCGCTGTAGACCGGCCGGTTGGGGGTCGAGAGGATCAGGACCCCCTCGGGCACGAGGACCCGGGCGCATTCGCGGAGGAATTGGTCGGGATTCTCGACGTGCTCGATCGTCTCGAACGAGACGACCAAGTCGACCGACCGATCCGGCAAAGGGATCGCCTGCGCGTTGCCGACCCGGGCGTCGAGACCATACTTGGCTCGGGCATGCTCGCAGGCTTCGGGCGAGAGGTCGACCCCCACGACGCTCGAGGCCCCGGCCATGGCCAGGCCCGCCGCCCCATACCCCTCTCCGCAGGCGATGTCGAGCACCCGCTTGCCGACGACATGATCCTTCGCGAACCGATAGCGGGCGACATGCTCCCAGAAGATCCGCGCGTGGGCATCCTCGGGGACCATCCGCTCGGTGCAACTGCCGTCGGGATCTGCTTCGCCCATGCTCGATCACCCCTGGACTTGCAATGCTCGATGGGTCACCAGATCCTGCGGACGGGATACGAATCAAAGGCGACATCCGCGCCGATGATGGGAATGCCCTCGACGATGGCCTGGGCGATCAGAAGCCGGTCGAAAGGATCGTTGTGGTGATGGGCCAACCCTTCGACCGTGGTGGCATGCTCGAGGGAGATCGGGAGCAAATCCAGGTGATTCGCGGGTAGCTCTCGCTCCAGGAGAGAGCGGCTGGGTTCCGTCAAATGCAACTTGCCCAGGCCTGCTTTGATGGCGATCTCCCAGCATGAGGCGATGCTGACGAACTTGTGTTGATTCGCGTCTTCGATCAACGCCTTTGCTTTCGAGCTGAGTCGAGGATCGTCCCGGAGGAACCAGAGCAACGTATGAGTGTCGATGAGAATCATCACTTCATGTATTCCCGGAAGTCCTCCAATGGGGCATCGAAATCGGGCGAGATCCACAGAATCTTGTCCTTGGCGCTCCCCGCCTTGCAGGGCCACTGCTTGGGTTCGCTCCGCGTCAGGGTGGCGACCGGCTCGCCGTCCTTGGTGATGATGAGTGGCTCGCCGGGATTGAGCCCGGCGATGATTTCCTGGAGCTGGGACTGGACTTCTTCGAGGTTCATCGTCGGCATGGCTCGGTCCTGCCTGGAGTTCAATCTTCAACCGGGACCGGCTCGATTCGTCGGGCCCATTTCAGCCTAGCCTTTATGATACAGGAGCAGCTTTTGCCGAGTCGATGATCAGGCCGCCTCGGTGTCCTGCGCGACGGCCGGATAGGTGCTGAAGGTCCGCTTGACGATGCTCCGGTAGAGGGCGTTGCCCTGCTCCATGCTGACGTTGAGCAGGTCGAGCGCGTCCTTGAGGCTGTGGAGGGTCCGGGCCAGTTGCTCCTGGCTGGATCGGCTGGAACGCTCGAAGGAGGAGGCCCAGGATTCGGAGAGCCCTTCGATCGCGGCGGTGGTCCGGTCGAGCCCGCGCTTGATCTCCTCGAGGGGCTCGGCGGTGGGCTCGACGTTGGCCATGGCGACCTCGATCCGCCCGAGGATGCCGACCCCTCGGCGGACCCCGTCGTCGAGCGTCCCGAGGCGGGCGAACTCCTCGCCCAGTCGTCCCATCGCCTGGGCCCCTTCGTGGAGCCCGGCCAGGGCGTTCGGGAGCCGGTCGACCGAGTCGGCGAAGCGGTCGACGTGCGGGCCGAGCCCCTCGCCCATCCGGGCGGAGAGCTCCTGCAAGGCCCGGGTGGCGGGCTCCATCGCCGCCATCAGGTCCCGCCTCATCGCCTCCAGGTGCGGGGCCAGGGCCTCCGAGACTCCCGCGGCCAGCGGATGCTCGGCCGACGCCCCGGCGCGGGGGAGGACCTGCTCGACGACCCAGCGGTCGACCCGGGCGAGCTGGTCCTCGGACCTCCGGTAGACCAGCGTTAGGACCAGCATCAAGGCGGCGCTCAGGAAGAGGGCCAGCAGGGTGCTGTCGAAGGCCACCTGCAAGGCCGAGGTCACGCTGGTCAGGTTGCTCATGAACCCATCCAGATCCTTGACCATCGGCAGGACCAGGCTGATGTTCATCAGGGCCTTGGAGATCCCCTCGACGGTGCCGATGAAGCCGATCACCGGCAGGAGATACAGGATGTATCGCGGCAGGGTGAACCGCCCGGCGGCCTGCTCCTGGTCGAGGCCCGACCCCTCGCGGTTGACCTCCATGAGCTGTTCGGCGGGGGCGGTCTTGCTCTGCTCGGCGAATCCGGCGAGCTGGCGGACCCGCCCGGCCAGGACCCGCTGGTCGTCCTCGGCGATCGCGCCCGGCTTGACCAGCGGCTCGCCCTTGGAGCCGAGCCAGCCGGAGGCCTGGCCGAAGGCGGATTCGTTCCGCCAGAGCCGGATCAACTCCAGGCCGAGCGTGGCCACGGCCCAGAAGTAGATGGCCGTCCCGACGTATTGTTCCCACCCCCGCTCGAACATCAGCGTGGGGTTGAAGACCATCAGGGCGATCGGGAAGGCGCAGGCGATGGCTAGCATCGCCAGGGTCCCCGGGTAGCTCAGTCGCGAAGGCTGATGGACGGAAGACCTGGCCCGGTTTGGGGTTTTAACGGGGCTGGGCATGTTCGGCGTCCTTCCTTGAACGAGGCGCGGGGCGTCAGCCGGCCCGCCTATCGGCCGTCATCCTTGGGATAATCGGCAAGGTCGCCGTGCGACTTGAGCCCGATCCGATCGCGGGGAGGGTCGGGCTCAAGTCGGACGTTCACCGAGAGCCGAAGATTTCCGAGACGTCGCCGGCGATCACCGAGAGTGCCTCGGCGACGGCCCGGGCCGAGCCCATGGTGAAGTCCCGGACGAGGGCGGCCTGGGTCCCTCCGGGGGTCGGCAGGCCCTTGAGCTGGGATTTGAGGCTCGTTGGCGCGTCGCTGGCGATGGCCTGGCGGATCTGCGGGATCAGGGTGGAGGCGGCCGGATATCGGCCGAGGCTCCCGGTGAGGCTGTCTCCGAGCCCTTGCAAGGCCCGGTCCACCCGGGCGTCGAAATCGTCGCGGGCGGCCTGCGGGTTGGCCTGGTTCGACAGGAGGACGCCCTTGACCGCGTGGAAATAGTCTTCGAGGAAGGTCCCGAACGCCTTTCGGACCTCCTGCGAGACGTCGGTCGAGGTCCGGGTCGCGGAGCCGAGGATCTCGGTGGGCGCGGGGGCGATCCCCTGGGGGATCGGGATCCGGGTCACCGGGACGCCCGAACCGGCCACCCCGTCGACATGGGTCGTCAGCGGGACGGGGGTCGAATGGATCAGCGGGATCAGGGCGAGGCTGACCGTCGAGGCCGGCGAGATCGCCTGCGTCGGCAGCGCCAGGAGGCGGCTGACGAGGCTGTTCGGGTCGTCGCCGAGGATCGCGTCGGTCACCTGCGTCGTCGTGGTCGAGCTGCTGGAGGCCGGGTCCAGGGTCGCGACGAGGTCGCTCACCAGGACGTCGAGCGCGTCCTGGATCGAGGCATTGAATGCCGCCCGGTTGGCCGAAAGATTGACCTTCCCGTCCGGCCCCGGGGCCAGCAGGATCGATTCGACCGCCGTCGCGTAGGCCTGATCGAAGGTGTCGATCGCCGCCAGGACCCGCGGGTCATCGGCATGGACCTGGGGCGGCAAGGATGTGGAGATGTCGATCGGCGGCGCGACGGCGGGGGCCAGGACCGCGACGGCGGGCACGGCGCGGGATTCCAGGCATTCCGCGAGCCAAGGGCGGAAGGCGGTACGCTTTCTCAAGGGAGCCTCCTGGGTCGAGCGGTGTCCCGATGTCCCCCGGCGAGTGGGGGGCAGCACGCGATGGGATGCTTCGATCCTAGGCGAGGCTCCCGCCGACGTTCGTAAACGATTGTCAATTCCGGGAGCCCACCGCGTCAATCGTCCCCTTGCCGCTTTTCGGCCCGGAACCGGAAGTCGCAGTGCGAGGCCCCTCCCATGATCGTCCGGGTCCGGGTCAGCGTGATCTCGGGATTGAAGCCCTCGATCAGGGCGAAATCGCGCAGGCAGGACAGGCTCGCGCCGAGGTCGGCCAGGCCGAGGGCCCGGTACAGCTCGGCATACTTGCAGCGGGTGACGTTGAACGAGAGCCGCTCCGGCGACTTCTCCAGCATCTCGATCTCCAGGGCCCCGCCGGCGCTCCAGAGGTCGAGGCTCGCCGCGAACCCCTCCAGCGAGGCATCGCCCAGTCGTCGGGCGAGGTCGGCCCCCCCCTCTCGGGCCAGCCCGGCGATCACCTTGCGGACCACCTCCAGGGCCTTCTCCGGCCCGATCTCCTCGGCGAACCCCCGGATCAGCGGGCCGATCACCCGCGCCTCGATCTCCCGACGTTCCAGCAGCGTCAGCGAAGGCTCTTCGGTCGCCATGATCCGATCTCCTGATTCCTTCTTGATTTCCACCGACGAGGACTCCCGGAGCGGCGCCCCGACTCCCTTTCATGATACTCGCCCGGGCTCGTTAGGTGATCTGGGCTCACGAACCATCCATCGAGCCACGGACATCCCTTGTCCCGACGACTCCGGGACCGATACGATCCAGGTAGATGACTCAGGAAAGCGAATCTCGATCCAAAGGAGTCCGAGATCATGTGCCTCGCCCTGATCTGTGCCGGACTGATGGCCGCGATCTCCGACAACCCGCCCGAGGTCAATCAGGCTTATCAGGAAGCCAGAGCCAGCGCCGGTCGGTCGTCGGAGGATCAGGTACGTCTGGCGTTGTGGTGCGAGGCGCACGGCTTGACCCGTGAGCGGTTGAATCACCTGGCCGTGGCGGTGCTGGCCGATCCCCAGAACGCCACGGCCCGGGGCCTGATGGGCCTGGTGGCGTATCAGGGCCGGTTCCTCCGCCCCGAGGCGGTGGCCGAGCGGTCGCAGGCCGAGCCGATCCTGGCGGAGTACGACGCGAGGCGTGCCAGGGCCCCATACAGCGCCGACGGCCAGTGGTCGATGGGTCTCTGGGCCGAGGAGCATGGGTTGAAGGATCAGGCCCGGGCCCACTTCACGGCGGTGACCCGGCTCGATCCGACTCGCGAGGCCGCCCGGATGCGGTTGGGCTACAGGAGAGTCGGCGGCCGGTGGGTCACCGATGCCCAACTGGCCGCCGAGAAGGCCGAGGCCGAGGCGCAGAAGCAGGCCGACAAGAAGTGGAAGGCGGTCCTGGTGAGGCACCGCAATGCCCTTGGTGTCCCGAGCAAGCGGGCCGAGGCCTCGCTGCTGGCGGTGACCGACCCCAGGGCGGCGGCCTCGGTGGCACGCGTGTTCGGGGGTGGTCGAGCCGCCGACCAGGAGATGGCCGTCCGACTCTTCGGCCAGATCGAGGGGCCGTTCGCCTCGAAGTGGCTCGCCTTCCTGGCGATCTCCTCCTCATCTCCGGCGGTCCGCCGCGCGGCGACCGAGACGGTCCGGCTTCGGGACCCCAGGGAATATCTGGGTCTACTGATCGGCCTGATCCGCGATCCGGTCAAGTATGAGGTTCGGCCGGTGGGCGGTCCGGGCTCGCCGGGCGTCCTCTTCGTCGAGGGGAAGAAGGCCAACGTCCGGAGAGTTTACTCGCCTCCTCCTCCCCCCGAATTCTTGTTCTTGGCCGGCGATTTTTTCGGGTTTGACGAGGACGGATTGCCCGTGGTCCGCCGCTATGGCGTTCCGATGACTCGGGTCACATCAACGAACACGGCAACTTTCACCCCGGACGAGTACCTCGGTCGGGTCAAGGTCGACCCCGATCGGGCCAAGTTACTCGATCGCGCCCATGCTGCGCCCGGCAACACTTACCAAGACCTCACGACCCGGCAGGACGCATCGTTCGCGGCGCTGCCGCAGGCTTCGCGGGTCAGGGGTGGTCCGGTCACCGTCAGCGACTACCAGGCCGAGACCACTCAGGTTGAGATCACCATCCCGGTCGGCCGGATGATCCTCGAATCGCAGAGGACGGCGGTCGCGGCCCAGGAGCAGTTGATGGAAGACATCCGGGCGATCGAGGCCCGAAACGATTCGATCAGGCGATCCAACGAAACCGTCAGATCCACCTTGAAGGACGCGATCGGGCAAGACCACGGCGACGACCGCGAGGCCTGGGACCGGATGTGGGTCGATCGGCTCGGATATGCGTTCCGGACCTCGACCTCGCCTGTCCCGACGATTGTCGAGAATGTCCCTCTCGGTTACCAGCCGGCGCCGATCGTCCCCACGGCCTCCCTGAACGTCGTCGGGAGCGGCTCGGGTACCTCAGCATCACTACCGCCGGCGCATTCTTGCTTCGCCGCCGGGACGACGGTGCGGACGATCGAGGGGGATCGCGCCATCGAGACCGTCCGAGCCGGCGACCTCGTGCTGACGCAGGACACCGGGACCGGGGCCCTGACCTATCAGCCGGTCGTGGCCGCGTTCCACAACCCGCCCAACGCGACGCTCCGGATCGGGCTGGGCGAGGATGTCGTGGTGGCCACCGGGATCCACCGGTTCTGGAAGGCGGGCAAAGGTTGGGTGATGGCTCGCGACCTGAAGGCGGGCGACCCGATCCGCACGCTGGGCGGGGTTGCGAGGGTGGAGTCGGTGGAGGAGGAACAGGGGGTCCAGCCGGTGTTCAACCTGGAGGTGGCCGAGGGCCACAGCTTCCTGGTGGGCAAGCTGGGGGCGCTGGTGCATGACAACAGCCTGGTCGAGCCGGTCCAGGCCCCCTTCGACGCGGCGTCGGCGTCGTTGGCGGATCACTCCGAATAATCGCGTCTTTAACCCTCGATGGATCATGCGGAGGACGGTTCGATGCTGACGCTGGTCGCCTTGATGTCGCTGCTGGCGGTGCCCGATGGACCGTCGTCCGAGGTCACCCAGGCCTATCAGGAAGCCCGAGCCGGTGCCGGCCGGTCGTCGGAGGATCAGGTCCGGCTGGCGCTCTGGTGCGAGGCGCACGGCTTGACCCGAGAGCGGTTGAATCATCTGGCCGTGGCAGTTCTGGCTGATCCGCAGAATGCCACGGCGCGGGGCCTGATGGGTCTGGTGGCCTATCAGGGTCGGTTCCTCCGTCCCGAGGCGGTGGCCGACCGCGCCAGGATGAACCCGGCGCTGGCCGAGTATGACGAGCGGCGGATGAAGGCCCCGTACACCGCCGAGGGTCAGTGGTCGATGGGGGTCTGGGCCGAGGATCGGGGATTGAAGGAGCAGGCCCGGGCCCACTTCACCGCCGTCACCCGGCTCGACCCGACTCGCGAGAATGCCTGGCGTCGTCTGGGATTCAAGAAGCAGGGCCGGCGATGGGTCACCGACGCGCAATTGCTCGCCGAGAAGGCCGAGGCCGAGGCGCAGAAGCAGGCCGATAAGGACTGGAAGGCCCGGATCGATCGGTATCGGGCGATGCTCGACCAGCCATCGAAACGGGATGAGGCCGAGGCGGCGTTGCTGGCGATCACCGACCCTCGCGCGGTGCCCTCGGTGGTGGGATCGTTCGTGAGCGGTCGCCATACCGATCCGCTCCGGGCGGTGCAACTGCTCGGGCAGATCGACTCGCCTTCGGCATCGAGGGCGATGGCGGCCCTGGCGGTCTTCGACCGGTCGGCCGAGGTCCGTCGGGTGGCCGTGGAGACGCTCCGGTGGCGCGACCCTCGCGACTTCGTCCGGCTCTGGATAGGGCTGATTCGCGACCCGATCAAGTTCCAGGTGCAGCCGGTCGGGGGGCCGGGCTCGCCGGGCTCGCTGGTGATCGAGGGGCCGAAGGCGGACCTGAAGCGGGTCTACGCCCCGCCGGCGATGCCGCAGTTCCCGATCCTGCCGGGGGCCCGGCTCAGCTACGACGCCAACGGCTTGCCCGTCATCACCGAGACGATCGGAGTGGAGCGGGTGATGGTCGTCAACCAGCCGTTTTACAACTTCGACGGCCAGCAGGTCGCCGCCGCCGTCACCCAGGCCGCGAAGGGGGGCGACCTCGGGCAGATCCTCAAGGATCAGGCCGCCGCCGGGCGACCGGCTCAGGCGATCGGAGGCTACCTTCCTGGTGTCATCACGGGCGATGGCTTCAGGCCGATCGATATCAGGATTGGACGAGGGACCCAGCAAAACTTGACTGAGGCCAATCAGGAGAAAGACCTCCAGATCCCGATCGGCCAGATGAGGCTCGAGGCCCAGAGGTCGGCCGAGATGGCCCAGCGGCAACTATCCGGCGACGTCGCGGCGATCGAGCAGGCCAACGCGGCGGTCCGGCGATCGAACGAGCCGGTTCTCCAGGCCCTCCAGGCGGTCACGGGCAAGGATCTGGGAGATGATGCCCTGGCCTGGAGCAAATGGTGGACCGACCAGGAAGGGTATGCCTACGCCATCACCCAGACCGCCGAGAGGCCGACGATCGTCGAGACCGTCCCCCTGGCCTTCACCCCGACCGCCATCCCTCAGATCGTCACTGGGGTCACCGTCGCCATCCGCCACGCCTGCTTCGCCGCCGGGACGACCGTGCGGACGATAGAGGGGGATCGCGCCATCGAGACCGTCCGCGCCGGCGACCTGGTGTTGGCCCAGGACACCGGGACCGGGGCCCTGACGTATCAGCCGGTCGTGACCGCGTTCCACAACCCTCCCAGCGCGACGCTGCGGATCGGGCTGGGCGAGGATACGGTGGTGGCCACCGGGATCCACCGGTTCTGGAAGGCGGGCCAGGGTTGGGTGATGGCCCGCGACCTGAGGGTGGGCGACCCGGTCCGGACGCTGGGCGGGGTGGCGAAGGTGAAGTCGGTGAAGGAGGACGAGGGGGTCCAGCCGGTGTTCAACCTGGAGGTGGCCGAGGGCCACAGCTTCCTGGTGGGCCGGCTGGGTGCGTTGGTGCATGACAACAGCCTGGTCGAGCCGGTCCTCAATCCCTTCGACGCCCCGGCGGTGGCCGTGGCTTCCAAGGTGGCCCGGTGACATCGCCCTCGGGGTCGGGTGTAATGGGGAGGACCCTCCCCGATCGGGGGAGGCCGGGACCCGAGGCGCGAGCGGGGCGAAGCGATGGTCGGGATGGCGGCTCGGATCGAGGGGATGGGCGATGAGGTCCCGATCGAGGTGGCCGGACGGCTGGAGTCGGGCGAGGCTCCCGACTCGGTCGCCCGGTCGATGGGGCTGGAGGCCCTCGGCCTGATCGCGGCGATCGCCCGGCTGGGGCTCGGCGGCGAGGGGTCGGAGGGGCCGGGCCTGGTCCATTCGGCCCCGGCTCGGCCCAAGCTGGCGAAGGCGCTCTCGGAAACCTCGCTGTCCGGGCTGCTCCCCGGCTCGAGCCGCCCGAGTCGACTGGCCCTGTCGGCGGGGCTCCTCCAGATTCTCGACCACTGGGAGGCCAGCCACGCCGCGGCCCAGGAAGGGGACGACCTGGGCGAGCGGGTGGGATCGGCCTACTGGCACATGATCGCGCATCGGAGGGAACCCGACCCGGGCAACGCCCATTACTGGGCCAGGCGGGTCGGCCGTCACGCGATCCTCGGGGCGCTGGCCGAGGAATCCCGGCCGCTCCTGGAGGCCCACGGCGACCCGGCCCTGTCCGCTCGACTGATCGGGGATGGTGCGTTCCGGCCCCCCTCGATGATCGATTTCGCCGATCGGGCCCGGCCCGGTTCGAGCCTGGACGCGCTGGCCCGGCGGCTCCAGCGGGTCGAGATGATCCTCCTGCTCGACGCGACCGTCCGAGTGCGGCAGGAGCCGAAGGAGTGACCGCTCGGGGGTCGCGGATCGTCGCCGCGCCAGGTCGGTCAATTCGTCGGATTCATCATTAAAGCATTTGATATTCATCGTTTCTTCTCGGAGCCGGGGTAGGATCTCGGATTCGGCGTGTCGGGCGGGATTTCCGCTCGTCGAACTATGAGGTTCCGCCGAATTCGTCTCTCTACCTCCGAGGATGGATCGCAAATGGCTTCGCCTCGCCCGAGTCGTCGCGGATTCACGCTCATCGAGCTGCTGGTCGTCATCGCCATCATCGCCGTGCTCATCGCCTTGCTGTTGCCCGCGGTGCAGTCCGCGCGCGAGGCCGCCCGCCGGACCCAGTGCGTCAACAATCTCAAGCAGATCGGGCTGGCGTTCCACAACTACGAGAGCACCAATGGTGCCTTCCCGATGACCACGATCCTGGTCCCCTGCCCGACCGGGTCCCCCTCGTTCGATCCTTCGTGCGGCGGGTTCGAGTCGTCCTGGAGCGCCTTCGCCCGCTCGGCTCCCTACCTGGAGCAGGGGAACTTCTACAACGCGATCAACTTCAACCTGACCTACAGCGCCCTGCCCAACACCACCGTCTCCTACACCCCCTTGTCCTTCCTGTTTTGCCCGAGCGATCCCGGCTCGCACATCGACGATACCTCGCTGGGCAACACCGGGGCGGCGACGACCAGCTACGGGACGTCCGATGGCGACTGGTACGTCTTCTCGATCAACTGGGGCTCCAGCAACACGGTCGGCCCCCGGAACCGCTCGCTGTTCGGCCCCAACTTCTCACGGACCATCGCCTCGGTGACCGACGGCCTGAGCAACTCCCTGATGGCCTCGGAAGGCGTGATCGGGCATGCCCAGATGCGGAGCTGCCTGAAGACCCCGAACGCCCCCTCGGACGCCTCGGTCGGGACCTGGACCCCGACCAACGTCCCGGCCCCCGGCGCGGCCTCGACCGCGGCGCTGCTCTCGCTGATCAACTCGTGCGGGACCGCCTCCGGCAAGATCAAGGCGGGCGGGCCGATCGGGCACACCCGCTGGTGCAACGGCGGCGTGTACTATTCGGGGTTCACCACGGCGATGCCCCCGAACCACAAGGTCTCGACCGTCAGCCGGGCCACCGGCTTCGCCAACGCCGGCCAGAACCTGCCGATGGACTGGGATTCGGTCGACGAGAACGACGGCGGCCCCACCTACATGTCGCTCTCGGCCACCAGCCGGCACCCGGGCGGGGTGAACGCCCTGTTCGCCGACGGCAGCGTGAAGTTCGTCAAGGATACGGTCAACGCGGCCAACTGGCGGGCCCTCGGGACCATCGCCGGAGGCGAGGTGGTCTCGGCCGACTCTTACTGAGTCGGGGGGATTCCGGGGGAATTCCGGGAGAATTCCGGAAAACCCCGCCGGATTTCCCCCGGATGCGCAACTCGTGGTGTGACCCAAGACATCGGGCGGCCCGACGCAACCCAGGCGGGACGTCGGCCGCCCGCATCGCACCCATCGAAAGCGCATCGGAGGCGCAACCATGCTCGTCCTCAGCCGGAACATCAATGAGCGGATCATCATCGGCGACTCGATCGTCCTGACCGTCGTCCAGATCAAGGGCGGGACGGTCCGGATCGGCTTCGAGGCTCCCCCCGAAGTGGTCATCGTCCGGGAGGAATTGCTCCACGGACACAAGCCGGTCGAAGACGATCGGGCGGGCCGCCTGGCCCGTTGATCCGCCCGTGTCTGGGCCGATTTTCGCGATTGGCCCGGATTCACTGAAGATCGGGGTCGCATCGGCCGATCGAGACTGGAGAGGGGCGACTCGCCTGTTGGAGTCGCATCCCCATCGATCCCCCAGGAAGGGAGGCCGAAGGCCCATGCGACGGTCGAGACGGGGTGGTCATTCGGGCCTGGAGTTCGGCGGTTCGGGCGAGGATTCGTTCGTCGCCGTGGTCGTGACCAAGCTCACGGGCGCACTTTTGTTCATCCTGCTGCTGACCATGGTCATCATGGCCCTGCTGCCCAAGGTGGCCGACCTACCGGCCTCGCATGGCCAGGGCGAGGCTTCTCGGGAGGCCCGAGAGCTGGAGATCGTCACGCCGGGCGAGTTGCCCGAGGCGATCGCGGGTCGGCCTTATTTGGTCGCGCTGGCGGCCACCGGGGGGGAGGGCCGGCCTCGATGGGCGGTCGACGGGAAGCTCCCCGACGGACTCGCGATCGAGCCCGAGTCGGGCCTGATCCGGGGGACACCGGCCCGGGGGACGCCCGAGCCCGTCTCGCTGGTGCTCCGGGCCGTCGACGGCTCGGGCCGCGCCAGCCGGTCGACGCGCCTGGTGGTCTATCAGCCCGATCGACCCCTGACCATGCCCTCCAAGTGGAAGCCAGCCCTGCCGCCGGTCCCCTGGCGCGAGTGGATGAACCAGGGGTTTGGCTTCCTCGTCCTGGCGATGGTCCACATCGTCGGGATGGGCGTCCTAGGCTCGCTGGAGCGGAGGGCCATCGCCGCGAGCGAGACCGAGGACTCGAACTCGGTCGGTCGCCGGTTCTTCCTCTATCGGGCGACGCTCCGGCTCGCCTCGGTCGGGTCGGCCGCCGCGCTGGCGGCCTGGCTGGCCCGGGGTTGATCCGACGTCCGGATCCGATCCTCCAGGTTCACACTCGCCTGGGGTTCGGACCTCTCGATCTCAGGAGGGCGAGGGCCGGTCGCTAGGTTTTGGCGATTGTCAAAATGGCTTGCCGTAAAATGGCCGGATCGGTCAGAATGTCGGGACGTATCCCTCGTGAATGACGCTCACTTCGCGCATTGATTGAATGAAAGCGTCTTCGCGACGCGCGGCCCGCCCATTCTCCAAACCCCATGACAGGGGCCGAGCCGGTCGGGGCGCCTAATCCAGGAGCGTTCCATGACCTACCGATCCACCCTCGCGGCCAGTCTCGCATTCATAATTGCCATGGCGGCACCAATCGCCTGGGCTCAGGACCCGAACGCTCCGGCGACCAAGGGCGCTCCAGGTGGACCGGGGGGCCGAGGTGGACCGGGGGGCCGAGGTGGTGCAGGAGGCCCCGGAGGTCCCGGTGGACCCGGTGGCCCCGGCGGGGGTTGGGGAGGTCGTGGCGGCAATTCGGTCGAGCGACTGATCCAGAACGAGGCCGTCCAGGAAGAGCTGAAGCTCTCCGACAAGACCAAGGCCCAGATCAAGTCCGTGGCCGAGACCGTCGCGAAGAAGCGCCAGCAACTCCGCGATGTCGTCCTGCCGAACATGATTGCCCAGGCCCAGACTGCCCAGAAGGTCCAGGCCGCCCAGGCCCAGGCCCAGGCGCAGGCCCAGGCCGCCGCGGCCGTCGCCTCCTCGAATGCCGCCAAGGCCGAACTGGCCGATGCCTACGGGATCCCCTTCACGCCGAACGTCAACGTCAATATCAACACGAATGGCGGCCAGAACAACCGCCGGGGCGGTAACAACGTCGATCGTCAGGTCACCATGCAGGCCATGATGGCCTTCCAGGCCGATGCCGACGCGGCTTACATGAAGGTCCTCGACGCGAAGCAGAAGATCCGCCTCAAGCAGATCATGCTCCAGGCGGAAGGGACCTCGGCCTTCACCACCCCGAACCAGGAAGTTGCCACCAAGCTCGCCATGACCGAGGAACAGTTCGCCAACATCCGCCAGGTCAATGGCCAGCTCCAGCAGACCCAGCGTGACTCGTTCCGGAAGCTCATGACCAGCTTCATGCCCGCTCCCGACCCCAGCGCCGCCGGCAGCAACCCCGGGGGCAACAATGCAGGGGGGAATAATCGAGGGGGACGCGGCGGCTTCCCCAACTTCCAGGAGATGGACGAGGCCACCCGCACCAAATTCTTCCAGACCATGCAATCGGCGCGCGAGAAGGGCACGGCCGACACCATGGCCGCGATCGGCAAGATCCTCTCGAAGGCCCAGAAGGCGACCTACAACAAGATGCTCGGGGCACCGTTTGACCTGGCCAAGCTCCGCGGACAGGGTTGGCCCGGTGGCCCCGGCGGACCTGGTGGCCCGGGTGCTCCCGGTGGCCCGGGTGCTCCCGGTGGCCCGGGTGCTCCCGGTGGCCCGGGTGCTCCTCCGGCCGCGGGTGCAGGGACGACGGCCGCCAAGGCCGAGACCGCGACCCCGGCGGCCACCAAGGCGGCCCCCCAGCGTAAGAGCCTCCGCGAGGCCCGCGGCGGCAACTGATCGCTCGCGACTGAGCTTCCCCGGATCGGTCGCCTGGGGTATAGAAACGAGGCGGGAGTCGGAGGCCCTCAAGCCACCGGCTCCCGCCCGGTTCATTTCGGAATCTCGAACGTTCCAGGCCCAGCCACCCCAGGAGGCCCTGCCCATGCGTCACGGAGCGACGCTCGCCCTGATCCCCATCGGGATCGGGATCGTACTGTCCATGGTCTCGACCCCGGCCCAGGCTGCGGGATGGACCCTCCCCGACGAGTCCCGAGGGCATCGGATCGCCCCCCTGCTCCTGCTGAGCCGGCCCGACATCCGCGACGATCTCCAGCTTCCCGCCGCGATGGTCACCGAGGTCGATCGGGCCATCGACGACCTCTTCACCAAGGCGGCCGCGCTCAAGGGACAGACCGGCGATGCCGCGATCGAAGGCCGCCGGGCCGTCGACGAGGGGGAGCGGGTCTGGCTCGAGACCCGGCTGAGCCCCGAGCAGCGCGAGCGGCTTGCCCAGCTCGAACTCCAGTGGGAAGGCCCCGCCGCCATGGCCTCCCGCCCGATCGTCGCCGAGGCGCTGGCCCTCTCCGACGATCAGAAGACGACCCTGGCCCGGGCCGTCGCCGAGTGTCGGGCCCACAAGGACGAGGGCTTCGCCGCCCAGCAGGCCCTGGCCACCCAGGCGATCGCGACCCTGAGCGAGGGCCAGAAGCTCCGCTGGGAGCGGATGCTCGGCCGTCCCTTCAGCCCGAGGGCCACGTCCTCGGCCTCTCGCTGATCGATCTCGATCAGGGCCGGGCCGCCTCGACGACGAGGTCGACGGCGGCGAAGTGCTCGTGATCGCTCCCGGTCTGGATCGACTCGACCCGGACCAGGTAGGCCCCGGGCTGGTCGATCTTGAGCGAGTGCCGGGCTCCCGCCTTGCCGCCGGGCTTGAAATCCATGTCGAAGGCCGACTCCAGGACCACGACCCCCTCGTCGCCGAGGTCGGGCGTCGGCTTCTGGCCGGCCTTCTCCTGCCGGGCGACGTAGAAGTGGACCACCACGTTCTCCAGGGTCTTGTTCGGGTAGACGTTGGTCAGCAGGAATTGAATCTTGATCGGCTCGCCGGCCCTGGCCTTGATGACCGGCCGGGGGTTCTTGCCGTACTCGGGCGGGGTCTGGTCGACGAAGGCCGTCACCTGCTCGCCCGAGGCGTTCACGTCCAGGTTGATCTTGGCGTGCTCGGCCCGGGTTGGGGATGAGGTCGAGGCCAGGATCGAGCAGGCGAGGGCTAGGCCGAGGAGAGGACGCATCGGTCGAGACTCCGGGGTGTGGTCGCTGAGGCGGGAGCGTCCATCATCGCCGGTCACCTCGTCGCGATCCAGCGTCGACCGGCGGTTCGGAACCGGTCCGGGTTTCAGCGGGGAGGGACCACCGAGCTTCCGAGCCCGTCCGTTGGTCGAGCGTCGAACCTGGGCTCGCCCCAGCGATCGATCCCGCTCGCCTGACCGATCCGTCGGGCTTCTTCCCGGCGCGGGGTCCGGGCGATCAGGGGGTTCTCGGGCGTTCTCCCCATGCATCGGTCGAAGCTTCGGAGGGTCGCCAGCAGCAGACCCAGGGCGGTCGACCCATAGAGGAGCGTCCAGGCCGTCGCCGCGATCGAGACGTTTTTCACCAGCTCCGACTGAGAACCGAAGTTCTGCTCCAGGAGCGAGGTCGACATCCCCACGTTCCAGAACGGGCTCCCCATGATCACGAGCATTTGCGGGAGCGAGCTTGGCCCGCTGTTCCCGCCCAGCAGGAAGCCCAGGATCGGCCAACCGACCGTCGAGCCCACCAAAGCGACGACCGTCCAGGTGACGGCCCGGCCGGCCTTCGGGAGCCAGGTCGCCAGGGCCAGCCCCAAGCTGACGATGGCCGCTCCCTGGGCGATGATCAGCAAGGGGACCAGATAAGCCAAGGTGACCAGTTCGCCCGAGGACCCGGGTTTGAGGCAGGTCAGTGTCAGGAACCCCGGCCAGAAGGCCAGCCAGGGGACTCGTCGGAAGGCCCCCCACCATTTCCCCCAGACGATCGACCGGGTTGACAGCGGGGTCGAGAGCAGCACGTCCAGGCTCCCCCGGACCCGCTCCTCGCTCAGGAGCGTGCCCGCCGAGGCGCTCAGCAGGAGCAGCCCGATCACGGCCTGGAATCCATTCAGGATCGACGCGCCTTCGTTCCGGGCTCGCCCCGGATCGCTCCAGAGATCCCACAGCACTTTGAGGCTGAAGGCCGAGGTCAGGAGGATGTAAGTCGCCCAGACGACCCGCGTGATTCGCGAAGGCCGGTTCCGATGCCACTCGCGCCAGAGGACCGGGTTCCCGTCGAGCGAAGGGCCGGGCCACCAACGGATCTGGGGGCGGAGCCAGGCGCCCAGGCGAGAGGCAACCACCGGCTTCGGCATCCGCCCCATCTGATGGAGATAGACCGGCCGGACCTTCCGGACCGACAGCGCCGCCAGCCCGACCGAGATCGTCAGGCAGACGATCAGGAAGCCGGTCGGCTCGATCAGCGAGGTCGCCATCGGGGCGATATAGGGGGCCATCGTCAGCCAGAAGGGGTTGGAGATCTCCAGCCAGAACGGTGCCGGCAAGCTCATCGAGAGCCACCAGACCGGCAGGGCCAGCATCCAGAGCGACCAGATCGCATAGACCGCCGTCATCACCTCGTGGGCCTTGGACAGCCAAACCGAGAACGCCAGGGCCATCGAGCATCCGAGCACGGCCAGGCCCGACGCGACCAGGAAGGCCCCGGTCAGGGCCATCGGGTCGATCCCGCCCAGCAGCGTCCCCAGGGCCGCCACCGGCAGGGCGCAGGCGACCAGGTTCAGGACCGGGACCAGCCGGGCCCCCAGCTTGCCCAGGACGACCTCGGCGTCGGAAAGATCCGTGACCATGACGTGAGTCAGGGTCCCGCGGGCCTTGTCCAGGCAGATCGCCCCGGCCGTCGCCGCCGGGGCCGCCAGGAGGATCAGGGATAGCTGCGTGATCACCATCGTGGTGAAGAACGACTGCCCCGCCGCCGCCAACTGCTGGCGCGTCGAGAGGGCCGCATTCGACGTTGCCGACTGGTAGACCAGGCCCAGCCCCACCAGCAAGGCCAGCACGAACAGCCCGCGGAGCGCGTAGGCTTGCCATCGACGCGAGCGGATCAGCCACTCATAGGCGAACACCGGTCCCAGGCCCAGCCGGCGCGGAAATATCATCGCTGTGCCCTGCGTCCTGGAGAATGATCGCGAGCCGTACCGGCCCCCTCTCCCCCCGGGAGAGGGTTGGGGTGAGGGCCTTCGATCGATCCTCGGCGCTCATCGATCGTCGGCAGATCCGTCGATGCCACCATGCCCGATCGGTCATTCGTCCGCAAGCATGATTTCTTTAAGACAGAGGCCCGGCTTTCCCATAAACCCGACTCAGACCCCAGGCCGCCACCGATCCGGCCAAGCCGAGGACCGCCAGGGTCACCAGGCCCACTCCCGCCAGGTGGCTCTCGACCCCCCGATGCAGGAGGGTCCAGACCAGGACCGCCAGCGGCATCGTCCCCGGCGGCGAGACCAGGTTCGACGCCGGTAATTCTCCCATCGCCAGGGCGAACGAGACGCCCCAGGCCGCCGCGATCGCCCCCGAAGTCAGCGGGATCGCCACCCTCCGGGCCTGGCCCCAGGCCCCGTAACCTTCGAGGGTCGCCAGTTCCAGGAAAGCCGGGGGGATCGACCGGACCGCCGGCCAGAGGACCACCAGGGCATAGGGCAAGGTCCGCAGGATGTAGGCCAGGATCAGCAAGGCGGGCGAGCCGTAAATGCTCGGCCAGTCGAAATAAGCGACCACCAGCGCCATCCCCGCCACCGGCCCCGGCAAGGCCAGCGTGACGGCCACCGTCAGGGCCACGACCCACCGCCAGATTCCCGGACGTCTGGCCAGCCAGGCCAGGCTCCAGGCCAGGGCGACGGTCACCAGGGCCCCCGCCCCCGCCAGGATCAGGCTCGACAGGAGCGGGCTCCGGATCGGCCGGGCGAACCCCGGCGAGTACATCTCGCGGGCCGCGTTGGCCAGCGTCCCCGCCAGCCCCTGGACGGACCAGGAGGGTTCCCGGCCCGGTGCCCCGCCGACCCGCCCCGCGTGCCAGATCAGGCTGTAGAGCGGCAAGGCCAGGAGGTTCCCCGCCGTGGCGATCAGGCCCAGCCCGACCGGGACCCGCCACCGCCCGAGCCGCCAGTCCCTGGCCCGGGTCGACGCCGAGAGGACCCGCGCGGGGTCGGCCTTCAGCAAGGCCCGGGCTCCCAGGAGGACCAGGACGCCCAGCAGGATCATCGGCGGGAGGGCCACCGCCGCGGCCCTCGGGCTGTTGCCCGACTGGTACTGCGTGTAGGCCTCCTCGGCGTAGGTCCGGACCGAGAGGAGGTCGGTCACCGTCATGTCGCCGCCGGTCAGGACCGCCACCGCGAGGGCGGAAGCCGCCAGCGCCCCGAGGCTCCGACGCAAGGTCACCCGGAGGATCACCCCCCAGGGCGAGAGGTCCAGCCGGGCCGACTCTTCCAGCTCGGGCTCGACGCCCCGGAGCCCCACGCCCATGATCGCCACCACCCACGGCAGGCAGGCGACCGCGTGGATGAACGCCGCGCCCGACCAGCCGACCAGCCAGGGCGAGCCGCCCAGGACCTGCAACCGGCCCGCGTTGCCGAGCCCGCCCAGCCAGGCCGTCGCGATCAGGGGGACCGGGACGAACGCCGAGAGCCCGACCGCGAACAGCATCCCTCGCCGTCCCCAGACGTCGGTCCGGCACAGGATGAACGCCAGGGCCATGCCCATCGGCAGGGCGATCGCCCCGGTTGCCAGGACCAGGCGGATCGTCTCGAAGGCCAGGCCGATCGGCCGGGCGATCTCCCCCGGCCGGGCCGTCGCGACCAACTCCCCCGACCCCGGGCCCGAGTCGTCCCCCGGGCGGGTGGCCTCGCGGATCGTCGCGGCCATCGGCCAGCCGACGATCAGGATCAGGGCGACGATCACCGGCAAGGATCGGATCGGGCCCCTCAAGGCCGGAGCCCCGCGGCCCTCATCAACGAGGCCGTCGACTCATAGGCCTCGCGGACCCAGTCGACGATCTTATCAGGCTCGGGCGAGTACTCCAGCTCGATCGAGATCGTCGCGTCCTCCAGCCCGAGCCCGGCGATCGCGTCCAGGTATGGGGCGAAATCGACCACGCCTCGGCCCGGCGGGAGGTCGCCGTGGACCTTCCCGTCGCAGTCCGAGATGTGGACGTGGGCGACCCGTCCCCTCAGTCGCTCGATCAGGCTCGCCGGCTGGTCGGCCAGGACGAGGTGCGAGATGTCGAGGTTCGCCTTCACGCTCGGGACGCCGACGTCTTCGAGGAACCGGGCCATGCTCGCCACGTCGTTGAGGATCGAGAGATGGAAGGGTTCCAGCTCCATCGCGATCTCCAGGCCCAGCCCCGTCGCATACTCGCCGAGCGTCCGGACGCACTCCACGCCCGCCGCCCATTGCTCGCTCGGGGGGATCACCTCTTTCTGCCAGATGTATTCCCCCAGGACCAGCAGGACATTATTCGCCCCGAACTGCCGGGCCATGTCGAGGTAGGCCTTGACCCGGTCGACGTGGAACCGACGGACGCTCGGGTTGAAGTCGACCAGGCCCAGGGCCACGCAGGCCACGCTCACGATCGGCAGGCCCGCGTCCTTGCATTCCTGGATGATGAGGGCCCGCTCGGCCTCGTCGGTGTCGAGCGGGTCGGCGAAAATGTCGATGGCGTCGAAGCCGATCTCCTTGGTCATCCGGATGCCGAACGCCGTGTCGCGACCCGACTGGGCCCAGGCGGAGTTGATCAGGCCGAGTTTCATGGATGGGAGTCCGTACTTCTACGAGGGACTAGATGGTTCGCTCTCGGTTGTCGAGCCAGTCAAGTAACTCGCGGCGTCCATCGTCGGGCAGTTGGCGGATCGGAGATTTCTCAATCGCCTGGCGGATTGTCATCTTGATCCAGTAGCTAGCGAAGATTCCGAAGGGGGTCTCGATGTTGGGATCGAATTCCTCGGAGGCTCGAGCAAGCTGAGTTTCAGTTCGCGAACAAATTGCTCGATTTCCTCCGTCCTCGAATCGCAGACCAGGGTTAATTCCCTCGACCCATCTTCAAGAGCTTCCACGAGAAAATGGAGCATGGCGTTGCCGTTGGAAGGTGTCAGCCCATCCCGTCTCCAGGACTCCAGGGCGTCAGCGTCTCGGTAGATCAGGAATTCGACGCTCTGTCCGCCATGAATGCGGACCCAGGGGTCTTCGATCGGATGCGATTCCGTCTCTTCGGCGTCCACGAATCGTGAGCGAGGCCAGAGCCGACGAACTCGATCTAGTACGAGTTCTGCCACCGGTACGCCGGACGGTACCGGGATGATGATGTCGATCCCGCCGATATTCATGGATGGTTCTCCGGATCGACACCGATCCGCGACGCGACTGCGGAACTTTCGCCAGAGTCGCGCTGGCGAACTCGCTCAACGACGTAGTCACCGCGAAAGTAGAGAATATAAGATCCTCGGCCACCACGGAGCGGGATCAGGTCGCCCGCATCTTCGAACACGAAGACATAACGCCTTTTGTCGATCGGTAATCTTAGCCGTTCCAGATTCGGGGCACCCGGCCCCCAGGTCGTGAAATAGGAAGCTCGCGGATGATCCTCGTCGCCCGGGGGCGGGGTGTTCGCCTTGAAGCACCAATCGACACCCGCCCGGATGCTATTGTATCCGGCTCGATCGGTGTAGTGATACATCAGCCTACGCTGGCCCCGCTCTTCCCCGGCCCCTTCCTCGCTCATCGACGATCCCGCCCGGAGATCGCCGAGGGGGCGCACGAGTCGCTTGCCAGCCGGCCGAGTTTCATGGAGTCAGTCCGTGAGGGGTCCGATGCGGGTCAAGCCGTCGCGGGCTTGGGGAGCGACCGGAGCGCCAGGCCGAGGCCGATCCAGTTGAACCCCCGGAAGATCAGGTTGATCCCCAGGAACAGGCCGATCACCCAGAAGGCCGATCCCGGCCACTGGAACCAGATCATGAGCCCGAGGACCAGGTCGATGATCCCGCCGACCAGCGGCCAGCCCCACGCCGCGAACCGATAGTTCAACGCCGCGATGATCTTGAAGATCCCCCCGACCATCAGGAAGCACGCCACCAGGAGCGTCAGGGCGAGCAGGGCGTCGACGGGAGCCCGGAGGAAGAAGATCCCGATGACGATCGACAGGATCCCGGAAAGCAGGTGGAAGAAGAACCCGCTCCACCCCCGGCACCAGAACGCGCCCAGGGACTCGCCCACGCCGCCCAGCAACAACAGGAATCCGATGACGACCGCCGTGGCCAGCGAGGCGATCACCACCGAGCCCAGGGCCACCGATCCCAGCACCACCAGCGCGATCCCCAGGATCACGAACCAGAACCAGTTCCCCCGGAGTGCCCCCAACTCGTGACGCAGGGCCGCGACGATCGGTCGATCCAGGTCGGTGTTCATGTTCAGGCTCCTGAGAACAATAAGCGATTTGTGGATGCCAGCCCCGAGTCTAGCAGGTGGCCGGGCCCCGGAGAATGAACCAGTGGGACCGGAAACCGGGAAAGGGGCGAATCAGGGGCGATCGGGCCCGGTCGAAGCCCCCATCGACACGACCCGATGCTCGCGGCTCGCGGTCAGGACGGCGTCGCAGAGGGCCAGGGTTTTCAGGTGATCGCGGCCCGATATGTCGGGCTCGATGTCCTCTTCGATCGCCCGGAGTAGGCCCGCCATGGTCCCGGAGAAGGCGTCGGGGAACCAGGCCTCGGGCCATCGGGGGCGGTGCCATCGGCCCTGATCCTCGACGCTCGAATAGTCGATCGTGCTGGGCGTCCGATCGGGCCACGAGGGCCAGCCGATCGTCCCCAGGGCCAGCCCTTTCGTCCCCTCGACCCGCCAGCGGATCGCGATGTCGGGGGCCGCTCCCTCGCGAGCGGGGCCGGCCCAGACGTCGTCCCAGGCGGAGGCCCGGGTGTTGTTGTCGTATTCCAGGATGTAGAGGTTCAGGCCGTCCTCGTGGGGGAACTTCGTCCGGGGGTCGGGCCGGGTGCTGGCCAGGACCCGGGCGGGGTCGCCCAGCCAGTAGCGGAAGGTGTCGAGGTGGTGGATGCTCATGATGTAGGTGGAGAGCGACCGAGCCCCCTCGGCCCAGGGCATCCAGTGCGGGATGGCCCGCATCTCGATCGTGGCCAGGACCGGGTCGCCGAGGTCCCCCCGCTCCAGCAGACCCTTGAGCACGCGGACCGAGTGGTCGTGCCGCATGTTCTGGTTGACCTGGAGCTTGACCCCGGCCTCGCGACACTCTTCCACCAGCGCCCGGGCCTCGTCCAGCGTCATCGCCAGGGGCTTCTGGGCCAGGATGCCCCGGACCTTCCGGGGATGGGCCAGGATCCGGCGGATCACCCCCGGCTGCTCCAGGGGCGGGACGGCCACGTCGACGACCGAGACCCTCGGGTCGTCCAGCATCGCCTCGACCGACCCGAAGACCGTCCCGAGTCCCCGAGTCTCCGCGACCTCGCGGGCGGTCGACTCGGTCCGGGAGGTCAGCCCGACGACCTGGAATCCCGCGTCGGCATAGGCGACCAGGTGGCAGTCCCGGACGATGAACCCCGCCCCCACGATGCCGATCCCGTGTTCCGGGCTCCGGGGCATCGGGGCGAGGTGGTCCGGGGTCGGTCGGGGTGGAGTGTCCATCCGGAGGGAGGTCCGTGGGAGCGGTGGAGTTCCGGGTCGAAGCTCCCGCCGAATGTCCCCCGCGCGAGGAATCCTGTCAACTCCCGGGAGGATTTGGTCCAATATTCGGACCGATCCGACGAAAGCCGGAGAGACGCCCCTCGCTATAGGAGGTATTTCGGATGTTCGTCCAGGGGATGATTCGAATCGGGATGATCCTGGCCTGCGTGGCGCCCAGCATGCTCTGCTTCTCGCTGGCGGCCGGCTTGCTGTTCAGCGGCATCGATCAGGGCTGGGGCTGGCTCCTGTTCATCGGCGCGCTCGGACTGGACATTCCCAAGCGGCTCTTGAAGGTCCCCGAACCTTGCCCGACGTGCAAGGCCCACGAGGCGTACCAGAAGCCCCAGGGGGCCTATTACGAGGAAGTGGCCTGAAGCCTGGCCCTCATCGCTCGGGCCGGAACCAACGGGCGAATTCCCCTTCGACCGACCCGCCCGAGACGGCCCTCGTGATTCTGGCCATCGCCAGGGTCGGGGCCAGCAGGGCCATCCCCCGGACGCCCCATCGCCAGGCCTCTTGCCAGATCTCGGGCGCGATCCAGGCCGGGAGGGCCAGCGCCGTCAGGGCGATCAGGATGACGTGCGGCTCGCACGCCTTGAACGCCGGCCAGGTGAGCATCCCCCTTCCCGATCTCGGCCAGGGAGCGGGCGGGCTCGGCTTTCCTCCCGATCCGCCCTCGACCCGGAAGGCCCCTTCGGTGGCCTTGAGCCGCTGGAAGAACGCCTTGTACCGGCAGTCGTTGTGCAGGGAGAGGAACGTCCAGCCCGACCCGATCAAGAATCCCTCCGCCGACCACCGGGGGTCGCCCGACTGCTGGGCCAGGCCGTAGCCCAGGCCGAACCCCAGGGCCATCGACGAGGCGTGGTGCATCAGGTAATCGAGATAGACCCCGTCGAGGCTGGCCGTCTTCGTCCATCGGGCGACCTGGCCGTCGACGTGGTCGAGCCAGAAGGCCAGATGGGCCAGCGCGACGCCCGCCACGAAACCAACGCGGGTGCCCGACCCGATCGAGACGGCGGCCCCGATCCCGGCCAGCAGCGACCCCACGGTGACCTGATGGGCCGAGAGCCCCAGCCGGACCGCCGCCCAGGTCCCGTAGACCGCCGACGGCCGACCGACCCTGCGGGCCAGCCAGTTGCCGACCTCGCGATGACGCCCCTTGTGGGCCCTGGCCCGGATCTCCATGAGTGACGGGTGCCGGGTCATCGATGGGCCTCCTCGATCGACTCGGCCAGCCCGAAGATGGCATAACGACGGACCACGCCATCGGCGTCGGCCAGGTCCTCCCGGTAGAGCGGTCGGCCCGAGTCGAGCCAGGGCCCGAGCAGGCGGCCGAGGGTCGGGTCGAACTCCACGGCATCCTCGGGGACCGGCGGGCAGAGCAGGACGTGGGTGAACCCGGCCGCGCGGAGCGTCTCGACGACCTGGCGTGCCGACTCGCCTCGTCGGCCCAGTCCGGTCCGCCTCCGGTGGGCCAGCTCCATCGAGTAGTTGCGAGGCAGGTAGAACCCCCGGTGATCCTGGCCGATGATCTTCGAGTCCTCGGGCAGATGGTCGTCGATCCATCGGCCGACGACGAAGGTCGGCTCGCGTCGGCTCAGGAACGACTCGGTTGACTCTCGACCCAGGACCACGCTCAACCCATGCCGCGTGCGGATCGTGGCCAGGCCCGCTTCGAACATCAGGCAGGCGACCAGGAGCCCGACGAGGACTCGACCGGGGACCGTCCGCCGGTCCCACCAGGCCGAGGCCAGCCAGGCCACCCCCACCGCCATCGGCCCGACGGCGGTCAGGACGAACCGCATGCTCTGGCGCTGGGTCAGGCAGAGGAGCAGGAACGCATAACCGACCCCGACGACGGTCAGGACCCGACGCGGGGGACGCATCCAGAGGAGCGCGGGCAGGAAGAGCAGGAAGGCCGGGCCGAACTGGTGCGAGAAGCTGTCGAACCGGCCGGGCCGGAGCGTCATCGAGCCGAGGGCCGTCAGGAGGTTCCAGGCCGTCACTCGCATCGCCTTCTTCGCGGGATCGAGCACCTCGTCGATCCCCGAACCGCCGAAGACCTGGCGGAAGAACGGATAAACGGGGTTTCCGGTGTGCATGTAAGCCCGGAGATACCAGCCGCCGCCGATCGCGAGGGCGACCAGGCCGAACAGCAGGGCATGCCGGACCTTGCCCCGGATCAGGAAGCCCAGCCCCACGACCCCCGCCAGGACCAGCGCGGGGTACTTCACGCCGAGGGCCAGCCCCATCAGGAGCCCGACCAGGATCGTCGAGCGGCCCGAGGGTCGGTCGAGCCACCGGGTCCAGGCGAAGATCGCCGCGTTGCCGAAGCTCGCCAGGGCCACGTCGTTGAGCGGTGCCCCCATCCCGTTCGAGATCGCCGGGACCAGCAGTGCGATGCTCGAAGCCCAGCGGGCCCGATCCCCCAGGAAGGGGCGGGCCAGCGCCCCGACGTTCGCCGCGAACGCCACCCCCAGGAGCCACTGGATCAGCCGACAGGCGACCGGCCCCCGGATTCCCAGCCCGATGGCATAGAGAGACTCCGTCACCAGGGGATAAATCGTCTCGTGGAGGTCGGGCTCGAACACCGCCGAATGCCGGGCCAGGAAGACCTTCGGGACCTGCAAGTGATAGCAAAGCGCATCGCCGTCCGTGACCGGGGCCAGCGCCGTCAGGAGGGTGCCGACCAGCGCGATCAGGAGCGGGAGGTCGAAGGCCCAGGAAAGCAGCGTCGAACTCTCTACCGCATCTTCTGCCTCCCTCTCCCTCTGGGAGAGGGCCGGGGTGAGGGTCGTCGCATTACCAACGACTGCAAGATCAGCTGCTCCGGCCCTTGTCGGCCTGTCGGGGACCCTCACCCCGGCCCTCTCCCAGGGGGAGAGGGAGGAGGAAAAGACCCCGCCCGACCTGGGGTAGGAGCGAATGGCCCGCGCCGGCCCGGTCACGCCCCCCTGCCCGCCCGCCAGGAGCCCGACCGCCATCAGGCCCCACAACGCCCCGGTCGTCAGCCAGCCGAGTTCCGCCAGCCCGAGGACCCCCAGCGCGAGGATTCCCAACCCCAGCGGGACCGCCAACGCCCAGGCGTCGAGCGGATGCTCCGGGGTCGCGCGGAGTGCCGCCAGGACTCGGAGGCCCAGGCCCGCCGCGACGACGGTGAGGAGGATCAGGAATCCGAGGTCGAGCGGCATCCGTGCATCCTCATCCGTGATGACCGATCATTCAGGCGGCGGATTCTCGGCCCTTCCCGATCCCGCCCCAACCGTGCCGACGTCCCCAAAACCAGAGCGTCGGGAGGAGCCAGGCGGCCAGGATCAGGCAGCGGGCGGCGAACTCGGGCCATCGTCCGAGATCCCCCATCGGCAGATGCGCGGCGATCAGGGTCCCCGATCCGAACCAGGCCAGGGTCCGGGCCAGCCTCGCCTGGTGCGCCCACCAGGGTCGCCAGCCGAGGTCGGGCACCGAGGCCGCGGCGCCGGTCAGCCAGGCCACCGCGAAGTAGCCGATCGTCATCCCCCAGGCGACCCCGACGATCCCCGACCGATCCGCGCCGACCGACCCGGCCAGCGCGGCCAGGGCCAGCCCCGCCAGGGTGGCACACGCCAGGGTGTACGGGCGGCCGACCGCGATCAGCATCTGCCGGGCGGGCCAGGCCAGCCCCAGCAGGAGCGTCCCCGGCAGGAGTGGCCGGAGAGCGGGCAGCCCTTCGGCATACCGGGGCATCACCAGGCCGAGGAAGACCGGCCCGACCAGGTACGCCACCGCGCTCCCGCCGGCCAGGAGCGGGGCCTGGGCCTCGGCCGCCTTCAATGCCTGCCGGGCGACTTCGGCCGGGTCGCGGGTCCGGCCTAATGTGGATTGGAAATAGGTGTACATGACCGCGACGATCCGACCGGCCAGGTCGAGGCTCCAGCTGGTCCCCATGATCGCGATCGTGTAGAGGCCCGCGGCCCTGTCGCCGTCGGGGACCCGCCAGAGGATCAGGACGCGATCCAGGCTCAGGACCGCGCCGAAGGCCGCCGTATTGGCCAGGATCGGCAGTCCGACCTTCATCAAGCGGGCCACCGTCGGGGTGTCCCAGGCCCACCCGAACCGGAGGGGATGCCGGGCGTGGAGGAAGGCGATCTTGGCGACGATGATGACGCCGACCGCCCCCAGGAGCCCCCAGAATCCCGCCAGCCAGAGCCCCGAGCCGACCGCGACGATCGAGACGAGCGACTCGAAGACATCGAGCCTGGTCGTCAGGCCGAATTCCTGATGGGCGCGGAGGACGGCGATGAGGAAGCTCTCGTACCGCTTGAGCAGGGCCAGCCCCGCGACGGCGACCAGGCCCCAGGTCCACTCGTCGGCCCGGGGGTCGGCGGACACCAGGGGGGCGCGGAGCCAGGCCCAGGCGACCAGGCCGATCGCGTAGGCCAGGCAGGTCAGCGTGTTGGTGGTGTGGGCGACGTCGGCGATCCGGCGGGCCTCCTCCTCCCGGCCGGCGGCCCGGAGGATCGGGATCTCCTGGACGGCCCCCAGCCCCACCCCCAGGCTCGACCGGTTGGTGTTGTCGAGGTAGAGCCTCAGGCCGGTGTAGACCCCGAGCTGCGCGGGGTCGAGGCCCCAGCGGAGCATCAGGGCGGTGATCGTCCCCAGGGCCCGTTCGAGCTGGCCGCCGATGGTGACGATCAGGCTATCGCGGACCGCCCGCTTCCCCTCGGCTCGCGGCCCGGTCGGTGTGGGCGTGGGCCGGAGATCCATAGGGCGGGTCAGCGATGCCACAGTTCGGCCACGCAGAACTGCGAATCGTAGGGGGCGCTGGGGATCGGGCCGACCTCGGCCAGGGGGATGCCCCGGTCGAGATACCAGGCGGCGGTGTCGTAGCCGTACCGGTTGTAGGTGATGTCGAGATCCTCATTGTGGGCCGCGAAGCGGCGGCCGACGCGGATCAGCTCGCGGCGAATCGCCTCGGCGATCGGCGGGGCATTGTGGAGGATCACCGCCGAGGTCACGACCAGGTCGAACGAGTTGTCGGCGAACGGGAGCCTCATGCCCGAGGCCAGCGCCAGCTCGACCCCTTCGACGCCATCGAGATAATCGCGGGCCTTCTCCAGCTGCGATGGGCTGAAGTCGACCCCGGTGATCGGGACCTCGACCTGATTCCGGATCGCCCGGATCAGCTTGCCGTAGCCGCAACCGACCTCCAGGATCGAGGTGGGCTGATAGTGGGAGATCCGGCGGGCTAGCCATTCGGCGCGCATGGTCCGGGCTTCCTGCCCCTCCTGCTCGCGGAAGTAGTCGTGCCCGCCCCGGAGGGTCCAGTATTCGCGAGGGTCGGCATAGATCAGCTTGCGTTTGAACCCCGGCCAGCGGCCGAGGGCCCGGCGCATCGCCTTGTGCCAGGCGTACTTCGCCCCTCGGCGACGCCAGGCTTGCCAGGCCCGAACGGGCAGGATTGACGGATCGGGCGGCTGTTCCACGGTGAGGCCCTCTTCCTTGATGGGCGACGACCTTCCCTCGACACGGCCGACGCGTCCCGAACGGGCGCGAAGGGCGTAAAGGTGGAGGGAGGCCCGACGGCGCGGGCAGTCCGTCGGGGAGTGTAGTGGCGAGGCCCCGAGCGGTCAACCCGGACCGTCGATCATCCTTCCCGATCCGTTTGCTGGCCCGGTGTCCGCGTTTTATAATGGGATGTGGCCCAGGAGTCGGCCGCGGAAAGGGGAGTCGGGCGATGGGATCGAGCTTGAGTCAATCGCGGGTGGCCGACCTCGCCTTCCAGGTCTTCGGCCGGACGCTCCACCCCGATTGGTTCGCGGTCAAGGCCCACCGGAGGGTCGCGGTCGACGGCTGGCTCGCCGACATTCGGATCGTCGAGGGGGGGCACGCGGTGACCTGGCGGTCGGGCGAGGTCCGGCTGACCGAGGTCCTGACCGGCCCTTCGGCCGCGCTCCCGGAGGCGGGCCTCCTGTTCCACTCGCCGGTCCGGCACGAGAGGGCCGCGATGATCCGGCCCGCCTCGGGTTTCGAGTACCAGGCCTGCCTGGAGGTCGAGCGGATCGACCCCGAGGTCTTCGACCATCTCTGCGACGAGATGACCCGCGACGCCGCCCGCGACCGGCTCTATCACCGATGGTCCGACGCCAACCGGATGGCCCCGCCCGCGATCAGCCACGTCGCCTTCGAGTCGAGGGCCCGGGGGCTCCTGGTCCACGCCTTCCACTCGTTCCCGGCCGAGCGGGCGATCGTCCGGACCCAGTCGCTCTTCGAGGTCCCGGTCGCCCGCCCGATGCCCGGTTGATCCATCGGGGTTAGCGTCGGGCGAAGGGGACCTCGACCTTCTCGCCCTCGACGGTCGCTTCCAGGACGCCTCGGATCTCGTCGCTGTACGGCCCCGGTGCCGAGGCGAATCGCCCCTCCTTGCCGGGCAGGTCCTGCTGCGTCAGGGGGATCGGCGGCAAGGATCCCTGGGCGATTTTCACGTCGGTCGGGGCCGTGGCCAGGGGAGTCGTCCCATCGGGCCCGTAGAAATAGGCCGTGACGAGACGAGGCCCCTTCGAGGCCCCCTCTTTCCTCTCGACGCCGATCTCCACCGAGCCCTTCTTGTTCGGGAAGACGAACGAGACGCCGCCGTGAGGCGCGGCACCCAGGAGGTTGGATTCGGGAGCGGTCGGCTCGCAGCCGGCCATCGACCCGAGCAGGAAAAGTGTCGCGAATCGGATCGTTCGACTCATGGGGAAAGCACCAGGGGGTATCCAGGGGAGGAGGGCCGGTCATCGGACTCGACGACGTCTCGATGCCGCGACGGAGTGGAGGGCCTTGTCATCGAGCGAGGCACGTCCATCGTGACGATGGCCGGCCCTGGGGCATGGATCCCCCGGCCACCGATCATCGTCCCGTGGTTCATCCGCGAGCCGGCGATCAATAACTGTCGGAGCTGATGACCTCGCCGCCGTTGCGGGTCGAGAGCTGCTGGTAGACCCCGAGCTTGGCCCCCGGGTTGATCGTGAAGATGATGTTCTTGGCGTCGTAGGCGACATTGTCGGGCATCGAGTCGCCATAGCTATCGGTATTGCCGGCCCCGAACGACCACGAGCTGATGGTGCTCTTGATGAACCGGACCGAGCCGTCGCAGAAGGCCATGTTCACGCCGCCGGGGTGCCGGCTGGCCGCGGCGGTCGGGTAATAATACTTGATCCCGGCCGGGGTCAGGCCCGGCGTCGAGGACGTCCCGACGTTGGGCGGGTACAGGGTGGTGAACTGGGTGTCGTAGTAATTGCCCGTGTACCAGGCGTAGTCGGAGACGGAGTAGGACAGGCTGTAGATCGGCAGCAGGTTCTTGACGTGCTCGCCATAGATGAACGTGTTGCTCGTCCCATCGGTGATCGCCGCGATGTTGATCGCGGCGTCCGGGAAGATCACCCCGTTGGTCTGGCCCTGCCGGGCCGCGTAGTTGGACGTCCCCTTGTAATTGTTGTTATGGAAGGTCCCCTGGCAGCCGGCATAGCTCGAGAAATAGCAGTTGAAGACCGGGCTCGTGGGGTACGAGTCGAATCCGAAGTTGGAATTCGGCACATTGGCGATCGGCTGGGGGTCGTTGATATCGCTGGGACAGGACAGGATGGCCAGGCGGATCCCCGCGACGGTGATGTTGTCGACGTTCCGCTGGGTCAGGGAGAAGTTGACCGCGTTGTAGAGGGGGGACTGCTCGGAGAACGGGAGGAGTCGGACGAAGCTGCTGAAACTGGTGACGAAGTAAGACGGGCCCTTGACCGGATCGATCTGCGACATCGCGCCGGGGGGGAAGGCCAGGTTGACGTCGTGGTAATTCTGGGCGGCCAGGGCGAGTTGTTTCAGGTTGTTGACGCACTGAGAACGGCGGGCGGCCTCGCGGGCGGCCTGGACGGCGGGCAGGAGCAGGGCGATGAGCACGGCGATGATGGCGATGACGACCAGCAGTTCGATGAGCGTAAAGCCGCGACGGGCTGCGGAGCGGGGCATGTGGGGTCCTCGGGGGGCGAGTTCGATGGGGCAGAAGACTTCCGAGACGTGAGACATTTTCGGCGGGGTTGCGAGGGTGTTTGATTATAATCGTGCGGGGCGTTGACTTTGTGAATATTGCGAGAAAGTTGGGCGATTCAAGAAATTAATCTTGTTTCCGCCGGACGAACCGGCATGAGCCTGGGGGTTCGACTCGGTGGGGGTGAGTCCGTCGGGACCGCTTCCCGAGACGACCCCGATTTCTCCGCTGATCGCCGAGGGTATCCAGCCGCGCCGTTCCTCAGGGTTGCGACGGAGGAAGGTGGGCTAACCCGGCAACGGGCGTATTTTGCGGTACTCCAGCAAGGCGGGAGGGTCGATATTTCGATCGGACGCACTCGCCGAGATGGTCGACTCGGCTCATCGAATTGTTTCTTCATCTCTCCTGGCATGATGATCTTTTGTTGACTGCCTGACGCCCGGGACGACGATTGCCACCAGTCGGAGGGCCGTGGGCCGGTCTGTTCGGGAGGGTTGAATGGTGGAGTCGTGACGGGAAAATCAAAAAGACGGGGAGAGCCTCCGAGAGGACCTAAGTGAAGATTGGGTCAAGCGTCCGTGCTGCCACCGTATCGTCTCTGGGGGGCGATCAGGGTATTGGCCCGCCAAATTTCGATTGGCGAGCCACGTCGCTCCCGTTAGTTTCGTTCCGTTCCAGCGAGATTAGGGAGGCCCGCCGCCCGGCGCGGGTGCCCTTGGGGTTCTGTAGGAGCCGAGTTAAGATGCCGCTATCGACCCGCATCGACCGCGTCCGAGGGTGTTTGCTCGGGATGGCGATCGGCGACGCGTTGGGGGCCCCGCTGGAAGGGCTCGGCGCTCAACAGATCCGGGCTCATTATCAGGTGGTCACGGATTATGTCGATGGGGCGCGTGCCTGGAAGAATAAGCCGTACCGATGGCGGCTCCCGGGGCTCTACTCGGACGACACCCAGCAGGCCCTGGCGCTGACCGACGTCCTGCTGGCCAACGGCCGGGTCGACCTCGCCCACCTGACGGCGATCTACCTGGAGATGGCCTCGCCCGACGGCGGATACGCCGGTGCCCATCGCGGCGTGGGGCGGAGCTTCCGGCAGGTCCTGGGCGACCTGAAACGCGGCGTCTCGCCGGAGCGGAGCGGCCAGGGCTCGGCGGGGATCGGGGCCGCCATGAGGATCGCCCCGCTGGCCCTCTATTTCGCCGAGGATCCCGAGGGGATGCACGAGGCGGTCATGGCCGCCAGCCTGATGACCCATCGCGACGTCCGGAGCATCGCCGGGGCCCACGCCGTGGCCATCGCCGTCCGCCGCCTCGCCGCCGGGGCCGGGCGCGACCCGAGCTTTTTGTTCCGGGTCGCGGCCGACGTGGCCAGGGCCGAGGACCGGATCGCCGCCGAGCATCCCGGATCGGTCGCCTCGATCGCCCCCTTCGGCCGGAGCCTCTCGCTGGCCATCGCCCGGACCGAGTCGCTCCTGGACATCCCGCGCGATCGGGCCCTCACCGCCCTGGCCGAGGAGGCCAACAAGCACGGGGCCGAGCCGATCTGCAAGCGGGCCACCATGGGCTTCCCCCCCGCCTGCATCCCGGCGTGCCTCTATCTCCTGCTGACCACCGACAGCTTCGAGGAGGCCCTGATCGAGGTCGTGAACCTCGGCGGCGATGCCGACTCCACCGGGGCGATCCTGGGGGCCATGGCCGGCGCCCACTACGGGGTCGGCGAGATCCCCGTCCGCTGGCTCGCCGGCCTCCAGAATCGCGAGGGCGTGGACGCCCGGGCCCTGGCCCTGGCCCATCGCTCGACCGAAGGGATCGAGATCCCGGATCTCATCTCCACCGAGCAAGCCCTCAGCGCCCGCGAGGCCGAGTGCCGGAGCTACCTGATCGCCCACACGCCCAACGGCGGCGACCTCGGCGCCAATCGCAGGATCTGATCGACGACTCGATCCCGGGCGAACCCCGGTCGCTCGACCGGGGTCGGGGTGAGGGCCGTGATTCCCCCCTCGTCCCGATGGCCGCCGGTCGCTCGGCCCGACTCCCGACCTTTCCGAAGATCCTCCGGTCGGGTAGGATATGAGGAGCGATACCGCCCGCCCCTCGCGCCGGCCCGGGCGTGTGCGAACATCGCCCGAGGAGGACGACGCGTGGGGGACATCCAGCAGACTTACGACCGGATCAAACGCCAGCTTGGCGAGGCCGAGGGTTACCTGCTGCTCAACCTCCCCGCCCGCGCCCTGGAGATCCTCGAAGGGCGGGCCGACTGGGCCACCATGCAGTTCGAGGCCAGCCTCCTGACCGGCGAGGCCCTCCGGGTCCTGGGACGCCATCGCGACGCCCTGAAGCCGCTGGAGGTCGCCGCCGCCCTCCGACCCGGCGACATCGGCGTGGCCATCGCCCTGGGGTGGTGCTACAAGAGGACTCATCGGCTCGCCCAGGCCATCGACGCCCTCGATCGAGCCCTCCGTCACAATCCGGAGGAAGCCCTCCTGCACTACAACCTCTCGTGCTACTGGAGCCTGGCCGGCAACGCCTCCAAGTCGCTCGACGAACTCTCCGCCGCGCTCGACCTCGACCCCGAACTCCGGACCCGGATCGCCGACGAGCCCGACTTCGACGCCCTCCGAGGCAATCCCGAGTTCGAGCGATTGACCGTCGGCCCGGCCCCGCTGGCCTGAGACGTTTCACGCCGTTGGCCCGGTGAATGACCCGTATCTTCCCGTAGGGCAGGACTTGTCCTGCCTCGGGGTGGTTCTCAGCAGGGTCAGCCCTTCGGAAAGTTTGTCTCTTCGCGGGTGGTTGCCAGCCGGAATCGAGGGGGCACTCGCCTCGGCCCTTCGGCCCATAATATCCCGGTCCGGTGGGACGATTCTCCACAGTATTTTCGGGAGGCTGGGTGAAGTCGGGGCCGGCGTTGGTCGGATGCCCTGGACCCGCCTCCACCCTCCGGGCCGCGATCAGGCCTTGCCCCGGTGCATGACCAGCCCGCTATAAACGAGCCGGGCGAAATGCGTCCCCTTGAACACCCCCTGGCCCCATCGGGCGTCGAGGCTCGCCAGGGGCCGGGCCGCGGCCACCTCGTCGACCGTCTTTCCGGCTTCGAACAGCGGCTCGACCTTGGCTCGGGCCTGGGCCAGCATGTCGCGGAAGTCCCTCAGGTCCTCGGGGTTGGCCATCGGGCCGTGCCCGGGGATGATCCGGGTCGAGGCGTCGGCGACTTCGAGCATCCGGTCGGCCGCCGCGACCATCCCGCCGATCCAGCCGCCCGAGGAGCTGTCGATGTTCGGGTAGGCCCCCTTGGCAAACAGGTCGCCGGCGTGCAGGACGTTGGCCTTCCGGAAGTGGAGGAAGACGTCCCCATCAGTGTGGGCGGGGGCGACGTGGATGAGCCGGATCTCCTCGCCGTTGAGATAGAGGGTCGCCTCGTCGCCGATGGTCACCACAGGGAGCGCGGCCTCGGGCGCGGGGTCGGTCCGGATCTTGTAGTCGGCCATGTATTGCTCGGAGCCCAGCCGCTTCCGGGTGTTCTCGTGGGCGACGATCTTCGCGCCCGCATCGGCGAAGGCCCCATTCCCCCCGGCGTGGTCGAGGTGCCAGTGGGTGTCGATCAAGGTCAACGGGCCCTCGCTCCTCTTCCGGATGGCGGCGATCAGCCCGACAGCCCCGAGCGGCACGAACGAGTCGACAACCACCGCGCCATCGGGCCCCGTTGAGACCGCGACATTCCCGCCCGGCCCGGTCACCAGGTACAGTCGAGAGCCCAGGCTGGAGACCTCGATCGGGATCGAGTTCATCGCCGGGAGAACCTTCGCCATCAATTCGGGGAGCGGGATCTCATCCCCCGCTACTTGCTGGGATAAGGCCGGGCTCGCCCAGGCCGAGGATGCCGCCAGGCTCGCCATCATCTTCAGCGTGTCTCGTCGATTCATGAGCGGTGGTGACCCTTCGAGACCTTGAGATTCGCCCGGCCCCCCGGGCCGGCCGAGCCGGTATTATGGGCCGGCGTGGACCCCAGGGAACCGCCCGGGGCGGATCGAGAGGCGTCCGGGCGATGCCTTCCGGGGCCGGGGGTGGTGGCCGAGATGGTCAGCCTTCCTTCCCGACCTTCCCCCCTTCGGGCCGATCCTGGGCAGGGTCGACGTCGGCCAGGGCGTCCAGGGTCGGGGTGTCGGGGGAGATGGACAGGACTCCTCGGAGCAGGATCATCAGCGGCATCGCGAGGGCCAGGCCCGCCGGGCCCAGGAGGAAGCCGAAGAAGAGGACCCCGAAGAGGACCGTCACCGGGTCGATGTCCACGGCCTTCCCGTACAGGAGCGGCGCGACGACATAGCCCTCGATGGTCTGCAGGATCGCGAACACCGCGACGACCGCCAACGGTTGCCAGAGCCCGTCGCCCGAACCCAGGGCCGCCAGCGCGGGCAGGGCCCCGGCGATCACCGGGCCGAAGAACGGGATCAACTCCAGGGCACCGGTCAGGACGCCCCAGAGGATCGGCTGCGGGACGCCGAGCAGCCAGAGCACCAGGCTGATCACCAGGGCATAGGTGGCCGACATCATCGCCAGGTATCCCAGGTAGGTCCCGACCTGCCCGGCGACCCGGGAGAGGGTCCGGTCGCGAGGCCGGAGTCCCAGGCTCTCCGAGGCCAGCCGGAGCCGCTTGATCCATTCCGTGCGGCCCTGGAGCATGTAGCAGAGGAAGGCCAGGAACAGGACCGTGCCGCCCAGGAAGCCGAAGGTGCCGCCGATCCCGGTCACCAGCCAGCTTCCCAGCGACTCGACATTCCGGCGGAGCAGCCCCTGGAAGTAGGACTTCGGGTCGCCCTCGGCCCCCGAGGGACCTTCCCCGCCCCCGGACTTCCCCAGATCCTTGATGAGTGGATCGGCCCCGATGGCATGGGTCAACCGGGCGGCGAGATCGCCAAGCTTCTGGAAATAACGCCCGGCGTCCTGGCCGATCGAAGTCAATTGATAGGCGATCAGCCCGCCCATCCCGAGCAGGACCAGCAGGACCGCGAGCGTGCAGGCCAGGCTCGATCCGGTCCGCCCCAGCCCCAGGCGCTCCAGCCGCCGGGCGACCGGGGCCAGCGCGATGGACAGGACCAGGGCCAGCAGGAACGGGACCAGGATCGAGGACAGGACGTGGACCGCGGCGAAGGCCAGGATGATCGCGACCAGCCGCATCGACGTGCTCGGGTGATCCTCGCACTCGGTCGGTTGGATCTCGGCGGTCGTCATGAGCGGGGATTCCTCCGTTTGCAGGATGACCGGCCCGTACCCGCTCCTTGCGGCGCGGGAAGGGGTTCGCGATCGAGTTAGGGGGGGGCCGCGCCCCGGATTAATGATCGCGGATCTCGGCGAGAATTATCGGAGGATCCCGAAATCCGCGATCCGCAACCCTCGGGGCCGGCACGCGGCACCTATCCTGCAAATCTCTCGCCAGCCGGCCGGGCATCGGCCGGGCGATCGAGCCTCAGGGGGTCCGGGCGTCGGCCGCCTTCACCGGCTCCTTCTCCTTTTCTTTCTCGGGGCCGGGGTCCTGCCGGTAGACGAGGACCCGGTCGTGGACGATCAGGACGAGGTCGGATCGGCCGTCGCCGTCGACGTCGCCGATGGCGAGGTCACGCGGCTCGATCAGGTCGGCGGCATTCCGTCGGGCCTTCCGCTCGAAGACCTTGAAGGCGATGGTCCGGGCCAGGTCGGGCTGCCCGGCGTAGGTGGCCATCTCGATGAAGTGCTCGGCGATGTCGATCAGGACGACGTCGGGCTGGCCGTCGGCGTTGAGGTCCCCCACGGCGAGGTCGCCGAACCGGGCCTCATTCCGGGGCGACTCGTAGCTGGCCAGGGTCCGGAGCTTCTGGCCGGGCTTGCCCGTGACCACGACCCCGAAGCGAGAGGTCCCCGCCAGCAGGAGATCATCGCGGCCGTCGCCGTCGAGGTCGGCCACGCGCATCCCCTGGAAGTCCTCGAACGGCCCGACCGAGAGCGACCCGCTCGGCCGGTAGATCCCGTCCTTCTTCGACAGGAAGAGGATCGACTTGGAGACCCGGTCCAGCAGGGCGATCTCCTTGACGCCGTCGCCGTCGAGGTCGATCGCCGAGGCTCCCTGGACCTGGGCCGAGGCCCGGCCGGAGTCGAACTGGTCCTGGACCGCCCACTGGCCCGCCCGGTCGAGGAGGAGCTTCCGGGCGAACGATTGCTGGGCGACGATCAGCGCGGGCTCGCCATCGAGCGTGGTGACCGAGAGGCCCCCTCGGGCCACGCCGGCCAGCGGCCCGAGCCCGCCGGCCGCGGGCGCGGGGGGCTCGCCGGCCCGGCCCAGCAGGAGGAGCGGAGGCCCATAGACGTCGAAGACCAGGACGTCGGGCATGTTGTCGCGGTTGACGTCCACCACCGTGATCGCCGGGGGGACCCCGCCGACCCCCTTGAGCGGGACCTTGTCCACCGGCCCCCACCGGAACGGCAGGAACGTGCCCGACTTGTCGCGGGCCAGGGCCCGGAGCGTGAACAGGTCCGAGGTCGACCCCTCGGCGCGGTCGCGGGTCACATAGAGGATCTCGGGCGTCTTGTCGCCGTCGAGGTCGGCCACGCTCAGGGCCACCGGGTCGCCGCTGGTCGGCAGGGGGGCGGGGAAGGTCAGCCGGCCATCCTGGAGGACGCTCCGGCCGAGCTGCTTCTCCTTCTCGGAGACGACGTAGACCTCGGCCTTGCCGTCGCCATCGAGGTCGCCCAGCTTGATCGGGCCGCCGCCGACCAGCCCCGGGAAGGTCTTCGACTCGCCCAGGCCGGCCTTCCCCGACTGGAGATGGACCACGAACTGGGCCCGGGCCGGGTCGGTCGCCACCACGTCGGCCAGGCCGTCGCCGTCGAGGTCGCCCAGGTCGAGCGACCGCCCCTGTTCGCTCCCGGGGGGGAGCGGATAGAAGCTCAGTCGGCCGTTCTTCAGGCCCTCCTCGTCGGCCCCCAGGGTCAGGACGCGGGTCCGGCCCGACTGGTTCTCGATGGTCAGCAGCTCCGAGCCGGGCTTGCCGTCGACCTGCCCGAAGGCGTAGGCCCGCAGGGGTTCCAGGGCGAATCGTTCCTCGGGGCCGTGCCGCCCCCCCTCGACCGCGAACCGGACCCGGATCGGATCATCGGGGCCGCCGTTGAGCATCACCAGGTCGACCACCCCGTTGCCGTCGAGGTCGACGGCCCGGATCATCCGGGGATTATCCAAGGTGTGCGGGAGCCGCTCGGGCTCGGCCAGCTTCCCCTTCTCGCGCTGGTAGATCACCACGACCTCGTCCTTGGTCAGCAGCGCCAGGTCGTCGCGGCCGTCGCGATCGAGGTCCCCTACCGTGAGCGATCCCGAGGCCTCGACCGCCTCCCCGGTGTTGATCTTCTTGACGTCCCCGAACCGGCCGTTCCCCCGGTTGTAGAGGATCTCGATCCCGGCGGGGTTGCCGTAATAGGCCAGGTCGAGCTTGCCGTCGCCGTCGAAATCGCCGACCTGGAGGCTGACGATCTCCTTGTTGACCGGCACGCTGACCGGCCGCATCCGCTGGTCGCTGGGGAGCTGGTTGACCTCGTCGGCCGCGGCCGGGGCGACCTCCCCCTCGGGCCGGGGCGTGGTCAGGAGGAGGTCGATCCGCGACCGGGCGTTGTTGACGACCGCGATGTCGTCGACCCGGTCGCCGTCGAGGTCCCGGACGGTCAGGCCGCCGATCCGGTTCTCGACCTTGTAGACCTCCAGCGGGAGGAACCCGTAGTAGTCGGCCAGCCGGGTGTCGTCCCCGAAGGACACGCCCCCCAGCGCCGCCAGGGAACCCAGGGCCAGTCCCAGCTCACGCAACCGTCCCGCGATGGCACGTCTCAAGGTCGTCATCCTAAGTTGGAGATCCATCCCGGCCGCTCCGGTCGGCCCAATCGCTCCAGAGTAAAGTTCGCCCGCCCCCGCGACAAGGCGCGGGGATCCCGGACGAGGAGATTGGGAGTACCGCAGATCCCGGCCACCCCGGCCGCATCCGGGATCGGGCCGCCGGAGGCTTTGGAGTGCGGAAGCTTGCTCCCGCTTTGCTTGAGCGGAGCTTGCTCCGCGGGATGGGCGTTGGCGTGGGTCGTTGGTTCCCGGAGCAAGCTCCGGGGCGTATCGCGTGAGCAAGCTCCCGCACTCCAAAGCGGCTTCGCCGAGAGGAGACTGCCCCAGGGCGGAGCTTGCTCGGCCGAAGACGCCCGGAAAACCCGGGCACACCCGGAGGATCGTCGGGCGAGAGGGTCCGACCGAACTCGCCCGGTGGGTTCGTTCCGGCCCGAGCCTGGCTTCGTTCTTGATGTATAATAAAACATGGATTTGATTGGCGTGACATCGGGGGCATTCGGCCTCCTCGGTATCGATGGACCGGGCATTTTCGGGCCTCAAACCATTCAAGCTGGCCCGGCGCGGCCGGATCTCCGGCCGGGAGCCTCCTATCGGGCCGGTGGATGGCGCGCGGGGACGGCCTCGAACCGGGTTTCGGCCCGAGGAGGGCGAGTCGACCGACATTGGTCCCGAGTCTCATCAGGCCCGGAGCTTTTCCAACTTCCGGCGTCGCTGATGGCGGCGGGCATCGGCCCGGTCGGCCTTCCTCTGCCGGCGGTCGGCCAGGATCATCGGGATGTCCAGGCCTTCGCCGGGCGCGGGAAGCTCGTGCAATTCGAGGTCGAACGGCGGGTGGACCGACTTCGGGGCCGAGGGGTCAAGGAGCAGGTCGATCTTGACCTCGGGCAGCGGCGGAGCGGGGGGTGACTTCGGGTCCGGCGATCGCTCGTGATGGCCGAGCCATTCCTGCCGCAGGCCCCGGGGCGAGTCGCGATCGGGGATCTCGGACCGGAGCTGCTGGACGCACCAGCGGAGCCTCCGGTGGAGGGTCGATTCGTATCGGCGGAGCCGGTTGAGTTCGGGGTCGTCGAAGTCGCGGAGGTCCGACCGGGCCAGCGACTGCCGGGCTTCATCCAGGCCCTCGACCCGCTCGCGAAGCTCCTTCAAGGCGGCGATCTCGCGACGGGCCACGCCGGCCGGGTCGCCGGGCGCATCGGCCCGCCTCCCCTCGAAGTCGAGGGCGGCTCCGGGCTCGCGGCCCTCGCGAAACGCGCCCGGGGTGGCCAGGAGGTCGAAGGCGAGCCGGGTCTGATCGGGGGTCCAGGCCCCCTTCTCGTCGGCCACGTGGGCGAGCATCGCCCACCGGGTCATCAGCCATTCGCATCCCTGGATCGACTTCCGGAGCTGGTGGACCACCGCTTCCGGCCGATGCGCCAACTGCTCGCCGAGCAGGCAGGCTTCGAGCCGACGATTTTCCTCCCAGGAGACCTCGGCCTCGATCGCGATCCGGTCGCGGACCCGGCGCTCGATCCGCTCGCAGCGCTCGATCCGGATGCTCAGCAGCGAGACCTCGGTGACTATCCAGGCCTGGAAGTGGTTCTGAGGCCGAAGGGCACCGAAGTAGTCATAGGCCCGGTCCTGGACCAGTTTCGCATCCTCGGCGACCACGACCGACGAGCAGAGCCCGTGCTTCAGGGCGTTCGCCCGGGATCGCTCCTTCCCTTCCGGGGTCTTCGGGCCGGTGCTCCGGAGGGCATTGCGTCGGTTCGCGGCCAGTCGGGCTTCGGAGACGATCATGGGGCGGCCTCGCGGGAAATCGAAGGTCCGGGGAGAACTCCCTCGAACATTCGCGACCGCGATCGGCCCGGTATCACACTTTTCGGGCCGGGCCGGGAGAATTCGCCCCGATGGGCCCCCGAGTCGATCGATCGATTAAAAAATTCGAAGGATTCGAATCATTCATCTATATCAAAAGATATATTATGTTCAAAGTGTGTATTTTTTGAAATCATCGTCCTGCGTCCGCCTCCGGATCGTAGCTCATTCGGGGGGAGAGGGCGAGTTGCCCCCCCGCCGAAGGGCTGGTCGCGGCGGGTCCGCACCACGCGCGGGTCGGGAAGTCTTCGCGACCGATCTGCCTGGCCGGCCACATCTAATGGATAATGGATGGAGTTGCCGAACATGAGCGAGTCGATGGTGGATTGCCCGCACTGTTCGACGCGAGTCCTACCCATGACGGGGAGGATCTGCCCGGCTTGCCGCCGGAGTTTCGACGCCCCGCGTGACCAGGGAATGTCGAACGGTCGGGCGGTCGAGGCGGCCTGCGGCTACGTGGCGCATCAGATTCATCTCGGGGTCGAGCCCTGGAGGATCGAGCAAAGCCTGACCGAGCGGGGATTCAGCGGCGAGTCGGCATCAACCCTCGTCCGAAACGTGAAGCAGGCCCGATCCCGGGTGCTCCAGGAGGCCGGCCGGAGGGACATCGTGTTCGGTGCCCTCTGGTGCTTCCTGGGCCTCGCCCTGTCGGCGATCTCCTTCCGGATGGCCGTGGCGTCCGGCGGCGGTCGAATGCTCCTGGCCTGGGGGCCGATCCTCTTCGGCGGGCTTCAATTCTTGCGCGGGATGATGCAGGCGGGCGGGGAGGAATAGCCGATGGCGGGACTCCTCGGGAGGAGGGATGGCCCTCGGCCCGCGAGGGCGTCCGATTTCTCGCGAATTCGTCGCAACTTCGCCCATCAATCCCAATAGGTCAGGAAGGCTGATTCAGCATTGATGCGGTTCGAAATGACGTCGGTGGCGGGGAAGCCAGCGGAGTGGCCTGACCCTCTCCCAACGACTTATCTCCTTGAAAGGACGGAAGGAACGACGATGAACACGGAGACGATTGGAGACCGGCTCGCCTGCCGGTCGACCGCGATCGATGCCGTCGGCCAGCCTGCCGAGCAATTTCGGCCATCCCCGGCCAACCTGGTCGCGGGCGTGATCCTCGGCCTCCTGCTCAGCGGGGCCGGGCTCGCCCTCCTGGCCTTCGGCACGCGTGAGGTCATCAAGGTCGGCGGCCGAATGCCTATGTCTGCGGATGGGCAGATCTCGTGGCTCTCGGTCGGGATCATGGCCCTCACCTCGATCGGATTGACGGTCGGCGGGATCTTGCTGCTCCGCTGGGTCTACTCGACCTCCTCGCTGCGAGTCTCCCTCTGCCCCGGGGGCTTCTTCTACGAATCCGCCGCGAAGACCGTGGCGTTCCCGTGGGACCAGATCGCCTCGGTGACGGAGACGATCCTCCACGAACGAGTCCCCCTGGCGAGGGGGGCCGCGAAATACGCGATGCCCGAGGCGACAAGCCGAAGCTTCCTGGTCTACCGGGGCGACGGAGAGAAATTCGCCTTCAACCGCAATACGCTCGGGAGGAGCGACAAGCTCGGGGAGACGCTCCGGGAACAAGCCTGGCAGCGAAACATCCCGTGGTATGTCGTTGAGCGATACGCCTGATTGCTGCACGACGATCGACTCCTGGCGGGACGGAGTTCCCGTCAGCTCCGACTTCCTGGGCCTGAACCTTTCCAATGAGCAGTTTCTGGTAGGGTGGGTATCGCCTAATGGCACGGCCCGAATCCGGTGGGCAATGCCCACCCTACCAGAATTCCAGCTCGATCAAGCTCAAACAGCCAACTGCGTGACTTCTCTCCGGATAAGGCACCTGACCGAGAGGGCCACCAGGACGATCACCGGACCAAAGCCGATCGAGCCTAGCCACGTCGAGTCCTGGTCTCCTCTTCCCGAATTCTTCGACGGGAGGACCAAGCCGACGGGCTGGCTGTTCGGTCCCGCTATTTCCCGCCCGCGGCTCGCTCCTCGACGACCGTGAAGATCGCCGCATCGGGTAATTCGGCGACTCGCCTCCCTTCCGCTTCGAGGCGTTCCATCGGCAGGTCGCGGATGGATTGGACGAGTTCGGGGCGGATCGTGAAGGTGAGCGTACGGCCGGACTCGCGATCCTCGACCGTCGTGCTCAGCCGCTCGGGCGGCACCTCCTCGAGTTTCAAGTTCAGCTTGCCGGGGCTCGCCCCGGTCGCGGCCATCAGGCCGTCGGCCACGCAGGAATACTGGACCTCGGCCGGGGACCGGTGGACGACCAGCAATGCGAAGCTGTGACGCGGACGGCCCAATGCCTTCAGCGCCTGCTCGCCGATCCGATAGCCGGCGACGGCCCACGGGCCGGCCCCGCCGTGGACCTCGCGGACGCGGGCCAGTCGCTCGTCGGGGGTGGGATCGCCCTCGCCGGGGGCGGGGACCAGATTCAACGTCGCCTTGTATCGCGTATGCGTGAACGCCTTGCCTTCCAGGAGTCCCGGCGTCATCTCCCGGTGTTGCGCCAGCAGCGAGACGCCCGCCTTGCCGACCTCGGGGCAAGGTAGCTCTCCGTTCGCGTCGGTCTTCGAGTCGCTCGATTCATCGCCGATGAAGGTCCGCACGTCGATGCCGGCGGCGGGCTTGCCGCGCCAGGTGGCGCGCAGCTTCCGGTTGCCGCCCGCATCGGCGACCAGGAGGAGGCGGAGCTGGTCATCGTCGAGGCCGAGCCTCGGGACATCGCCCGCCGCGAGCGGGCGGGACTGGGCGTAGGCGGCCAGGGTGATGACGAACGAGTCTCCGCCGTAATCGACCACGCCCCGGTGGGCATAGGCGCTCAGGACCATCGGGCGGGCGGAGGGGAGGCGGGCCGTGAGGCCCTCGGCCTGCCGCTCCACCTCCAGGGGGACGCCATCGGCCCACACCTTCGCGTGGGCGATCTCGGCGACCCGCTCGGCCTCGCCCGGGTCGGGCACGTCGGCGAAGGTCAGGCGGACCGTCGCGGCACTCGGGCCGCTGGGCGGCTGGAACCACAGCTCATGGGCCTGGGCCGGGGTGCCGATCGCGAGGACGATCGTGGCCATCGATGCCGCGAATGACATTTTCATCTCGATGTCCCTCTCCGTCAGTAGGAATCGGCACTGATGACTTCGCCGCCGTTGCACGTCCCGAGGGACTGCCAGGCCGCCAGATTGATCGTGTTCTTGACGAACCGGACGCTGCCGTCGGCCAGCAGCAGGTTGACCCCGCCCGGGTGGCGGCTCCGGGCCGTCCGCCAGCCGTGCTGCGGCCCGCGGAGGCAGTCGTAGGTGGTGCTGTTGGGGGTCAGATAGTGGTTGTACATCGTGTGGCGGTAGTCGCCGTCGATCCAGTTGGTCTGCCGGTCGTAGCGATAGGCGGTCGAGGCCAGGCAGTCGGCCGGGACCAGCGGGGCATATTTGAAGATGTCGAGCGGGCTGCCCAGCGTCAGCGGGAGCTGGACCATCACCTCCTGCGGGTTGGGCGAGCCGGCCGAGGGCGGGGAGGACGAATTGTTCGGCCCGACGATGCTCTCGCTCATCAGCCCCGTGTTGCTCGACCCGTCGGTGATGGTGGCCATCGAGGTCGTCGAATTGAGGTAGAGCACCCCGTTGGGCGACCCATAGGAGCCCGGCAGGCCATCTCCGCCGGGGAGGCCGTTGCCCGAGCACGAGGCGTAGTTGCAAGGGGCCTCATTGCCGTTGCGGGCCGACCGGACGTCGCTCGGGCAGAGGAACGTCGTCACCTGCAACTGGTAGGTCGTGGTGTTCTGGGGCATGTCGACGCCGTCGTTGTCATACAACGGGAGCTGGAAGTTCATCGTATTGGACGCGACACCTTGCTCCAGGTAGGGGAGGATTTGCAGGAGCGACGAGTACCGGAAATGCCCCGGCGCCGTCAGCCCCCGGGCTATCCACCAGTTCTTCCCGTCGGCAACCCAGCCCGCCGACGGGAACGCGCCCTGGGTGGAATGGTAGTTGTGCAAGGCCAGGCCGAGTTGCTTCAGGTTGTTCGTGCATTGCATCCGCCGGGCGGCCTCGCGGGCCGCCTGCACCGCCGGCAGGAGTAGCGCGATCAGCACGGCGATGATCGCGATCACCACCAGCAGCTCGATCAGGGTGAAGCCTCGACGCGATCTCATGGATCAGGTGCCTCCCGGGGCGATCTGGTCGGCCACGGGCCATCGATAACACGATTCAGAAATTGGTAATACCAGTGGCGTAGCACGATCCTAGCGATCGTAATACCGGGACGCAAGGATCCGGCGAGCGAGATTGACGCTCGGATGTAACCGGGGATGCTTGGGGCTGTTTTCCCGACACTGGCGGTCATCGACACCCGGAGCAAGCTCCGGATTGGAAAGCGGTAGCAAGCTCCCGCACTCCAAGGCGGCTCCGCCGCATCAGAGACCGCCGGAGGCTTTGGAGTGCGAGAGCTTGCTCTCGCTTTGCTGGGGCGGAGCTTGCTCCGCCGAGACAGACCCCCAGACCCCCAGAAAATCCGGTTACACCCTTGACGTTCGGTTGGCTCACCGGCGAGGAATGGTGAGGGTAGGACCCTGGCCCATTCGGGAGGGGACGCCGGCCCCATTTTCCCGGGCGTGAACCGCTTCGATCGCGATCGAGGAACCGGGGGTCGATCACGCCGGGCCGATCACCCGAACAGGAACCCGTAAGCGATCATCATCCCCACTTCCGCAGCCCAGACCCACCCGACTAGTTGCCCGCGCCAATCGATCCTCCGGCCCCAGGTCACCACCCAGGCACCGAGGATCGCGCCCGGGACCCGGTAATGCACGGCGTCGCTCAATCCGTAGCAGATCCCGTTCGCTCGGAAGATCGGGGGGGCGGCCAGGACGACGAAGATCATCGACAGGCACATGACCGACAGGGCCACCAGGACGATCGCCCGACCCGGGCGGGCCGGGCGTCGCCAGACCTTGCCATCCAGGGCGACGATCGCCCCCATCCCGACCGTCGCCGCGACGCAGGCCCAGGTCCAGCCGTGCTGGAAGCGGCGGTAGGGATACAACAGGACCCAGAACCAATCCGGCCGCCGGACCGCGTGGGTGTTCACGTCGATCGAGGAGGATTCGATCCGGAGGAACTCGCCATCGGCCCATCGGATGAGGATCACCGCGAGGACGAGCGTGGCCAGGATGATGGCGAAGACGGGCCATCGACGATTCATCACGCCCCCCCGGTCAGGTATTGCTGGAGCGTCTGCCAGCCCTGGAGGCCCAGGAACCACGCGAGCAGGACGATCCAGTAGAGCCCCAGGGCGCGGCCCATCCGGTCGATCCAGGACGGCTCGGGCCGCCACTTCCGGCCCAGCCAGAGGGCGAGCCAGGCCCCCAGGACGGCGGCGTCGGTCCAGCTGGTCGCGATGGCCCAGGCCTGCTCGAACCCCTGCGGACGTTGAAAGCCCGGCCGGTGGTAAATCGAGGCGATCCAGGCCAACCCCGGCACGAGCGAGGCCATCACCGCCACGCAGGCCACGAATCCCGGCTGGAAGCGGACCAGCCGGGGTCGGGGGCGGCGGAGCCGGATGACGATCATCGCCGCCATCCAGGGGACGACCAGGCACGATCCCACCCCATGCAGCCAGAGATAGGCCCGCCAGAGCCCCCAGGGGTCGGGGCCGAACGAAGGGATGTACCCGAGCTGCCACGAGAAGCCCGGCAGGTACGGCTTCAGGATCAGGGCACCGACCGCCGCCGCCGGGACGAGGATCATCACGTCGGCGATGGTGAATCGGCGCGTCGGTCGCATGGCTCGAATCGTCCTCGCAAGACAGTTGTCGGAGGGGTTAGGGTAATCTCCCCGAATTCCTTCGTCAAGGCCGTGGGGCCGGTTGACTCGGGAATCGAGGGCGCGTTACGTTCGCCGGGGTTGTCCTCCTCCATCCGAAAGGCCTGGCTCGACCGATGGCTCGCCTCGTCCTCGTCCCGATCGACCGTCCCGAGGTCGCCCCGCTGGTCATCACCCCTCGACTGCGGAATCAACTCGTCTACTTCATGAGCGCCCGAGACACCGCCGGGATCCCCGAGCTGGGCGAGGATGATTTCTGGTTCGACGCCGACGCCGTGGCCACGTGGGTCGACGAGGGGGTCTTCTACCTCGTCTCGCCGCTGGATACCGAGAACATGACCGAGGTCGAGCTGTCCGAGGAGCAGGAGGCCCTGATCGCCTGGCTCCACTCGAACCGGGTCCGCCACGTCCGCCTCGAAGAACGCTGAGCGCCCGGGCCGGGAATTCGACCATTCGGCCGCTCCAGGCGGGAACCCCGAAGCGATCCGGGAATGAAGCCAGGTTCTCTGGCGGCCCCCGACCAAGCCCCCGCTCCCCAACCCTCCCCCACCCGGGGGGAGGGGGCCAGACTCCCAGGGGTCGGAGGTCGAGATCTCGGCGAAGCCAACCCCCTCTCCCCTCGTGGGAGAGGGCCGGGGCGAGGGGGCGAAGACCTCGAACCGACGTGACGCCCAGGAATCCGCGGGGCCGCCCCGATCCGGCTTCCGAGTGATCGGGGCTTGACGTTGCCTACAGTTGTCGGCACAATTGCCGACAGGTGTAGGCGAACACGTTCCGAGGGCTGCCATGCCGGGCCGACGCATCCGACCACCGCTCTCCGAGGCCCAGCTGGAGTTGATGAAGATCCTCTGGGAGTCGGGCGGCGGGACCGTCGCCGACGTGCTGGAGCGGGTCCAGCTCCGGCGGCCGGTCGGCCGGACCACAGTCCAGACGATGCTCTCGCGGCTGGCCGATAAAGGCTGGCTGGTCCAGCGGGACGAGGGGGGCGCGTTCGTCTACACCCCGGCCGTACCCCGCGAGGAAGTCCAGGATCAGGTCCTCCGGCAGTTCGTCGACACGATGTTCGACGGCTCCGCCGCCGGGATCCTGATGGCCCTCCTCCGGGACCGTTCGCTCAGCCGGGAAGAAGCGGCCCGGATCCGGCGCATGATCAAGGACGCGGAGGATCGTCGATGACATCGATCCTGGTTTCATCCCTCGACCGGGCGGCCCTGCTGCTCTGGCTCGCCGGGTTGCAGTTCGGCCTACTGGGGATCGGGTTGCTGATCCCGATCGCCCTCTGGCGACGACGCCCCGCCGTCCGGCACTTCCTGGCGATGTCGGCGCTGATCGCATTCCTCGCCTCCCCGATCTCGGCGGCCTGCTTGCCCAGGTGGGGCCTCGGCTGGTTCGGCCTCGAGCGTTCGCCCGGACGATCGGTCGTCGCGAGGGAACCGATCCCGGCGCGATCCGTCGTCGAGGCTTCCCCCCCAAGTCCCCGAGGGCCGGACCTCCCCGGAACGCCCGAGCCGTCGCCGTCGGGCGGAGACCTCCAAAGGGATGAGTCGGGCCCGATCCGGGAGGAGCCGATCCGAGTTGTCGAAACTCTGGCACCCGCTTCGGGGCTGGTCGCCCCACCACCCGCTCGCGAGCCGGTGAGGCCGTCCGATAGGGCGGCCCCGGCGGCCAGCCTCGGGAGTTCGTTGGGCCGTGTGGTCCTCCGAGGGGGCCTGATCGCGTGGTTCGCGGGCGTCCTGGTAATGGCGACCCGGGGCCTCCGGGCGCGTGGGCGGTTGAATCGACTGATCCAAGCGGCCCGCCCGGTCGAGGACGATGGCCCGATCGCCCTGTTGCGACGGATCGCGACCGAGCAGGGCCTCGGAACACCGCCCCGACTCCTGGCCTCCGAGGTGGTCGCGAGCCCGTTCGTCGTCGAGGCTCGCGGGCCGCTCATCCTCGTCCCCTCATCGCTCCTGACGCCGGATTCCGGGGCGATGCTCGGCCACGTCCTGGCCCACGAATGCGCCCACGTCGCCCGGCGCGACCTCCTCATCGGGCGGATCCAGGGTTGGGCCGAGACCCTCGGCTGGCCGCACCCTTTCGTCCGACTCTTCGGGGCGATCCTCGACCGGGCCCGCGAGGATCTCTGCGACAATCGCGTGCTCCTGCGCGTCCGCTCGACCGACTACGCCCGGACCCTCCTCACCCTCGGCGAGCGCCTCTCCGGCCTCTCGACGGCCTCGGCGATCTCGATGTTCCCCCGTCGCCATTCGCTGGGGTCGCGGATCGCCGGGCTCCTGGACTCGCGACGAGACCCCGCCGAGCGACTGGGTGGGCTTCGCAAGGCGACCCTGGCGGCGCTGGTCCTTTCGGCGTCGGTCGTCTCGGCGGGGGTTGGCCCATCGCGGAATCCCGTCGTCGATCCGGAAGCTCTAGGAACCTCGACCGTCGAGGAACCCGTCCCGCCCGACCTCGTCCGCGCGCTGGCGGATCGATCGAAGGACTGGATCGGGCCTCCGGCCGGAGTCGCCTCGCTGGAATATGATTTCCTGATCCGCTCCGAGGTGACACCGATCCGGGTGGCGCGGGGCGATCGACGCCGGGAAAGCGTCTGGATGGGGGCGACCCTGAACGGGGGCTTCCGCGAGCTATTGCGGTCCCCCGACCGATTTGAACTGGCCGTCGAGCGGCAGGGCGACCCGAAGGTGATCCGGCTGGTCGCGAGGGTCAAGGATCCCGCCAAGTCGTTTCGCGTCGAGGTCGGCAACGGAGTCGAGAACTCCTGGATGGGCTACTTCGCCCACCCGGCCACCTCGACCTCGATCGTCGTCGACGCCGATCGGCTGGTCCCGCTGGAGGAGCAGTCCGGATCGACCCTGATCCGCTACGCCGACTGGCGCGAGGTCGGCCCCGGCCGATGGGTCCCCTTGCGCGTGGATGTGGTCGGGGCCTCGGACCATTACCGGATGACCTTCGAATGGCTGGGTGAGGCCCTCTGGCTCCTCGGACGATCCGAATCCATCACCCCCGAGGGGACGCGGACCCTGACCCGGACCGAGAACGTGAGGGTCGACGGCCGAGCGGTCGTCGTGCCCGAGACCGACGCCGAGCGTCGCTCGCGCGAGGCGGCTGCGGAGCTTCGCCGGATGCTCGACCATAATCGCCCCTGGCTCGACCCCGGCGAGACCGGGGCCGGGTGGAGGCCGTCCTTCCGGACGCTCTCCTACACCTTCCGGACGGTCCGCGAGGATGTCCGAGAATCCTGCGTGCTCGACCGCGAGGGCCGGGCGGCCTTCGAGGTCTCTTTCGACGGTCTCGGCAAGATGGGGGATCGGCTCGGCGAGCGTCAGGTCACCCTCGATACCCCGGAATTCGCCCGAGCCCTGAAGGGGGGCGGCTTCGCCCGGCTCTACCCGCGACCGGATCGGGATCCGGGCCAGCCGACCGACCTGGCGCTCAAGCAGTTCGCCCGGATGGGCTGCCAGCTCGACCTGCCCCTGTTCCGCTACCGGGACCGGCTCGACTCCGCCTCGGTCGTCGTCGAGGACGGCGCCTGGGATGGCCGGGCCTGCCGGGTGGCGACGGTCTCCAACCTCGGCGGCGGGGCCTACCTCGGCTCGGGCACGATGTTCGCCTTCAGCTCGTGGTCCTACATGCACCACATCGACCCGACTCGCGAGGTCCTCTACCTCGACCCGGAGCGACAGATCCCCATCCACGAGACCCTGACGTCTTCCCGGGACGGCACCTTCGAGATCGACTTCGGCGATCCGATCGAGGTGGCCCCCGGCCAGTGGGCGCCGAGGACGATCCGGATCGAGTCGCCCGGCAAATTCACCTGCGAATACCGCTTCCAGATCGTGAACGAGACGCACTGGATGCTCGCGGAGGTCACCTCCTGGTTCGACCCCAAGGACAGGAGCCGAGGGGTGGTCGAGGATCTCCGGATCGACGGCGACCGGGCCTTGCTCGACGACACGCTCCGGCAGGTCGAGGCGTCTCGGGCGCTCTTCGGGGGGGCTGGCGAGCCGGATCGGCGGGTTGAAATCGCGACGGTCCCCTTCGCGTTGGGCCGGTCGATGCGGGCCGGACCTTACGAGATCCGGGTCACGACGCCGGAGATGCGGTCGGTGGCCGTTTCGGTCTCGACGGACGACCCCGACGCGCCCGGGACGGTCCCGCTCGGCTTCCTCAACGCAAGAGGGCGGCTCCTGTTCGCCCCGTCGATCACGCTGGAGGGGCGAGGAGGCCAGCGCCGGGGCGAGTCGACGATGCTGGGATCCGAGGTCTGGGGGGCGGTCCGATGGCTGGCGGTCCCGACCCGGGGCGCGGTCGAGGGGCGGCTCTCGATGGCCGTCGTCCCGCTCCGGTGGGGCGAGCCGATCGCCGTCAACATCCCCGATGCCCGCGAGGGCGACCCCTCGCAATACCAGGGCAAGGGACCGCGAGCCGCCCTGACCCGCGCCTTCCGGGTCCAGGCCGATCGGGCGGACGACGGGAAAGCTCGGATCACCCTGGACCTGGTCAGCATCGACGGGATGCACGAGTTCTTGCTCGATCTGGCCGCCGCGCTGCTCGGGGCGGACGGCGAACTCCTCGGTTCGGGATCGGCCGAGACCAGGCTCCGGGTCGAATCCGACCCGGTCGAGCAACGATACACGATCGACCTTGGCCCGATCCTCCCGGGGGCCGAGCCGCGTTTCCTCGGGATCGGCGTCGCCCACGGCAACGTCATCTCGGCCCCGATGGGATCGACGTGGGGGACCTTCCTGTCGGCGACCCCCCCCTTCCCGATCGAGACCCTCCTCGAAGCCCCGGACGATTCCTGCCGAAGGGTCGGGCTCGCCACGCTGGGGGATCGGGACCGCATGGAGCGGACGATCGAGAGGGAATTCCTCGGCGATCGGCCCGACGATCGATGGCTCGGCGACGGCCCGTTCTCGCGCCGGACGATCCTCCGGCCGCTCGCGGGCCCCTTCACCCGGATCATTCGCGAATCCCGGGCCGCCGACCTGAGATCGTCCGCGGCCCGGTTCCTCGCCTACTCCGAAGCCGAGGGCGCGGTCGAGTCGCTCGAAGGGCTGTCCCGGGAGGATGCTCCCGAGGTCCGCGACGCCGCCGCCGTGGGTCTGACATTCCTGGGGCGGGACGGATCCCTTGATCGGATCGGCATGATCCTGGGTCGCGACATCGCCTGGCGTCCGAACATGCCGGAGGCCGAGGTCGAAGCCTGGCGGGCCTCCCGCCGCCTGGAACAAGCCGCCCTCGTCGCGCTCTTGAAGCGGGGTTCTGATACCGCCGTCGACCTGCTCGGCGAGACGCTCCTGCGAGACCTCGACGGCCTTCGCCTCGTCAACGACGAGCAACGGGGGGAGTACCTCGACGGGCGAAAGGACCGGGCCGAGACCCTCGTCAGGCTCCTCGGTCGAGCGGGCAAGCCCCGGGCGGTCCGCTGGCTGGACTCCGCCGTCGATCGCGTCGGGCGTCGTCCCGAGCTGGTCGAGCACTTCGGCGTGTCCGAACTGGCCGAGTCGATGATGAAGTACCCGGAACAGGCCGGGGACCGGATTCGCGCGGAGATCGCCTCGGGCCCCTCTCCCGGCGCCTGGACCTACGCCCTCGAACACGGGACCCGGAACCCGGCCTTCATCCCCGCCGTCCGCGACCTGTTCCGCCGCGACGATGTCCCGGGCTTCGCCAAGTATCACGCCGTCCTCTACCTCTGGAACGTCGAGGACCCCGAGGCGGTCGAGGCACTCCGGCTGGCCTACGACCTGAAGGTCACCCGGGATGAGCCCCAGTACTGGCTCCGGCTCTGCGAGGCCCTGGCCGCCCGTGGTGATGGGCGAGGGCTGCTCGACGCCTTCGAGGCCCTGGTCGAGCTGGAGCGACCCGCCCAACCGCCCGCCGACGAGAAGGGGCGGGAAGATTGGGAGAAGGTTCGAATGGATCGGAAGGACCAGGCGGAGGAGGTCTTCGGCCGGGCATCCAAAGAGATGCTCGAAGGATTCGTGATCGGGAAGCGAGAGGTCGAACCTTCCGAGGAACGGCGAGTCGTGCTCCGGCTCCTCTGGAGGTTGCCGGGCCTTCCCGGCTCGTTCGAGGACATCGTCCCGCGCTGGGCGGAGGGGTCTGACCCGCAGGTGGTGGGGGCGGCCCGACGTCTCCTCGACCGAGACTGAGAGCCCCCGCCGCCCTCTGGAATCCGGGCCGGATCGATCGCGAGCCTCCCCGAGTTTCCTCGCGGCGAAGCCGCCCTGGAGTGCGTGAGCTTGCTCACGCTTTGGACCCCGGAGCTTGCTCCGGGCGCCAGAAGCGTACGCGCCAGGCCATCCGGCGGAGCAAGCTCCCGCACTCCAAAGCCTCCGGCGGCCCCTGGTGGCGAAGCCGCCCCGGGGTGCGTGAGCTTGCCCCGGGTACCGATGACCGCAGGAGGCGGGGAACAAGCCCCAGGATCCGCGGGCACATCCTTCGGGCAAGATGCCGGTAGTGCCGGGGTGCATCCTCCCTGCCGAAGCCCCATAATGGTCGGGAAATCGGGGTGACGGAGGTTTCTTGGAAGCCGTCGCGACGGATCGCGCCGAAGGCGATGGGGGTTATCCGTGAGAAGTCGAGATCGCGATCGTGCTCGATGGGTCGGCTCGCTGGTCCTGGCCCTGGCCGCTCTCGGGGCGAGTTCTCGGGGGCAGTCGCCGGAGGTCCCGAAGTCCGGCCCGGCCCGTCCCCCGGAGCCGATCGAGTTGCTCGGGGTCGAGAATGCCTTCCGCCTGAGCCCTCGGCTTTACAGCGGGAGCCAGCCCGAAGGGACGGCGGGGTTCGAGGCCCTGGCGAAGCTGGGCGTCCGGACGATCATCAGCGTGGACGGATCGACTCCCGACGTCGAGGCGGCCCGGAAGCTCGGGCTCCGCTACGTCCACCTGCCGATCGGCTATGACGGGGTCCCTCGCGAGCAGGCCCTCCGGCTGATCCGGGCGACCCGGACCTTGCCGGGGCCGGTCTTCGTGCATTGCCACCACGGGAAGCATCGGGGGCCCGCGGCGGCGGCCGTCTGCGAGATCGCCGCCGAGGGCTGGAGCCGGGAGGACGCGACCGCCTGGATGAAACGCGCGGGGACATCGGGCGATTACCGGGGGCTGTTCGCCTCGGTGAAGGACTTCGCCATCCCCTCCGACGACGAGCTGGATCGGGTCGGCGGCGAGCTCCCGGAGCGGGCCGAGACGCCCGCGATGGTCGGCCGGATGGTCGCCATCGACGCCCTCTGGGACCGAATCGGCGCGATCCGGCAGGCGGGCTTCCGGGCTCCCGCCGACCACCCCGACCTCGACCCCTCGCACGAGGCGCTGATGCTCGAAGAACAGTTCCGGGAGCTGGCGAGGAGCCCGGACGCGAAGGGACGGGGGGCCGACCTGATCCGTCAAGCCGAGGCGTCGGCCTCGCTCGCGGCCGAGCTTCGCTCGGCCTTCCGGGCGATCGGCGAGGTCCCCTCGGACGAGTCGCGGAAGCGGGCCGAGATGGCGTACGACGCGGTCGGTCGGGCTTGCACGTCCTGCCACGTCCGGCACCGGAACGATTGAGGGGCCGGATCGGAGTCGGTCGGTCGGTCATTCGTAGCCCATCAGGCAGACTTCGTCGACCAATGAGGTGTCGAACCTGCTCGCCGCCGCGTCGAAGCCGGTCTCGCGGAAGACCACCGTATAAGCCCCGAACCAGGGCGAGATCCCTTTCCGGGTCAGGGCCAAGGTCCACGAGTCCTTCAGCGAGCCGGTGGACCCGGGGGTGAACTTCTCGGCGACCGAGAAATCCTTCGGCGGGTCGGTCTCGTTGTCGAGATCGTAGAGGCTGGCGGCGAAGGTCCCGGACCGCGCCTGGTAACGCTCCTGGGCACTCTTGATCGAATAGAGGTAGGCGAACGCCTCGCTCGCACGGAGGCCCTCGCCCTTGCGGATCAGGCGAGGGACGCCCACGGCGGCCAGGACACCGGCAACTCCGAGGACGATGGCCAACCCGGCCAGTGTCAGGCCGGGTCGTCGGGACGGGCGGCAATGTGTAAGCGTCAAGGGATTCCTCCGGATCATGGGGAGCGGGATCGGCGGCCAGTCCGCGGATCGATCCGTCCGGACGATATGGAACGCTAGGTCACCCGGAGGACCCCTGTCAAATCCCGAAATGACGATGGTCACGATCCGAAAACTTCCCTCGCCACGCCGTCCGACCGTTCTGGTAGAGTGGGGGGACCCGCCCGAATTCCCACCGACGACGCAGGGAGAGAACACCGATGATGACGCTCGGATCGTCCCCCCGCCGGATCGCGTGGGCGTTCGCCGGCCTGGTCGGAATCCTGCCGATGGGGGCCGCCACCGCCCTCGGATTCGACGAACCTCGACCCCCGAGCGTCGACCGCGACCACCCTCGGGACATGGCTCGCGGGATCGGGCTCTTCCAGGGGACCGTCCGCGCCCTCTTGGTCGAGCATTGCCTGAAGTGCCACGGCGGGGCCGTCACCAAGGGGGAGTTCGACCTGACCACCCGCGAGGGGCTCCTGAGGGACGGGACCGGCGAAGGCCCTCCCGTCGTCCCCGGCAAGGCCGGGGAGAGCCGCCTCTACCGGATGGTCGCGCATCTCGAAAAGCCCTCGATGCCCGACAAGGCGCCCCGGCTCCCCGAGGATGCCGTCCTGAAGATCGCCGAATGGATCGACGCCGGGGCTCCCTACGATCAGCCGCTGGTCGACGCCTCCCAGCCCGCCCCGCACGCCGTCGTCACCCAGAAGGACCGCCAGTTCTGGTCGTTCCGACCTCTTGGGTCCGTCGACCTCCCCGAAGGCCCGGGACGATCGCCGGTCGACCGCTTCCTCCTCGCGAAGCTCGGAGCGAAGGGGATCGCCCCCAATCCCCCGGCCGATCGTCGGACCCTGATCCGTCGGGCCTCGTTCGACCTGACCGGCCTCCCCCCCCGGCCCGAGGACGTCGAGGTGTTCGTCGACGACCCCTCCCCCGACGCCTTCGAGAAGGTGGTGGATCGGCTCCTGGGCGACCTGGGCCACGGCGAGCGATGGGCCAGGCACTGGCTCGACCTCGCCCGGTTCGCCGAGAGCCACGGGTATGAGCACGACTATGACCGCCCGTCGGCCTACCATTATCGCGACTTCGTCGTCCGCGCGTTGAACGCAGACATGCCGTACGATCGCTTCGTCCGGCTCCAGGTGGCCGGCGACGAGATCGAGCCCGAGAACCCCGAAGCCCTGATGGCCACCGGCTTCCTGGCCGCGGGGGTCCACAGCACCCAGATCACCGCCAACACCGCCGAGAAGGAGCGGTACGACGAGCTGGACGACATGGCCGCCACCCTGGGGACCGCCATGCTCGGCCTGACCGTCGGCTGCGCCCGGTGCCACGACCACAAGTTCGACCCGATCCCGACCGCCGACTACTACCGACTGCTCGCCACCTTCACCACGACCGTCCGGAGCGAGGCCGAGCTGGATCTCGACCCCGAGAAGACCCGGCGGGACCGCCTGGACTACGAGTCCAGGCACGCCGGGGTCGTCGAGGCCCGGGATCGGTTCGCCCGCGAGCGGCTTCCCGCCCGCTTCGAAGCCTGGCTCGAGGCCGATCCGAAGATCGCCCGCCCGCGCTGGATGACCCTCGAAGCGTCGAGCCTCACCTCGAAGGCCGGGGCCAACTTCCAGCTGCAGGCCGACGGCTCGTACCTGGCGAGCGGCCCCAATCCCGAGTCCGACGCCTACACCTTCGAGGCTCGGACCCCGCTCCGGGGGATCACGGCCCTGAAGATCGAGGCCCTCGCCGACAAGTCGATGGTGAAGTCCGGCCCCGGTCGCGCGTCCAACGGGAACTTCGCTCTGTCCGACCTCCGGGCGACGGCCGCTCCCCTGGGCGGAGGCCCCGCCGTCCCGGTCAAGCTGGTCCGCCCTCGCGCGACCTTCGAGCAGGCGGGGCTCCCGGTCGCCGCCGCGATCGACGACGACCCGAAGTCGGCCTGGGCCGTCGACCCCGAGTTCGGCAAGGACCAGGGCGCGGTCTTCGAGTTCGAACCGCCCGTCGACTTCGAGGGGGGGGCGACCTTGACCGTCAACCTCGGCTTCGAGTGCAACACCGGCCACACGATCGGCCGCCCCCGGATCTCGGTCTCGACCGAGTCGGGCACGGTCCCCCTTGACGGCGAGACCGCCCCGATCGTCGCCTTGAACCGGCTCGAAGAGGCCCTGAAGGCCGATCCCGGGGCCCGGACGCCCGAGCAGCGGGCCGCCCTCCTGGCCCACTTCCGGGCGACCGACCCCGAGGCCGTCGCGGTCGATCGGGCCGTGACCGACCTCGAAGCGGTCGCCCCGAAGCCCGCGCTCACCAAGGTCCTGATCTCCAGCGAAGGGGTCCCGCCGCTCCGGCTCCACACGCAGGGGGCCGACTTCTTCGAGAAGACGTACCTCCTGAAGCGCGGGGATCTCGCCCAGAAGCAAGGCGAGACGGAGGCCGGATTCCTGCAAGTCCTGACGACCGCCAGCGAGGGGGATCGCCGATGGCAGACCCCGCCCCCCGCCGAGGCGAAGCAATCGTACCGGAGGACCGGCCTGGCGAAGTGGCTCACCGACGTCGACGGGGGGGCCGGGCCCCTCCTGGCCCGGGTGATCGTCAACCGGCTCTGGCAGCACCACTTCGGCCGAGGGTTGGTCGCCACGCCCAGCGACTTCGGGACCCAGGGGGAACGCCCGACCCACCCCGAACTGCTCGACTACCTGGCCGGCGAGCTGATCCGCAACGGCTGGCACCTCAAGCCGATCCACCGCCTGATGATGACCAGCGACGCCTACCGGATGTCGGCTGCGTTCGACGAGGCCAAGGCGGCGATCGACCCCGACAACCTCCTCAGGTGGAGGAACACCCCGCGACGGCTGGAGGCCGAGGCGATCCGCGACGCGATGCTCGCCGTCAGCGGGACCCTGGACCCGACCCCGTTCGGCCCGGGGACGCTGGACGAGGCGATGAGGCGTCGGAGCCTCTACTTCACCGTCAAGCGGAGCCATCTGGTCCCGATCCTGGCCCTCTTCGACGCCCCCGACGCCTTGCAAGGCCAGGGGCAACGCGGCTCGACGACCGTGGCCCCTCAGGCGCTCGCCTTGCTGAACAACCCGCAGGTCCGGGCCTATGCCCGGGCCTTCGCGGATCGGGTCCGGCCCGACGCCGGGACCACCCTCGAATCGGCCATCGACCGCGCCTATCGCCTGGCCCTGGCACGCCCCCCCGCCCCGGACGAACTGGCCGACGACCTCGATTTCCTCCGGGATCAGGCCGGGTCGTACCGGGCCTCCGGCCAGGCCGACCCCGAACGGTCGGCCCTGGCCGACCTCTGCCAGGCGATCCTGGGCCTCAATGAGTTCGCGTACGTCGAATGAGTTGGGCCTTGCCGATCAATGGCCATTCCGGACCATCACGCGATCCGCGGCGAGACCCAGGGAGATTCGCACGATCGTGTGGATGACCAGGAGCACCAGCATCAAAAGAAACGGCGACTCCGAGGCCTTGTCCTCGAACATCCCCCCGTAATCGAAGACCTGCCAGCCCCAGACGCCGATCAGGAGCCAGACGAGGAAATTCAGCGAGGTGAGCCAGCCTAACCAGAGGCCGGATCGCTTGCCGTCCAGGGTCTTCAGGCCGCACCAGAGGGGCGGGGCGTCGAAGACCAGGAAGGCGACCAGCAGATCCTGGACGAAATCTCCCGGCCGCTTCGGCCTGACGATCCCGGCCAGGTATCCGACGTACCAGATCAGGCCGATCCCGCTGGTCAGGAGGCCCAGGGTCAAGAGGGCGACCCCCGCCTCCCGGATCCGCGCGGGCCGCACGCACCAGGCCCTCAGGCGATCGAGTCGGCCCTGGGGCCTGGCCCGGATCGGCTCATCGGCCAGGAATCGGCGGAGGTCGTCGGCCATGGCCCGGGCCGATTCGTAGCGATGGGTGGGGTCCTTGGCCATCGCCTTGAGGACGATCGTCTCCAGGTCGGCCGGGATCGACGGGTCGATCGCCCGGAGGGATCGTGGCGCCGCCTGGGCGATCTTCCCCAGCATCTCCTGCCGGTCTTCCCCGAAGAACGCGGGCTTGAGGGCCAGGAGTTCGTAGAGGGTCGCCCCCAGCGAATAGAGGTCGGAGCGCCGGTCCACCAGCTCGCGGCGGCCCTGGACCTGCTCGGGGCTCATGTACTTCAGCGTCCCGATCAGGTCGCCGGTCTGGGTCAGGTCGCTCTCTCCCTGGAGCCGGGCCATCCCGAAGTCGGTGATCCAGAGATGGCCGCGGGCGTCGACCAGCAGGTTGCCCGGCTTGATGTCCCGGTGGAGGATCCCCAGGTCATGGACGTGCTCCAGCGCCTCTGCGGCCTGACGCCCGAGCTCGGCGACCCTCCGGGGATAAGAGGACATCCGGGGCGAGGGCGTCGCGGATCGCGCGTCGTGCGGGCTCGATGATGCCGGATCCATCGAGGAGTCACGGCCTTCCCTTGGGCCTGCCCCCGCCGGGGCCGGCGTGGGCCACCCCTCGGCCAGGCATTGGGTCGTCTCGCCCATCTCGACGGCCCGCTCCACGGTCAGCCCGCGAAGGACCCTCAAGTCGCGGATCGCCTCGGCCAGCGTCTGGCCATCGATCAGGAGCATGGCGAAATAGGGCGTGCCCCGGTCCTGGCCGACCGAGTAGATCGGCACGATGTTCGGGTGGTTCAGGCTGGCCACCGCCTGGGTCTCCACCTGGAATCGCTGGAGTCGCTGGGGATCCAGCGCCATGGCGGGGGGCAGCACCTTGAGCGCAACCCGGCGATGAAGGGGGATCTCGATCGCCTCGTAGACCACGCCCATGCCCCCCCGTCCCAGCACGCGCAGGATCTTGAAGTTGCCCAGCACGGAGGGATCGAGATCGGCCCCCGAATTCGGGGGTCCCGCCCGCTCCTGGAACGATCCGGTCCCATCCTTGATCCGGATCATCGAGGCCAGGGCCGGCAGCAACGGGCGGAGTTGCTCGGCCCGTTCGGGGAACTCGCGGGCGTAGGCCTCCACGTCGAGTTGCCCGTCGGCCTGGAGCCAGTCGGCCAGCTCGGCGACCCAGTTCGCCAGCGTCTGATCCGACGCCTCGGTCTCCGCCGGAGATTCGCCGCCGTCCGGACCCCTCATGGATGGACGCTCCCGTCGCCCGCCGACAGGAGATCGTGCAATCGCTGGAGCGCGCGGAGGTGCCGCATCTTGATCGCCCCGAGCTTGACTCCCAGGATGTCGGCGATTTCGCCGAAGGGGAGCTCTTCCAGATAGCGCAGCACGAGGACCTCGCGGTCGGCCTGGGGCAATCGATCGAGCGCGGCCCGGAGTTGTCCGTTCCGCTCGGCTCGGGCCAGGGCCTGGCTGGGGCTCGCCTGGCGATCGGCCAGGCGCTCGACCAGCAGGAGGGCCGACTCTTCGGGCAGCGCCGGTCGATCTCGCCGCTCGCGGTCGACCGACCGGCTCGACGAACGGAGGTGGCGACGGTGGGCCTGGATCAGGCGCTCCAGGGCCAGTCGTCGGAGCCAGGGATAGAACGAGATCGGCGGGTCGAGCAGGTAGGCGGGCAGCTTCCGATGGGCATCCCCCAAAGCCTCCTGGACGATGTCCGAGGGGTCGATCCGCGGCGAGAGCCGACGGTCCATGTGCAGGGCCACCGCGCCCCGGAGGCGGGCCCGGTGGCGATCCAGGAGCACCTGCAGGGCCTGGTCGTCACCGCGACCGACCCGTTGCATCAATTCCTCGGTCGGCGAGTCGATCGGCATCATCGCGCGGACCTCTCGGCCAGAAACAATTTGTCGGGGGCGACAGGTTCGGGGCATCGAGGGGGATCGGCCCCTCATCGCCGGTCTCGTCGAACGATATGGACCCAATTAGCTTACGCTCGATTGGTCCCCTTCCGAAAAAAAATCGGATCGGGTGTGTGACTTTTCCGCGAGCACCGCAGGACTCTGACTGCGGCTCGCGACGCAAGTCCGATCGCCCGATCAAATCGAATGCCATGAATGGCTGGGTCGAGGGCGGATCTTGTCAATTCTGGCCGATGTCGACACGTCGAGGATCGCTCTTTCGTCCACAGGCTTGCCACGACGTCGTGGCTCGCGGGACCGAGGGTACGAAGCGGTACCCTTGCCCCCCCTCGATCTCCGAACGCGGCCAAGGTAGCCTTTCCCCCCCCGGATTTGAGGATCCTCCGATGCGACGCCCCCTCTCTCGCTTCTGCCTCTTGCTTTGTGCCCTGGCTCCATGCCTCTCGACGGCCCGGGCCGGACATCCGGAGCGGAATTACAAGGGCCAGTTCGACTTCGCCGTCACCTTGTTCCAGCCCATCTCCGCGACCGATGTGCTGGTCCGAGGCAGCCTGGACGGCATCGAGACCATTCTCGGCAAGTTCACCGGCGAGGTCGAATACCACTTCGATCCCAACACCGGCGCGTTCTCCGGCTCGCTCACGAAGAAGGGGGCCAACGGCGACCTGCTGTACGAGGACCTGACCGGCCAGTTCACCGAGACCGGCAGCGTGGGCTCGTTCACGATCACCGGCGGCACCGGCCGGTTCCGCCACGCCACCGGGAAAGGCGTCTTCAAGGGGGTCTGGACCGCCCCGGATCTCTCCACCGCCCACATCACCTTCCACGGCTCGCTCCATCGCGCCAAGGTGGGCGACTACGAGGCCGAGGGCAAGGTCGCCTTCTCGAACGTCCAGGGGGCCACGCAGGTCGGCGGGCTCGCCCCCTACCTCGCGGCGGGGGAGAGCGAGCTGATCGGCAAGCACACCCAGACGGGCTCGATCCTCAACCTCTCGGGCCTGATCCCGGTCGACGCCACCACGCTGATCTTCTACGGCGAGGTCGGCCCCAACCCCTTGGTCCCGGGCCATCCCAAGCTTCATGTCATCACCACCAAGCAAGGCCAGATCTTCTGCACCTGGACCGCCGTGTTCACCCTGAAGATCCTCAACGCCAAGGGAGACGCCGTCTTCAGCGGCGACGGCGCGTTCACCATCGTCGGCGGGACCGGGAAGTACAAGGACGCCTCCGGGACCTTCACGACGCTCTTCGAAACGAAGCCGGTCCCGGCCGGGGCGGACAAGGCCATCGCGGACTACCAGCAGTCCGGCGAGATCGTGAGACATTGAGGCCTCGGGACCGACCCGGACCGGGCCCGAGCCGATTCGACCGCCCCGGAACTCAAGTCCGGAATCATCCCTCGATCCAACCGGTTCCCCCCCCCGATGCCCCGTGCCTCGCGATGAGGCCGGGGTGTCGGTTCTTTCCTCGAAGGGCCGCTCGGCGGCCTGTAGGAACCCGAGGCCGGCGCGCGAACCGAACCGGCTCAGGCGCAGGACTGGCGGAGGAAGCCGAGGGTCTGCTCCAGGGCCTCCCAGCTCACGGGCTTCTCCAGCAAGCCGGTGACGCCGGCTTCCTCGATCTTCTGGTGCTTGAGATCGGAAACGTCGCCGGTCAGTGCGAAGATGGGCACCCGGGACGTCGCCGGCTCGGCGCGGAGGGTTCGGATCGCCTCGATCCCGTCCATCAAGGGCATGTTGATGTCCATGAGGATGGCCAGCGGGGTGGCGCTCCGGGCGAGGGCCAGGGCCTCCTGGCCGTTGCCGGCTTCCAGGGTCTGAAAGCCCATCTTCCGGAGGATCCTGGCCAGCACCCGACGATGCGAGTCGTGGTCCTCGGCGACCAGGATCGTGCCCAGCGAGGCGGGCCGGCCGGCCGGTTCTTCGACGGACGCGGAGGACGACGGGTCGACGACCAGGATCGAGTCGGGCAGGACCAGGGTGAAGGTGCTCCCCCGCCCCAGCTCGCTCTCGACGATGATTTCGCCCTGGAGGAGGTTGGAAAGCCTCCGGCTGATCGCCAGGCCCAGCCCGGTCCCCTCGCCCCCCGGCCTGTGGAGGGTATTCAGCATGGTGAACTCGTCGAAGATCCGGACGCGATCCGAGACATCGATCCCGACCCCGGAATCCTCGACGGCGATCTGGATCACGCCTTCGGCGTGCAGGGTAAATAGCCGAATGTGGCCCCGGTCGGTATAACGGAGGGCGTTGGAGAGGAGGTTGCCCAGGATCTGCTTGAACTTGATCCGGTCGATCTCCAGGCTGGCGCCGGCCAGGTTTCCCGGCTCCAGGCGGAGTTCGAGCCCTTTCTGGCGGGCCTGGGGCTCGATCCCCGAGAGGCACTCGGCCAGGGTCGACGCCAGGGTGAATCGCGAAGTCTGGGTGGAGACGACCCCCGCGTCGATCCTGGACAGACTGAGCAGGTCGCCGAGCAGTTCCAGGACGTTGCCGACGGAGTGGCGAATCGTCGTGAGGTTCGACTCGATCTCGGGGTCGGCCTGCCCTTGAAGGAGCCGTTTCAGGAACTCGATCGCGAGGAGCACGGCATTGAGCGGCGTCCGGGCGTCGTGCGAGAGCGCCGAGAGCAGCCGGTTCTGGTGGCGGGACACTTCCTCGGCCGCCGAGCGTTGACGCTCGAGCGCGGCCTCCAACTCGACTCGGTCGGTGATGTCCATGCAGGAGCCGAGGAACCCGAGGAATTGGCCCCGAGGGTCCTGGTAGGGCACCCCCCGGTCGATGATCCAGCGATATCGGCCGTCGTGGCGTCGGAGGCGGAACAGGCTCTCGAAGGGGGCCCGGCGAGCGAAGGCGTCCCGGTAGGTCCTCAGGTAGTCCTCGCGGTCCTCGGGGTGGACTCCCTCGGCCCAGCCGGGCCCCTCGCCGATCTCATGCTCGGGGGGCTCGCCCCGGAAGTCGTACCAGGGTCGATTGAAATAATCGTATCGCCCCTCGGCATCCGATCGCCAGGTCAGCGCGGGGGACTGATCGTCGATGGCCCGGAAACGGGACTCCGCCGCTTCCAGTTCCTCCTCGAGCCGCTTCCGCTCGGTCAGGTCGCGGATCACCTTCCCGAAGCCGCGATGCAGACCAGCCCGATCGAACAGAGGAGAAAGGACGCCGGAGCAGTAGATCCGCGAGCCGCCCTTCCGGAGGTGCCAGCGCTCGCCGAGCGCCCGTCCCTCGGAAAGGGCCGAGCCGAGCTCCTGGTCGGGTATCCCGGAACGGACGTCCTCCTCCGTGTAGAAGATCGAGAACGGCCTGCCGATGACCTCGGCCTCGGCATAGCCCAGCGTCCGGCACGCCCCGGCGTTCCAGCTGGAGACGAACCCGAGCCGGTCGACCGTGAAGATGGCGTAGTCCCGGATGCTCTCCATCAGGAGGCGAAAATGGTCGAACTCGGGCCTCGCGAAATCCTGGTCGTGGACGGGGATTCCCATCGAGTCGACCCTCGTTTATGCTTTTAAGTCGGTCGTATTCGCACTTGATTTTGTTTTATGGCGAGCCGTCTCTCCGGCCAGCCGGCCCATTTTCCCCGGAAAATGGGGGCGGACGGCGATCGAGTCGGGGATCGGACCATGATCGCGAGCCGCCCCTCTTCAATGGCGACTCCGACGGCGTGGGTGCCCGTGAGGGGCGGCACGCCGGCGATCGTGTCGATCGGATCGCCCGTTCCGGCGGGTGGTCCGACCAATGTCAATATAGTTTACGGGATCCGACGGGGCCGAGAAAGATCGCGACACCAAGAATCGTTTTTATATCAATGGCAAGTTTATGAAAAATGTTGAACGCTCGGGCTCCCTCTCGGGAGCCGAGGTCCGTCCCATCGGGGATCTTCGAGGCATCCTCGGTCGATCCCGCGGCCGAGGGCTCAGCGACGGGCTGCCTCGGCCGGCGCTCCGGGGTCGAGTTCGAGCTTGAGGTCCCGGAGTCGGACCTCGGTCGGCCCTCCGCCGTGGAGCTGGAAGGCGAAGATCCCCCGGCGTGCCCCCTCGGGGTCGTCGAGCGTGACGCAGGGGTGGCCGTTGATCGAGGTCCGGAGCTTCGGGCCCACGGCGACGACCTCGTAGTCGTTCCACTCGCCGGGCTTCACGAACTCCTCCCCCGACTTGTCCCAGAGGAGCCCCCGGCCGTTCTCCTCGTAGAGCTTGCCCCACCAGTCGGGGCCGATGTCGGCCTGGTACCCCTTGACCTCCCCCTCGGGCAGCGACTCGCTCCGGAACTGGATCCCGCTGTTCCCCTCGTTCCGGACGAGCCGGACCTTCAGGGTGAGCCGGAAGTCGCCCGCGAGCAGGTCGGAGCGGAGGAACTCGTTGTGGTCGAGCCCGGGGCCGGTCGACTTGCCGACGATCTCGCCGCCCTCGACCTTCCAGAGCTTCGGGTCCCCTTGCCAGCCGGCGAGGTCTCGCCCGTTGAAGAAGCCTTCGACGTTCTCGGGGGTGGCCAGCATCGGCACCTGCGAGGGGCTGGCCAGGTAGGCGACCAGCGACCGGATTTCGTGGTCGGTCAGCGGGGTCAGGATCCCCTCGGGCATCATCGAGGCCTCGCTGGCGGCCCGCTCCTCGACCTCGGGCTTCGGCACAACCAGCGTCTCGGTGGTGGTGGCCAATGTGATGGCGTCCTTGTCCTCCGATCGGATGATCCCGGTGAGGACCCGGCCATCTTTGGTCACGAGGACGTGGGCCTGGTAGTCCTTGCCGATCAGGGCCGAGGGATCGTAGATGTTCGAGAGCAGGTAGTCGAGGTCGGCGCGGTTCGAACCGGTCAGCTCGGGGCCGAGGTTCCCGCCGGTCCCGAACAGGACGTGGCACTGCTGGCAGGTCTTCGAGAAGACCGTCCGGCCGAGGTTCACGTCGGGCGTTTGCTCGACCTTCGATGTCAGCCGAGCCTTGGCCTCGGCGATCAGTCGGATCCGATCCTGCGAGGTCTCGCGGGCGGTCCCCCAGGACTGGGCGATGGCGGAGTCGATCGCCGGGTCCTTGAGGTTCCGCATCTGGCGGATCAGGTCGGCCGTGAGGTCGGTCCGGGGGACCTTCTTCGCCTCGACGGCGGCGAGCAGCGCCCTGGCCGAGCCGGCCCGGGAGGCCAGCGTGTTCAGGGCGTCCCGACGCTCGACCGGGGCCAGGCCGGGATAAACCTTGAGGATCACGCCGGGGGTCGCGGGGTCGTCGAAGCTGGCCAGGGCCCGGAGCGCCCGGCCTCGGAGGGGGGCTTCGTTGACCAGCTTTTGCAGGGTCGGGACGATCCCGGCATCCCCCGCCTTGAGGAGCGCGGCGAGGGCCTCGCCCCGGAGTCCGGCGTCGGCCTTGGAGTCGGCCACGACGGTCCGGAACGCGGCCAGGGCCGAGGCGTCGCCGAAGGTCAGCGCCAGCGCCGTGGCCTGCGAGCGGACCTCGGGGTCGGCGTCCTTCAGGAGCCCGGCGAAGACGGCGGGCCAGGCCTCCGGCTTGTCGACCGATCGGCGTCCCTTCAAGGCCTCGTTGATCCCCGAGAGCACCAGCCGACGCGCGTCCGATCGGCCCTCGACGCCCAGGAAATCGATCAGGGTCGCCAGCGCTTCGGGCGTGCCGATCGAGGCGATCCGCCGGACGGTGAACGGCAGGAGGTTGGACAGCTTCGAGCCCGCCGCCAGCTTGAGGGCTCGGCCCGGATCGGCCGCGGCCAGGGGCTCGGCCGCGAACCAGTACATCAAGGGGAGGTTGTGGTCGTCGGCATCCTCGGAGTGGGCCACGAGGGCTTCCAGGATCGGCCAGCGCTTTTCGAGCGGTATCCGCTGGAGGGCCGAGGCCAGCTCCAGCCGGACGATCGGCGAGGGGTCGGACGCGGCCAGTTCGGGGAGCCGGACCAGCACGTCACGTCGGACGGTCAACTTGGCTTGCTTCACCATCTCGGGCAGGTTGTCGTCGATCTCTTCGAGGGCGAGCCGGATCGTCCAGGCCCGGACGTTCGGGTCTTCGTCCTTGATCGCGGCATTGGCTTCGAACTCGCTGAGGCCGCCGGCCGCGTGCCTGGCCCAGAGGTGGCGGAGCCTTGCCTCGGGGCTGTCGTCCTTGAGGACGGCCAGCGCCTCGCGCGTTTTGGTGTCGGCACCGCGTTCGGCGATCAGCCGGAGCGCATGGCTGGTGAACCAGGCGTTCGGGTGGTCGATCATCGAGGCCGGCGAGCCGCCATTCAGCGTCTCCAGATCGCCCTTGACAGGCTTCGGATCGCCATAGCTGAGCTTGAAGATCCGCCCGTTGGTCCGGTCGTGGATGTTGACGCCGGTGTGGTGGCACTGCTGGCGGTCGTACCAGTCGATGAAGTAGACCTGCCCATCGGGCCCGTACTTGAGGCTGATGATCTGCGACCACGAGTCGTTGGCGAAGAGGAAGTCCGGGGCGTGCTTGCCAACGAATCCCGAGCCCTCCGGCACCAGGAGGTCGCGGTTGATCCGGCCTCCGTGGATGTTGTTCATGAACAGCGAGCCGTCATACTCCTTCGGCCAGGCCCCGCCCTGGTAGATCATCGCCCCGGAGTGGGCGTGGCCCCCCCCGGCGTCGGACGACCGGCCGTTGCCGGCGTGCGGGTTGGCCCCGACATAGTGGCGGTGGTCGGCGATGGTCTTGATGTCGTCGTAGGTGTATGGGTTGAAGTGAGGCCCGGCCTGCCGCTCGTAGCGGGCCCCCGGGATCATGTGGTAGAGGTGCGGGATCACGCACGCGGTCTCGAACGCCTGGCCGTACTTGTCGAAGACGAAGCCCCAGGGGTTGCTCGTCCCGTGGGCGAAGACCTCGAACTTGTGCGTCGTGGGGTGATACCGCCAGATCCCGGCGTTGATCGGGATTCGTTCCGAGTCCGGCGTGCCCGGCTTTCCGACCTTCGAGTGGGTGAACACCCCGTGGCAGCCGTAGAGCCAGCCGTCGGGACCCCAGATGAACGAATTCAGGGTCTCGTGCGAGTCCTGATATCCCCATCCATCGAGGAGGATCTGCGCGGGGCCGTCGGGCTTGTCGTCGCCGTCCTTGTCGGGGATGAACAGGAGGTTGGGGGCCGCTCCGACGTAGACCCCGCCGAAGCCCAGCTCGATCCCGCTGACGAGGTTGAGCTTGTCGGCGAAGACCTTCCGGGTGTCGAACTTGCCGTCTCCGTTCGCGTCCTCGAAGATCAGGATCTGGTCGCGGGCCTGGTCCTCGGGGACCCGGATCGGGTAGGAGTACGCCTCGGCGACCCAGAGCCGCCCCCGGTCGTCGATCGCGAAGCCGATCGGCTGGTGGATGTCGGGCTCGCCCGCGAACAGGGTGACCTTGAAGCCGGGAGGGACCGTCATCGCCTTCGCGGCTTCTTCGGGCGGGAGCCCGGCATGGGCGAAGGCGTCGGGCGTCGGCCGGGCCGGGACGTCGGGCTTGGTGTCGTGGACCCGGACGTCGTCGAAGTTGACGTGCCCCCAGCCTCGGACGTCGTCGTCGACCAGACGGATGAAGATCTCACGCCCGACCTGCGGGGTCAGGTCGAAGGCCACCCGCTTCATCTCCTCGGAGTCGTCCCCCGACGCCTTGGCGAGGATCACCCCGTCGTCCTTGCGGACGACCTCGGCCCGGGTGGTCTCGAACGACCCCGCGCCGATCAGGAAGCTGATGTAGGGCTTGGCCAGTTTGAACGGGGCCGAAGTCAAGGTCCCCCGGGCCGGGTCGCCGCTCTTTTCATAGGAGCCGACCCAGAACCGCCCGGCATGCCCGCTCTTCATGTCCCCCCGACGCTTCGAGACGGCATCCCCCTCGATCGGCATCCCGGCGAAGGCGTCCCCCTCGGCGTGCCAGTCCTGGAGCGTCCCGGACTCGAAGCCGAGGTTCAGGGGCACGCCTTTCGCGTCGCTCGGGACCACGCCCGGGTCGTCGGCGAAGCAAGGATAGGCCCAGGCGGCCAGGGCCGCGACGATCGAGAGCCGTAGACGCGAAGTTCTCATGGGAATGGCACCGTCCAGGGGGCACGACGACCCGTCATCGAAAAAGGGAGGAGTCGAGCATACCAACCCCGGAATCGGACCGGAACATCCGGCCGCCTCGATGGCCGGACCTCGGGGATGAGATGTGGTATTCTGGGCGAACGAACTCCCGGATCCTGGCCCGTCGGAGGGGATTCTTCATGTGGATCAAGAACGCTATCCTAGGAATGCTCGCCGTAACTGTCGCGGTCTCCGTCATTCAGATCGTGACGAAGGACCTGGTCAACAAAAGGCTCTTCGCTCAACCTGTGGTCATCGGGCAAAATGCAGGACCGGCCCAGCCCGGATCAAACCTCATCGCGACCGGCACCGGAGTGGGAGCACCCGGTATCGAACTGGTTCGGCTCACGCCCGCCGAGGCCGCGAAGGCCAGGATGAAGCAACCAATCGTCCCCGGATTGAAGTCCTCGTCCAGCCTGATCGAATCGAGCATCGGTTCAGTGGGCGGGCACATTCAATTTCACGCCAAGGTCGAACTGATAGATTCGAACGTTGACATGAAATACATGTGGTCGATCAGGGTCGTTGGTGTCGACAATCCTGATTTCAGCTTCGTCAAGCATTACGAGAATCGAACTTTCATGCTGCCGGAATTTCGCCAGGTCATGATCGATTTCGATGAATCAATCGCGGCCGATCCCGGGACTTATAAAGTTGTCCTGTCCCTGTACAAGTTGAAGCCCGGGATCGACTTTTCGAAGGTGGATGATAATGAGTATGCCAATCCCTATCTGGCGACTCGCTTCGGCGATGTGATTTCGGTGGAATGATGGAAGTTCGATCGTTCGGGGGCTATCGACGACCGCCGGAGCGAAACTGCATCCTCAGGATCGGGGGTCGAATGACCTTGGTACCGTAATAATGATGGGGTGGCCAACCTCAAGAGGTTGTCCTGAAAGCCGATTTGAGATAGCCCGAACCTAATTCGCCCGATCCCCTGGGGAGCCCCGGATGTCGACCTCGATCTCGGTCTATGCCGTCCCGCTGGATCAACTGACCCGCGTCCTTGGCTCGCGTGATCGCCCGCTGGCGGACGCGGTGGCCGGGAAAATGTCCGGATGGTTTGCCCGGATCGACAAGCTGGCCGATCCCGACCCGGACCCCGATGAACCTCCCGTCCCGACCTGCTCCGAGGCTCTGCATCGGATCATCGAGGGCGATCTGGCCGACGTGCCGGGGTTTCACGGCTACGTCTACGGTTATGCGTTCGAGGCCCTCTGCGCGTACCTGGGCGAGGAGTTGGAGGGCATCTCGGCGATCGCCGGTTCGTCGGAGTGGATCGAGACCATCGACCGATGGCTCGACGAGGCTGGGGTACCCTTGCGGCTCCAGGATCTGGTCTTCGGGCCTGGCCCGGTGATTCTCCCCGAGCCCGATGATTATCCGATGATCGGCCACTGGCCGCCCGAGGTGATCGCCCGATCGCTGGGTCCGATCCGGGAGGTTGACCTCGAAGGGGCCGATTTCGAGACCGACGGGACCGTCCGGCAGATTCGCGACTGGGTGGAGTTTGCCGCCGCCCGACCTGGAACCGGGCTGATCGGTTGCCTCTCGTGATCCGCCGGGGCGAGAGACTTGCGAGCAGGCGCCAAGGCCGCGATGATCGTGGGGATGTCGGACCCGCCCTTCATGCCACCCGGGGGAGTCAAGGTCGTGCCTTCAGGCTTTCGCCTCGCCTTCGCCCTGATCCTTTTCCTGTCCTTCCCGGCGCTCGGCGATGACATCCCGGATGCCCCCCTGAAACCGCCCCCGATCGACGAGTTCTTGGTGATCCCGCTCCGGGTCCACATCCTGTCGTCGAGCGACCAGCCCGACATCGACTGCGGCCTGACCGACGCCGACCTCAAGCGGGTCGTGGGCAAGGTCAACGGGATCTGGCATCAGGCCGGGGTCCATTTCGGGCTCGAGCCGATCGTCCGCGAGCCCGCCGCCCGGCAGGCCCGATATAAGGCCGCCATCGACGCCGAGCCGGAGGATGGGCTGACCCCCCTCCGACTGCTGGCCCCCTCGGATTCGCGGTCGGGCGAGGGGGTGGACGTCTATTACATCCGCCAGTTCGCCGTGAACGGCGTCTACCTGGGCAACCGGATGGCCTTCGTCCAGGAGACGGCCAAGCTCCGGCCGGTGCCGGGGGGGATCGACGAGCCCCTGCCCCGCGTGACCGCCCACGAGCTGGGCCACGCCCTCGGGCTCGCTCACCGACAGGACCGGACCAACCTGCTCGCCTCCGGGACCACCGGGACCACCCTGAACGACGCCGAGGTGGCCCGAGCCCGCGAGAAGGCCCGCGCGATGCCCGGGGCTCTCCCCCTCGCCGATCTCCGCAAGAAGGCCGAGGAATCCGCCGAGCCCGAGGTGGCCGGGCGGCTCCGGGGGTGGATCGAAGAGGTCTCCGGGTCGATCGAGGCCACGCCGACCGGGTCGAATTCCCAGGGAGGCGCGTGATCCTCGGGAATCGTCCCGGCTCGGGCCTTATCCGGGTTGGGCCTGGCTGTCGGAGGCGTCGAGCCCGGTCGATTCCCTGGCATCGAGGACGGCCTCGATGGCGGCCCGGTTCCGCTTGCCCCGGCATCGTCGCAGGTAGTCGTGCCCGGATTTGCCGTGCCCGTCTCGCTTCCGGAAGTCGCCCCCCTGCTCCGCCAGGACCTTGACCACGGCCCACCTTCCGGCGCGAGCGGCCGAGGTGACGGGCGAGAAGTCGTCGTGGTCGAAGTGGTTGACGTTCGCCCCCCGCTCCAGCAGGAATCTCACGATCTCCAGGTGACCGGCCCTTGCGGCCACCTGGAGCGGCGTGACGTTGAACCGGCCGTTGTCGATGTGATCGACGGGCACCCCCTCATCCAGGAGCCGCCGGACTCCCGCCTCGTCCCCCCGTTCGGCCAGCCTCGTGATACCTTCGAACATGGGGAAACTCCTCGGGGTCCGCGATCGGATGCCGGATCATCCGGCAATGACCTCGGGCACATCGACCTTCGCCCGAGCGGGTCGCTGGCGAGGTCCGTTCAGGAACCGGCCAATCCAGGTGTACCGCACCAGGAACTGGTAAGACCCGAGCAGGAGGGCGGTCGAGACCACGACGATCAGCGAGAACTTCGCCAACGCCGGGACCGGCCAGTCTCGGACCAGATACTGGGCCCCGATGATTAGCGGGAGATGGGCGAGGTAGAGCCAGTAGGCCGAATCCGAGAGGTACTGCATCCTCGGGCTCTCCAGGGGGCAGATCCGGCGGAACAGCCCCATCAGGCCGAAGGTCATGAGCCAGGGGTAGGCCGCCTGCACGGAGACCGAGAGGATCCGTCGGGCGAGCGGGGCGAGCTCGAATCCGGGAGGCCCGGCCCATCCCCCGATGAGGGCCAGCCCGAGCGGGAGGAGGGCGAAAAGCCCGATCGAAAGCGGGAGCCACCAACGCCCGCCGACGCGGCCGGTCCGGTCGTCGGAGCCGAAATAGAACGCCCCGAAGCCGAAGAAGATCGCGTAATACGCGAAGACGTGGGGGATCGGCAGTGGCCCGGTCGAGGTATCCGGCCCGAAGATCGGCGAGAGGCCCCCGCCTCCCATGAACCACTGGGGGATCATCGTCAGGGGGATCAGCCAGAGATAGCGGGCGGGCGAGAGGGCCAGCCAGGAGGGCCACCGGATCGAAGTGAACAGCGAGCCGATCGCCGAGAGGGCCGCATAGCCCACGACCAGCCACCAGAGGAACCAGAGGAACCAGAGGTGGTTGAAGAGGGGCATCTGCATCAACTGCTCGGCCAGGCCCGCCTTCGGCCCGGCCGTCCCGCCGTGCTGGCTGAGGGACTCGGCGATCGCGGCCTTGCGGGCCCCCAGCCCATCCTTGACGACCTCCAGCTGGAGGATCGAGGCAAAGTAGATGGTCGTCCCTTCGTCGACGTTCGCGAGATCCAGAGGAGTCTGGCCTCGCTTGTTGGTCGCGTTGACCTTCGCGCCTTCCTGGATGAGCACGTCGACGACCTTGTCGTATCCCAGGAAGGCCGCCGCTTGAAGCGCCGTCCCACCATCCCGGTCGACGGCGTTCACGTCCGCGCCTCGCTTGATGAGCCGCTCGACGGCCTCTGCCCGGCCCGAGGCCGCGGCCCAGAGCAAGGGCGTCCCCCCGCGTTCGGGGTCCGGCTCGTCCACGGCCATCCCGCCCTCCAGGTGCCGCTCGATGGCCCCGAAATCTCCCGCCTGCGCGGCCGTCCAGATGTTCGACCTGCGCTCGACCGGAGGGGTCTTTCCGGGATCCCCGGAGGAGGACGACATCGCGAAGGCGGAGATGCCGATCGTGATCGGGACGATGGTGAACATCCCCGCCACCAGCGGGAGGAAGACCCGGTGGAATCGGTGCTTGAGCAGCGACCCGCGGCCTCGCTTGTGCAGCAGCATCGCGCTGAAGAAGCCGCTCATGACGAAGAAGAGGGGCATCCGGAAGCCATGGATCGCCGAGAACAGGATCCCGAAACCGGAATCCTGCCGACTGTCCGCGACCATCCAGAACGACGGGAAGAACGAGAGGGACGCATGCAGGCCGATCCCCAGCAACATGGCGCCGGCCCGCAGGGCGTCCAGGTCCGATCGACGGGATGACGCGGTGGTTTCGGTTTTCATGAAATGCGTTCGCCCGTCCTTGCTCGATATTTTCAGGGCTCCATGATTTCCCTTGTGGCCGATCATTGTCGCACGGATGGGAAGGCCAGCCATTCGGGAATTGACCAGACGTGATCGGCCAGCCCGGCCGCCATCGCCGGACTCCTCTTCCGCCAGATGCCCTGGTCGTCTTTGATCCGTAAGGTCCGGACCGGCCAGCAGAAATTGTAGACGTACATCGTCAGGTAGGTCACCGATTCGTGATGCCGCCAGTCCTTGCTGAATCGGTATGTCTTGCGAGCCTTCCGGGCGTTGCGATGCCGGTCCGTGCCGTTCTGCCGCTCCACGAACGATGTGTTGATCGATCGGCTCACCCTGGACATCCCCAACGTCGCGGCCACCGCCGCCATCGTGCCGAAGATCACCCGCGTGGCGATGGCCACCACACGGCCTCTCTCTCGCGTCTTCTCCACCACGGCATAGGTCAGGCCCACCGGCTCGACCTTGTAAGGGGCCCTGGGCCGGCCTCGCTTGCCGGTCCGGGGCGGCGTGATCGTCTCCCCATAGGCCTCGAGGATCGCATTCTCGTAGGCCTGATAGCCGTCGGTGGTGATCAGGTCCATCAGCCTTCCCCCGGTGCGTCGCTTGAAGTCATCGACCACCGCGACGACGTTCGCGGCCGTCCGCTCGCCGGACACGACGCCGATCACCAACCGACTCTCGGCATCGATCGCGACATGGTCCCAGGTGTCTCCCTTGCGGTCATCGGCCGGGTCGGTCTGGTCGCAATTCTTCTCCTTCTTGGCGACGAAGGACCACTTCTCATCGAACTGGGCCTCGCGAGTGAGGGGGGGAAATCGCGACCAACTCGTCGTGGAGGTCGTGGGAATGATCACCAGCGATCCGGCTCAAGCGGCCGACCGTGCCCCGATCGACCTTGCAGAGCCGCCCGGTCTGTCGGACACCGCATCCCTCGGCGATGTGCTCCAGGACCGTCTCGACCTTCTCCGGAGGCAGTCGGGAGTCGAAGAGCGGCGTCCCCTTCCGCTCGGAGAAACGAGCCTTGCAAGCCCGGCAGCGGAGCATGCGTCGGGCCTTATCTGGGCCATACCGACTGGTGACCGAGAGATTTCCGGCTCCACGTTTGCCGTATTCTGAGCACTCGAAATTCAGGCAGCAGAAGCGAGAGAGGTCGTCCATGGTGCGGCTCAGTCGGTACGATCTTGGGGATTGGCAACCAATTGCGTCACATGCTTATGATAGAAGAAAGGCGGTCAACGTGCGACACTGACCGGCCACGAGGATGATTTCTAGCCCCGTGGTTTTGCCCAGGGGCCATACCACGACCGCGCCAAGGAGCCCTTCAGCCTCACTTGCTCCCTGCCCTCCGGGAGCGGGTCAGGGTGGGTGGGATTGGCTTCGCATGTCGGGCTCGTCCCGCCGTTCTGAATCGCCACCATTCTTTCGCCGTTCATGAGAGATGAGTCGTCCAGTCAACGAGGCGGGAGGTGCGAAATGAACGAGCCCTCCGCGATTCGGGGAGGGCCCAGGCGCGAGCCCCCCGGCCCGAGGTGCCATCGCTTGCAGCGTCGGGCCGGGTTTGGCAAGGGGTTGCTCAGCTCCGTCCGCGGCGAGCCCGCTTGATGAACTCCTCGCTCGTGAGGAAGCCGATGGCCACGTCGGTGGCCGATCCGCGCGGCGAGGAGAGCTCGGTCGACCAACGGGCCGAGGTCGGGTCCGGCTGCCTGCGGAGGTAAGAGGCATAGAAGCTGGTGACGAGCTGATCGATCGCCTCGGGCGAATCCACGAAGTACGCTTCGATCGCACGTCGGGTCATGCCGGCGGAGAGGTTGGCCAGCCAGGCGTGCACGCCGGCGTCCTCACCCCGGCGGCCGAGCACGTCCAGGTAAAGGTCCCGGATGTAACGGGCTGGATCCTGGTGGGCCTTCTGATACTCCGGAGAGGCCAGGAAGCTCTTGACGATTTTCTCCTCGGAGACTCCCGAGAGGAGTGACTTCACCCAGAACTTCGAGGACGGGTCCGGGGCCCGGTGGAGGAACTGGTGGTAGTAGGTCACAACCTGGTGAATGCGGTGTTCCCGCGAGTTGACGAAGCCACGGGCCACCTGATCCTGGGTCGCCCCCTTGGCCATCAGGCGCAGCCAGACGGCGATCTCCTTGGCGCCGCCTTCGCGGCCCAGCACGGCGCGGTAGAGGGAACCGATGTACGCGGCGTTCGGGTTGGTCGGCGGGTTGGTCGAGGCGGGGTCGAGAACGACCGGCACCGGGGCCACCGGCGAGATCGGCGTCACGCCGATGGCGAGCTCGCCGTTGGCTTCGTTGTGGAACTGGTCCACCACGATGCGTCGGGAGACATCCCGCGAGGTCGCCTCGAAGATGCCGGCCGAGCCGACGGCGACCCCAGCCAGGGTGAAGTGGCCGCCGGAGTCGGTGGTGGCCGTCGGCTCGCCCGGGTCGAGCTTGCCGTTGCCGTTGAGGTCGGCGAAGACGACCCTCGACGCCAGGCCCGGTTCGCCGGCATCGGGCCGTCCGCTGGCGTTGAGGTCCAGGTAGACGTACCCGATGGTCGAGTCGCCGAGGAGCTCGACCGAGGACGAGGACTCGCCGGCCGAGGACTCGCCCCCTCCGGAGAAGGTGGCGCTGAACGCGTACTGCCCCGCGGGCAAAACGCCGATGTTCAAGATCGCATGGCCATTCACGATCGGGACGGTCCCCAGGAGGGTCTGGCCGTTGAAGAACGAGACGGTCCCCTGGACGGTCGGGTCGCCCGGCGAGACCACCTGGACCAGAGCATCCAGGACGGTCCCCTCCGGCGTGGTCGAAACGGCCAGCGTCGTGCTGGTGATCGTCGTGGTGATGAGGACGGAGACGGGTGTCTCCGAGGTGGCCGACGCGTAGTTGGCGTCGCCGGAGTACACGGCCCGGATGACGTGATCTCCGACGGAGAGGGCCGTGGTCGGCAGGGTTGCCTGGCCCGAGGTGATCGACGGATCGGCCAGGGGCGACGCCTGGAGGCCCGCGCCGCCGAGCAGATTGCCCTGGGTCAGGGGGGCCAGCGTTGCCGTCCCCAGGTAGACGTCGCCGTCAAAGAAGTCGACCGTGCCGGTCAGCGTCAGGCCGTCGATCGCGGTCGCCGAGAAGGTGGCCGTCAGGGTCACGTTCTGGCCGAAGAAGGCCTGCGGGGTGGACGAGACGACCTCCCCTGCCTGCGATTGGCCTCGGATCGTGATGGCCACGGCCTGAGCGCCGCTGGCCAGGAAGCTCGACCCGCCGTCGAACGAGGCCGAGACCTCGTTCGTGCCGCCGGGAAGATCGGTCGTGATCAGGGTGGCTACCCCGTTGAGGCCGACCGTCCCGGTGCCGATGGGCGTGCCATTGACGGAGAAGGTGACCGTGCCGTCCTGGACTAGGCCGAACTGCCCGCTCACGGTTGCCGTGAGCGTCACCGCATTGCCCTGGTCGGCCGTCGCCGGCGTTAGGAGCGACGTCGAGGAGGTGCCCCGGGCCACCGAGACTCCATTGAGGGCCGTACCGCTGCTGACCGAGTGGTCGGACGAACCGAGGTAGGCGACCGAATACGTGTAGGTGCCGATGGCGGTGAAGGTCGTGGTGAATTGGGCCTGGCCCGCGCCGTCGAGGGTCGCCGTGGCGATCACCTGATTGTCTCTCAGGAGCTGGACCTGGCCGCTCGGGATGCCGACCTCCGAGGAGACGGTCGCATTGACGATCAGCGGGGCCCCGAAGATCGCGCCCGAGGGCAGGATGGGTGTTACCGCCACCGAACTGGGCGCGGTCGAGACGGAGACGTTCGTCGACGAGGAGGTCGCTTCGTTGAGGGTCGGGTCCCCGTTGTAGTGGATCACGATCGAGTGACTGCCACCGCCGATGTTTTCGGCCTGATAGGTCGCTAGCCCATTCACCAACGCCACGGTCGTGGCCACTTGACCGTCGATCAGGATGTCCGCCGTCCCGGTCACGGGGGTGGAAAAGGGCGTCGTCACGATCACGGACACCATGGTGGACTGGCCGAAGGTCAACGAAGTCGGGACGACCACGGAAGTGACGACCGGCGTGGCCTTGTCCACCACGAGGGAAAGAGTACCGGTGCTGGTCCCGTAGCCGGCGCCCGGCGTGTATTCCGCCGTGATCGAATGCTGGCTGCCCGCGATCGACAGGCTCGTGGTGGAGTAGGTCGCACTCCCGAATTGGTCGATCGGCACGATATCAAGAACGGTGGATCCGTCGCGGAAGGTGACCGTGCCGCCGACGGCCGGGCTGCCCAGTGCGGCCACGTTCGCCGTGAAGACAATCGACTGGCCGTGCACCGGATCCGACGGCGAGGCCTCGAGTGTGGTGGTCGTCGCCTGGAGGATCGTGTAAGTGGGGCCGACGTATTCGCCGGTGGCGCTCAGGAGGACATCGGCCGAGTCGTTGTAGTAATTCGACCCGGCGAGGTCGGGGCGGCCGTCGGCGTTGAAGTCGCCGATCACCATGCTCTCGAGCTCGGCTTCGGCCAGGTCGATGGGCTCCCCGAAGGTCCCGTCGCCGTTGCCCAGCAGCAACAGGCTATTGCCGAAGATGTCGAGGTGGCCGTCGCCGTCGACGTCGGCCACCGTCAGGACCTCGGCATTGGTGCCCAGGTCATAGCCTATGGGAGCCGCGAAGGTGCCGTCGCCGTTGCCCAGCAGCACGAATGCTTCCGAGTCGGCTTCGGAGCCGTGGACCACGTCGAGATTGCCATCGTTGTCGACGTCGGCCAGCGTGAGGAAGTAGGGATAGCCGCCGGAGTCGAAGGTCTGCTGCGTGCCGAAGGTGCCGTCGCCGTTGCCCAGCAGCACGCTGATGTTGTCGTCGCCGTAGTTGCTGGCGACCAGGTCGGGCCGACCGTCGCCGTTGACGTCGCCGATCGCCACGCCGTAGGTCGAGCTGCCCGTGGCGTAAGGGACGGCCCCCCCGAAGGTGCCGTCGCCGTTGCCCAGCAGCACCGAGACCGTGTCGTCGTTCTCGTCGGCCGTGACCACGTCGGAAATGCCGTCGCCGTTCAGGTCGGCCACGGCGATGCCGTTGGGCGAGTTGCCGGTGGCGAAGGTCGTCGGGGAGCCGAGGGTCCCGTCGCCGTTGCCCTTCATCACCACGACCACGTCGTCGAAGGGATCAACCAGGACAACGTCGAGGTCGCCGTCCCCGTCGAGGTCGGCGAGTCGGAGCTGACCGGCCTTGGAGGTTTCGGTCGAATAGGAAGTCGGGCTGCCGAAGGTGCCGTCGCCGTTGCCCAGTAGCACCGCGACGAGATTCATATTGCCGCCGCCGCCGTTGGTCGTGACGAGATCGAGCTTGCCGTCGCCGTTCAGGTCGCCCGTCTCCATGTACGTGGGATTGTTGATCGACGGGTAGCTCTCCGCCGGCTCGAACAGGAACGACCCCTCGGGCCCCCGGAGCGGATTGCCGGTCAGGTCGCGGATCGTACCGTCATTGGCGAGCTTCAGGAAGAGCTCCCCTTGCCCTGCGACGCCCGAGATGGTGACCTCATAGACCGAGGCGTCGACCGGGGCGACCGCGGAGATCGTCCCGGAGGCCGTGCCGGTGAGTTCCAGGGTGAAGTCATCGACCGTGACGCCGGTCACGTCCTTGTTGAAGGTCACGGTGTAAACGAGCGTTGAAGCGTCCGTCGCCCCGATTGTCGGGGTCGTGCCTTCGATCGAGAGGACCGTCGGGAAGACCTGGTTGATCGTGTACGACTGCCCCTGGTAGCTGCCGTTGTAGTCCCCCACGCCGCCGATAGGGCCATCGCCGTTGAGGGCGGCGATCGAGTCGTGGTCGATGAGATCGAGACGCAACGTACCCGACCCGCGGATGCCGTCGATCTCGACCGAGAAGACGGTGCCCTGGCTCGCCGAGACGATGACGGGCGCCTGGTACTGCAAACCTCCGCCCGAGGCGACGACCTTGAAGTCGTCGGAAGATACATTGTCGACGGCCTGGTTGAAGGTGACCGTGTAGGTGACGCTCGTCTCCGAGGTGAGCGGCCCGGAGGGGATCGCCCGGACGATCGAGCTGACCGCCGGGCCGCCGGTCATCACCAGCCGCCGCTCCAGCGCGTCGAGCGCCTCGGGGGTCCACTTGCGCTTGGGAGGGGCCGCTCGTCGACGGTCGCGGAGGGGACGTCGGGCCTGGTCTCGCTTGGCATCATCAACGGATCGGCGGATCATGTTGGTTTCCTGACGTCTTTAATTATTTGCGGTCGTGGCGAGCGGTTCGTGCCGGCATCCAGATCCGAGACTCGTCTTCATGATTTTCAAGCTCACACGCCCGATCGATCTCGGCCGAGTGCCGTTCGAAACCCTGCGTTTTGGGCATCGTCAGCCTTAAGAATGTCGGAACCGCCCTGGTGCTCTAGGCTAGGACAGCTATCGAGAAGGTGAGTCGGAATTCGACCATGCTGGCATTGGCCGAGTAGGGACGGAGGGTTACGGCAGCGTTGAAATGGCACGAACAGTTCTCCTCGCCTATCGCCATGACTTATCTTTCCGATCGAAGCCTCGACGAGCGGCGCGGCGGCCCTTCGCAATATCGGTCGCAGGTTGCGGCTTTGCCGGCCCCGACAGGAGTCCGCCCATGGATGATCTCGCCGAACTGGCCCCCGAGACCGGGGCAGCCGAGGCCGATTGGCTCAGGGTCACCGCCTCGCCAGGACTGACCGGTTGGATGGCGGAGCAACGCGTCAGCCTGGCCTGTACCACGTACCAGTCGGGCAAGCTGATGTTGCTGGGCCGTAAGGCCGATGGCGGGCTTGCCGTATTCGAACGCAATTTCGCCCGGGCAATGGGGCTCTGGGGCGATGGCCAGTCGTTGCTGATGAGCACTCAATTCCAGCTCTGGCGGCTCGAGAACGTGCTCCGCCCCCAGCAGGTCTACGACGGGCATGATCGCCTGTTCGTGCCCAGGCTCGGCATCACCACCGGCGACCTTGATGTCCACGACGTTGCGATCGAAGCGGGAGGGCGGCCGGTCTTCGCCGCGACCGGTTTCAACTGCGTCGGCACGACCCACGACCGCTACAGCTTCGCGCCGATCTGGCGGCCTCCGTTCATCTCGGCCCTCGCGGCCGAGGACCGCTGCCACCTCAATGGCATCGCCTTGGAGGGGGGCCGCCTTCGTTATGCGACGGCCGTTGCCGCATCGGACGAGGCAAACCGCTGGCGCGACCATCGCCGCGACGGCGGCCTCGTGCTGGAGATCCCCTCGGGCGAGCCCGTCGCGACGGGCCTGTCGATGCCGCACTCGCCTCGGATCCGCGAGGGTGAGCTCTGGCTCCTGAATTCCGGGACGGGTCAGCTCGGGAAGGTGGACCGTTCGGCCGGTCGCTTCGAGCCGGCGGCGTTCTGCCCCGGCTACCTCCGAGGGCTCGCCTTCGTCGGGGAGCATCACGCGGTCGTCGGACTCTCGAAGCCGCGTCGCGACGGCACCTTCGGCGGCCTGGCTTTGGATAAGGTCCTGGCTCGCCGGGGCGAGGAAGCCGTCTGCGGCCTCGCGGTCGTCGATTTGAGGAGTGGAGAAGCCGTCCACTCGGTCCGCTTCGAAGGGATGGTCTCCGAACTCTACGACGTGGCGATCCTGCCCGGAGCAACCCGGCCGATGGCCCTTGGCTTCAAAGGCGACGGCATCCGGCGGATCGTCGCTGCGGCCGAACCGGCGGACCTCTGAAGTGAATCCGAGTCCGTGAGCCGATCTTGCATTTCCGGAGCTTCCAATCTTCGGGATTGCATCTCCGGCCCTAGTCGGGTACCCCAAAGGGGTCCGGCGCGGCCGCTTCGAATCGGGCCGCGTCCACCTTCGCCAGTCACCACCGGGACCCGCCTCGCATGTCCATGCATGATCTGATCCGCCAGCTCCGAGAATCCAACAAGACCAAGATCGTGATGCTGGTGGCCGACGGCCTCGGCGGCCTGCCGATCGAGCCGGGCGGCAAGACCGAGCTGGAGACGGCACGGACCCCGAATCTCGACGCCCTGGCCACCGAGGGGACCGTCGGCCTGAGCACCCCGGTCGCCCCCGGGATCACCCCCGGCTCTGGCCCCGGGCACCTCGGCCTCTTCGGCTTCGACCCGCTGGAGAACGACATCGGCCGAGGGGTCCTGGAGGCGCTCGGGATCGGCGTCGAGGTCGGCCCCAGGGACGTCGCGATCCGGGGCAACTTCTGCACCATCGACGCCGACGGGATCGTCACCGACCGCCGGGCCGGCCGGATCCCCACCGAGGTCTGCGAGAAGCTGGTCGAGAAGCTCCGGGCCGTGAAGATCGACGGGATCGAGATCCTGGTCGAGCCGGTCCGCGAGTATCGACTGGTCGTGCGGTTCCGGGGCGAAGGGCTGGGGGACAACGTCGCCGACACCGACCCGCTCTCGACCGGCCTGCACACCCTGGAGCCCAAGGCGGGCGACGCGGGTTCGGAGAAGACCGCCAAGGTCGCCGCCGAGTTCCTCCGCCAGGCCAAGGAGATCCTCAAGGACGAGAGCCCGGCCAACTTCCTGATGATGCGCGGGTTCGCCAAGTTCCCGGCCATCGCCACGATGGAGGAGGTCTACGGCCTGAAGTCGGCCGCGATCGCCGTCTACCCGATGTACCGGGGGCTGGCCCGCCTGGTGGGCATGACCGTCGTCGAGCCCGGCAAGACCCTGGCCGACCAGTTCGCCGTGGCGAAGGCCGAGTGGGAGAAGTATGACTTCTTCTTCATCCACTACAAGTACACCGACAGCACCGGCGAGGACGGCAACTTCGCCAAGAAGGTCGAGATGATCGAGGCCCTCGACGCCGAGATCCCCCAGCTGATGGCGCTGAAGCCCGACGTCCTGATCGTCACCGGCGACCACTCCACCCCGTCCCGGATGAAGTCGCACAGCTTCCACCCGGTCCCCCTGCTCCTCTGGGCCCCCGCCACCAGCCGCCCCGACCTGGTGACCACCTTCGGAGAGCGCCCCTGCCTCCAGGGCGGGCTCGGCCAGATCCTCGCCAAGGACATCATGCCCCTGGCCATGGCCCACGCCGGCCGGCTCCAGAAATTCGGGGCTTGACGAGAGCTCCGTGATTATCAAAGGATGACAGGCCATGATCGCGTTGACCGTCGAGCAACATCGGGCCATCGAAGACGCGGGCGGTTCGCCCGTCCGCGTCGAAGATCTCGAGACCAAGACGACGTATGTCCTCGTGAATGCCGATCTGTACGAACGAATCCGGGCGCTGATCGAGCCCGACGAGCCCACTCCGGAGGAGTTCGCTCCCCTGATCTGGGACGCGATGAAGGGTGACTGGGACGATCCGTCGATGGACGCCTACGACCGCTACCCGGAGCGGCCATGAAGCGGGGTGACATCGTCCTCGTCCGGATTCCTTTCGTTGATGGCGGGAGCAAGCGGCGACCGGCCTTGATCGTCCAGGACGATCGTAACAACCGGCGGCTCGAGACCACGATCGTTGCCGCGAGCACCTCGAACTTGCGGAACGTGTCTCAGCCAACCCAACTCCAGATCGACCCGTCGACCCCCGAAGGTCAAGGTTCGGGCCTGCTCCTCGCCTCGGCGGTCAAATGCGAGAACCATTTCACCGTGAGCGTGTCTGCCATCCAGCCGATCGGCTCCCTCGACCCGGTGTCGATGGCCAGGGTTGATGATTGTTTGAAAGTGTCCTTGGGATTGTCAGGACGGAAATGATCGATCGAGGGGAAAGCCCCGGCCATGCTCCGACATTCGTTCCGGCTGCCGGGCAACCTCGTCGTCCATCCCAGATACGGCGAAACCACGACCTCCGCCGGCTCGGACCTCTCCGATGAGGAGATCGTCGAGTCCTGCTGGGGTCATGGTTCGCTCCGGTTGACGGTCTTCCCGGAGTCGGCCATCCGGGCGGATATCTCCAAACAAGGGAATGCCTGCGTCCCCCGCCAATGCTATGTGGATCAGCTCTGCCGGTGCCGGGATTGCGAGCGGCCCTACCTGTTTTATGCACTCCAGCAGAAGCACTGGTACGAGGAGCTTGGTTTCAATCTCGCCGCCGATTGCGTCCGATGCCCCGAATGCCGCCAGTCGAAGCGGCGCCTTCGTCGGCATTTCCAGAGCTACTCCGGGCTCATCAAGCGGGACGATTTGGGGGACCTTGAAGTAGCGAAGCTGGCGGGTGACGCGATCTTCCTGGCTCGCGCGGGCGTCCTGAAGTCCGGGCAGAAGCTCGGCCGGATCAAGAATCGGGCGGTCGCCCGGATCCCGAGCGAGCCGGTCACGAAGGAACTCGTGTCCTTCATCTCGGAATCCCGGGAGCGAGGTGGGCTTGCCGTGCCCGGCGAAACCGGGGTCGCGAATGAAGTTGTCCCCGCGCCGCCGAATTCGCCCTGCGGCCGGGCCTCCGTGATGGCCCTGACCTGGGAGCCCGCCTACCGCTCATTCTACATGCACGCCCGGTCCATGGGCGCGGCCGGCATGACCGCCACGGAGATCCGCTCGAACTTCTCGACGATCACGCGATGCTCGAAACTCGGCGGCGCCTTCGGGGCGTTCGCGCAAGAGGTGGGGGAAGCCGTCGAGGACGCCCTGGCCGATCGACCGATGCGCCCCGTCACCCCTCCGGAATCGTGAAGGTACGTTCCAGGATCGGCCGGGCTTGGGCTACGAATGTCGGGTCGGGAGGCGTACAATTCAGGGGAGCGGGGCCGAGCCGAGATCTCGGTCAGTCCGACCAGGCTCCGCTTCGAATCCGGCCCGGGAGGCCCAGTCATGACCAAGCCTCGGATCCTCAACGTCGGCCAGTGCGGCTACGACCATGGTTCGATCTCGCGTCACCTCTCGAAGTCCTACGGGGCCGAGGTGGCCTCGGCCGACTCGAAGGGCCAGGCGATGGCGTCCCTCCGTGCCGGGGAGTTTGATCTGGTCCTGGTTAACCGCGTGCTCGACTTCGACGGTTCCTCGGGCCTCGACCTGATCCGCGCGATCAAGGCCGATCCCGACCTGGCCGGGGTCCCGGTGATGCTGGTGAGCAACTATCCCGAGGCCCAGGCCGAGGCCCAGTCGCTCGGGGCCCTGCCCGGCTTCGGCAAGTCCGACCTCCGCTCCGGTGCGGTCCCGGCGCTCGATGAGGTGATCGGCCAGTCGGCCTGAGCCTCCGATGCGGCCCTACCGGGCGACGCCCAGCAATCCCCGCAACGCGGCCGGGAAGGCGTCCCAGGCGGTCCGGTAGGTCGCTTCGAGGGGGACCGGCACATAGACCTCCGGTTTCAGGAAGAGGGGCATCTCGGGCAGCTCGTCGCCCACTCCGATCGGCTCCACATAGGCCGTCTTGATCCCCCCGGCGGAATAGGCGGCCAGCGTCAAGGGCTTGTCGTCCGGGGGGAGGAAGTCCTCCTCCTCGAACTCATCCCAGATCGCCTTGTGAATCCCCCGAGGGTCGCGCGGGGTCGGCGGGAAGAGGTCGACGATCAGGGCGTGGACGCCCTGCTGGATCAGGTCGGAGACCTTCTCGACGAAGGCGCGGATCTCGCTCCGGGAGGATTTGTTGCCGGGCGAGACGATCTCGATCACGGCGACGACCTGGCCGTGCCGGTGACGGACCGTGACCCGATCCGCCCTTCCGGCATACAGACTGGCCTCGGTCCTGCGGATCATCCGGGCTCGCGGAGGCGCTTCGGCAACGGCCAGGCCCTGGGTCCCTCCCGTGGGTTCGGCCGAGCCGGGCGAGAGGTGGAGCGTCAGGACATCGGGGACAGGCCCCCGGATCGACTGCTCGGTCAGAGCGAAGTAATCCGACGGTAGCCCTCCCGCGTTCAAGGCATCGCTGATGGCGCTGATCCATCGCTGGTGAAACGCGTGGAACAATCCCGCGTCAACGCGGGTCCAGTCGTGGACGGGCATGGGATGATCCCTCTCGCGGGGCCAGGAGCCTCCTGTCTCCTCGATTGTAGCCGGATCTTGCCGGGGAGACAAAGACGGGTCGCCCTCCGTTCGAACGGCTCGTCGAAGATCGGAACGCGAGGCGCGAGCGACCGAGAAAGGGGACGGGCACCCACCGGATACGCCCGGAGTCCGTCCCCAATTCACTCGGCGAACTCCAATCAGAAGGCCTCGCCGTAGGCCGCTTCTCGGAAGATCTTGACGGCCTTCTCGACCGAGACCCCCTTGATGGTCAGGCGGCCCGGTTCCCCTTCCTTCTCGGGATCGGAGTAGGGCGTGCCCAGGCCGAGCTGGTAGGCCTGGTGGAGGTGCTGGACGCCCAGGGTCTCGAATCCGAGGAGGTAGGCCCCCACGGAGTCGACGGCCACCGGGTCTCGCCCGGCGATCACCAGGCCGGTCTCGACCGCCTTGCCCCCGATCGGGCCGGTGCCGATCATCGCCGGGTGGCCGACCACGATCGAGAGGTCGATCGGGAACCGCATGAGCATCCCCACCAGGAACGCCTGCTTGTCCTTGAGGATGTTGTGCGGGTGGATCTTCTGGCTGACGCGCGGGTGGCCGTAGTAGTCGGCGGCCGGGTAGCTCATGGCCATGTTCTTGATCGCCAGCGTGACCGTGGCGGTCCGGTGGACCTTGAGCTGGGCCAGCGAGACGAGCTTCTCGTACTCGAAGATCTTGGGGTTCACCATCACCTTGCGCTGGGGGCCGAAGGGGATGTCGACGGCCTCGAAGGGGCCTTTGTTGTGGTCGAACCACTCGACCCCCTCGGACTGGATGACCTCGAAATAGCCGAGGACCTTGAAGACGTCCTCGGTCTCCATGTCGCCGGCCCCTCCGGTGACGACTATCCGACGGGGATGGAGAGTCTTGACGAACTGGATGGTGGCCCGGAGCGAGTCGGCCTGGGTGCAGGCGGTCTTGTCGCCGGGCTTGGCGGTGGTGTCGTTGGGCTTGATCGCGACGACCTTGTCCTTGAAGTCGTCGAGCGCGATCTCGGTCAAGGCCGTCGTGATGGCCTTCTCGATGTCCTTGGGGTCGTGGGCGATGGAGACGGTCAGGGCGTTATCGGGCGTCATGGGGGGTGGTCTCTCGGGTCATGGGACGATCGGGGCGCCGGTCCCGGCGGGGACCCTGACCTCATCACCGGAGCGAATCGCATGCCCTTCGGGGCTAGGACTCGCCGGAGGCTCGGCCATCCGTCGTCCGACGGCCCCGGCCACGACCTGCTGGACCAGGTTGTAGAAGATGATCGGCAGCATCACCCGGGGGTGATCCGCCAGCGCCATCGAGGCCAGGACCAGGCCGGTCCCGTTGTTGTTCATCCCCAGGCCGTACATCAGCGAGGCCTTCGTCGAGGCGTCGGCCCCGAGCCATCCGGCGATCAGCCGTCCCGAGCCGAACGCGAGGACGCAGAGGCCCGAAGTGATCGCCAGGATGGCCCCCAGGAAGTCCCAGTCGGGGTCCGCGACCGCCTGGGGGAGCGCCGCGGCGGCGTTGGAGTAGCTCAGGACCAGCAGGTTCACCGAGTTGGCCAGCTTCAGGTAGGGCCGGGAGGCGGCCAATCGGGCCTCGCCCAGCAGCAGGCGGATCGCGATCCCGGCCATCGACGGGATGACCACGCAGGCGGCCAGGAAGATGCCCGAGCCGTGCGCGGCCAGCTCGTGGAGATCCTCGGCGTAGTCCCCCTCGGCCATGAAGCCGACCGCGTGCAGGGCCAGGGGCGTGGCCAGGGGGCTCAGGAGGGTCGAGGCGACCACCAGGCCGAGGCTCAGGGCGAGGTCGCCGTCGGCGTTCTGCGACCAGGCGGTCGACGACCCGGCGATCGGCATCGAGGCCACCAAGGCCAGCCCGACCAGGATCGCCTGGACCTCGCCGTTATTGTGCCAGGCCTGGAGGGCCCACGAGATCCCGAAGATGTAGGTGATCGGGATGATCAGGTTGGCCAGGAGCCCCAGGCCCAGCGGAGCGGGTCGTTTGGCCAGGTTGCGGAACTCCGACGCCTTCACCCCCAGCCCCGCGTTCAGCAGCAGGAAGCCGAGCATCAGTGAGGGGAGTGTGAGATTCATCCCCTCGCCCATCAAGGAGATCCGGCCGAGGGAGACCGATCGGATCGCCATCCCCGGCCCCGGCCCGAGGGCCGCGATGGCATAGGTGGCCAGCAGGAGCCCGAGGAAGTGGTCGTGGACGAAGTGCGAGATCCGGTCGAGCGGGTTGGCGGCGGGTCGCATCCGGGGGACCTCACGGGGAGGATGATCGAACGTCATCCGACGTCGCTCCCCGGCCCGAGCCGGGATCGCGTCGAGGCCGCCCCTCCCTGGGCGATCTCGCGTCGGTCCTCGGATGATAGAGTGCCAACCTGAAGGGACGATGAGGCGAAGATAAGATCCGCCTCATCGAGCCGGCAGGGCCTCGTCGATCATCCGGCCGATCAGCTCGACCACCCCCGACCCGCGCTCCCCCTCGGTCACGAGATCCGCGCGAGCCTTGAGCATCGGCAGGGCGTTGGCCACGGCCACGCCCACCCCGCAGGCTTCGAGCATCGCCGAGTCGTTCTCGGCATCGCCCACGCCCACGGTGTCGAGCGGCGTCAAGCCCAGCTCGCCCAGCGCCCGAGCCAGGCCCGAGGCCTTGTCGATCCCCGGCGGGAGGACCATCAAGGCCCGCTTGTTGGGGATCACCACCAGGTCCAGCCCCAGCTCCCGGATCGTCTCCTCGATGACGGGTCGATGGGGCTCCCAGGTCGCCACGATCACCCGACCCGACGAGATCGGCCCGACCCCCCGGGCCATCAAGGCTTCGAGGAACGCGTCGGGCGGGCGAGGCCCCAGCGCCTCCTCGGTCCGATCCTCGGGCCGGTAGAGCAGCGCCCCGTTCTCGGCGACGACCCGATCGAACAGGTCGAGCCGGGGGCAGACCTCGCGGAGTTCGTCGAGTTCCCGGCCCGTCACCAGGACCACCCGACGACCCGTCGACCGGAGTCGCTCGACCGCCGCCCAGGTCGAGTCGGCAACCGCCCCGCGCTCAGCGAGCGTCCCGTCGTAGTCGGTGGCCAGGGCCCGGTATCGCATCGCCGATCAGGGCCTCTTGCGGGTGTGGGAGAGGGTGACGGTCTTCTGCTCCTGGCCGTCGTCCCCTTCGAGGAACCATTCCAGGGTGTAGTGGTCGGCGTCCTCGAGCGTCGTCACGGTCCGGAGCCGCCTCGACTTTCCGGAAGCCGGGTCGATCCGATCCCCCAGGCAGGTGATCGTCTTGCCGTCGGCCGAGATGGTCCCCTCGTTATGCATCAGGCCGGTGTCGAGGTTATCCATCCGAAGTTCCAGGAACTTCCCCTTCCGGCGGTCGAACCCCAGGAACTGGACCACCTCGAAGGGGCGATTCCCGAGCTTGCTGGTGTAGTCCTGGCGGAGGAAACGCCCATCCAGGACCCACCGGGCTTCGGATTCGGCGGTCCCCTTGCGCTCCACGTCGGGGCCGAGCTTGTAGATCACCGAGACATCCCAACGCCCGACCAAAGGTTCGAGCCGCCGATGCTCCTCGCCCGGAGAGCCCGGATTTTCCCCCTGGGCCGCCGCGATGCCCGCCTGGGCCAGCCAGCCGAGCGTGACGACGACCGCGAAACCGACACTGGAATGTCGCATGCCATCCCCTCGAAGGACCGTCCCCATTCGTCCCGGACCAGGCGAAAAGCTATCCGGTCGGGCGACGGATGTCCACCCCTCCCTGTTCCTCTCTGGGCGGCCGAACCAGGTCGTGGGGTGGGGACCCATGCTCGCCCCGTCCGAGGGGCGGTCGCGGAATTCACGCGAGCTTCGCGGGGCCCTCATCGGGACGCAACTCTCGGGTGTTACCTTGATTTCGATCACGCCCCGGCGACTGCCATCCCCCACGCCGGAATCTCCCGGCCCCTCTCCCCGGTCTCGCACGGGGGCGTGGGGCCGGGCACGTCCATTTCCTGGTCGGCCGATCCCGCGAACTCCGGGTGCCATGCTCTCGCGAACCGTGAGCATGAGAAGACTTGCAAACCACCCCCATGCTCACGCTTCGCGAGAGCATGGCACCCGGATCCTATGTCCCCAAGAGCCCGAGGGCACATCCCGCGAACCTCGGCTCGCCGACTTTTGTCTGTCACGCAGTTGCCTAATGGACCGTCGACACGATAATACGAGGAAACTCACGGACTCCTGCCATGATCGCCCCGATGAAACGAAATGAACTCGCCGAGGACCTCCGCCGGGCGATGGACGAACTCACCGACCCGGGGCTCACCCTGGCCCGCGCCGAGATCCTCCGCCCCAGGGTCGCCCGGATCATCGAGGCGATCCGGGAGTCGGAACGCATGCCCCTCGATCGCCACCGGGAGGTACACCCCCCTCATCAGTCCGGGAGGAGGATGGGAGACTTCCGGCGTTGTAAGCCGTTCTGCATGGCGGAACCCCTCGGGGTCTAACGGCTTGGGCTCATCGTGAGCCCCCCGCTGGCTCGACCGCCGTCGATGGCGGGCGATGACCCGGTGTCATGTCGAATGTGGTGACGCCCCGGTCGCCCCCGGCCAGCAGCGCCTTCCCATCGGCCGAGAACGCCAGGCAGGCGAACCCCTCGCGGTTCGAGGAGTCGGCCAGCGTGGGCGTCGAGACCAGTTGCCCCCCGGCGGTCTCCCAGACGTAAAGCATCGGTTCGCCGTCGGAGGCCGAGGCGACCAGCTTTCCATCGGGCGAGAAGGCGATCGAGCTGATCGGCCGGGAGGGACCCCGGAGTGTAAAGCGATCGCGGCCGGTCGAAGGGTCGACCAGGTCGACAGTCCGGTCCAGTCCGCCGACGGCCAGCGTCCGGCCGTCGGGCGAGTAGGCCATCGCCGCGATCCCTCGGGGCGAGGCTCGGACGCTCAGGCGGGGCTCGTCCGGCTTGTCGATGTCCCAGATCGTCATGCGCCCGTCGGTCGAGCCCACGGCCAGGGCCTTGCCATCGGGGCTGATCGCCAGGGCCTGCGAGGCGCCGGTCGCTCCCTCGAAGATCCGATCGGCCCGGTTCTCGACGAGGTCGGAGAGCTTGACCTCGGCCTTCCCGGCGGTGGCCAGGTATCGGCCGTCGGGGGTGAAGGCCAGGTCCAGGACCCCGGGGGGGATGATCGGCGCCTTCTCGCGAGCCAACCCGGTCGCGACATCCCAGAGGTAGCTCCGATTGGGGTTGGTCGGCTGGGCCGCCAGGGACTGGCCGTCGGGCGAGAAGGCCAGTCGGACGTTGGATGCCCCGAAGGGGGCGAGCGTCTGCCGGGGGAGCCCGGTGGCGGCGTCCCAGGTCTTCACCGCCCCGTCGAGCGTGGCCGTGGCGACGACCCGGCCGTCGGGGCTGGCTGCGATCGAGACGACCTTGGTTTCGAGGTCACCAAAGGGCCGGGGGCCGACCTCGGCGGCGAAATCCCAGAGCTTCACCTCGCGGTCGAGGCCCCCCGAGATGACGACCTTCCCGCCCGGCCCAAAGGCCAGGGTCCGGATCGGCCCGAGGTGCGCATTGGCCTTGGAGGCCACGGGCTGGCCGCTGGTCGGGTTCCAGGTCCGGAGCGCGTGGTCGCCTCCGCCGGAGACCAGCCATCGGCCATCGGCGGAGAACGCGAGGGCCAGGGCCGGGCTGGGCACCTGGATCGAGACCCGCTCGATACCTGTTGAGGCGTCCCAGACCCGGATCAGGCCGGTCCGGTCGCTCGAGGCCAGGGTCGCCCCGTCGGGGGCGAAGGCGAGGGCCTCGATCAAGTCGCGATGCCCCTGGAGGTTGGCCCGGACGCTCCCCCCGGCCACGTCCCAGAGCTTCACCGTGTAGTCGAGCCCGCCGGTGGCCAGGGTCTTGCCGTCGGGCGAGAAGGCCACGCGATTGACCGCGCTGGTGTGGCGGGCGAGGATGGCGACCTCGGCCCGGCCGGCCACGTCCCAGAGCGTGGCCGAGCCGTCCTTGCTGCCCGAGGCCAGGGTCTTGCCGTCGGGCGAGAAGCCCAATGAGGTGATCGCCCCGTCATGCCCCTTGAACTGGCCGACTTCAAGGCCGGTCGCGAGGTCTCGGAGGCTGATGACCTTGCCATCCCCCCCATCGGCCAGGGTCTTGCCGTCGGGCGAGAACGCCAGGGCCCGGACCGGCCCGAGCGGTTCGCCCAGCCGACCGAGGACTTCGCGGGTCGCGGCATCCCAGAGCGTCAGGCCGTCGGACTCGGTCGCGGTGACGATCTTCGACCCGTCGGGCGTGACGGCCATCGCCTCGATCGGATCGAGGTGCGTCATGATCCGATCGCCGATCGGGACCTGGGGGCGGGGGCCGATCGAGGCGGCTAATGGCTTCGCGGTCGAGGCGTCCCAGAGCCGGATCGAGCCATCGCCCCCTCCGGTGATGATCGTCGAGCCCCCGAGGCCGAACGCCAGGGCCCGGATCGCGCCGAGGTGGCCGCGAATCCGATGTGGCGGACTGGGCGCCTGGGCGATGCCACTTCCCTGGAAAGACGTGATATTGGGGAAGGTCGGTAGTAATTCCACGGTGCCCGGCGTGGGCCTCCGAGCCGATAGGTCGGAGACCGCGGCGGCCACGAACAGCCCATCGGGAGTGAAGGCGACCTCCGCCACCTCCGCCGGAACCTGCCAGAACTGGGCCTGATTCGGCTGGGCCTGTGGGTCGACCGGCGCATCCGCCGGCTGGGGAGCGGGCGGCTCGATCCTCCAAAGCCGGACCGACTTGTCGAGCCCGCCCGAGGCCAGGGTCTTGCCGTCGGGCGAGAACGCCACCGACCAGACCGCCGCGTCGTGATGGCCCAGGGTTGATCTCTCGGCCCCTCCGGCGACATCCCATAGCTTGACCTCCTTGTCGCGACCCCCCGAGGCCAGGGTCTTGCCGTCGGGCGAGAACGCCACGCTACGGACCCCGGCTCGGTGCCCCTGGATGGTCTTCAAGGCCCCGCGCCCGGCGACTTCCCAGAGCCGGATCGCGGCGTCACGCCCGCCCGAGGCCAGGGTCTTGCCGTCTGGCGAGAACGCCAGGGCCTCGACGTCTCCGGTGTGCCCCTCCAGCGTGGCCAGGGGTTTCCCGTCCGCATCCCAGAGGCGAACCTTACCGTCCCCCCCACCGGTGGCGATGGTTCGGCCGTCGAACGAGATCGCCACGGCCCGGACCCCTCGCTCGTGGCCGTCGAGATTGGCCCGGAAGCTGATCGATCGGTTCACGTCCCAGAGCTTGGCCGGGCCTTCCCGGCTCGCGCTGACGAGCGGCTTACCGTAGCCGCTCAGGGCCATCCCGACGACCTCGCCGGTGTGGCCGTTGGGGTCGATCTGCTCGCTCGACCACCCTTGCGCCCGGCCTGTCGCGTTCGAGACCAGCACCAGGAGCCATGAAGCCAGGAGCCACGTCGCGGCGGCTCGACCGCCTCGGTACCGCCGGTCCGGTCGCATGGGTCGGATTCCTCGGTCGCGAGTTGTGGATTCGGGAAGGGACCCTCACACGATGGGAGAGGGATGATTCCGGCTCCCTCTCCCCCCAGGAGAGGGTTGGGGTGAGGGCCTTCGATCGACCCTCGATTTTCCTCGGAGTCACAGACGGCCAGGCGGATCGAAGGGGACCCTCACCCGGCCTTCGGCCACCCTCTCCCGGGGGGGGCTTTGCACCAAAACCCTGGTACGATTGTCCAAGACATGGGGGCTTCGGCGGCTGAGGTGAATTGGGTATCCCGATTTCAACCCCCATCTCATCCCATTCTTCCCGAAACCCCGCCGCTCGGACGCTTGTACTTGGGTTTTGGTGCAAAGCCCCCGGGGGGAGAGGGAATTTTTTGTCTCCCTCTCCCTTTGGGAGAGGGTTGGGGTGAGGGACTTCGATCGACCCTCGACCCCGATCACTCATCGATCATCACGACTCGCTGGCAGACTTCCCGGTCCGGGCGAGCTGCCGGCGTTCGGGGTTGGTCGGGGCGACCAGCGACTTGAGGAACGCCTCGACCTGGAGCCGCTCGTGCGGCGAGAGCAGGAAGAACTTGCGGGCCGAGTTCGAGGCCTGGCCGCCGTGGAGCGCCACGGCCTGCTCGATGGTCTGGGCCCGGCCGTCGTGGAGATACGGGCCGGAGTCGCGGACGCCCCAGAGGGGGGCGGTCCGCCACTCGTTCTTGCGGGCACCCTTGGGGACCCTCGAGCCCACCGGGATCGTCCGGGCTTGCTGATCCGAGGCCGGGGCCGAGGCCAGGGGGACCAGGGGGTCATCGAAGCCGTCGTCGTCCGAGCCGTCGGATCCGTCGTAGGACCCGTTATCGCCCAGGTCGTCGCCCATGTCGTGGATCAGGAGATCGCTGTAGATCCCCTCGACCTGGCCGAGCTTGGCGGCGTGGCACGAGGCGCAGCCGATGCTGGCGAACGCCGACTTGCCGCTCGCCAGGAACTTCGCCTCCGACTCGGTCTCGGCGGCCCGCTCGACCGGCCGGGGGAGGCTCCGGACATAGGCGACCAGCGACGAGCAATCGTCGGCCGAGAGGTCCAGTCCGGTGGCCTTGTAGCGCGGGGCCTGCGGGGTGATCGCCTGGGGATGGCCGGGCACTTCCAGGCCCAGCTCGACGGCGCAGGCGTTAAGGACGAAGTCCTCCGAGTTGGCCGTCTGGCCCTTCCAGCCGAGCCGACCGACCCGCCCGTCCGAGGTCCGGGCGACCCTCCCGGCGGTCGCCGGGTCGGACTTGGCCTGCTGCGCCGCCATGGCCTCGATGGCCGACTCGGGGATCGCGTCGATCAGGCCCAGCCCGAATAGCGGGGTCGGGTTACGCTGAGAGCGGTTGATCACGAACGACCCGACGTTGATCTGGCCGATCCTCCCGGGGATGTTCGCCAACGCGGCCACCCGGGCCTGCTGCATCCGGGCCGTCGCGACCAGCGAGAGGTTCTCGACCCGGCGCCTCTGCTGGCTTTGCGGCTGGAGGAGCACCGACGGATCGACCGGGATGTCGGCATTGACGAATGAGACGCCGACCTCCGCCGCCGAAGCCCCGCGCCGGAGGAACTCGTCGCGGTAGGCGTCATAGCTCGGGTCGATGCCGAACTTGTGGAGGACCACGGTCCGGCCGTTCTTGAAGCCGGGGTGGAGGTCGATCAGCGGCTGGAGCTGCGGGTCGGACGGGGGCGGGATGGTGACGCCGACGGCCGATGCGACGGCCTGGGGCACGCCGGGGGCGAGCTCGACCGCCTGGGGGGCCGCCATCGCGAGGCTGGCCTGGACGATCCCGATCCTCGAGGCGCTCAGGATGTCGATATTCTTGCTGACCGGGCCCGCCCCGCCGCCGCCGCCCGCGTTGTGGCAGGCCACGCACGAGGTGTCGTTGAAGGCCGGGCCGAGCCCGTCGCCTCCGTGACCTCGGGCGTCGTCGGGCATCCATTCGCGGTGGAAGATCTCGGAGCCGACGGCCAGGGCGTCGGCCGGGGCCGGCTTCGAGTTCTCGGCCGCCCGTGCCGAATAGTTGTTGATCGCCGCGGCCGCCAAGGCCCCGGCGCCGAGCACGAACGCGCACTTCGCCGCTACCGCTGTCCGCATCGCGAGTCCCTCCGTCGGATGTCGATCAGGACCGTCCGCTCGATGTGATCCAACCACGAATGTTACCGTAACAACGAATATCTTTCGCCCCAAATGAAATCTTTCGGATTTTGTCGCCCCGGCCCGACACGGGGGCGTCCGGAGATTCCCGGGGCACGTCACGCTTGCCCCGGGCACCGTCGCGGGCTAGCCTGGACCCGATCGATTCCTAGGTCAAGGAGCCGGATGAAATGATGATGCCGAATCGGAGGGGATTCCTCGGGCTGGCCGGGGCCGCGGTGGTCGGGCTGGGAGGGTCGGCCGTGGGGCAGCAGCCACAGGCGGGTCCGTCGGGATCGAAGCCTCGCCGACGCAATTCGATCGGCGTCTCGACCTACTCGTTCTGGCAGTTCCGGGGCGAGCGGCTGGGGATGGCCGACTGCATCGAGAAGGCCGCCGCGATGGGGTTCGACGGCGTCGAGATCCTCCACGTCCAGATGGAGGACGAGTCGCCCGCCGCCGTCAACAAGATCAAGCGTCAGGCGCACTCGCTGGGCCTGGCCCTGATGGGCTTCTCGACCCACCAGGGGTTCGTCTACCCGGAGGCCGACCTCCGGCAGACCAACGTCCAGAAGACGATGTACCAGATCGAGCTCGCCGCCAGCCTGGGCATCCCCACCATGCGGATCAACACCGGCCGGTGGGGCACCGTCAAGTCGTTCGACGACTTCATGGCCAAGAAGGGGATCGAGCCCGCCCTGGAAGGGCACACCGAGGACGAGGCGTTCGGCTGGGCGATCGAGTCGATCGAGAAGATCCTGCCCCGGGCCGAGGCCTGCGGGGTGGTCCTCGGCCTCGAGAATCACTGGGGCCTGGGCCGGACCGCCGACGGGGTCCTGAGGATCGTCGAGGCGATCAAGTCCCCCTGGCTCCAGATGACGCTGGACACCGGCAACTTCCTCGAAGACTCCTACGCCCAGATGGAGAAGATGGCGTCCAGCAGCGTGCCGATCGCGCTGGTCCAGGCCAAGACCTACTACGGCGGGGGCCGCTGGTACAAGCTCGACCTCGACTACTCCCGGATCGCCAAGATCCTCCAGGATCACGATTACCGGGGCTGGATCTCGCTCGAATTCGAGGGGAACGACGAGGCCGAGTCCGCCGTCCCCAAGAGCCTGGCCATGCTCCGGGAAAATTTCGGGGGGTGAGTTGAGTGCTCGCCCGGCGGGTGGCATGCTCAAGCTGCGCGAGGGCGTGGGGTGACACCCGCGATGAGCCATGCTCTCGCGCAGCGTGAGCATGGCACCCGACATAATTGTCTTAATGTGACGACAAGTTAACTCCGGATTACGTTATCGTGGCGATAGCGAAAAAGTAAGGACGTGGGATTTCGTTGTTACGCTGCCGGATTCACCCCAGGTCCGACCGGGTGTAGTGGTGGAGGAAGATCCCGGCGGCCACGGCGACGTTGAGGGAGTCGGCCCCGGGTCGCATCGGGATCGTGACCCGGCGGTCGACCCGGGCGAGCCAGGTGTCGTCCAGGCCGGTCGCCTCGCTTCCCAGGACGATGCCCAGTCGGTCGGGCCGGCTCGCGCGATCCAATGGCTCGGCGTCCGGGTGGGCGTCGGCGGCGATCAGGCCGAGCCCGTGATCGCGGCGGAGCCGGTCGACCAGGCTCGGCAGGTCGTCCTCGACGAAGACCGGGAGCCGGAACGCGGCCCCCATCGAGACCCGGATCACCCGGCGCGACAGGGCCTCGGGGCACGCCTTGCCGACCACCACGGCGTCGACCCCGAAGGCGTCGCCGATCCGGAGGATCGAGCCCAGGTTGTCGGGCTTGTCCAGGGTCGGGCAGATCACCAGGGTGGCTCGCGGGCCTCGAGCCTGGAGGATGGAGTCCAGATCGGGCCAGTCGCGAGCCCCCCCGCAGGCCAGGACCCCCCGGTGGAAGTGGTAGCCGATCAGGTCCTCGATCCGGTCGTCCGGGACGACCAGCAGGGGGATGTCCTCGGGGACCTTCGGGGCAATCCTGCGCTCGAATCGCTCGGTCGACAGGACCGAGACGGTGGGGAACTCGCTGGCGAGCAGGCGGTCGACCAGCGTCTCCCCCTCGACGACGAACACGCCGGAACGCCGGGTCCGGTTGGTCGGCTTGAGGTGGCGGTAATGGGCGACCCGAGGGTCATCGAGGTCGGAGATCGGGATGCGCGGCATCGAAGGGGACTCGGCGAAGTGGTTCAAGGGGAGGTTGTTGCCGGTGGAGTCGGGTCTCCCGCAGGCTGAGGTTGGACCCCTCGGAGGAGGACATCCCACCCCCGCGCTCCCACGTCATCGTGCTTGTCGGTCCGCCACTTTTTCGGTTGGTAGTCGCCCCTCTCGTCCTGGGCGTTCGCGCCGATCGAGTAGATCAAGAACTGTCCACCTTCACGGAGGAGGCGAAAGGGCTGGCCCGAGAAGGGGTCGACCGGCGGGTCCGGGAGGATCTCCGGATCGATCGATTCGATCGAGTCGGGCCATGACCCGGTCTTGAGCCGGTGCCGCTCGGCGGCGATCAGGATGGCTGTCGACCCCAACTCGGCCAGGTATCGCGAGTGGGCCGTGTAGCTCGCCGACAGGGCCGGGATCATCAGGACGGGGAGGGTCGCGGTATTGAAATGGAGCTGCCAGCTCCGACGAACCCGGTCGACTTCGGCTTCCAACTGACGGACAAGTGGCGGGCGGGCCGAGGGTGGCTGACGGGCGATGTCCACGGCCTGGTTCATCCACTCCAGCCCGAGGGCCATCTGGTTCTCGTACATGATCCGGCCCCAGGGGGCGGTCACCGTCTTGCGCTCGCGGGGATCGGCCTTCGAGCTGTCGCTCGAGAGGGCGGAGATCGGGATCTCGTTGGTCGCGATCCGCCGGATCACCTCGATCAGGATGGCCCGTTCTCCCTTCAAGGCGTCGAGCAACAAGGGCTGGTCGAATTCGTCGAGGATCAGATCCTGGAGCCGGGCGAGCGCCTCATCGGACGGCTCGCTCTGGGCCAGGACCCTGCGCGAGGATTGCATCGCGACCACCCCGATGGCGATCCGGACCAGTTGCGAGATCAGGAAGGGCTCGTCGCCGATCGATCGGCCGACTCCGAGGATGGCCCGGCAGGAATCGAGGGCCCCGTCGGGATCGCCGAAGTGGTCCCGGACCGCCGCGTCTGCGGCCAGCAGCCGGGCCGCCGTCCGGGCGGCCTGCGTCTCGGGCAGGGGCGTGTCGATGAGCGTCGGGCCGGGTTGGAACTCGTGTTGCCCCCGGTCGAATTCCGCGACGGTCCGGGCGATCGCCACCGCATCGGAGTGGGCGTCCATCGCGCCCTGGAGGGTCTCGGCGACCTCGTCGGATAGCAGGACGTTATTGGGCGTAGCGGAGAGGACATCGTAGGCTTTCGAAACCTCGTCGGGAGTCCCCTGGGCATCTCCGGCTGTCGCCGGGGAAGTTGCGGGCCAATCCCGGGGTAGGAACGAGAGTGCATCGGCGACGAAGAGCGCGGAGTTCTCCTCGTCGGGGACCGGATCACGGTCGGCGAGCAGGTCGTCCCAGCGCCAGGATGGGTCGTCTTGATCGGCCTCGGCGACCACGGCTTCGAGGCGTCGGTCTACCTTCCAGGCCAAATAAGTTCCAATCCCGGCCGAAATCGCGAGGATCGCCAGGAGCGTCAGGCCGAGCCGGATCGCCCATCGGCGGGATCGCGATCGAGGGGCCGGGGGCTGCCCGGCGGATTCCTCGCCCCTCTTCCTGCGGAGGAATGGAACGGGACGGGCGAGCCTCGCCCCCCACAAGGCCCTTCGAGAGCCCGCGGGGGCCCGGGGGATGAGGCCAATGACCAGGCCGAGGATCGCCCCGATGATCCCTCCCCAGACGGCGGAGACGAGCCAGAAACCGAGCGAGTTGGTGAGCAAACCCGGAATGCCCCATCCTCGGCCGGTCCCCAGGCCGAACGCGGCCAGGGCCAGGCCAAGGACCAGGGGCACGGCCGCGATCGCCCCGGTGACGTAAGAGACCCATCGGAATCCCCGCTTTGCTCCACGCCACAACGACCGGAGCAAGCTCGGTCGCGGCTCCTCCTGCTTCGAGACCGGCTCGGGGAGGGTGGGGGCGGGCTCGGGGCCGTCTTCCTCTGAGGCCATCGTCTTGCGATCCTCCGGGATCGATGAGTGTTTCAGGATAAATCCACCGAGATCGCCGCATCCCGTTCCCCGGTGGAGATGCCCCGTCCGGCGATCCGGTTGACAGATCGCCGGGCGAATGGGCCCCGCCATCGTCAAGGCATCCAGGATACCTCGGCGTCAGGTTGGTTTCGATCGCGAACGGCTCCACCATCGCCAGCCCAGCCCCAGGCCCAGGAGCCAGGCCAGGAGGAGGGCCTGGAACAACTCGCGACGCCGGACCTCGCCGTAGGTCACCGTCCCCGAGCAGCCCGCCATCATTATCAAAAGACAGGCAATCAAGAGGATCGGCACGACTCGACGATCGAAGAAGTAATCGCGCCAGATCTCGGTGGCGGCCCAGAAGGTCCCGAACAGCGAGCCCACGAAGAGCAAGGCCACCGTCAGGCCGTTCGCGAACGACCGCCCGGCCCGGCCTCGACGGACCGCCCGAAGGCGGACCACCCAGGCCACGATCAGCCACCCATAGGCGATCCAGCCGAGGAGGGCGATGATCAAGGGCTCGGGGGGGAAGGGAGAACCCGACCACGGGACGGTGATGGACGCCCAACGCAACGCGCTCGCGACGAGGGACCAGGTATAGAGGATCGCGACCGCGGAGATGAATCCGACCCAGGGGCCGATCGCCACCCAGGCCCATCTCCGGGAGAGCCGCCCCCATCCCTTCCGGGCCTCGGGATCGTCGGGAAGGTCGAGCGTGGCCCCCGCCAGGTAGCCGAATCCCAGGAGCGGGCCAAGCTGGATCAGCCAGGCCGCCCAGCCCCAATCCCGAGGGTCCACGCCCCTCCAGAACCCCAGCGCCTGCGAGCACGCCTGGCCCAGCAGGGCCGGGATCAGCGGGAAGAACATCCAGGCCAGGAACAGGCGGAAACCACCTTGATGCCCCGCCTCCATGTAATTCTCTCCGCGAGAGAGGAGAAATCGTCGATGACGAGGAAGGAGTGGTGCCCCAGCGCCTCCGACGCGGATCAGAACGAATCCGCCGAGACGGCCTCGCCCAGGTTTCGGGTGGAGATGGCCCTCCAGACGAGGAGGTTGACGCTGTCCTTGATGAAGGCGGCGTGGCCGTCGGCGAAGAGGGAGAGCGCCCCCCCGGGATGTCGGCTCCGGGCGGCCTTCCAGCCGGGGTCGTGATAGGTGATGCAATCGGGATCGGGGGAATTGGGGGGCACATGATGGCTATAGAGCGTGTTCAAGTAATTGCCGTCGAACCAGGCCGCCCCCTTGTTGAACAGCCAGCCCTTGCCGGCCTGCCGGCAGAGGTCGTCGGTCAGCGGGCCCGCGGCCACGTGCGCCACGGCGCGATCCATCGCCGAGGGGACCGGGGTGGGCGAGGTCTGGGTGTACGACGGCCCGGCGATCCCGAGCAGGCCCTCCGAGGCCGCCACGGTCTGGCTCGACCCGTCGAGGATGTCGCGGATCGCCAGGCTCGGGCCGAGGATGAACAGCCCATCGGCGCGGGTCGCGTTCCCGCCGTTGGTCCCCGATCCCGAGCAGAACGCGTAGTTGGTCGGCCCCGAGTCGTCCATCGGGGCGGGGGCCCCGTCGCTCGGGCAGAGGAAGACGGCGACCCTGGTCCTCATGGCCGTCGTGTTGGCCGGATAGGGGGGCCAGAAGGCCGACCCCCCCGCGGGGCGGGTCGCCAGCGGGAACTGGAAGTTCAAGGAGTTGGCCAGGTTGGCCTGCTCCAGGTACGGGGCCATCTGGGCCAGCGGCGACCACCGGTACTGCTGGGGCGAGGTCTCGGCCGGCACGGCGCCGGTCGGGTAGAGGAACCCGACCGGGAAGCCGCCGTGCGTGGCGTGGTAGTTGTGCAGGGCCAGCCCGATCTGCTTCAGGTTGTTGGCGCACTGGGCCCGACGCCCCGCCTCGCGCGCGGCCTGGACCGCGGGCAACAGCAGGGCGATCAGGACCGAGATGATCGCGATGACCACCAGCAGCTCGATCAGGGTGAATCCGGCCCTTCGTCGGATCATCGGGCGGCGACCTTCGCCTTGGTGGTCGAGATCCGCCAGACCGTGCCCGAGCCGTCGTCGGTCACCAGGAGCGCCCCGTCCTTGGCGACGGTCACGCCCACCGGGCGGCCCCAGACGTCCCCCTCGGGGGTGACGAAGCCGGTCAGGAAGTCCTCGTATTCGCCGGTCGCCTTGCCGTCCTTCAAGGGGACCCGGATCACCTTGTAGCCGGTCCGACGCTCGCGGTTCCACGAGCCGTGCTCGGAGGCGAAGATGTCCCCCTTGTACTCGTCGGGGAACTGGTCGCCGGTGTAGAACGCCAGGTCGAGCGAGGCCGAGTGCGACTGGAGGATCACGTCGGGGACGATCACCTTGTCCTTCAGCTCGGGGTGCTTCCCTTCCATTCGAGGGTCCTGATTCCCGCCGATGTAGTACCAGGGCCAGCCGTAGAAGCCGCCTTCCTCGACGTGCGTGATGTAGTCGGGCACGAGGTGGTCGCCCAGCCCGTCGCGCTCGTTGACCGAGGTCCAGATCACGCCGGTCCCGGGCTGGATCGCCAGTCCGACGGGGTTCCGGATGCCCGAGGCGTAGATCCGCTCGTGGCGGCCTTCTGGGGTGAATTCCAGGATGTCGGCCCGGCGTTCCTCGTCCTTGCCGTCGTCGACATTCGTCTTCGAGCCGACCGAGACGAACATCCGCTTGCCGTCGGGCGAGAAGTCGACGTCCCGGGTCCAGTGGCCGCCCCCGGTGAGCTGGGCGAAGCCGGGCAGCTCGGCGACGATCGTCTCGGGCCCGGCGCTCGCCTTGGTGTCGCCGGCCTTGTAGGGGAAGCGGACGACGTTCGTGGTGTTGGCGACGTAAACATGCGTCGGGTTCGGGCCGGGGGGATGGAAGGCGATCCCGAACGGCCGGTTCAGCTTCTCGGCGAAGATCGCGGTCAGCTCGGGCTTGCCGTCGCCGTCGGAGTCGCGGAGGACCTTGACGCGCCCGGCCTGGCTCTCGGCGATGAAGAGGTCGCCGTTGGGGGCGGTCATGATGACGCGGGGGTTGGTCAGGCCGGTGGCGAACTCCTCGACCTGGAACCCTTCGGGGACCTTGGGCCAGGCCCCGTCGGGCCGCTTGACGACCTTGGGCTGATTCTTCGCCGAGGGGGTGTCGAACGGCTTGGGGAGGTCGTCCACCGTCAGTTTCCGGCGGACGCCGGGGGCGTCGGTGGTCCAGTCGCCCAGGGCGTCCTGGCCGGTCCGGGTGGCCGCAGGACCCTTGGGGGCGTCGGCGATGGCCCAGGTGGTCAGCAGGCCCGCCGCCACGGGCAGGGCGAGGAATTTGGACCGGAGGTCGCGGGTCATCATCGGACTCTCGGGGGTGCGTCGGGGGTGGGAGCGATCGAGGGGCGGGCGAGAGGGAGCCCGGATCTCGATCACGATGGCTTCGACGGTAACACGGAACGAATACGCATAGCAACGAAACTCGGGGCTTTGCGAAGCCTGAGCTTGTTGCTGGCTCGCTCCTCGGGGTGAGGGTCTTCTCTGCCTCTCTCTCCCTCCGGGAGAGGGCCAGCGTGAGGGTCCTTTGCGATACCGGCGACGTTCGATGACCCTGGATCGGATCCCGAGGGTATGGCCACGAGCCCTCACCCCGGCCCTCTCCCAAAGGGAGAGGGAGCAAGAAAATGCGGCCCGGCGAGCCTTGATTATCCGTTCATCCCCGAGAGTACGCCCTTGAGATAGCCGATGCTCTCGGCCGTCCCGGGGATGGGGTCGTCGGCGTCCTTCTCGTACTCCAGGCCGACGTGGTAGGCGTACTTGATGTCCAGGAGGGCCTGGAGGATCCCCCGGAGGTCGAGGACCCCCCGGCCCAGCTCGACCGGCTCGGAACCCCCGCTCGGCGCCGCGATGTCCTTGATGTGGAGGTCGAAGAGTCGGCTGGCGCAGGTCCGGATCGCCGAGGCCGGGTCGGTCCCGGTCCGCGCGGTGTGGCCCACGTCGATGCACAGGCCGATCCTCGGGTCGAGCGAGCTGACCGCCTCCCAGACGTCCAGCGGCGACGGCCAGATCTTGTCTTCTGGCCCGTGGTTGTGGATCGCCAGCTTGATGTCGTACTCCTTGACCATCTTGTCCAGGGTCGGCAGCGAGGCCTTGGTCGGGTTGCAGACGATGGTGGGGATGCCCGCGTCGCGAGCGTACTCGAACATGGCGACCATGGCCGTCTCGTCGTCCTTGGTCGAGATCACGCCGCAGCTGACCGGGGTGATCCCGGCGTCCCGGAACTTCTGGGTGAGGGCCTTACGCTGCTCGGACGTGCTCTTGAGCGGGAGGTGGAAGTCCTTGATCGAGGCGTAGTGGAGCCCGAGCCGATGGATGGCCGCGATCGTCTGCTCCGGGGAGAGCTTGCGGAAGGTGTAGGTGGCGATCCCCATCTTCAGGCCGAGCCAGGGGTCGCGGCCGGGGGCGAGGGCCGCCGGAGAGGCCCCGAGCGAGCGACCGGCCAGCCCGGCCATCGGCGAGAGCGCCGCGGCCGAGGCGGCGAGCCTGGCAAATCCTCGACGAGAGATCGCGGGGGTTCGGTCCATGGGATTCGGCTCCGATGCGAGGGTCCGGTTCGATCCGTTGGGTGGGTGGCCACGGGCCATTGGGCCAGCATACGGCCCGGGCGAACCCGATGCGAGTTCCTTGTGGGCGGGAGTTCGCCCGGCTCTCGGCCCGTGATCTGGAGATCCGCGATTCCACGTCGAGCCGAGCCCGGGACTCGGCCGTCGGAGACCGGTCCGGCTACCCGCCCGTTGCGAGGAGGCCAGGGCCGGGATCAACTTGCCGCCCGCTACAGTCGGCGAAGGCGGCCTCCTGTGAATTTGTTAAGTGGAAATTTGCTCAATGTGTGATCCCTTTATAGCGTTGTGTTCAACAGACGGATTCGGCGCATCCTGCCCTGAGAATGCGCCATCGTTGACGAACTGAAAAGCGTTAGGATGGAGTAGCCGGGGGGCACCTGACTGCTCGGGGGACGGGGTGCGAGGAGAGGCCGATGGCATGCCGATGACCTACCGAGGCCTTTGTTCTGCCTGCGGTTACCGGACCACGCCCTGCCCGTCCGGATGGCATGCCATTCGAGTGGATTTCGGCCCCCTGGTCGTGCTGAGGCATCCCGGTGAGTCGAGAATCCTCGACCGGATCGGGCTCACCCTCTCCCAGGCGTCGCGAGAGGGGCGGCTCATCCGGTGCACCCTCCTGGCCTGCCCGACTTGCGGCGGGTTCTACGAGCGCCGAGAGAGCGACTTCGCCCGCAACTCGGGCTGCCTCGCTGGGCTCGCCTGCGGCGTTGTCGCAGGGTTGGTCGTCGCAACCTCCAGCGGTTCGCTGTTCCCATCACTGCTCTCCGGTCTCGGGGCCTCCATCCTGGTCTTTGCCATCGCCGATCGGCTCGCTCTATGGAGGCATCGTCGCCGTGCGTCGGACTCGGACCCTGTCGTCGAGGATGTTCCGTGCGGCTGCGAGAACCCCGACATGGCTTCACTGGTGCCGCTCGGTCGGACGGTTGGCAGTCCCCCTTTCAGGTGCCCAGCCTGCGACCGAGAGTCGTTGAGGTTCCATGTGTTTGGTAAATCCTGATATTGTCCGTGTTTGATGTGCGGTGCATCTCGCAGAATACCTCGTTTCGTGAAAAGTGGCGGCCTTCGGCATCGGGTCAATTGCCGGATGCACCATCGAAGAAGAGGCTTTTCGACCGGGAAGGTATGCCTGTGGATCGAGCGCTCGCGGACGAAGTCCGGGAATTCCTCTGCAACTTCTAGGGTGTGCGGTCGGACAGGCTCCGTCCCGAGTCGCGCCTGGAGGAGGACCTGGGCATGACCGGGAGTGATGCCTCCGAGTTCCTGGAGGCGTTCGCCGGGGCGTTCGGGGTCGATCTGGCGGGGATCGAGTTCCACAAGCACTTCGGGCCGGAGTGCGGGCCGATCCTCTTCTGGCCCCCCGGCCTGAAGGAGGAGATGCGGGACCTGGGCCAGTATCCGGTGACGGTCGGGCACCTGATCGAAGTGGCCGGCGCGAGGCGGTGGTCCTGCCCGCCGAGGTCCGGCGAGAAGAAGTGGCCGGACCTCCCCCCGACCGGTGTCTGGGACCGAGAGCTGGACGGTTGAGCGGGATTGCATGCGTCCGTCCGGTGGACCGATGGCCCGGGTCCCGGTAGGATCTTACCGAGAACTCGCGCCGAATCCTCTCCGCTGGGGAGTCATCATGACGGACACTTCGGGGCGGGACGAGAAGGGGCGAATCCGCGACCTCCTGCTCCGCGTGCCCGCGCTCTCGGGCCGCGAGTTCTCGATCGAGCCGCTGGGCGGCGGCATGACCAATCGCAACTTCCTCGTCGAGGCCGACGGCGAGTCCTATGTGGCCCGCGTCGCGGGCGAGGGGACCGAGCTGCTGGGGATCGATCGCGACCGTGAGGCGGCCTGTGCCCGGGCGGCGTTCAAGGCCGGGGTGGGCCCCGAAGTGGTCGGCTCGCTGCGCGGCCCGGCCGTGCTCGTCACCCGCTTCGTGCCGGGGCGAGTCCTGACGACCGAGTCCCTCCGAGAGCCGACCACGCTCCGGCGAGTGGCGCAGTCGCTCCGACGTTGCCACGAACACCCGGCGCCGCCCGAGGCCGCGGCGTTCTCCCCATTCGCCGGGGCTCGCCTCAATCATGCCCTGGCGAAGGAGCGGCAGGCCGCGATGCCGGGGGAGATGGGCCAGGCCCTCGCGACCCTGGACCGGATCGAGCGGGATCTGCCGGCGGGCGACCCCCACTGCCTCTGCCACAACGACATGTTGCCGGCCAACCTCATCGAGGACGATCGTCAAATCTGGATCATCGACTGGGAATTCGCCGGCCTCGGCGACCGCTACTTCGACCTGGCCGCCCTCGCCGCCAACGGCGAATTCGACGACGAGCAGGAGGAGGCACTGCTGGCCGAGTATCTCGGGGAAGTTCGCCCGCAGGACCTCCGCCGGCTCAGGCTGATGAGGCTCGTCTCGAACTTCCGCGAGTCGACCTGGGGCTACCTCCAATCGGTCCTCTCGAATCTCTACGAGCCGGATTATTACCAGGACTATGGCAAAAGGTATCTCGAACTCTTCCTGGCCGGCAGCGAGGGGCTGGTCTGACGAGCCCGGCTTCCTCGCCGAGCCTCACCGATTTTTCAGAGGCGGCCCTCGATCGCCCTCAGGATCGTACGCCCGAGGCTTGGTCCGATCATGGCACCAATGCCGAGCCCGACGGCCCCGAGCCCCAACCTCCATCGAGTTCGCTGACGACTCGGCGCTATCGATCCGGCGAAGAGTCCGATTGCGGCACCGAACTCAGCCGTCAGGAACCGAGAGAGGAGCGTGACGATTTGTTGAAGTCTGACGTTGATGTTGTAGATTTCCAGGGTTGTCGAATCAAACATGTTTTTGTGTTTTGTGATGATGTCCTTTGTGGCTTCTTGCATGGCATAGGTGATGTCAAACAGCCCTACCCATGCCATCAAGGCGATGACATTGACGACCAGGAGCGAGAGCATCCACGATCGCGTCAGGGGTCGCTTCCTCAGCCATCTCGAGACCAGGGCCAATCGCGATTCTCGGAAGGCCGTAGCGGGCTCATCGGCGAGCCAATATTCGATATCGTCGGCGAGGGCCCGGGGCGAGGTGTAGCGGTTCTTGGGATGCAGGGCCATGGCCTTGAGGCAGATGGCTTGCAATGGAGGGTCGATCCAAGACGAGATCGATCGCGGCAGCGGGAAACGTCCGTTTTGGACGTCAGAAAGGAGTTCGTCGAGGGGCTTGCCGATGAATGGCGCTCGTCCCGTCAGGAGTTGGTAGAACGTGGCTCCCAGGCTGTAAACGTCACTGATCGGGCCAAGTCGGTCGAGATCCCCGGAGGCCTGCTCTGGACTCATATAAGCGGGTGTCCCGATCGTGGAACCTGGCAAGGTCTCGTGTGAGCCGCTCGAAGAGGAAGGAGCGAGGGCACCCTCGTTCAGGGACGTGGTAGGCTCCCCTCCGGTCCTCCCGGTCACCTTAGCTAGGCCCCAGTCAACCACCAAGGTCTCGCCGAAGCGGCCCAGCATGATGTTGTCGGGTTTGAGGTCTCGATGCAGGACGCCTTGGCTATGCGCGTACTCGATGGCATTGCAAACGTCGAGGAATCGACTCAGGAGCTTCCTCAGTGCAAGCGATCGATTACTCTCCCGGGTCAGCAGGGCCGGATTGGCGTGGAAGGTGGTAATCGCCTCCTTCAAGCTTTCGCCTCGGATGAAACGCATCGCGTAGAAGGGGCGGTCATTCTCGTCAAAGCCCAGCCCGTAGACCGGGACGATCCCGGGGTGTTCCAGGCCTCCGGTCACTTCGGCCTCGATCAGGAATCGCGACCGGCTGTCCGGGTCGTCAGCGTGGCGTTCCTGGATCTCCTTGAGGGCGACCTCACGGTTGAGTTCCTCGTCCCTGGCCACGTACACAACGCCGAGGCCGCCCCAGGCATGGGCCCGCAACTTTGAATAGCGTGAGCCGACAGAGATCCTCGTGAGGGCGTGACCCACCCGGGTTGCATACGGGTCTTCAAGCTTGCCGGAGGAGATGAGCGCGAGCGATTCGAGAACATCCCGGTCGGCGATCGAGCTTCGAAGGGCAGAGGATGCGGATTCGATGGAACTCAGGGCGGCCAGGCAGACCGATGAGTTCCCTGCATGCCGCTCGACCTGGGCGGCGATCATCGAATCCAGAAGCTTACGTAGCCTGGGGGCGAGCACCCTTTGTTCGCCGAGTATCTCGCCCAGCGGCCGGTGCTTCTCCAGAATCCAGGAATTCATGCCGGCGATCAGTTCATCACGGGTGATGAAGTCCATCTGGAGGGCCAGAATTCCGAAGAGGAGATTCCGATCGGCGTCTGCTCGGGGCATCGGGGTCTCCCTGGGACTGGGCGATAAATCCTTCGGGATGCCCATGATAGCGATGAGTTCGACTTGGTTTCATGGGTGGGCGGCGATTCCATCGATAGGGCCAGGAATAGTTCGCACGAGTCAGGCTCGACGTCCCGGCTTACGACCGAGGGGAAACCCTGTGAAGACAGGTCCCAGATTCGCGATAATAACCGGAAAGTGTCCCGTCATCCTCATTCGTGGCATGGACTGACAAAGTCCAAGAAACCCACTCCCGGATCGTCGACCATGACCAGGCTCCGACCGTTCGCGGACCCCGCCGGGGCCGATCTCGAAGGGGATGGCGATCACCTTCTGGCAGAACGAAGCCATTGCTGGAGTTCAAAACGAAGCCATTGCTGGAGTTCAGAACGAAGCCATTGCTGGAGTTCAGAACGAAGCCATTGCTGGAGTTCAGAACGAAGCCATTGTCGGGCTCGGGTTGGAGACGCTGTTTTGTGGACTGTGGGTGTAAGTGCTTGTTTTGTTTCGGTTTCGGGTGTCGGTGTCCCTGGGATGGCGTGGGAACCAGTTTCCGCGAGGAACGAAGCCATTGGCCGGTGGCGGAACGAAGCCATGCCTCGGGCTCGGGCCGAGGTGGGTGGCAGGGGTCAGCGGCCGCTGACCCCGGGAACAACCTCGTCTCGGGATCGGGCCGCCGGAGGCTTTGGAGTGCGGGAGCTTGCTTCCGCTCTGCTTGGGCGGAGCTTGCTCCGCGGGCCTCGACATCCGGGACGGCGGGACGCTCCCGAGGGGCGGGCCTGGCATGCGATTGGCTTGTCTGGGGCTCCGCGTGTATAACGGGGTGGGGCTCCGATCGAGGCCGCGAAGGCCGAGGGGGTGGCGTGATGGCTCAGGCGGTCGGGTTCTTCACGGACACCACGGTCTGCATCGGCTGCAAGGCCTGCGAGGTGGCCTGCCACCAGTGGAATGCGCTCCCGGCGCGGGATGACGGGCATGTCCCCCTCACGGGCAACAGCTACGACAATACCGGGAGCTTCTCCGACGTCGACTGGCGGCACGTCAAGTTCATCGAGCAGTTCAGCGAGGACCGGACCACCCAGTCGCGCTGGCTGATGATGTCGGACATCTGCAAGCATTGCGTCGACGCCCCTTGCCTGGAAATCTGCCCGACCGGGGCGATCGTCCGGACCGAGTTCGACTCGGTCTACATCCAGGAGCCGGCCTGCAACGGCTGCCGAGACTGCATCTCGGCCTGCCCGTTCGGCGTGATCCACGTCAGCGCCCAGAAGCATATCGCCCAGAAGTGCACGTTCTGCTACGACCGGCTCCAGAACAACCTGGTCCCGGCCTGTGCCCATGCCTGCCCGACCGCCTCGATCCAGTTCGGGCCGATCGAGGAGCTGCGGACCCGGGCGGCCCGACGGGTCGAGCAGTTGCACGCCCGAGGGGAGACCGACGCCCGGCTCTACGGGCACGACTCGAAGGTCCTGGGCGGCCTGAACTCGTTCTACCTGCTGATGGACGAGCCCGAGGTCTACGGGCTCCCCGCCGAGGTCGTCCCGCAGGTCCCCAGCCGGGGGCTCTGGCCGTCGTCGATCAAGGCCATCGGGGCCTCGCTGGCGATGGCGGCGGGGGTCTTCGCGGTCTTCGCCCGGCGCAAGAAGGCCGTGGCCTCGGCCGAGTCCCCCCGGCCGGAGGCGGCCTGAGATGAACCGGTACGACACCTTCGTGGCCGACCCCGAGTGGGGCCATTACATCATCTGGTACTTCTTCCTGGGCGGGATCGCGGCCGGGGCCTATGCCGTGGCCTGCATGGTCCGGCTGGTCGGGGACGAGGACGACCGGAAGGCCGTCCGGGTGGCCGATTACCTGGCGACTCCCCTGATCGCGATCTGCGGGCTACTGCTGGTCATCGACCTGGGGCGTCCCGAGCGGTTCTGGCATATGTTGATCCAGTCGAACACGTATCGACCGATGCTCAAGTGGTGGTCGCCGATGTCGGCGGGCTCGTGGGCCTTGTCGAGCTTCGGTGCGTTCAGCGGGATCTCGTTCCTGGCCTCGCTGGCCGAGGACGGGTGGTTCGGCCTGGGTCGGTTCCGGTGGCTGGCCGATCGCCTGACGAGAGGGCCGGTCGGGGTCCTGGTGAGCCTGGGCGGGCTGGTCTCGGCGTTCTTCCTGGGGGCCTACACGGGGACCTTGCTGACGGCCACGAACCAGCCGGTCTGGGCGCAGACCACCTGGCTTTCTCCCTTGTTCCTGGCCTCGGCGGCCTCGACGGGAGTGGCGGCGATGATCCTGATGGTCCGCTGGCGGCTCCGGGAGACGCCCCATGCGGTGGTCGATCGGCTGGAGCGGGTCGACGCGATCGCGATGGTCCTGGAACTCCTGATGCTGGTGGCGTTCGCCCTCTCGCTGGGGGACCTGGCCGGCCCGGCGATGCTCCGGTGGCCGGGGGTCCTGATCCCGGCGTTCGTGGTCCCGGCCGGGCTGCTGATCCCCCTGGCGAGCCGGAGGCTCCCGGGGGCCTGGTGGCGCTGGGCCTCGCCGGTCCTGGTCCTGGTATCCGGGTTCGCCTTGCGGTATGCGATGGTCCACATCCCCGCCACCTTCCGGATGGGGGCCTGATGCGAATCCTGGCGAGACTGATCCTGGCGACTCTGATGGTTTTCGGGGGGTGCAACAGCCCCGAGAACGGCCGTCCCCGAGGGGGTGGGAACGGCGGCGACGGCGGGAATTATGTCCGAGGCCGGATCGATCCCCCGAGCAAGATCGACGCGACCAAGGACCTCCGACGGATCGACCATTACGGGGCGGGGCCGACCGACTGGCGTTAGACCCTCGGCTCAGAAGTAGACCTGGAACCGGAGCCAGAAGAGATCGCTGGTTAACTGCTTGGCTCCCGGGCGATAGTATACCGGTTCTCCGAAGACGGCGTGCTGCCAGTCGAAGTAGATCTTGGTGAATTTGTTCAGGTACCAATTGAAGCCGATGTCGGTCATGTACGCCGCGTTGGTCCAGAGCTTGGGGTCGGAGAACCCGGCGTCGAAGACCCTCCGGTTGAGGAAGATCGAGCTGTAGCGGGCGGTCGGCTCGATCGCCCCCAGGCCGAACTTGCCGGGCCGGAGGTCGAACGGGTGGATGGGGTCGATCAGGCCGTTGTCGTTGCGGGTCTCGCCGGTGAGGATGTAGGCACCCTGGATGGAATAGCCCCCGATCGGGACGGAGACGGGGCTGGCCGTCGAGCCATCGAAGCCATACGTGTTCTTGCCCGAATCCCAGGCCCCGATGAGGGAGAGGCCCTTGTAGAAGTAGGCGGTGTGGAGTTCCCACTGCTCGCGAAGGCCGCGCTCGCGGACGTTGCCATTGAAGGCGAAGAAGGGGACGTTGGCCGTTGCATTGACCGTGTTCCCGTTGAGGGTGGAGCTGGAGACCTGCGAGGAGGTCCGGAAGACCATGGGGACGGTCGGGTTGTCCTGCGAGCCGTAATCGAGCGAGCCGCCGACGTTCAGGTGCTTCAGCGCGGACTCGGTCTCCAGGAACGGCCGGAAGTTGAAGAAGGCCATCACGTCCTGGTTGTCGCTGAAGGGCCGGTAGCTGTTCCTGGCCCCGTCGAAGGTCCCCACGGCATACTCCATCCGCTTCTTGAAGAGCTGCCCGTAGAACATCGCCCCGATCTGCCGGTTGCCCTGGAAGTTGATGTTGAAGAGCGAACGTTCGGGCGCGAGGAGGTCCTGGGCCTCAATCTTGTAGAACTCGTAGGTGTAGGGGGTCTTGAATCGGCCGACGCGGAGAACCGCCCGCTCGTCGTAGTTGAAGTTGATGAAGCCGTTGAGCAGGTCGAAGTTGTCGTAGCCCCGCTGGAAGGAGATCATGTACTCGATGGGCTTGGTGACCCGGCCGGAGAAATACAACCGGGCCCGGGGGATGTAGAAGCCGTTCTTGACGGGGTCCTGGTTGGATTGCTGGTAGATGTGGGCGTCGATCTGGGCGAGGGCCCGGACCTTGAGCTGGAATTCGGAGTCGTCGGAGGAGAAGAGGAACCCGTCCTTGTCGTAGTCGTAGGTGGTCCCCAGCTTGATCTTGCCTCTTCGTCGATTCCCGTCCGCCTGGGCGTCCTGGACGTCAACAATGCCTCCGCCGGATTCGCCGGCATCGGGCGTGGACGAGGACGAGGAGTTGGGCGAGCCGTCGCCGATCCCGCTCGGGCCCCCGGCGCCTCCCGGGCTCGGGGGGACGCCTCCCGAGGTGGTGGTCGATCCGGGAGGCGCGGCGATCGAGCCCCCGACCTGTCGGGAGAGGTCGTCATACTTGCGGGAGAGGTCGCCGAGCTGCTCGGCCAGGCGCTGATTCATCTCGGCGAGCTGGCGGACCTGCTCGGCGAGCTGGGCCGGGTCGGGCTGGGCCTGGGGAGGGGAGGGCGAGGGCGTTGGCGGAGGGTCCTGGGCCTGGATCCCTCGTGGCCAGAGGGCGACCCCCATCACGAGGAGGGCCCATCCTAGCCGTCGAATAGTTGTTGGGAAGGTCAACGACCGTGCTCCGTCCAAGGCTCTGGCAGACCCCTCCATGGATCGTCGCCGGCGCCTTCCGGTCGGCGCAGGCACGAGCCGGGATAATCATCGGCGATCCCGATCGCCTGGTTGAGCGAATCTGGCGATTGAGGCGAATTTGCCGGCTGGGTGGGTTCTCGACGAGGGCGGGAGCCCCTACAGTTGGAGGTCGCCCCTGGAGGCACGCGGTGGCCGGGCGACCCATCATCCGATGAGGAATTGTGATGTCGGACCTCTCGCGTCGAGGATTCATCGGTTCGGCCGCCTTCGCGGCGGGCCTGGTCGGGGTCGAGGCGGGACCGGAGGCGGAGGCGGACGAGGCGGATTTCGCCTTCAAGAACAACGTCCCCGACCGACTCCTGGCCGGTCGGGAATTGCCGACGTTCAAGTTCGAGCTGGAGAAGTCGGAAGGCAAGGTGATCGGGGGGAGCTCGGGCAAGGAGGCGACGGTCGAGCAGTTGCCGATCTCCAAGGGGATCGCCGGCGTCTCGATGAAGCTGGAGCCGGGCGCGATCCGCGAGCTTCACTGGCATGCCACGGCGGCCGAGTGGGCCTTCGTCATCGAGGGACGGGTCCGGACCACCGTGATCGACCCGCTGGGGAACCAGGAGACCAACGACTTCGGGCCCGGCGACGTCTGGTACTTCCCCAGGGGCCACGGGCACTCGCTCCAGGGGATGGGGCCGGGGACCTGCCACTTCATCCTGATCTTCGACAACGGCTACTTCTCCGAGTTCGGCACCTTCAGCATCACCGACTGGCTCGGCCACACGCCCAAGCCCCTGCTGGCCAAGAACCTGGGCGTGCCCGAGTCGGCCCTCGCCGGACTCCCCGAGGGAGAGGTCTACTTCGCCCGGGGCCCGGTGCCGCCCGAGTCGCAGCAGCCCCCGCTCTACGGGACGCTCCGGACCCCGCCGGAGACGCACAAGTTCGAGCTCCTCAAGCAGGAGCCGCACTCGGTCCACAAGGGGGGGCGCGAGTGGCGGCTCGGATCGGACCGGTTCCCGATCTCCACGACCATCACCGGGGTGGTCCTCGACCTCGACCCCGGCGGGCTCCGGGAACTCCACTGGCACCCCAACGCCGACGAGTGGCAATACGTCATCTCCGGGAAGGTCAGCGTCACCCTGTTCGGCTCGCACGGCCGATACCGGATCGAGACGCTCGAAGCGGGGGACGTGGGCTACATCCCTCAGGGTTATGGGCACTCGATCGAGAACATCGGCGAAGGGCCGGCCCGGGTCTTGATCGGCTTCAATACCGGACATTACGAGGCGATCGACCTGTCGACCTGGATCGCGGGGAACCCCGCCTATCTCCTGGCCGCGAACCTCGGGCTCGAAAAGTCGGCCATCGAGAAACTGCCGACCGACCGGGTCTTCATCGCACCGAAGGAGGGGGCGGAGCGGGAGCCATCGGGCCGAGACCAGTTCTCCGGACCTCCCGGCCGATGAGCGTCGCGAGATCGAACGGCCCGGCTGATCCCCCGCCCGCAACCCGGAGATTTCGCGGGAGAAGGAAATCGGATTCCCCAAGGCCCTAGGATGGAGCATCGGCCGAGACCGGCGGATAAACTGGTCCGGCCGATCGGGCCACCGGCTCCGTTGCCGGGAGGCCCGACTCCAATCCGAGGTCCCCGGAGGAAGTCTCACATGAAGAACTGGCTCGCGATGGGTGCGGTCTCGCTGGTCCTCGTCGGCGTGGCGACGGTGGGCGCGTTCGAAGAAAAGACGCCGAGCATCAAGTCGGTCATGACCAAGCTCCACAAGGGGCCGAAGGCGGAATTCTCCGTCCTGAAGACCCAGGTCGAGGCCGAGACGCCCGACTGGGACGCGATCTCCAAGACGACCGAGGACTTCGTAACCCTGGGCGCGGCGCTGGGCAAGAACGACCCGCCCAAGGGCGAGAAGGACTCCTGGAAGAAGCTGTCGGCGAAGTATCTCAAGGACGCCGAAGCCCTCGACGAGGCCGCCGAGGCCAAGGACCTGGACAAGCTGAAGGCGGCCCAGAAGGCGATGGGAGCCTCCTGCAAGGCCTGCCACACCCCCCACCGGGGCAAGTAATTCTCGATCGATCGAACTGGTCGCGTGCTCTCCGCGCGACCCGTCCGAACCCCCCTGCCCCACCCTTCGGAGCCGACCGATGACCCGATGGATCCCCCGTCGATCGTTCCTCGTCCCGATCTTCATGGCCCTCGCGGCGGCCGGTCCTGCCTCGGCCGACGAGGACTACCGGGCCGAGGTCGAGCGGTTCCGGCTCGACCGCGAGGCCGGGCTCAAGGCCGAGGACGGCTGGCTGACGGTCGCGGGCCTGGCCTGGGTCCGGCCCGGCGAGTCGAAGGTCGGCGGCGACCCATCGTCCGACGTCCTCCTGCCCGAAGGGGCCCCGCCCACCGTGGGCGTCCTGACGCTCGATGGCCAGAAGGCCGCCTTCCGGCCCGCGCCGGGCGTGACCTTCCTCCGGGGCGGTCGGCCTTTCGAGGGGGGCGAGATCCACTCCGACGCGAAGGGCTTGCCCGACGTCCTGGCCGTGGGCCGGTTCCGACTGATCCTCCTCAAACGCGGGGATCGGTTCGCGATCCGGATCAAGGACAACGAGAGCCCGATCCGGCGCGACTTCGCCGGGCTCCGCTGGTTCCCGGTCGCCGAGGACTGGAAGATCGCCGCCAAGTTCACGCCCCATCCGGTGCCGACCGAGATCGCCTTCGACACGATCGTCGGAACCCGCGACGTCCTGCCGAGCCCCGGTTACGCCACCTTCGAGAGGGACGGCCAGACCTATCGACTCGACGCCGCGAGCGAGCCCGATGGCCGCCTCTGGTTCGTCTTCCGCGACGCCACCGCCGGCCGGACCACCCCGGCCAACGCCCGCCAGCTCACCGCCGAGCCACCCCTGGGCGACTCGGTGATCCTCGACTTCAACAAGGCCGTCAACCTCCCCTGCGCCTACACGCCGCACGCCACCTGCCCGATCGCCCCGCCCCGGAACCGGCTCGGCCTGGAAGTCGACGCCGGCGAGAAGTCTTACCAAACCCGGGGCGATCGCGACTGAATCTCGACGCCCACCGGGAACAGTCCCCTCATATCCGTAGGCGATAGGTCCCCGATCAACGCGATGGTCGTCGAGGGACCGGGACGCCGAGGGTGGTCAGGCCGTCGAGGGCTGGTCGGCAGCGGGGGTTGATGGTCAGGGCCGCGCGAAAGCTGTTGATGGCCAGCTTCCGAAGTCCCGACTCGGCCGCCGCATTGCCGAGCCGCCAGCGAGGCTCGGGGTCGTCGGGGTGGGCCGTGACCTGTTCCTGGAGTGATCCGAGCCGCTGATCCCGCTCGCGGGCCTCGCGGAGCCGCGTCGCGGTCGCCAAGGCCCGATCCTTGAGGTCGAGGGAACTTTCGAGCCGGGCGAGGAGGTTCAGCGCGGCCGGGTCGTCCGGCTTCAGCGCGACCGCCCTCTCGGCGTCGGCCAGGGCGTCTCGCGGGCGGCCGATCATCTGGCGATACTGGCCTCGGGTCAGCAGGGCTTCGGGGTCGTCGGGGTCCATCGCGAGCACCCGCTCAGCGTAGCGATTCATCTCCTCGGGCTGGCCCGAGAGTCGGGCCTGGCGGGTGGCGAGGTGGAGCAACCGGGGATCGTCGGGATGTTCGCGAAGCGTCGGTTCGAGCAGGGGCGACGCCTCTTCGAACTGGCCAAGGGCGAGCAAGGCTTCTATCAGGTTGATCCGCGATTCCTCGTGGTCCGGCCGGCGGAGGAGCGCCTCCTTCAGCGGACGCACGGCGTCCGCGGGCCGGTTCTGGACGTGCAGGAGGATCTCGCCGGCGGCATACCAGGGGCTATAGTCCTTCGGGTCGAGCCGGGCGACCCGCTCGAGCAGCTCGAACCCTCGGACCGGCTGGATCGCCGCGAAGTAGACCGCGGCGAGCACCCGGGCCGCCATCGGCTGGTTCGGGTTGAGCGCCAGCGACCGCTCGAGCAGCGGCCGGACTTCATCGGGTCGGTCGAGCGCGGCGAATGCCAGCCCCTTGACGGTCAGGAGGTCGGCCTCCCACGGCCCTCGCTCGGGGACCGGCGCGACCCTATGCAGGGCCAGGGCCGCGTGGCCGCGCTCCAAGTCGGCTCGCGCCTGATCGATGGCGGCCCGGGCCAGGGCCGCACGATTCGCCTGGTGCGCCCGCCAGAACGCGAGGCCGCCGCCCACCGCGACGACCACGGCGACCGCCCCGAGGAGGATCGACCGTCGACGGCGAGATCGGGGGCTCCAGACCATTGAACTCGACACCAATGCCTCGCTCCGGCCGGCCTGTTTCCGCATCGGATCATCCGGCCGCAAGCGGCCCGTCCCATCGGCCGGGGACGATCCCCGGCCGATAGGCGGGTCGGTCAGTACGAGTCGGCCGAGAGGACTTCGCCCCCATTCCGGGAGCCGAGATACCAGATCACGGTGTTGTTGGTGGTCGACTTGAGGAACCGGACCGAGCCGTCGCAGAAGGCGACGCTCGCCCCGCCGGGGTGATAGCTGCTCAGGTTGATCATGCCCGGGGCGTCCATGTCGCCCCCCCAGGGCTCGAGCTGGCAGTTGGGGTATTGGGAGTTCGGCGGCAGGACCATCGTCCCGAGCGAGGTGCCGAGCATGCCGATCGTCCAGGTCTTGCCCACGTCGCTCTTGTTCGTCTTCCAGTTGCCGACCGAAGCCTTCGCATTGCCGGCGCAGGTGTTCAGGAAGGACTGGAAGTCCGCCTGGCCCGCGGGGAAGAAGCTGGTGGCGCCGTCCCAGCTCCCGATGCCACCGACCGTGGAAGATCCCATGGCCCCGATGTTGACCACGTCCTGGATCGACAATCGATTGATGTCATTGTCGCCCATCCGCCATTCGCCGAAGGCGACGGTGTTGCTCGTCCCGTCGGTCATGTCGCGGATGGCGCAGGTCCCCCGCATCCCCGCCGAGGTGGTCGCGAACGTGCCGTTATGGCCCACGTTCGAGGCCCAGGGGCAGATGCCCGAGCCGATCGAGCCGAAGTAGTTGTTGCCCGGGTAGCGGTCGGTCATCCAGGCCGGCACATCCCCGTATTGCCCGGTGGGCAACGTTGAGGACGGACAGAGGAACGAGTTGATCCGGGTGAGGTTGGCGGTCGCCTGGACGCCGTTGTCGCAGTTGTCCGCCGCGGAGATGCTGAAGTTGATCGCGTTGTAGACGGCGGTCTGCTCCATGTATCCGAGCAGCTGCGCCTGCGGGCTCCAGTTGCCCCACCCCGACGTCCCGCCGGTCCCGTTGGAGTTGTTCGCGTCCCAGATCGCCACCTGGGCATAGGCCTGGGGATACGACTGGTTCCCCGACTCGTAGTTCGCCAGGGCCAGCCCGAGTTGCTTGAGATTGTTGATGCACTGGGCGCGTCGGGCGGCCTCGCGGGCCGCCTGGACCGCCGGCAAGAGCAAGGCAATCAGCACGGCAATGATGGCGATGACCACCAGCAGCTCGATCAGGGTGAACCCTGCGGGGTGCCGCCGAGCGGTTCGGTCACACGAATTCATGGCGAATACTCCTCGAATCAGTGAAGGATGAAGAGTGGGGCCCGAGATTCAGGAAGCGCGAAACCCAAGGGATGGCGGGGGGACCAGGCCCCGGCTAGTCTGACGGGCAATTCCGCCCGCCAGGCGATCCAGGTTCATGCCTGCGGTCACGGTGGGGGAACTCGGCGGGCATCGCCTCCCGAGACTCCCCCCATGGCGGCCTGTGCGGGGCGACCCTCTCTCCAGAGGCCCTGCCCCGCTGCGGAGGGTGTCAGTTACTCTTCTTCTGATTCTCGAACTTCTTGTTCATCAGCTCCTCGTATTTACTGCTCGCCCCGTATGGCTGTCCCCCCTTCTTCGGGATATTCAGGGGCTTGGAGTTCTCCGGGGGCTCCGGCACCGCGACCTCAGGGATCTTGGGATTGTCAGCCTGACTGCATCCGGCCAGGCTCCCGATCGGGATGGCCGACGCGAAGAGGGCGAGCGGGAGGAATGGGCGGAGATGTGTCCTGGGCACCAAATGATCTCCTCGGGGGGGCAAGGTTCTGCAACCCAGAATGCTTCTTGAGGTAGGAGCGGCCAGTTTCGAAGGAACCGCTCGGAGTCCGGAATGACAATCGGAGTGGACGCGAGCTTCCCGACGACGAACCGGCAGGTTCTCAGGCTCGAATTCTTGGCTCAAGGCTTAGCTAACGTTCGAGTTGCTTGATAGAGTGGGATTTTACGCACAGGAAATGAGGGTTGTCCAAACTCTTTTTGATAATCCAATCCGCGAGATGAGGGATTCCGGCGATGCAAGCAGATCACCCGAGCGCCGCGGATGAACCCATGCCACAGGTCCGGGCGTCCGCGAGAGCGGTTCGCCCAGGAGCGGGCCTGACTGCCCTGGCGCTGGCGGCGGGTCTGCTCGCCGCTCTGGCGGCCGGGCTCGGAGGCGAGGCGACTTCCGGGACCTTCCAGCCGCCGAACCGGCGTCCGGCGAACTTCGAGCAACTCGACGGCTATGCGAGGGGGCCGGCGCTCAGCGAGATGGTGCGCCAGGAGAGGCCCCCCACGGAGGCGAAGAACACGGCCCTCGCCTATGGCCTGCTCGGTGTCGCGCTAGGCGGTGCGCTGGGGCTGGCCGGTGGGCTGGCCGGGCGATCCTCCAGCGCGTCGCTGAAGGCCGGCCTGATCGGGGCGATCCTCGGGGGAGCGGTCGGGGCCCTGGCGTCCTGGCCGATGACCTTGCTGTTCTATCGGAATCTCGACCCCGAGTCGGGCGTCCTGCTCCCTCTGCTGATCCGCGGCGGCATCTGGCTGCCGATCGGGGCGGCGGCCGGCCTGGCGTTCGGGGTCGGTCTCGGGGGCTCCCGCTCGATCGTCGCGGGCCTGCTCGGCGGCCTGGTCGGGGCCGTCATCGGGACGGTGGCCTTCGAATTGATCAGCGTCGCGGGGTTCCCGCTCGTCCGGCTGACGTCCCCCATCCCGGGCGAGCGAACGCCGCGGCTCCTGGCGGTGTTCTGCGTGGCCGCGGGCACGGCCCTCGGCACGGCCCTGGGTTCCCGCGATGTCGCCCCGAAGCCGAAACCCGACCCGCTCGCCTGACGGGGCCGTCGACGATCCCGAAGAGGCTGACGGGCATCCCCGGAGGAAGGTTGACCTTGGGTCAACCCGCCGAGGGTCCGCGTCCTCCGATCAGCCCGGCACCCCGTCGAGGATCGCCGCATCTCGCTTTCGGAATCGCACATGTCGACGGAGCTTGCCAGAGGCCGACCCCTCCGGTAGAACCTCTCGGACGAGAATCGGCGTCGTTGCCGATCTCGATCGAAGCGCCAAAGTAATAGCCCGAAAGAATGTGGAATCATGATCCGAGCAGGGATGTTTGCGGTCGTTGTCCTGGCCGTGCTCTCGGGCCTGGGCCATCCCGCCCGCGCGGGGTTCTCTACCTATTTATCGCTGGGCGACTCGATCGCCTTCGGTGAGACCGACTTCACCCAGGATCCGTCCTTCGGCGACCGAGGATTCGTCGGGCACTATGCCGACTTCCTGGCCACGCTCGCGGGGGGCGTCCGGCCCGAGGTCGTTAACCTGGCGATCGACGGCGAGTCCACCTCTAGCTTCTTCTCCGGAGCCGGTCGGAACAACGCCGGATTCCCCGACGACTTCGTCGCGTCGCTGAATCTGAATTATGACCCCGCCGCGATCGTCAGCCAGCACGCGAAGTTCCTCTCGACGATCGCCACCCAGGCGGCCCTGGGGAACTCGATCGACACGGTGACCATCTCCCTGGGGGCGAACGACCTCTTCCTGCTGGCCGGCTCGGCGGCATTCCAGTCGGCCGACGCTGCCGGGAAGCAGGCGCTCTTGCTCCAGACTCTTGGCGCGATCGCGAATAACGAAGGGGCCTTGCTGGCCGAGGTCCATGCCCTCTTGCCGGGGGCCAGGGTCTTTGTCCTGGGCCAGTACAATCCCTTCCCTGCCGACCCGACCCACCCGTTCGCGGGTCTCGCGGGCCCGGCGATCCTGGGGCTCAATGCCACCCTGGAATCGCTCGCCCCGGCCTTCGGCGCGACTTATGTGGACATCTACTCCCCCTTCGTCGGTCGGGAGAAGGAGCTGACCCTCTTCGCGGCCCCCGACTACAACGTCCACCCCAACCAGGCCGGCTACTCGGTGATCGCCGGCCAGATCGCCCTGGCCAGCGTGCCCGAGCCGTCGTCGCTGGTCCTGTCGGCCCTGGCCTTGCCGGTGGTCCTGGCCTGGCGATGGGGTCGGGACCGCCTCCGGGTCGCCGCCTGAGGTCCTGCGGTTGGGGATCGGGCCGCTTGCCTGGCCCGGCGTCCCTCGTCATGATGTCGGTTCGCCACCAGGCTGGCGATCACCCCATCCCCAACCGAGAGTAACACCGATGAACGTCCCTCACCCGGGCCACCTCGTCACCTTCGGTCTCGTCGCCCTGCTCGCGGGCGTCGTGATCCCCGCCGCCGAGGCGGCCGAGCCCATGCTCGCCCACTCGGTCATGTTCACCCTCAAGGACCGCTCGCCGGAGTCCCGCGCGAAGTTCGTCGAGGCCTGCGAGAAGTACCTTTCGAACCACCCCGGCGTGACCTCGTTCTCGGTCGGGACGATCGCCGAGGACGTGGTCGAGCCGGTCAGCGACCGCGAGTTCGACGTGGCCCTGCTGGTCGTCTTCGAGAACAAGGGGAAGCTGGGCGAATACCTCAAGAGCGCCCGGCACGACCAGTTCGTCGCCGAGTGCAAGGATAGCTTCGCCAAGGTCCGGGTCTTCGATACTTACGTTGCCCCCTCGAAGTCGTCCAAGTAACGCGGGTCGACCTGGGGTTGCCAGATCTCGCCCTTCCGGGCATCCTCCCGTCCGCCGGGGCCGCGCGCCCCGGCGGGCGGGCGGGTTCGCGTACCGGAGGTCTCGACGATGTGGCAGATCCTGTTCGAGGTGCCCGGCCTGGGCCTGAAGATCCACGGGTTCAGCCTGATGCTGGTCGCCGCGGCGGGCTCGGCGGTCTACCTGACGGCCTGGCGGGCGGCTCGCGAGCGGATCAACCCGGAGGTCGTCTTCGAACTGGCCGTCTGGCTCCTCTCCGGAGGATTCATCGGGGCCAGGGCCCTGTTCCTGATGGAGTACCCCGAGACGATCCATTCGTTCTGGGACATCTTCAAGGTCTGGCAGGGCGGGATCGTCTTCTACGGCTGCATCATCGGCGGGCTGATCGGGTCGGTGGCCTACTGGTTCCGCAACCCGTTCCCGTTCCGGGCGATGTGCGATGCGGTGGCCCCCTCGCTGGCCATCGGGATCGCGCTGGGGCGGGTGGGGTGCTTCCTCAACGGATGCTGCTTCGGGGGCGTCTGCGACCTCCCCTGGGCGATCACGTTCCCCTCGGGTTCGCTCCCGTGGACCCACCATGTCGAGGCCGGATGGATCTTGCCGGAGGCGACCCGATCGCTCGCCATCCACCCCGCCCAGATCTACGCGGTCCTCGATGGCCTGATCCTCCTGGTCCTCCTGACCGCCTACTATCCCCGACGCCGACGCGACGGCGAGGTCATGGCCCTGCTGATGGTCTGCTACCCGGCGACCCGGTTCCTGATCGAGTGGCTCCGCGACGACGAAGGGGCCTTCCTGATGGGCCTGACGATCTCGCAGACGATCAGCGCCCTGCTCTTCCCCTGCGGGCTGCTCACCTGGTGGTATCTCTCGCGCCAGCCGCTCGGGAGATATGCCGACCATACCCAGGGCCTCGACGCTGGGGCCGTCCCGGCCCCGATGGTGGCCCGACCCTCGAAGCTGGCGAAACCGGCCGCTCGTTGATGAGCACGGAGGGTGGACCTCGGGGTTTTCCGCCCTTGCCGATCCGCCTATCATGTCCGTGAAGTTGGCGTATCAACCCGATCTACACCGAGGAGTCCGACCGACATGGGCGTGAAGGCTTATGCCGCCAAGGGGCCGAAGCAGCCGCTGGAGCCGTTCGAGTACGAGCCCGGCCCGCTCGGCCCCCACGAGGTCGAGGTCAAGGTCAGCCATTGCGGGATCTGCCACAGCGACCTGGCGATGATCGACAATGATTGGGGGTTTTCCGCCTATCCGCTGGTCCCCGGCCACGAGGTGATCGGCACCGTCCAGGCGGTCGGGTCGGAGGTCGACGCCCTGACGGTCGGCCAGCGCGTGGGGGTCGGTTGGTCGTGCAACTCGTGCGGCCGGTGCGAGTGGTGCGTGAAGGGGCTGGAGTCGTTCTGCTCGCAGAACCAGCCGACCATCGTGCACCACCACGGGGGATGGGCCGAGTCGGTCCGGGCCCACTGGAAGTTCGCCGTGCCGATCCCGGAAGGGCTCGACTCGTCGGTCGCCGGCCCCTTGATGTGCGCCGGGAGCACGGTCTTCTCGCCGATGTTGCACTACGGCGTGAATGCCTCGATGAAGACGGCCGTGGTCGGGATCGGCGGCCTGGGGCATCTGGCGGTGCAGTTCCTGGCGGCCTTCGGCTGCGAAGTGACGGCGATCTCTTCGAGCCACTCGAAGGATGACGAGGCCCGCCAGATGGGGGCGTCGCACTTCATCGCCACCAAGGGGACCGACGAGCTGAAGGCGGCGGCGGGAACCTTCGACTTCATCATCTCGACGGTCGCGGCGGACCTCCCCTGGGCCGATTACGTCGGGGCGCTCCGGCCCCAGGGCAGGCTCTGCCTGGTCGGCATCCCCGATTCGGACCTGAAGTTCCCCGCATTTCCGCTCCTGGCCGATCGATCGGTGTCGGGGGCCCAGGTGGGCAGTCCCTCCGACACCGCGAAGATGCTGGACTTCGCCGCCCGCAAGGGCGTCCGTCCGATCATCGAGTCGTTCCCGATGGCCGAGGTCAACAAGGCCCTCGACCACCTCCGGGCCGGCAAGGCGCGGTATCGGATCGTGCTCCAGGCATGATCCGGGGATGGGTCAACCCTCCACCTCGCGCGGGCCGATCACTCCGATCGCGGGGATCGGCCCGATCAACCTGAGGTAGAGTTGCCGGGCGGCGTAGAGCGAGCAGCCGATGGCCACGGCCGCCACCGCGTTGGTCGCCAGCGTGGCGAAGGTCGTGGCCAGGAACGCCGCCGCGTCGACCCTCCGCATCCGGGGGAGCCGTCGCCAGGTGCTCCACTCCAGGAGGCCCAGGCCCACGAACGCCGTCACCCCGGCCAGGCTCGCCAGCGGGATCTGCGCGATCAGGCCCGAGCCGAACCGGACCAGGAGGACCAGGACCGCCGCGTGGGCCAGGTTCGAGAGCCGGGTCCGGCCCCCGGAACGGACGTTCGCCAGGCTCCGGGCCGGGATCCCCACGCTGGGCGGGGCCCCGAACGCCCCGGCGCAAAGGTTGGCGATCCCATAAGCCCCCAGCTCGGCGTCGGCATCGGCCGGTCGCAAGGGGCGATGCCGCCCCCGGAAGTGCTCGACGACCCTCGACGTGATCAGGATGTTGACCGAGGCCACGACCGCCAGCCCGAACGCGGTCGGCAGGACCTTCGGCAGATCCGAGGCGTCCCACGCGAAGCTCGCCAGCGGCGGCCAGTCGGTCGAGAACGCCCCGACGGCCCGCTCCCGCCAGCCGAGCCGGTGGCTCGCCGCGATCGCCAGGCCCACCCCGATCAGGGCCGAAGGGGAGCGTGGCCAACGCCGAGCCGCCAGGAACGCCCCCAGGATCACGATCGCTCCCAGGACCATCGGCTCTCGGCGGGCCTCGCCCAGTTCCCCCAGGGTGTTCGCGAGCTGGATCAGCGGGCTCCCGGCCGACGTCGGGAGGCCCAGCAAGGTCCGGAGCTGGAGGATCACCATCATCGCCCCGACCCCGCACGAGAAGCCGGAGACGACCGCGTGCGGGACCCGGGCGATGTACCGGCCCAGCTTCAGCAGGCCGAACGCCATCATCAGGACCGAGGCCGCCAGCACGACCTTGGCCGATCCCCCCACCCCCTCGGACTGCACCGAGGCGACCAGGAACGGCACGGTCGCGCTGGCCGTCCCGCCGATCAGGACGGGGTTCCGGCCCAAGAGGGCCGTCACCGGCGCGGTGGCGATCGACGTGAACAGCCCCAGCGCGGGCGGGAGCCCCATCAATCGGGCCATCGCCAGGCCGTAGGGCAAGGCGATCAGCGCGGCGACGGCCCCCCCCGAGGCATCGCCCGAGAGGTCCCGCCATCCGTAAGTGCCCCGCCCCGCCTTCCGCCTCGAACGATCCCCGGTCGGGTCAGGCATCCATCACTCGCGCGAAGGCGGCCCGGAACTTCGCCATCTCGTCGCGGGTGCCGATCGAGACCCGGACATGGTTGGGCATCGAGGCCCAGGTCCGGCCGATCGCGACCTTCTGCCGGATCATCGCCTCGAAGACCGAGCGGCCCGGCCTCCGGACGTCGATCATGATCATGTTCGCTTCCGAGGGCATCACCGCGTAGCCCTTCTTGTCGAGCCACTCGACGGTCTCCCCGCGGATCTCGCCGATGATCTTCCGACGCGACTCGACCAGGCCCTTCGCCTTCAGGCTGGCCGTGGCCCCCACCATCCCGGTCACGGGCAAGGCCCCCGCGCCGAACCCCCTGATCTTCTCCAGGAGGTCGGGCCGGCCGAACGCCGCCCCGGCGCGGAGCCCGGCCATCCCGTAGAGCTTGGAGAAGGTCCGGAGGATCACCACATCCCGATCGGCCAGGACGTGCGGCGTGCCCGGCTCGGCGGTCGTCGAGAGGTGGATATAGGCCTCGTCCAGCAGGATGACCGCCCCCTTGGGCTTGCCGGCGACCAGGGCGTCGACGTCTTCCTTCTTCGTGACCGTACCGGTCGGGTTGTTGGGGTTGCAGACGTAGAGCAGCCCGGCCTCGGGGTCGGCCGCGATCATCGCCGGGATGTCGTGCGAGCCGTCCTTGCGGAGCGGGACCCGGATGACGTTCGCCCCCACGAACCTCGCGGCTCGTTCGGCGGCCTCGTAGCCGGGGTCGGCGGTGACCAGCGACCTCGTCGGCGAGGTGAAGGCCAGGACCGCCCGGTGGAGCGGGTCGCTCGACCCGGCGAACGGCAGGACCGAATCCGGGCTCAGCCCCTCGATCCCGGCGATGGTCTCGACGAAGGTGCCCGTCTCGCCGTAGAGGTATCGGCCTCCTTGTGAGACGACGGCCTGAATCGCCTCGATCGCCTCGGGGCAAGGGCCCATCGGGTTCTCGTTGGCGTTGATCCGGACGGCGTCGGCGGGCAGGCTGGGCAGGGCCGAGAGCCCCTGGGCCAGCGCCGCCTCATTGTAGAAGGGGAGCGTGCCCCCCGCGGTCAGCAGGGCCACGATCCGGCCGAAGTCGCGGCGAGAGTAGCCGCGACGCGCGAGGTCTCGACGTTGTTCCGGTCCCAAGGGCTGGTTCATCGCTGCTCCTGATTCGCGGGCGTCGACATGACGGGAAGACGCGGCCCGGGGCGGAGAGTTCCGCCCGAGCTTGAACGGAGGAGAGCGAGGCGACTCGGTCCGGGGAGAGGACGTCGCGAGACCTCGCGAGCCCGGAGGGGCGTGGGGGCTTGATCGCCCCCGGACACCGGGCTGCCTGGATTCGCGACCCATTGTAGAAAGGCCCGCGCGATTCGTAAACCGTCGATCGGGGGACCGAGCCCGATTCGATGGCCCGGCCCCGCCGTCCTGCCAAGGATCGGCGTGCGTTTAAAATCGGCGAGGAAAATGTGTTGCTTCAGCCCCGCCGCACGGCTTTATTACACGGTAGGGTCGGACGGATGGAATTTGTCACTCGTTCTCAACCTTTCATCCGTCGAAATCCCGACAACTCTCTCTCCCCCTTCCGAACGGAGGTGCCATGCGCGTACATCGATCGATCCGGAGCGGCTTCACGCTGATTGAATTGCTGGTGGTGATCGCCATCATCGCCGTGCTGATCGCCCTGCTCCTGCCGGCGGTCCAGGCGGCCCGCGAGGCCGCCCGTCGGGCCCAGTGCGTCAACAACCTCAAGCAGATCGGCCTGGCCTGCCACAATTACGCGGACATCAACGGAATCTTCCCGTCCCAGGTGGGCGGCGTCCCCGTCTGGTTCGCCCAGACCGACTATCGGACGAGCTGGATGGTGCAGATCCTGCCGATGATCGAGCAGACCAACCTGTTCAACTCCTATAACACCGTGGCGGATCGCGCGGCCTATTCTTTCACCAATACGACCGTGATGGCCATCCCGATCTCCGCCTACACCTGCCCGAGCTATTCCGGGCCGATCCTCCAGCAGGGCCAGTCCGACTGGAACGGCTACGCCGGGACCATCGGCGACGCCATGAAGCTCTGGTGGATCGCCGGGACCTGCTACAAGGGGAACCTGGGCGACAACACGACCGGCCCCTTCCCCGGCTCGAACAACGCCTACGGCGACCTCAGCGGCGGCACGCCGACGGCCACCGGGATGTTCTGGCGGGCCCAGATGGTCGTCCCCATCGCGGCGGTCACCGACGGCACCAGCAACACCCTGCTGACCGGCGAGGCGCTCCCCAACACCTGCAACTGGAACGCCTGGTCCGAGAGCAACTCGTCGGTCGCCACCGTCTCGATCCCGATGAACCAGAAGGTCAATCGCGACCGGGGCAACCCCGGCTATTGCTACGGCTTCCGGAGCCAGCACCCCGGCGGGATCAATGTCGGCCTGGCCGACGGCTCGGTCCGATACCTCAAGGAGACGATCAACATGAACGTCTACCGGGCCCTCAGCACCCGGGCCCGAGGCGAGGTCATCAGTGCCGACGCCTATTGATCCCCTCCAACCGACCCGGAGAGCCCCCGCCATGCAGTTCGGCACGATGCCCGCCCTCGCCCTCGTCGCGACCCTGGCCCTCTCGGGGGCCGGGTGCGGGGCCAAGTCCGAGTTCCCCGACACCCTGCCGGTCTCGGGCAAGGTGACCTACAAGGGCCAGCCGGTCACCAAGGGGACCGTGACCTTCCAGCCCGACCAGGGCCAGCCGGCCACCGGGGCGATCCAGGCCGACGGGACCTACCAGCTCAGCACCTTTGCCGAAAAGGATGGGGCGCTCCCCGGCCATCACAAGGTCATGATCATCGCCACCGATGGCGACCCGAACATGATGCCCGGCTCCTCCCCGGGCTACAAGCCTCCCAAGGATCTCGTCCCCAAGAAGTACAACTCCCTGACGACCTCCGGCCTGGAGGCCGAAGTCACGGCCGACAAGCCCGTCCAGGACTTCGACCTGAAGTGAACCGGCATCGCCGACGGGCCGGGGGTTGCGGCGATCCGTGGCCCCTGGCCGTCTGCATCCAGATCAGCCCGCCTTGCCGATTCCGAGGCTCACCTCCGGTTTACCTTCGTCGCTCATGGCCGAGCGGATCAGGTATCCCGTCCCTCCCCGCTCCAGGCCAAAGCCGCCGGTCCCGAACGGGTCACGCTCCCGGCGAAAGGCGGGTTCTCCGTCTCGGATCAGGACCAGGCCCGCCTGGAGCATGGCCCGCAAGGCTCGCATCCGGTCGAACATATGACGGGTACCCCAGACGTTCTCGACCAGCCCCGCCACGATCGGCCAGGTCGATCGCTCTGTCCTGGCGAACTCGTCGAGCGACGCTCGACAGCCGGGACGAGGGAGATCAAGGCGGCGTGCCAGTTCGGCGAAGGCCGGGCCAGTCGCGTCGAGGTGGGCGAGCAGTTTCTCTCGATCCCCTCCGGTCAGCCGTTTGAGCGTCGCGACCTTGTCTTTCTCCGTCTCCAGATCGAAGCCGATCTCGCTCCAGTCCTTATCGACGAGCTTCGGGCCGACCGTCGCGAGGTTGGCCCGGAGCGATCCCAGGATGAACCGCGACTCGGGTCCGACCACGGCCGAGGCGGGTTCGGGCAGAGGCAGGGCTTCGAGCCGCCCCGAAATGTCGTCGAGCGTCGCGCGATCCAGTTCGGGCAAAATCCGACCGAGGGTCTGGAACGCCGGGACTTCACCGCCGCACTCCAGAATCCGGGCGATCAGCACACCACCCGCCCCGATCCGATGGGCCATTTTCAAGCCGGCGAAGATGTCGTCGAGGGCTTCCCTTCCCCGGCCCAACCGGGCGAGACGGCGGCTCGACAGGTACGCGAGGCGGATGACGTTGATGTTGGATGGGTCGAGATGACCCTTGCCGATATCATCGGGCGAGACCGTCTCGATCCCCCAATCGCAATGCTCGATCGTCGCCGCTTCGCGGATCGCTTCGAGGATGGGTCTGGCTTTCCGGATCAGGTCTTCGATCGCCCGATCATCGACGTTGATCGTCGCGGCCTTTCGAAGCCGGTCCCAATCCTCCTCGCTCAAGCTTCCTCCCCAACCGAACACCTTCCGGTAGACCACCGCCGCGTTCGGCTCGGAGATGGTCGCCTGTCCGAACGAAGGTCTGAGCCAGGTGTACGGGGGCGTTGCCATCAAGGCACGGAGCCAGTCGCGGCGGATCATGGGGGGCTTCCGGAGGATCGAGTGTTGGGGGATGCCGAAGGGACAAGGGCGTTCCTCGGCCCTCGAAGCCGCTCGGCCAGCAAGCCCGCGAGGGCGAGCTGCGGCGCGAGATTCAGGAGGACGCCCAGGCTGATCCGACCCACCAGGATCGGCAGCGACCGGTTTCCCAGCGGAATGAGCTGGTTCACGTTCGTTAACAATAGAGTGTTGATCGGTTTCGCGGCCACCGCCGCGATCCCGAGGTAAACCACGAGGGTTACTCCGCCGGCTTTCAGGAAGCGATCGATCGATGTTCGGCCCGGAGCTTGGAACAGCGCCGCGACGGCCAGCACGACCAGCATCGGGAGGCCGCCTAGGAGAACTAGGGCGCCGAACTCCCAGTATCTCAGCGAGAAGCCGATGGCGCAGATCGCCACCAGGATCATGAGCTTGCCGATCGAGAATCGCATGGCCTGATGTCTCCCTCGCTCGCTATTCCGGCCGCTCGTCGATCGGGTCGTACTGGGGCATGGGCCTGTCCTTCAGGTACTTGTCGAACCAGTTGGCCCGGTGCTGGAGCCGCTCGACGCGGTGCCAGGGGCGGCCGGATCGGGCGAGGTCGTGGGCCTCTTCGGGGAATCGGACCATCACGACGGGCTTCCTCAGCGCCTTGAGGGCTCGGAACATCGCCTCGCCCCCGGCGACGGCGGGGGTCCGGAGGTCAGCGTCGGCCTCGATCAGCATCAGGGGGGTTTTCACCTTCTCGACGAAGGTGATGGGCGACCTCTCGGCGAATCCGGCGGGGTCCTGGAACGGTGGCGTCTTGAACCAGGTGGCCCGGAAGAGGGCCACGTCGGTGGCGTACCACCAGGTCGACCAGTCGGCGATCGACCGCTCGGCCACGGCGGCGGCGAAGCGGTCGGTCTGGGTGATCGCCCAGTTGGTCAGGAGCCCCCCGCCGCTCCCCCCGGTGATCCCCAGTCGAGTGGGGTCGATGGAACCCCGGCGGATCAGCTCGTCGACCCCGGCCATGAGATCCTTGTAGTCGTCGCCGGGATACTGGTGCTGGATCGCGTTGCCGAACTCCGCGCCGTAGCTGCTGCTCCCCCTGGGGTTGGCGTAGAGCACGACGTAGCCCCTGGAGGCCAGGGTCTGGACCTCGTGTAGGAACGTCGCGCCGTAGGCCACGTGCGGCCCCCCGTGGATGTTCAGGATCATCGGGTAGGTCTTCGAAGGGTCGAAGCCGGGCGGCTTCTGGACCCAGGCGGCGAGTTCGAGGCCGTCGAAGCTGTGATAGCGGATCGGCTCGGGAGGGCAGAGGTCCATGCGTTCGAAGAGCCGGGCGTTCAGGTCGGTGAGCTTCCGGGGCGGGCCTCCTCCCGAGTCGGTCACGAAGACGTCGGCCAGGGTCGTCGCGGTCATCGACAGGAAGGCGATCTTCGACCCGTCGGCCGACCCGTCGAAGGCGAAATCGTCGCTTTCGCCGGTCGTCACGGGTTTGGCCTGGCCGTTGGCGGCCTCGAACGAGACCAGGTTGACCTTCCCCCGATGGGCGACCTTGTCGACCAGGCTCCGGCCCGAATTCGACCAAATTGGCCGGGTTGGCGACGAGGCCCGGGGAGGGTGCTGGTCTCCCGAGAGGTTGCCGCCGATGTCGTCATCGCAATCGGCGGTCAGGTTCCGGGGCGGCCCTTTGGCGACGAGGTCGACCACGAAGAGGTCGGGCGGGGTGTACGATCGGACCTCCTCGGTCAGGGTCCCCCGGAAGGCCAGGCTCCGGCCGTCGGGGGCGGGCGAGGGAGCGGAGATGATCCCCGGGATCGCGGCGATGGCCTCGATCGGCCCTCCCCCGGAAGAGACCGCGTAGAGGGCGACCCGTTCGGGTCGGCCGTGGGGCTCGGGGTCTCGGTCCGAGACGAAATAAAGCTTCTTGCCGTCGGGCGACCAGCAGGGGTCGGACTCCTCGAACGGCCCGGAGGTCAGGCACCTCGGGTGCGACTTCTCGGCCGCCCCGACGACCCAGAGGTGGGCGATCTGGTCCATGTAACCGCGGTGGTCCCACTGGAACTCGGCCCGGGTGACGATCCGGACGTCGCTCTTGCGATCGTCGGGACCGGCCTTGTGGGGGGCCTGGGAGGATACCCCGGCGAGGAAGGCGACGGCTCGGCCGTCGGGCGACCAGGCCGGTGCCGAGACGCCGCCGGGCAGGTCGGTCAAGGGTCGGGGCTCCCCCCCCTTCAAGGTCAGGACGAAGACCTGCGGCGGGCGGATCACCTTCCCCTCGGCGTCGGACTTGCGGAGGAACAGGAGTCGCGAGCCGTCGGGCGACCAGCGGGGCCAGGAGTCGCGAGGCCCGCCGGTCAGGCGGACCGGCTCGCCCCCCTCGGCGGGGACCGCCCAGATCGAACTCACGTAGTCGTCTCGGTCGCGGTCGACGGCCACCCGGACGAACGCCACCCGGGAACCGTCGGGGGTGATCTGGGGATCGGCCGCCCAGAGGAACTGGAACAGGTCGGTCTCGACGATCGGCCGACGGTCTCCCGCGGACGATGGCCGGCCGATCACGGCCAGGAGTCCCAGCAGGAGGAGCGAGGCCCGCCACGAGATCGAAGTCATCGGAGGCTCCTCGGGCTCGCCTGGCCCGGCGAGGTCGTCATCCCAACAGGCCAGCGTGGAGCCATCTTACACCGTCGAGGGGTTTCGGGGCGACAACCCGGACCGCCGAATCGCGGGCCGGGCGAATCGTGAACTACGCTTGAGTTCGAGAGCCCGCCCAGGCTCGCACAGTATCCCCGACTGGAATTCAGGTAGGGTGGGCTTTCCTCGTAAGGCAGGCTGTTTGCATGAGTCGATTAGGAAAGCCCCTGGCGTTTTCCCTGATTCCGCAATCCTCCCCTTCCAGGCGACCGTCTGGAGAGGGGTGGCCGATCCTGGGGGGATTGGGCGAGGTTGTCACCTGCTGGATCCGGTCGCAGGCGACCGGCGAGTGTTTCAGCTCGCCAAGGCTGGCCGAACTGCTGGGCGATTGCGAGAGCTTGCCGACGCTGGCGCATCCCGAGGACCGTGAGCGGCTGGCCGGCTTGCTCGCCGAGGAGTCGGGCCCGGGTCCGCCGTCGGTCGCGGAATTCCGACTGAAGGCGCGAGACGGGAGCTATCGTCGATTTCGAGGTCGAGCCGGCGAGGTCACCCCGCCCGTGGGCGGGTCGCGATATCTGGTCCTGACCCTGGAGGACTTGACCGACGCTATCGGGCACGTCGAGGAACTGAGCCGGGCCCGCCGTGAACTCGAGGCGCGCGTCCGGGAGCTGCGAGAGGCCAACGCTCGGTTGCTCGGCGAGGTCGCCGACCGCGAGCAGATCGAGCGGGCCCTGGGAGACTCGCGGTCCCTGTATCACTCGCTGGTCGAGAACGTGCCCTACACGATCTTCCGCAAGGATCGAGAAGGGCGCTATACGTTCGCGAACCGCCGGTACTGCCAGATGCATTCCACCACCCTGGCGGGGCTGATCGGCAAGACCGACTACGACCTCTACCCCGCCGAGCTGGCCCGCAAGTACCGCGAGGACGACCGCCGGACGCTCGAACGCGGGGTCGTCCTCGACATCGAGGAGGAACACCGGGACCCGACCATCCCGGGCCATCGCCAGATCGTCCACACGATCAAGTGCCCGATCCATGACGACCGTGACCAGATCGTGGGGATCCAGGGGATGTTCGCCGACGTGACCGCCCGGCACCAGTCCATCGAGGAGCAGGCCTCCCTGGCGTCTCGCGACTCGTTGACCGGATTGCCCAACCGCGAGCATTTCCAGAAGCGGCTCGAGATCCATCTCTGCGAGGCCCGCGGCGAAGGCGGCCGGCTGGCCGTCCTCCTGGCCGATCTCGACCGATTCAAGGAGATCAACGACACCTTCGGCCACGATTACGGCGATCAGATCCTCCAGAGGCTGGGCACGAGGTTGCTGGGGGTGGCCCGGCCCGGCGATACCGTGGCCCGCCTGGGCGGGGACGAATTCGGCCTGATCCTTCCCGGAGCCGGGCGAGACGAGTCGGTGATCGTCGCCGAGCGGCTCCTGGAGTGCCTGAGCGAGCCGGTGGTGATCGGCGGACACCGCCTCGACGTCGGCGGGAGCATCGGCCTGGCCCTCTGTCCCGATCACGGGTGCGATCGGATCACCCTGGTCCAGCATGCCGACGTGGCCATGTATGCCGCCAAGCGGGCCCAGTGCGGCCACGCCTTCTATTCGGCCGAGCAATCCCTCTATAGCCCCGAGCGCCTGGTCCTGCTGGCCGATCTCCGGCGGGCCCTGGGGGACGACCAGTTCTTGCTGCACTACCAGCCCAAGCTGGACATGGCGACTCGTCACGTCTGCGGGGCCGAGGCCCTGATCCGCTGGCGACACCCTCGAGCCGGACTGCTCCCGCCCGCCCAGTTCATCCCCCTGGCCGAGCAGACCGGCCTGATCCGAGGGATCGACCTCTGGGCCGTCTCGGCCGCCCTGGCCGATTCGAAGGGCTGGCCGGTCGGCGTCGACGACTTCTCGGTCGCGGTCAATCTCGCGGCCCCCGGCTTGCAAGACCCGGAGCTGGTCGGCCAGTTCCGACGGATCCTCGATCGGGCCCGCGTCGCCCCGTCGCATCTGGTCGTCGAGGTCACCGAGAGCGCGATGATGGCCGACCCGGGGAAGGCCCGAAGGACCCTGGAAGGGCTCCACGAGATGGGCCTGGGCATCGCCATCGACGATTTCGGGACCGGCTACTCGTCGCTGGCCTACCTCAAGGATCTCCCGATCGACGAGGTCAAGATCGACCGATCGTTCGTCAGCGACATGGTCGCCAGCGAGGCCAGCGCCTGCATCGTCCGGGCCGTCGTCGACCTCGGTCACAACCTGGGCCTCCGGGTGACCGCCGAAGGGGTCGAGGATCGCCCGACGCTGGACATGCTCATCGAAATCGGCTGCGACCAGGCCCAGGGCTACTGGATCAGCCGGCCCCTCCCGCCCCTCGAATTCGAAGAATGGCTGCGCGGTCGGTGTGCCGTCGCCTGATCGACCCGATCCACGATGGGGCCGATCCGATGCCGGAGTCCGGGGCATTGTCGACCCGCACCCCTGGCGGAGACCGCTCCGGATCGCCTACAACATTCGATCGGGGCCGCCCGACGCGCGTCGGGAGCCCGAAGGTCCTTCGATCGGGGATGACATGGCCAATCCGGATTCCGAGAAGTCGATGGGCGGCAAGACCTGCCTGGTGACCGGGGCGACCGCGGGGATCGGCCGGATCGCCGCCCGGGAGCTGGCACGCCGGGGGGCGTCGGTGGTCGTGATCGGGCGGAGCCCCGAGCGCTGCAAGTCGACCGTCGAGTCGATCCGCCGGGAGACCGGCAACCCCGACGTCGAATCCCTCGTCGCCGACCTCTCCGCGCAGGCCGAGGTCCGGAGGCTCGCCGAGGAGGTCCAGGCCCGCTACCCCCGGATCGACGTCCTCCTGAACAACGCCGGGGCGATGTTCAGCAAGCGTCGGGAGAGCGTCGACGGGATCGAGATGACCTTCGCCCTGAACCACCTGGGCTATTTCCTCCTGACCAACCTTTTGCTTGACCCCCTCAAGGAAGGGGCCCCCGCCCGTGTGGTGAACGTCGCCTCGGAGGCCCACCGGATGGTCTCGAAGGTCGACTTCGACGATCCCCAGGGCCGGAAGAAATACGGGGGATGGCACGCCTACGGCCAGTCGAAGTTCGCCAACATCCTGTTCACCTACGAGCTGGCCCGGCGACTCTCGGGGACCGGCGTGACCGCCAACGCCCTCCACCCCGGCTTCGTCGCCTCCAACTTCACCGAGGGCAACGGCGCGATGGGCTGGATGATGCGGCGATTCGCCAGCCTCTTCGCCATCACCCCCGACGAAGGGGCCAAGACCTCGATTCACCTGGCTTCCTCGCCCCAGGCCACCGGGGTCACCGGCAAGTACTTCGCCAAGGAGAAGCCGATCCCGTCCTCCAAGCCCACCCACGACGAGGCCGCCGCCCGCCGGCTCTGGGAACTGAGCGAGGAGTTGACGGGGATGAAGGTTGGAGTTTAGGCGAGCGTCGGAGGGGACCCCTTGCCTACCTCAAGGACTCCCGACCGAGCCAGGAACGGAGAAGTGATCGAATCGACATTCCTGAGGAACCCTGATCAGCATTCGGTCAAGTTGACCGGGATCTGGATGGCGAGCCCGCCTTCGGACGTTTCCTTGTATTTGGTGTTCATGTCCTGGGCCGTGGCCCACATCGACCGGATCACGGCGTCCAGCGTGACCCGGGCGTTCTTGGGGTCGCTGCCCATCGCGATGTTGCAGGCGGTGATGGCCTTGATCGCGCCCATGGTGTTCCGCTCGATGCAGGGGACCTGGACCAGGCCGCCGACGGGGTCGCAGGTCAGGCCGAGGTGGTGTTCCATGGCGATCTCGGCGGCCATCAACACCTGATCGACCGAGCCGCCCGAGACCTGGCAGAGCCCCGAGGCCGCCATCGCGCTGGAGACGCCGATCTCGGCCTGGCATCCCCCCATCGCGGCCGAGAGGGTCGCCCCCTTCTTGAACAGGCTGCCGATCTCGCCCGCCGTTAGCAAGAAGTCTTCGATCGCTGATGTGTCGATGTCGCAGAAGCAGATGGCGTACAGGAGCACGGCCGGGATCACCCCCGCCGCGCCGTTGGTGGGGGCGGTCACCACCCGGCCGAAGGCGGCGTTCTCTTCGTTGACGGCCAGGGCGAAGCAGCTCACCCAGCCGAGGATCTCGCGGAACTCGCGCCCCCCCGCCCGGATCGCGGCGACCCATTCCTCGACATCGGCGAACGGGCGATCTCCGAGCCGAGCCCGGCTCATGGCCGAGGCCCGCCGGACCACCCCCAGGCCGCCCGGCAGGATCCCCTCGACCTGGACCCCCCGGAAGATGCACCGGCGCATCGCGTCCCAGATCTGGCCGAGCTGGTCGGAGATCGCCCGATCGTCCCTCCAGGATCGTTCATTCGCCCGGACAACCTGGGGGATCGTCAAGCCATGAGCCCGGCAGTGCCCCACGAGTTCGGCGGGGGTCTCGATCGGCATCGGCAGCCGTACCAACCGCCCGCCGGCCTCGGTATTCCCTTCGCGGATCACGAACCCGCCGCCGATCGAGTAGAACGTCTCGGAGTGGCCGGCCCCGTCCTCCATCGAGGCCGAAAACCGCAGGCCGTTCGGGTGGAACGGCAGCGACTCGTCGAAGTGGAACAGGAGGTCGGACTTGAAGTCGAAGGTCACGTCCTGGAGGCCCCCCAGGACCAACCGACGTTCCGCCCGGATCCTGGCCACCGTGGGGTGGATGGCCGAGACGTCGCAGGTCACGGGGTCCTCGCCGATCAGGCCCATCAGGACCGCGATATCCGTCCCGTGCCCCTTCCCCGTCTTGGCCAGCGAGCCGAACAGGTCCACGCGGACCGAACGCACCCGGTCCAGCTCGCCCCGATCCCGGAGGATCGCCACGAACTGCTGGGCCGCCCGCCAGGGGCCCATCGTGTGAGAGCTGGAAGGCCCGACGCCGATCTTGAAGATGTCGAAGACGCTGATCGACTCCACGGACAGTCCCCTCTTTCGCTGGCGCAGACCGATGGCCCAGCACGGTCGGCCGGGCTGGGCCATCTATTGTAGGGAGATCAAGTCTGCGCGTCTCCGACCGTCCCGTTCTTTCCCGAGAATCAGCGAGCCGCGGCCTTCAGCTCGATCAAGCCCACGTCGATCGACTGGCCGCCCGCGGTCTGGTGGCAGTGGACGGCGAAGAGGTTCTTGCCGGGCTTGAGGGTGGCCCGGGCCTCGGGCGAGATCGGGATTTCGTCATAACTGCTGGTGTACCCCTTGACGGAGGCCGCGAGGACCCCGTTGAGGTAGATCTCGGCGTCCTCGTCGTGCAGGACGTTCAGCAGGAGGTAGGCGGGGTTGATCTCGGGAAGGTCGAAGGTTCGGCGGGCGTAGACGTCGGGGGTGTTCCAGGTCGTGCGGACCCGGGCTCCGGGGGTTCCCTCGGTCCCGAGGACTCCGGGGCCTTGCTTCCAGGAAGCGTCGTCGAAGTCGGTCGCGGCCCAGTTGGCCGAGGGCTTCTCGGTCGAGTAGCGCCAGGCCAGGCCGTTTTCCCTGGATGTGGGGACGACCGTGTACGGGACGGGGATCTTCGAGACGTCGCCCCGGTTCACGGCGGCGGCCCGCTCGATGTCGAGCTTGATGATCGCGCGATCATACGTCAGGAGCCCGTTGGCCTCGGTCTCGACGTCGGTGATCTGGGTGTAGACCAGGGCGTTCAGGCCCTGGGCGTCCTTCATGTCCCATCCTTCGCGGAGGAGCCGCTCGTACTTGCGGGTCAGCTCGTCGGCGCTGGCCGTGCCCTGGTAGCCCCAGATTTCCTTCTGCCAGGTGTGGCCGTCGACCCCGAGGGCCAGGCCGCCGAACTCGCCGAGGACTCCCGCTCGCCTGGGCTCCAGCGGGGGTGCGGCGGGTCGGGGATAGTTGTGGAGGTCGTGCATGTCGCCCACCCCGGCCCGGTCGGCCCAGCCGCTGACGGCGTCGACCAGCCGGGTCGGGTCGTAGCTCTCGGCCCACTCGGCGATCCGTTTGGTGTCGAACTGGCCCCAGCCTTCGTTGAAGGTGACCCAGGTGATGATGCTCGGATGGTTCCGGAGGCCGTCGATCATCGCCTTCAGCTCGACCTCGTACTGGTGGGCCGACTCGGGGGTCCGGACGATGTCGGGCTGGTCGGGGTTGATCGACCGGTCGCCCGAGGGCATGTCCTGCCAGACCAGGAGGCCCAGCTTGTCGCACCAGTAATACCAGCGAGCGGGCTCGACCTTCACATGCTTGCGGGTCATGTTGTAGCCGAACTTCTTGGTGATCTCGATGTCATACCGCAGGGCCTCGTCGGTCGGCGCGGTGTACAGCCCGTCGGGCCAGAACCCCTGGTCGAGCGGCCCGACCTGGAAGATCGGCTTGCCGTTGAGCTTGATCCGATTGACCTCCTTCTCGTCCGGGGAGACCTCGATCGACCGCATCCCGAAGTAGCTGCCGACCGCGTCGACGACCTTGCCGCCCTCCTTGACCTCCACCTTGAGGCCGTAGAGGAACGGGGTCTCGGGCGTCCAGAGCTTGGGCTCGGGGATCTTCAAGGGCATCGACTCGCCCAGGCCGGTGGTCTGGACCAGCTCGCGCTCGCCATCGAAGACGGTCGCGGTGACCGTCCGCTCGATCGGGGCATTCCGGTCGTCCCGGTCGTTCAGGCCGAACGGGGCGACCGAGACCGTGTTCAGGGCCAGGTCGGTCGATAGCTTCAGGCTCTCGATGTGCGTCGGGGCGACCGGCTCGATCCAGACGGTCTGCCAGATCCCGGTGGTCGGCGTGTAGTAGATCCCGCCGGGCTTGAGGACCTGCTTTCCCCGGGGCTGGGTCCCGGCGTCGGTCGGGTCGAAGACCCGGACGATCACCTCGTTGGCGGCGTCGGGCTTCAAGGCGTCGGTGATGTCGAAGCGGAATCCGTCGTAGCCCCCCTTGTGGGTGCCCAGCTCCTGGCCGTTGACGAAGACGGTCGCTTCCCAGTCGACCGCGCCGAAGTGCAGGAGGACCCGGCGGCCCTCCCACTCCTTGGGGACCTCGAAGGTCCGGCGGTACCAGAGCCGGTCCGAATGCTTCATCACGCCCGAGAGGGCCGACTCGACCGGGAAAGGCACCAGGATCTGCTGGTCGAGGTCCTTGCCGATCGGCGGCGAGTCCCCCTCCTTGCCGAACGAGAGCTGCCAGAGGCCGTTCAGATTCTTCCAGTCGGTCCGGACCATCTGCGGCCGGGGGTACTCGGGCAGGGCATTGTCAGGCCCGACCTCCTTGGCCCAACGGGTCATCAACGGGCCATCGGCCGCCTTCCAGTCGGCCCCCGAGGCGGGCCAGGACGCGAACGTCAGGAGCAGCGGGATGAGCGTTCGAAGGCGCAAACGGAGGTGCATCGTGGTGCCTCGGAGGGATTCTTCGGAGGGCGACGCCGCACGACCCCCGCGCGGCGATGCAGGCCCGGTTGTTCGAGGATGGCGAATGTCGGGCCGTTTGTCACCCGGAAAATTGAAGGGAGTGTTTTCGGGTGTTGGCCCGGTGATGGCGAATGGGTTTGGTGTAAAGCTTTTTGTTGGTTCTGCTTGAGGTGGTGTTTGTGCTGAGTCGTTGGAGAAACCTGGCGAAATTTCGGATTGCCGGATTCGAGGCGAATCGAGCTTGTTCCGACCCGGAACTCGGGATGGTCGGGCCACTCAGGCCGAGGCATCGAGCGGCGATTCGTACCGGTTCGAGTGGCTTCGGATGATGCGATGCAGAGTTCAGGATGTGTTTTTTGCGCAGCGCTCGATGCCCTGGAAGATCGTCGCTGACGCCTTTTCTCATCGCCATTGAAGGCCATGTTGGTGCCTTTCTAGGATTGGTCTCGTTCCGGGTGCTTCGTCGTCGAGGTGCCCTCCGCTCGAATCGATAACCGAAAGTCACCATGTCGCTATCGCCCCGAAATTCCAGCCTCGCGGCCCTTGTGCTGGCCCTGATCCTCCCCGCGACCAGCCGGGCCGGGATCATCACCACGGTCGAAGGGCCGGGCGTGCAGTCGTCTTCCGCCTCGAACACCACCGTGATCAATTTCAATTCGTCGAGCACCGGCTATCAGTCGATGGCGACGTTCACGCCCTCGGCCTCGCTAACGGCGACTTATGCCGGCGACTTCTTCATCCTGCCGGCCGACCAGTACGGCGGGGCGGGCGGGGTCGGGAATTACCTGGGGATCCAGGCGGGACAAGCGGCGACCTTGTCGCTGAGCACGCCCCAGGCTTACTTCGGGATGTGGTGGTCGGCGGCCGACCGGGACAACAAGCTCGAATTCTTCAACGGTTCGACGTCGGTGGGGGTGTTCGACACGGCTAGCACGGTCCTTTCGTCGCTGTCGTCGGCCTACTATAGCAATCCCAACGCTCCCGCCGGCCGGAACACCGGCGAGCCTTACGTCTTCATCAACTTCTTCGCCCAGGGCGCGGGCGACAAGTTCGACCGGATCGTCTTCTCGAACGGGACGTCGATCGGGAGCATCTTCGAGAGCGACAACCATACCTTCAGCGTGGACGTCCAGGCCCCGTCGGTCCCCGAGCCCTCCAGCCTGGCCATGGTCGGGATGGCCTCGGTCGTCGGAGGCCTCTGGCTCCGGAAGAAGGGCCGCAAGGCCGCGAACGCCTGAGCGTGCCTCTCCGCCTGGATCTGATCGAGAGTTGACGATCTTGAGGCTGGCGACCACGCTTCTGGCGTGGTTTCCCGGCCTCTTCTTCTTTGTCGAAGCCCGTGGTTTCCATCCGAAGTTGCAACGCGATGTCTGCGATCATCGGATCAGCGATGCCGCTAGGTGTCCCGGCGCGTTCCAACTGCCCGCGATCCTTCACTTCGTCGCTTCATCGCGTCCGACACGATCTCGTCCAGCTCCTCGGCGCCTTCTCGCATCGCGCCGAGGACCGGATCCTGGTTTGCAGATCGATCCGACGAAGCGGGCATGTGGGCGTTTTTTTTCTCGATTTCCCTGAGTAGCAAGCGAGCGGCTTCCGCGATCGCTTCGTCCATCGATGCGAATTGGCCGCGATCGACCTCGGCCCGGATCGAGTTTTCCAGGTCCTCGGGCAAATGAATGGTCATCGTGAACGCCCTCCTCAAAACTGATGCTAGCAAGGCCGGAAGACTTCGCCAAGCCACCCTCTCGAACGATCCGTGGCGATCGGAGAGGGTGGCGGATAGAATCGGAACATCGACGGTTTCCCGAGGCGGGAGCCCGCGTCCTCTCCACTTGACGAGTCGAGCCCCGGATGAAAGCCGTTGCCGTCCTGCCCGGAAAGAAGAACAGCGTCCACGAGCGCGAGATCCCCGAGCCGAGGCTGAATGACCAGCCCCATCCTCATGTTTGTGTGATCCCCGAAGGGCGCGCCGTGCGGGTCCGGGCCCTCCAGGTCGGGGTCGACGCCACCGACCGCGAGATCAACGAGGCCCTCTACGGGAACGCCCCGCCCGGCGGCGACTTCCTGGTGATCGGCCACGAGAGCTTCGGCCAGGTGGTCGAGGTCGGCGAGAAGGTGACCGAGCTTCGCCCCGGCGACTACGTCTCGTGCACCGTCCGACGTCCCGGGGGGTCGCTCTTCGACCTGATCGGCCGGAACGACGTGACCAGCGAGGAAGTCTATTACGAACGCGGGATCAACCTCTGTCATGGCTACATGACCGAGTCTTTCGTCGATGATGCCGAGTTCATGGTGAAGGTCCCGCAGAACCTCCGCCACATCGGCGTCCTGGCCGAGCCGGCCAGCGTCTGCGCCAAGGCGATCGAGCAGGCGTACCTGGCCCAGCAGCGGCTCCAGGTCTGGGAGCCCAAGCGGGCGTTCGTCCTGGGGGCCGGGCAGATCGGCCTGCTGGCCACGATGATGCTCCGGCTCCGGGGGATGGAGGTCTTCACCCTGGCCACCCGCCCCGGCCCGCACCTGAAGTCCGAGATCGTCGAGTCGTATGGCGCGACGTACGTCAGCACCAAGCAGACCCCGATGGCCGACCTGGCCAAACAAGTCGGCAAGCCCGACCTCATCTTCGAGGCCACCGGCAACGCCGAGGTCTGCTTCCGAGCGATGGAGGTCCTGGCGCACAACGGGGCCCTGATCTGGACCAGCATCACCGGCGGCCAGCACGACGTGACGGTCGACGGGGCCAAGATCAACCTCGAATGGGTCCTCGGCAACAAGCTCCTGGTCTCCAGCGTCAATGGCAACCGCCGCCACTTCGAGCTGGGCATCCAGGCCCTCTCGATGGGCGAGCATACCTATCCCGGCGTGACCAACCGGATCCTCACCCACCCCATCGCCGGGCTCGACAACTACGCCCAGATCATGCCGATGCTGGAAGACAAGGAAGCCTTGAAGGTCTTCGTCGACATCGCCGGCCACTGACCCGCCCGACCGCGAGGGGACCCCGACGATGAAACCCGAGTCGATCCCCGCGTCCCCTCGCTCGATCGCGCCCTGGCTCTCGGTCCGGGACAGCGATCGAGCCGCGGAATTCTACAAGTCGGCCTTCGGGGCGGTCGAGGTCTACCGCCTGGAGATCCCCGGGGAAAGCGTGGTGGCGCGACTTTCCGTCGATGGGTCGGAGTTCTGGGTGTCCGCCGAGTCGCCCGAGCATGGGAATTTCAGCCCCGAGACCCTCGGTGGGGGCACGGTCCGGATGATCCTGACCGTGCCGGATCCGGACGCCGCCTTCGATCGGGCGATCGAGGCGGGGGCCTCCGTGGTCTACCCCGTCGCCGAGGAGCACGGCTGGCGTGTGGGGCGGGTGGTGGATCCCTTCGGACACCACTGGGAGATCGGGCGTCCGCCAACCGACTGAGCTCTCGCCAACTCCCGCCTCGCATCGGCTTTCTTTTGGACATGGGGCTGCCGCACGTGTTCAATTGAACCTCGGGAACCGGCGGGTCGCATGTGGCCACCCGTCGGCTCCCGTTGTGTCGATGCCGAATCGTGCGAAGGGGTATGCGATGAGCAACGCGACCGAAGTGCGCCATGACCCGACCGGCGATGTACCCAAGGATGTTGCGACCGTCGAGAAGGCGGTCGCGAAGGCCGAGGCCAAGGTCGATCGGGTGGTGGATGCCTCCCTCAAGAAGATCAAGCGGGTCTACGTCGCGGTGCACGGGATCGGCGACCAGAGCCAGTTCGAGACGATCCAGCACGTGGCCAGCCAGCTTGGCCTGTGCTCCGGATCGCCGACCTCGATCCCGCTGGGGAGTTTCCACTCCGAGCGGACCGAGCGGAGCGGCTTCCTCTTCGTGGAGTCCCCCCCCTACCCGGCCCGATTCAAGGACGTGGGCTTCGCCGAGATCTACTGGGCCGACATCCCTCGCGAGGTCCAGAAGGAAGGTCACTCGCTCGAAGAGGCCAAGAAGTGGGCGGCGACCCTGGTCGCCCGGATCCGGATGCGCGACCGGGTCGAAAAGAGCACTTCCGACGAGCGTCAGAAAGCGGCCAAGGCCCGCGACTATCAGATGCTCGAGCAGGTGATCGGCGAGATTATCGAGGGGGTTGCCGTCCTGGATCGCGTGCTTTCGCTGGCCGGCAAGGTGAGCTCCTTCAAGTTCCAGCTCAAGGATCTCCTCGACTCGTTCCTCGGCGATGTCCAGGTGGTGACCGACTTCGAGGTCCAGCGCGTCAAGCTCCTGGCCCAGTTCCACGCGATCATGGACAAGATTCGCCAGGCCAACGGCGACGCTGATATCTACGTGGTGGCCCACAGCGAAGGGACCGTCGTCTCGTTCCTCGCCCTCTTGCAGGCCTTCCGGGAGTATCAACCCGCGGCGGAGGGCCACGAGGAGCAGTTCGGCTGGATCAAGCAGGTCAAGGGGCTGATGACCATCGGGTCGCCGATCGAGGAGCACATGATCCTCTGGCCGGAACTCTTCAACCGGCAGTACCAGGCGACCCAGGACCCGGCCACCGGCGAGGCGAAGCCGTTGTACCGGTGGAAGCCGGAGCGGCCCGAAGATCGGATCAAGTGGAGGAACTACCTCGATTTCGGCGACCCGATCGCCTACCGGCTCAAGTCGACCGGAGAGTGGATCCGGAAGAATCGCTGGGGCGACGTCCTGGAGTTCGAGAAGTTCGACGCGCACGATCCGGGGCGCCACGAGATCATCTTCAGCCGCTATCTCTTCCCGGGCAAGGCGCACGGCGACTACTGGGGGGACGACGAGGTCTTCGGCCACTTCATCAAGACGGTCGTCGAGGAGACCGCCAACTCGCCGTCGAGCGAGCCGGGCCTCGACGAACGTTACCGGAAGCCGCCCGAAAGCCGATGGGGGGTCGGGTTCTTCACCCGGGTCGTTCCTTATCTGATCCCCTTGCTCCTGCTGATGGCCGCCGTCTGGTTCATGACCCGGGGAGTCCACGGCTTCCTCTATCCCGAGGGGTGGAAGCATGTGGCCGGCCAGCCGGACGTGGAGGTTGGCGAGATGAGGCACATCTCCCGGGATGTCGTGGGGATCTCGCTGCTCTTGATGGGGATCACCGTGGCCGCTCGCGTGCCCCGGCTGAGCCGGTCGTGGCGGGCCATGATCACGGCCTATGTGATCTTCCTGGCCGGAGTCGCGGCTTATCCCCTGGTCGCGACCAAGGACACGAGGGAATTCCTCGGATCGTTCACTCGGATGTTCGCCGGAGCGGGACCTGTCGCGGGTCAGCCGACCATCGCCGATTCCCGGGAGTTCGCGGTCGCCGGGTCGCAGGACCTGGCGGGATGGGTCCAGGGCCTGGCCGGCCATTATACCAGCCCGGTCCTCGGATTGATGGCACTCGCGGGCATCCTGGTGCTGGTCGCGATGGTCCTGAGCGCGACCCGGCCGGGTCTGGGCACCCGGACGTTGATCGTCCCAGGGTTCTTGATCATCCTCGGGCTCGTGATCCACGGGATCGCCGCTCCCGACCGAGAAAACCCGGAGCGGGGGCCGGTCTGGCAAGTCCTCCTCTCCGGCCTGGCTTTTCTCTATCTCTGGTGGCTGGCGGTGGTCTTCTTCGACCTCATCTACGTCTGGCATATCTACATCCGAGGTTCGATCTGGGATTCGATCCGAGGAGTAACCATGACCGACCGACTCCGCGACCTCTGCGAGGACCCGACCTCCCCGTCGTCCGTCCCAGGATGAGACGACTCCCCGAGGATCGGGCCAGGGAGGGCCTTCGATGACCCTCCTTCCGTTTTCTTCATCGCGGCTTGACCCCGGAACGCCACGGCTCGCCTCTCGGATCTCGCTTGTCGCGGCCTGAGTGGATATTTTATTGTTCTGAGATCGTCCGTCGGCGTCCGGAGGGGATGCCCGGCGGACTTGTCTTCGGTGGGCCGACGACGCCGGGTCTTTCCGTCCTTCCCTCCTCACTAGATCATCGACGATTGGGAGTTTCCATGAGCGGCTTAGACGTGCGCAAGGATCCTTGCGAGCTGGACTTCCTCGCCCTGGGGGCCCTGGTCCACCGGCTCGATCCCGGCGTGATCCCGTTCCGCAAGGCTAGGTCGCTCGAGATCCACGTCTCGGGCGGCGAGTACAACGTCGCCGCCAACCTGGCCGACTGCTTCGGGCTGAACACCGGCGTGGCCACGGCGATGGTCAATTACGGGATCGGCGAGCTGGTGCAGGGCCGGGTCCGGGAGATGGGCGTGAAGCCCTTCTACAAGTGGTTCGAGCACGACGGCGTCCGAGGCCCCAACATCGCCACCGTCTACAGCGACCGAGGCCAGGGCGTCCGCCCGCCGGTCGTCTTCTACAACCGCTGCAACGAGGCCGGGGCCTTGCTCAAGCCCGGCGACTTCGACTGGAAGGGGATCTTCGCCAAGGGCGTGAAGTGGTTCCACTCCGGCGGGATCTTCGCCGCCCTCTCGGAGACGACCTCCGAGGTCATCATCGAGGGGATGAAGGCCGCCAAGGCCGCCGGGGCGATCACCTCGTTCGACCTGAACTACCGGGCCAAGCTCTGGGCCTCGGTCGGCGGCCCGCAGAAGGGCGTCGAGACCATCCGCAAGATCGTCGAGCATGTCGACGCGCTGGTCGGTAACGAGGAAGATTTGCAGATGGGCCTCGGGCTCAAGGGCCAGGATGTCCACAGCAAGTCGAAGCTCGACCCCGAGAGCTTCTTCAAGATGATCGAGCAGGTCCGGGCCAACCACCCCAACGTCAAGTGCGTGGCGACCACTCTCCGCGAGGTCCACTCGACCAACCGCCACGACTGGGCCGCCGTCCTCCACCTCGACGGCCAGAACTACGTCAGCCCGACGACCCAACTCGACGTGATCGACCGGATCGGCGGCGGCGACGGCTTCGCGGCGGGCCTGATCTACGGGCTCCTCGCCGGCAAGGCCCCCGAGGAAGCCCTCAAGCTCGGCTGGGCCCACGGGGCCTTGCTGACCACCTTCCCCGGCGACACCACCATGGCCAAACTCCCCGAGGTCGAGGCCTTCGCCAAGGGCGGTTCGGCCCGAGTTCAACGCTGAGCTGAGATCCGCATTTCCTCCTCCCTCTCCCCCTGGGAGAGGGTCGGGGTGAGGGCGTTCCGTCACGGCCGCTTCCCGGGAGGCATCAGATCGGGCGACGGACCCTCACCCCGGCCCTCTCCCGGGGGGAGAGGGAGGAATCACTTTCGATCATGGACTGGATTGCGGGATGCGTCCGCAAGCCACCAGCCGCCCAGGAACCTTGACCGATGCTAACCGCCGAGGGATGCGCCGCGCGACGGAAACGACTCTTCGAGGCCCTGCCCTCCCCCTGCGACTTCCTGATCGTGGGCGACCCGGCACACCTGAATTACTTCGCCGGATACGTCGCCTCGCCGTTCGAGTTCCGGACCGCCGAATCCTCAAGCCTCCTGATCCTGGAGCCGGACCGGGCGACCCTGGTCGCCGACAACCTGCTCGGCCCCTTCCTCGACCAGGCCCACGTTGACGAGGTTGTCGCTCCGGTCTGGTACGACGGTTCGAAAGGAACCCGGCCCCGCCAGGTTCAACTCGTCGAATCGGCGCTGGCTCGGCTGGCGAAGGTCGAAGGGAAGAAGGTCGGGGTCGAGCTGTCGGCCGTCCCCGCCGGGGTCCTCGAAGGGCTCCGGGCCGCCCGACCCGGCCTGGAGGTCGTCGACATCTCCCCCTTGATCCGCCCGATGCGACGATCGAAGGATGCCGACGAGGTCGAGACCCTGAAGCTCGCCATGCGTGCCGGAGAGGCCGCGCAGGCCGCCGCCCTGGCCGGGATCAAGCCCGGGATGACCGAGCTGGATGCCTATCTCCTGGTCCAGAACGCCGCGATGACGGAATTGGGCGAGCGCGTGATCGTCTACGGCGATTTCGCCTCCGGGCCTCGGACCGCCACCGACAAGGGAGGCCCGCCGACCTCGCGGGTGATCGAGCCCGGCGACCTCCTCCTGCTCGATTTCTCGGTCATCGTCGACGGCTACCGGAGCGACTTCACCAACACCTTCGCCGTCGGGGGGAAGCCGACCCCTCGCCAGGTCGAGCTGTTCGAGGCTTGCGTCGGGGCGATGAGAGCCGCCGAGGCCCATTTGAAACCTGGCACGAACGCCCAAGGCGTCGACTCCGCCATCCGCGACCATTTCCGGTCGCTCGGCCTCCTCGAACTCTTCCCGCACCACAGCGGCCACGGGATCGGACTCGGCCACCCCGAGCCTCCCTATTTCGTGCCGGGGAGCGATGAGGTTCTGGTGGAAGGCGACGTCGTCACCCTCGAACCGGGCCTCTACGAAGAGGGAGTCGGAGGGATGAGGTTCGAGCGCAATTATCGGATCACGGCCGACGGGTTCGAGACGCTGTCGAACCACGAGATCCGGATTCATCAATGACCTTCGACGCTTCGGACGTGACCGAGCTTCGGGCCGAATGGGTACTCGAATGACCTCGCGGCAGTGCCCCTGTTGAGGACCGTTTCAGGCGGCCAGGGCGTCGAGATTCGCCTCGCGGGCGGCGGCTCGGGCGGTGGCGAGGTCGGGTTGGGGGGCTTCCTGGGCGTAGGCGATCAGGAGGGCGAGGTCGGCCAGTCGGTCGAGCCTCCGAGGTAGGCCGTCGGCCGATCGGTGCAACTCGGCCAGCGAGTCGGGGTCGAACAGGGGCGAGGTGGCCCCGGCGATTTGCAGGCGTCCCAGGACGTAGGCGGACGACTCTTCGAGCGTCAGCGGGCTGAGAAGGCACCGGGCGGTCAGGCGGTCGGTCAAGGCTCGGGGGAGCCTCAGGAGGACCTCGGGTCCTCCGACGATCAGCAGGGCCAGGTCCGGCGGGCCCAGGGTCGCGAAGTTCAGGAGGAGCCGGAGGGTCTCGAACGTCGAGGGGTCGTCGATCAGGTGGGCTTCGTCGACGATCAGGAGGGGACGTTCCCCCTTCATCGCGGACGAGGCGAGGCAGGCCCGGAGCCTCCGGACCGATCCTCCGAGGCCGCTCAGGGTGGGGTCGGGGGCGGCCAGTTCATCGGCCAGGTAGGCCATCAGGTCGGCGGCGGGCATCGCCGGGAAGGCCAGGTGGACCGCCCGCCCGCCCAGCTCGTGCGCAACCGAGCGGGCCATGAGCGTCTTGCCCGTGCCGGGCGGGCCGAACAGTAGGGCCGGGCCTCGACCGTGCTCCAGGCCGTAGCGGAGTCGTCGAAGGACCGCATCGCGACTCGGCAGCGCCACGTGAGCCGGCAGGCTCGAAGGGGCGCCGAACGGGCGGGGTCGGAGGCCGAAATGTTCTTCATACATCGGCGGTCCTCCTGACCGGCGGATGAGACTCACGATTCAGAGTGCAAGTTCATGGCAAGATGGCCATGTGGATCGGAGGAGACTCTCTCCCGGGGGAGAGGGGTTTCTGGCTCCCTCTCCCCCCGGGAGAGGGTTGGGGTGAGGGTGTTTCATTCCCGGCGAATCGAAGGGGACCCTCATCCGGCCTTCGGCCACCCTCTCCCGGGGTGGAGAGGGGGATCGGCTCGTTTCGAATCCTCGACCCATCAGACGAACGTCTCGGCCAGGCCCAGGAGCGGAATCCCCCCGCCATCCAGGGCCTCCCTGGCCCGGACGACCGCCTTGGCCCCGGTCAGGGATCGGTTGTGGACCAGGATCGCCGCGTCCATCCCTCGGGGGAGCGGCGGATGGCTCAGGCCGGCGAACAGGGGGCCGCCGTCGACCAGGACGAGGTCGAAGTCCCGGCGAAGACGGGCCATGGCGGTCGGCCAGGCGGGGCTGGAGAGGAACTCGCGAGGTCGACTCACGGCGGCCCGGAGCGGGAGGATCGAGAGGTGATCGTCGGGGGCTTCGATCACGGCCTCGGTCGCCGCTACCCCCTCCTCGATCACGTCGTCGAGTCCCAGGCGGGGCCTCAGGCCCAGGAGTCGGGCGAGCATCGGGCCCGAGAGATCGGCGTCGACCAGCAAGGTCCGGCCGGGGCGTCGGGCCAGGGCCCGGGCCAGGGTGAGGACCAGGGTGGTCCGCCCCTCGGATCGGTGGCAACTGGTGAACAGGAGGACCTTGAGGAGCTGCTGGTCCCGGGCGGCGATCAGGGCATCGGCCAGGTGCTCGAAGCGGTCGCCGTGCTCACGCTCCAGGGCCCGGACGGTCGAGGGCCACTCCAGGACCGTCGAGGGCGGGGTCGACCGGACTGGGGGCTCGATCGGGAAGTGAGGAGGCGGGACCATCGGGGCCTCGGGGGTCCCCCGTCGGGCGTAGGCCCGGGCCAGGGCTTGATCAATGTCCCCCATCGCCGTCCTCCTCGATCGACTCGGCGGGGAGCAAGATCCCCGGGAGGAAGACTCGAGACTCCAGCTCTCGGGGGTTCGACGAGACCGGCTCCAGCGAAAGAGAGACCGAGGGAGCCTCGGGGATCGTCAACGATTCCGGCTCGGCGGAGATCTTCAGGCTCGACGCCGCCAGGTGGGGAAGCCGGTCGAAGCCGAATGAGGCGAACACCAGCGAGATCGGCAGGAGTGCCAGGATCACGAATCCCGCGAACCGGACCTCGCGTCGGAGCCGACGCCGGCGGGCCGGTCGTCGAGAGGACCGCGTCTCGGCGATGCGTGGGATCTGGATCAGGACCGGCACGGCATGCCCCGACCGTCGTCGGGTCGGGGTCGGCAGCGTCGTCGTGTTTTGGTTAGCAATCATGGCTCAAGCCCCTCGTTCGCCGGGCTCGGCGCGATGGGTCGGCGGAAATCAGTTTTGACCGGGGTCGCGGAGAAAGGCAGGTCGATTTCGACGAGCATTGTCCACCCAGTTTTACTAATCGGCCAGGTCGCACGGCGAACTTGAACGGCGGTGACGGAAATTCCGAAATCGGGGACCCGGCCGGTCGGGTGAAGATTCGAGGGGCAAGCCCTCGGACTCGTGGGATCGGCCCAGGCCCGAACATGGGGGCCGGCCCGGGATCGCCCGGAGTGGGCGAGTCCCGGGCCGGGGTGGCCCAGCGGTGAATGAGGGATGGAGATCGGTCAGCGGCCCCCGAAGAGTCGGAAGAGTCCCCGGCGAGGCGAGGCGGCCGAGGCGTCGCCGATCCGGTTGTTGCCCGAGGCGAACAGCGGGGCTCGTCCCGCCTCATAGGAGTTGACGGGCCTCCAGGTCGGCGCGGTGGTCCGGGCGAACCGGCCGCCCGATCCGCCGTTGGCCATGTCGATCGACCGGATGTTGGCCTCGGTGATGTAGGGGTTGTGCCCCTGCCATCGGGTCGAGACGACCTCGAGGATGTTGAGCGGGCAGAATTGACCCTCGCCGCCGACCGAGATCCAGTCGGAGGGGAAGGCGTTGGTCAGGTCGATCTTGCCGTCGAGCCCATAGACCAGGGTGTACTCGTACTTGACCATCCGGGGCTTGGGGTCTTCGTTGTTGAGGTTCGATCCGGAGTTGGCGTAGACCTCCACCTCGAGCCGGACCGAGCGCTCGCCCTTGCCGGGGATGGCGTGGTAGGTGGCGATGAATTTGCCGATCCCGTGGTTCCAGACTTCGTTGACGGTCCCCCGGGGCGGGAAGGCGCGGAGGTTGCCCAGGAGGTTCTGCCGGTTCCCCCGGATGTGGGTCTCCAGCATGTTGTGGAACCGGGGGGCGTGGGCGTCGGTGGCGTCGAAGCCGGGCCGGGGCGGCCCGGGGGGGATCTCGTTGGCGTAGTCGCCGATCTGATGGTTGTAGTGGTTTTCGCCGGACTCGGCCCAGAGCGACTTCAACTCGTCCTGGGTGAACCCCGAGCCGGGGGCCGGGATCGGCTCCTCGAGCATGATCGAGGCGACGGCTCCGCCCAGGCAGTGGCCCGGCCAGCGCTGGATGTCCTGATTCTGGCTGTTGGCCGCCTCCCAGTTCCTCGCTGTGGACCCGAAGATCTGGTCGTACTTGAGCATCGGCGAGGGGGTGGCGTAGATGGTCCCGTCGGCACCCCGGAAGGTCAAGTCATCATAGAGGTTAGGGAACCAGGTGATGGTGTCGCCGGGGGAGGCGGGGGTCTCCAGCAGGCCATTCGGCCCGGCGCGGATGATGTCCTGACCCGGGGCGATGTAGCCGCCGGGAGAGGCGACCATCTGGTCATCGCCCAGGGGTTGCATGGTGTCGACCCGGCCGTTCCCCCCGGCCCAGGGCTCGTGGATCGCGTCGGCCTTGGTGGGCCAGTAGTAGAAGTTCCAGGGAAGCCGCTTGCTCAGGCCCAACTGGACGAAGCTGGTCTCGACGGTGTAGCGAGAATCTGGTTCGACTTGACCCACCTTGAAGCGGTACCACCCCTGCTGGTCGGTTCCGACCTCTTCCCCATTCTTCCGCGTCTTCCCGTCCGGACCGACGATCTCCTCGACGGTGCCCGAGGACGCCTTGATCGTCAGGACGCCGCCGAACCGGGTCGGGACGTAGACCCCGAAGTATCGGTCTCCCTGTTGCCCCGTCAGCGAGCCCCCCAGTGGGACATGCTTCACCTCCTCGCTGGCCGCCCCAAGGGCGAATGTCGCCGTCATCGCGACGATCGCGGCCCCCGCCACCGCGCCAACGAGCCTGATGCCGATACGCATGCTGCCTCCCGATTTCCGTTGCCACAAGACGCCCACCGCTGACCTCCATCCCTCGTCGGGCCCTCGTGGCCGGAATCGGGGGGAGACCTCCATCCCTGGTGGTTACTCCCCAAGGTTCGGCAAGGGCGCGACTCGAGATGGACCCAAAACCGCACGAGTTCTTCGCCATCCTACGGCAATACGCCATTTCCCCTAAAATCCGCCAAGGTCGTCATTTCTCGGTTTTCGCAAAGTGACGTGAGCGCCGCGGCACCAGTTGCCGATAGATAATCACGGCCACCCCTGGGGTGGAGCGAGCAGTTGTCCATGATGGATAACTGCAAGCTTCCGCCGCCGGCCCGAGGCCAACGTGAGACGGGTTCCCGTTGCGTGTCGGGGATCTCCCCGCCCTCTTGTGTCGTCTTTAGATGCATAAGGGCGGCTCCCCGGCGGGGTCGGTGGTGTTGGCGATGGCGATCGGATAATTCGTCCGGGTCCGACCGAGCCGAACCATCAGGGATATCAGTTTAAGAGCCCACACGATCGATCGATCCGTCGGATTACCCTACCAATCCACAGAGGACATCGCGATGACCAGCCTGGTTTTGATTTTTGCCATGGGCGGCGTCGGGCAGTCGGCTCAAGCGCCAGCTAAGGTGCTTCCCGCTGCCCAGGCCCCGGCCAAGGTGATGCCGGCCCCGCAGGCTCCCGCCAAGGTGATGCCCGCGCCGCAGGCCCCGACCAAGGTGCTGCCCGCCCCGGCCAAGGTGATGCCGGCCCCGCAGGCTCCCGCCAAGGTGATGCCCGCGCCGCAGGCCCCGACCAAGGTGCTGCCCGCCCCGGCCAAGGTGATGCCGGCCCCGCAGGCTCCCGCCAAGGTGATGCCCGCGCCGCAGGCCCCGACCAAGGTGCTGCCCGCCCCGGCCAAGGTGATGCCGGCCCCGCAGGCTCCCGCCAAGGTGATGCCCGCCCCGCAGGCCCCGACCAAGGTGCTGCCCGCCCCGGCCAAGGTGATGCCGGCCCCGCAGGCTCCCGCCAAGGTGATGCCGGCCCCGCAGGCCCCGACCAAGGTCGCCCCGGCCCCTCAGGCCCCGGCCAAGGTGCTGCCCGCCCCGCAGGCCCCGACCAAGGTGCTGCCCGCCCCGGCCAAGGTGATGCCGGCCCCGCAGGCTCCCGCCAAGGTGATGCCGGCCCCGCAGGCCCCGACCAAGGTCGCCCCGGCCCCTCAGGCCCCGGCCAAGGTGCTGCCCGCCCCTCAGGCTCCCGCCAAGGTCGCCCCGGCCCCTCAGGCCCCGGTCAAGGCGGCTCCTCAGGCTTATTGATCCCGTTCGAGCGGAGGGTCGGCCTCGGCCGGCCCGCCCCGGTTCGAACTGCAGCGACGCCGCCCGGAGACGGACGACGTCGCTTTTTTCGTCGACCCTCATGCCATGGCCGGGGTCGCTGCGCAGCCCTTCTTCTTCTGCCATTGATCGAACTCGGAGTGGAGAATCGATGAGCCCAGCGTGAGCGCGCCCGTCAGCGGGATCAGTCCGTATCGACGCGCCAGGCCCTGGTGATTGACGATGCTTCGCCCGCCGACGAAGATGGGCAGGCCCCGGATCTTCGCGAGTTCCTGGAAGCGCTTGTTGATATTCCGGGACAGGACGAATGAGACCGCGATCGCGTCGGGCTGCCAGGCGTCGGCGGCCTTGGCGTACTCCGAGACCGGCATGTCGCAACCCATCGGGATGGCCCTCCAACCGGCCAACTCCAGTGCCAGGCTCACCATCAGGACGCCGCCTTCGTGGCGATCTCCCTTCACGGTCCCGACCAGGGCCTTTCGCTCGGGCGAATGGTTGGCCCGTCGGGCCTGCTCGAGCAGGCGGCCCAGGCGAAGCATGATCAGGCCGACCGAGCAATGTTCCTGGAAGACCTCACATTCGCCGCGGAACCAACGCTCGCCGATCTCGATTAACGCCGGCTCGAAGATCCGCTCGATCTGTTCGAGCGGGCCCAACCGATGAGCCAGCCGATCCAGGAGTATCTCGGCCTCCGTCAGGTTGCCCGAGAACAGGATGTCCACCAGCGGGATCGAGGAGGTCTTCTCCTCGATTTTCGAGTCGACCGCCAGTCGGAGGTCCAGCCGACCCGCCTGATACTCCGAGATCAACTCCCCGATCGGTCGGCCGCTCTTCCCGAGCCTCGCCAGGACCCGGAGTACGCCGACCTGCTCCTGGGTGTATCTTCGATGTCCCGAGTCCGAACGCATCGGGATCGGAAATCCGTACCGACGCTCCCAGACCCGCAGGGCGTGGCAACTGACTCCGGTCAATTTTGAGACCGCGGCGATCGAATACGCGGCAGCCCCGTCAATACGTGTCATCGCACCGACCTCCCTGGGCGTGCCCGTTCCGGAGGCAGACCCCGAAAGTCCCAGGACCCCGGGGTTGCCAGGCCGGAGCTTGGCCCCGTGGTCGAAACAGGATCGAGTCGAAACGGCGAGAAAGGTTGGGCCGGACCTCGCGAGTCGGCTAGCTTGGATCGTACCCGAACCGGAGCACTTCACAAACAAATTCACAAAATTCATGGTCGCGCCATCCATTAATGCGTTTGGATGACGCCCGAGCCTGGGACCTCCCGCCGACTTCGGATATGCTCACCCGGGTGGTCGATCCCGGGTGATCGCCCGGCGGATGCCTCCGGGGATCGAGTTTCGGCCTTGCCCCGTCGCCGACCGGATCGTTGGCGAGCTTTCAGGTGAGAGATCCATGAGCCCCGACCAGCTCCCCGAATCGTGGCAAGCCGCGCTGGCCGATGAGTTCGAGAAACCCTACTTTCTCCAGCTCCGGTCGTTCCTCGCTCGGGAGCGTGCCGAGCACAAGGTCTTCCCGCCCGAGGAGGACGTCTTCAACGCCTTCAAGCTCGCCCCGTTCGAGAAGGTCAAGGTGCTCATCCTGGGGCAGGATCCCTACCACGATGACGATCAGGCCCACGGGCTTTGCTTCTCGGTCAGGCCGGGGATCAAGACCCCGCCGTCGCTGAAGAACATCTTCAAGGAATTGAATGCCGACCTCGGTTGCAAGATCCCCAATAACGGCAACCTCGTCCCCTGGGCCAGCCAGGGAATCCTGCTGCTCAACGCCGTCCTGACGGTCCGGGCTCATCAGGCCAACTCGCACAAGGACCAGGGCTGGGAGACTTTCACCGACGCCGCGATCCGGGCCCTGGCCGACCGCCCCGATCCCGTCGTCTTCGTGTTTTGGGGGGCCTATGCCCAGAAGAAGGCCAAGCTGATCGATCCCTCGAAGGACCCGGTCCTGACCGCCGCGCATCCATCGCCGCTCTCGGCCGCCAAGTTCTTCGGGAGCCGCCCCTTCTCCGCCATCAACCAGGCCCTTGAGCGCCTGGGCCAGGCCCCGATCGACTGGCAGTTGCCCGACCTCTGAGCCCGAAGCGATGGTGGAGGATGGTTGCCCGGCCGCGTCGCTTGGGGGATGATGCCGGCCGGTCCATCCTCATACCGGTGGTGGTCCGCCTTTCCCTCGCCCGAGGCCGGGATGTCGACGAAAGCCGGGTGGGCCTCGATGTTCGTCGCGGTCGTCTGGTGCGGCCTGATCTTCGGGTCATCCAGCACGGTGATCCTGCCGCATCAGTTCTTCGCCTGGATCGCCTCGAATCTCCTGCCCGATCGCGAGTCCTTCCGGCAGTTCACCATCTTCTGGGGTATCGGCTGGTTCGCCATCGTCAAGGGTTGGCACGCCGCCGAGTACGCCATCCTTTTCGTTTTCATATGCAAATTCCTCGACTTCTTCGCGGGTTCGCGTCGTCGGGTCGACGTCCTCCTGGCCTTCTCGTTCTGCGTCCTCTTCGCCGCCTCCGACGAGTATCATCAGACCTTCGTCCCCGGCCGGGGGGGAACCTGGACCGACGTCCTGATCGATACTTCGGGGGCCGGACTGGCGGCCCTGATCGCGTACCGGCGCAGGGCGGATGGTCGCCGGGTCAGCCCCGACGATCCGCCGATCGTAAGCGGCGGGTGATCCCGCGAGCAGGCCGCTCAGGGTTTCCTGGAGGGGGCGGCATTCGGCCCGATGAGGTCGGGGAAACCCGGCTCGGTCCGGATCGATGCGAGGTCGGGGTCGTCGCGAAGTTCGTCGAGGGGGAAGCCGGATTCGAGGGCCCTCTGGAGGAGCTTCAGGGCTCGTTGAGCCAGGGTCGGGTCGGGGCGTTTTTCGTGGAGGAGGGCCAGGGCACAGGCCGCGTTGTACAGGCGATGCCGTGTAGGCGACGGGATCAGCCGGTCCACGTCCTCGATCGCGAGAAGGTCGCCCAGCCTGGCCCGGAGGAGGGCGCGGAGTTCCAGGGCGTCGAGCCGGGTGGATGGACTTTCCACGGCGATGTCCAGGTGGGGGATCGCGGATCGAGGGTCTGCCCGAAACAGGCGGGCCAGGCCGAGGTGGGCCCCGGCGTGGCGATATTCGAGCAAGAGGACGTGGCGGAAGTCGGCCTCGGCCCCATTCGGATCGATCGAGAGTCGGATCGTGCCCCGGGTGACCCGGAAGAGCGGGACATCGGGGTCGGCGGTGATCAGCCGGTCGAGCAGTTCGAGTCCCTCGTCGGCGCGCCCCGACCGGGCCAGGGCCTCGGCCAGGGCCGCTCGGATCGGGGGGGCGCCCGCCCCGAGCCCGATCGCCTTCTCCAGGTCGTCGATGGCGGCCTGGGTGTTGCCCAGCTCCAGGAGTGTCAGCCCTCGATTGACCAGGGCCTCGACGCACTTGCCGTCGATCACCAGGGCTCGGTTGTGGGCCTCCAGGGCCTCGACCAGCCGCCCGGCCCGGGCCAGGGCGAGCCCCCGGTTCATCCAGGGCCAGGCGAATTTAGGCGCGATCACCGTGCAGACCGCGAAGTCTCCGGCGCTCTCGGCGAACCTCCCTTGATCGTAGTGGCAGAGTCCCAGCGCAAACCAGGCCCAGAACGGGCGGTCGTCGCGGCTGATGGCCCTGAGCAAGGCCGGCTCGGCCCGGTCCGGGTGACCGTGGGCCAGGGCATTGGTCCCCAGCAGGTAGAAGTCGCGACCGGTCCTCAGCTCGGTGGCCGCGGCCCGGGCCCGGTCCTTCGAGGCCTCGTCCGCCTGCCCCAGTGCCGAATGGTAGCGGGATCGCTCTTCGAACAGGGCACGGGGTGGATTCGGGTCGAGCTTCTCGGCCAGGTCGAGCCGGGCGATCCCCGACTCCAGGGCCTTCCGGCGGATCTGCTCCGACTTCGTCCGTTCGGCCTGGAAGACCCGGGCCTGGGCCACCAGCAGGAACAGCTCGGCCAGGTCGCGACGGGCCTCGTCGCGTTCTATCGGGGCCAGGGCCCCCAGCCAGGACCTGTTCCCCCGCTTGAACCAGTCTTCGAGGTCGGCCTGCTGGATCGTCGACTTCGCCAGCCTGAGACCCTGGTCGAGATTCTCGACGGGACCTCCGGCGGTGTTCAGCAGGAACTGGCATTCGTGGAATTTCGGCTCGAAGACCCGATAACGGAACCTGGCCGAGACCTGGCGGAGGTGGTGGGCCACGGTCCAGGTCCCGCCGATCAGCAGGGAGATCAGGACGAGCGAGACGAGGGCCACCGACGATCCGCTGGTGACCTTGGGATTCCGCCTGGCCCACTTGGCCAGGACCTCGCCGAGGCTCGGCTCGGGCGTGTACTTCAGGGGGCGATCGTCGAGGAACCGGCGGAGGTCCTCGGCCAGCTCGCCGGCCCGTCGGTAGCGTCGGTCCGGCTCGGGGTCGAGGCATTTCCGGATGATCGCATCGAGGCCCGGCGGGACCTCGCGGTTGATCGCCCGGGCCGAGGGGGCCGGGCCTCGGCGTTCCTCGGTCATCTCCCGGACCACCTCGAGCAGGGGCCGCTGGGACGGGTGCTCGCGGAACGCGTGACGGCCGGCGACCATCTCGAAGAGGATCAGGCCCAGGGCGTAAAGGTCGGATCGCTCGTCGACGGCCTCCGGCGGGGTCGAGCCCCTGGGGTTGAAGGCGTCGAGGTGCTCGGGAGCCATGTAAGGCAGGGTGCCGCCCAGCATCGCGCGGTCCCCCTCGCCCGGCCCGATGGAGTCGGCGGCGAGGTTGAAGTCGAGGAGCATCGGGGTGCCGTCGGCGGCGATCAGGATGTTCGAGGGCTTCAGGTCGCGGTGGAGGAGCCCCCGAGAGTGGGCATGTTCGAGCCCTTCGGCCAGTCGGGCCGCGATCCATGCCGAGGCCCGGACGAAGCTCTGTTCGCGGAGGTAGCGGCGGGCCGGTTCGACCGGGTCTCGCTCGTCGAACGGCACCGGGGGCGAGGAGATCGAACGCGACCACCAGGGGATCCTGGCCAGGAGCGACTCCAGCGGCCGGGACGAGCCGCGAGCCGGCCCGGGGACCAGGCCCGATCTCGCGAGTTCGCCGGTCGATCGGCGGAGGATCGAGGCGGGCCGGGCGGCCTCGCTCTGCGCCGGCTTGCCGACGATGTCGAGCGCCTCCAGCAGGCTCCGGCCGGTCGCCTCCGCGGGAAGCTCGGCCCCGGCCGCCTCGAGGACCTGCGCCAGGTTGGCTCCGCCGAAGTACGGCATGCACAGCAGCCGGAGGCCGGTCTCCGGGTCGTCCTGGACCGAGTGGATCGGGACGATGTGGGTGTGCTGGAGCCGGGCCAGGAGCCGGGGCTCGTCCCCTTCGGGCCGCGTGACCTTCAGCGCCACGGCCCGATTGCCCAGCCCCGATTCCTCGGCGAGGTAGACCCGACCGAAGGCTCCCCGCCCCAATTCCGAGACCAGTCGGTAGCCGCCGATCCCCTCGCCGCATCGAGGGAACGCGATCGGGGCATCGGGTGGGTTCGGCGCGGCCCCCCCGACCGTCTCCAGGGGGAGGCCGATCCCCGCCCACTCGCGAGCCGGATCCTCCGGGCGATCCGACCTGCCGGCCGAGGGCGGCCCCGCCGGGGGGACCGGCCGGGTCGTGTCGCCGAAGCCGGCCTGCCTCGCCGCCCGAAAGCTCAGCGTCCGGTCGGAGAGGTCGCCCGGCTTCGGGTCGGATGGGCCGAGATTCCAGCCCAGGAACAGGTCGGATTGGCTCAAGGTGAAGTCCTCGATCGGGGCGGACTCGAGTCGGACAGCGGGCCGCGGCCCGGTGGATGAGATCCATCGAGAATCCGGCGGCAATTCGATCGAGCGGGGCGCCCGCCGCATCCCGATTCTTATAGGTCCGCGCCGGCGTGCTGTCCAAGCGGAAGGCCCCGGGATCGCCGCTTGCCAGCCCGAGGATGGTGACCTAGGGTTGTCCGAGACAGGTCCATCCGGGATGGGCGCGAGCGGATCGCCCTTTGCGAGGTCCAGGGACGCCGATGAATGGATCCAGCATCAGAGCAATAGATGTACCCTCCTCGGATCGGTCGAAGGAGTCTTCGACGGTCTCCTCCGAGACGGCCCTGGCCCGGCGACTGGCCCGGGAGTTCATGGCCCCCATCGGGCTGCTCGACCCCGTGACCCTGGTCTGGCGGGTCCGCCAGGGGCGCGAGGTCGACGAATTCCCGGGCGGAGACGCCAGCCTGACGGCGGTCCTGGCCTCGGGGCTTCTCTGGCACGGCAGGGTGGCGACCTGGCGGCCGGCCCGCGACTCCGGCCCGATCTGGCTCTGCTTGCCCGTCCCCCGCCAGTCGGGCGATCTGGTGGCGCTGGTCGGATTCGCCGCCGAGTCCGAGCCCCAGCAGGGCTGGGGCCCCCCCTGCCCCGAGCGGGCCCTCAAGGCCTGGGGCCAGGCGGTGGCCGACGGCCTCCGGGGCGAGGTCTTCTCCCGATCGCCCGCCACACCTTCGGTGCTGAGGGGCGAGGGTGCCGATCGCCTGTTGACCGCCCGATTGATCCGCCGGCTCCGGATCTCCGACCCGCCCGAGCGGTTCCAGGAACTGGCCCTGAATGCGCTCCGATCGGCCCTGGGCGTGGCGGCGGTCGCGTGGGTCCCCGCCCAGCCCGGCGAGGCGACCGTGGTCGTCGGCGAGGTCCGAGGGATGGCCCCTCGCGACTTCCGCGGGCTGGCCCCGACCCACGCCCACAACGGGATCTACCTGGACAACGGCCCGGACGCCGATGGCCTCTCGTCCTCCCGGAAGGTCGTGGCCGTGGCCGCCGACGTCCGGGCTCCCGACGGTTGGGTGATCGCCGTCAACCCGACCGATGGTCGCCACTTCGCCGCGACCGAGGTCGAGCTGATCCAGCCGGTGGCCTCGCTCATCGGCACCCAGCGGACCAACGGTCGGCTGTATGGCGAACTCAAGGAGCTGCTCTTCGGCGTGATCCGGGCCCTGACCGCGGCCATCGACGCGAAGGACCCGTATACCTCGGGCCACTCCGAGCGAGTGGCGCGGATCGCGGTCCGCCTGGGCGAGCAGCTGGGCCTCTCGATGAACCAGCGGGGCGACCTCTACCTGATGGGACTGCTCCACGACGTCGGCAAGATCGGCATCGGCGACGGAGTGCTCAAGAAGTGCGGCCCGCTCACGCCCGAGGAATATCGGGAGATCCAGTCGCACGTCGAGATCGGCGTCCGCATCCTCGAAGACCTCAAGAAGCTCAGCCACCTCCTGCCCGGCGTGGCCCACCACCACGAACACTTCGACGGCTCGGGCTACCCGGCCGGACTGGCCGGCGAAGCGATCCCGCTGGCCGCCCGGATCCTGGCCGCCGCCGATGGCTTCGATGCCATGTCGAGCACCCGCCCCTACCGTCGGCGACTGACCCCCCTGGCCATCGACGAGATCCTCCGGAAAGGGTCCGGGGTCCAGTGGGACCCACGGGTCATCGATGCCCTCTTCGCCTGCCGGGGCGATATCGAGGCGATCCGCCAGAAGGGACTCGGCGAGAGCCTCCAACGCGCCGTCAACGACACCGTCGGCCGCTCCTGATCCTGGATCGAAACCACGTCGAGACATCTCCGGATATCAACAAATCCGAAAACCCGAAACCGTCCCCGGGAAATTGCTTCCCGATCGCCTCCCGGGCCTGATACAATGAGGCTTCGGTCAGGTTCGACGATCGAGTTGGGGCCATCCTCGGTTCTCCCCGAGCCGGGACAAGCTCGCCTCCTTCGCCTTTCCTCCCGCCGGGCTTCAGCGGAAGTCCCTTTCTTCTCGACCCTGAAAGTCCAACCGAGGGTCGTCTCTCGTCCGTTCCGGAGCGCGATCGTGGCCAAGAAGCTGTACGTGGGCAATCTGACCTACCAGATGAATGAGACCGACCTGGAAGCCCTGTTCTCCCAGTTCGGCACGGTGCAGAGCGCCCAGATCATCATCGACCGCGACACAAACCGATCCAAGGGGTTCGGGTTCGTCGAGATGACCTCGGATGACGAAGCCCAGGCGGCCATCCAGGGTCTCGACGGCCAGGAGCACGACGGCCGGAGGTTGACGGTCAACGAAGCCAAGCCCCGCGAGCCTCGGAGCGGCGGCGGAGGCGGATATGGCGGCGGCCGGAGCGGCGGCGGCGGCGGATATGGCGGCGGCGGTGGATACGGCGGTGGCGGAGGATATGGCGGCGGCGGTGGCGGTCGCTATTGATCGTCCGGATCGATGTCCAATCGGAAGGCCCGTCCCGACGGGCCTCCTCCTCTTCAGGTCGTCCGGCCGGGTCACGTCGCGACGTTCGCTCGCGACGGGCCGCCCCGAAACCCTCCGACCCGGGAACTTTCGCATGAATAGCTACCCGGCCGACGAACAACGGATCTCGGAGGTCGAACGAGGCCTGACCTCGAACGCCGTCCTCCCGCTCGCCCACGGTACGGAGCCCGTCGCCGGCGATTCGATCCTGTTCGCCCTGGCCCTCTCCACCTCGGGGCAGGAACCCCGATTCGTGATGGGAGGGGACTCGGTCCGCGTCCTGCTCACCGACGTCACCGATCTCGAGTCGACCGACCCCTCGACCGGCCTGTCCCTGTTCCGGGTCTCGTGGGAGCCGCTCGGACAATGGACGCCCCTGCCGTCGCGGTCGAAGGCCCGGAAGGCCCGGATCTCCTGAGCCGCCGGTCGGGATGATGTGCCCTTCGGGCTGAGCTGGACCGGGCGAGCCCGCCCCGCGTTCCAGGCCGGCCCACTCCTCGCTGAGGTCGACTTCATGAATTTCAAATATTATCACACGCCCCTCAAGGCGACCTCGACCCGGGCTCGCTGCCCGGTCTGCCATGAGATCGTCTACTCGACGGCGGGCATCCATCCGCAATGCGCGGTGAAGCGGGCCGATCCGCCCCGCCCCAAGGTGAAGCCCGAAGAGGCCCTCCCGACCGGTCCGGGCGACGGGGCGTCAGGCTCCTGAGATCCGACATCTGGGATCGGTGATCGAGCGGGAATTCTCCCGCGCGACCATCAAGGCCTCAGGCCGGGGATCCCGCGGAGGGCTCGCGAGGCCAGTTCGACGAACAGTTCCTGCGCGTCGTCGTGGAGCCGGCGTTCGGTCTCGGGATTGTGTCGGCCGGCGGTCGCCAGGTGTCCCGCCAGGTAGGCCGGCAGGTTAGGCAGGGGAATTCGAGTCCGGGAGACCACCCGGTTCGACCAGGTCGGTCGTCCCGGCCAGCTCATCTCCAGGGAACCGTCAATCTGGGTGGTCCGGTTGACCGACTGGAGGTAATAGTGGTCCTGGGTCTCGGCCACCCGAGCGATCGCGCGGCCCGGAGCCTTCTCGTCCCACAGGGCGCGCCAGGGAGATTCTCGGGGCTGGGGGAGATAGCCTCGGGGGCCGAGCGACTCGGCCCAGAGGCGATCCATGATCTCGGTGTAAGTGCCGGGTGACCCCGCGACGAACTTACCTTCCACGGGCCCGATCGCGACCCCATGACGGGCCACGACCGATTCGAGCAGGGCGCGGGCCTGATCGCGATGCCGTTGGGCCTCCGGGCTGGGGAGGAGATCGGCCCGGCCATGCATCCGATCGGCCGCGGCGAATGCCTCGGCGGCCTTGCCCTGGTCGAAGGCCCGGCGGGCGGCCTCGAGGTCGGCCTTGGCTTGCCGGAGGCGCGACTCGTCGAGCTTCGCCCGGATCGGCCCGGCCAGGGAATCGAGCGCCGGGTCGGAACGGGCCCGGTCGGAGAGCGTGAGCGATTCGCCGACGGCCCGGTCCGGCTCGAGCCCATCGACGGCCGCCAGCCTGGCTCGGACATCCAGGATCGAGATCCGGTCGCGACGGACGATCAGCCCGGCGAGACGGTCGGATGTGGACCGATCGACCTTGCGAGCCCGGGCCACCGCCCCTTCGATCTCGATGAACGCTCGGCCGAATCGCCCGGCTGATTCGGCGGCGTCGGCCGAGGCGATCAGCTCGGCCAGGACCACCTCATGCCCCGAGCGGACCCGCCCGCCGACCACCGAGACGCCGGCCAGTCCCAGCAGCGTGATCGACGCGAAGAGGACCGCGGCGCGGAGGGTCTTCGACTTCCAGGCCGGGCGTCGACGCGGTCGATGGCCCCGCTTCGGTCCCGGCTTCCTGGGCAGGAAGGGGACCTCAACCCAGGTCGAGCACCCCTCGCACTGGACTTCCCGACCGGGCGAGAGTCCTTGCAGTTCCAATTCGAGGCCGCACTCCGGGCAGGCGAAGAGTCCGACCATCTCAGACTCCCGGGGATGGCTCGTCGGTGGCGGTTGGCCCACGCACTTCGTTGGTCAACTCTCGAGATTATAACGAATGAATCGCACGTTTGTTTGGTATCTTGCGCGATTCGGTGAAACGTTGCCGGCAATCAACTTTGATGAAGCACACTCATCTGGGATGATGGGAACAGGCCATCGAGGGGAACCTCGATCGTTCCCGGGTCCACCGCGAGAGATCTTCATGCGTGCCTCTTGGAAGTCAGCGTTCTTCTGCCTCGCCTTGGCCGCCTTCCCGTCGATCTCGACCGCCGATGAGGGCCCCGTCCTCGGCTCCCTGGTGATCGTCGGAGGCGGAGGGATGCCGGACGAGGTCCGGGACAAGTTCGTCGCCCTGGCCGGGGGGGAGGCGTCGAAGATCGTGGTCATCCCGACGGCGAGCGCCGATGCCGACGTCGAGGCGGAGCGGGAGAGCTTCCTCAAGCCCTGGCGGAAGTACCGACCGGCCGGGCTGGGCCTGCTGCACACCCGATCGCGCGAGAAGGCCGACGACCCCGCCTTCGCCCGCCCGATCGCCGAGGCCTCGGCCGTCTGGCTCGGCGGGGGGGATCAGACCCGCCTGATCGCGGCCTATCGAGGCACGTCGGTCGATCGGGAACTCCGGGCCTTGCTCGCCCGAGGGGGGGTGATCGGGGGGACTTCCGCCGGGGCGGCGGTGATGTCTGGGGTGATGATCGAGGGGGGGAACCCGGTGGCCGAGGTCGGCCCCGGCTTCGGCTTCGTCACCAATGCGGTCGTCGACCAGCATTTCCTGAAGCGGAGCCGACTGAACCGCCTGCTCGGCGTCCTGGCCGACCGGCCCGGCCTGATCGGGATCGGGATCGACGAGGGGACCGCCTTCGTCCTCGAAAACGACCGGTGGAGCGTCCTGGGCCGGTCCTACGTGGTCGCCTGCGAGCCCGGTCGCGACGGCCAGCCCCCGCGGTTCGAGACCTTCAGCCAGGGGGACCACGGGACCTACCCCGCCGCCGGCCTGCCGACCCCGGCGGCCCGGCGGCCCGAGGATTGACGCCTCCCCCGGTCGGGGGAGGGTGTCCGAGCGATCAATACGCGTCGGCGCTGATGACCTCGCCGAAGTTCTTGGTCGCGAGCTTCTGGAACACGCCGATCTTGTTCGGGACCGTGATGTTGTAAATCCGGTTCGTGCTGTCGTAGACGATCCCCGGCGCGTTCCCGGAGGCGTCCACCGGCTGCGACTCGATCGTGTCCTTGAGGAATCGGACCGAGCCGTCGCAGAAGGCGAAGTTGGCCCCGCCGGGGTGATAGCTCCCGGAAATCATCGCCCAGGTCTCTTCCAGGTCCGTGTTGGTGTTGGAGTAGAGGGTCTTGTATTTGACCTGGCCGTTGGGAGGGAAATAGGCCTCGATCAGGCTGTCGGCGTAATAGCCCGAATTCCACCAGTGATAATACGGGGCCGAGGCCAGCATCCGGTCGTGGGCCTTCTCGCCGAAGAGGAGGGTATTGCTGGTCCCGTCGGTGATCTGCGAGATCGGGGTGTTCGAGTGGGCGAAGATCACGCCGTTCTGGTTGGCGACCCGCTGGGCATAGGTGGCGTTGGTGTTGCGGATCGCCAGCCCCCAGATGCCCTGGATTCCACTGTAGCTGGTGAAATGCTGCCGGAAGCTGCCCCCGGTCATCGCATAGGTCGGGTCGAGCGCCTGGCCGTTGCTGATCGCGGCGTCGCTGGGGCACCAGAGGACCGAGTTGCCGATCCCGGCCATGGTGACGTTGGACCAACTGGTGTACGACCAGTAGAAATTCGCCGCGTTGAACGAGGCATTCCCCTCGACGTACGGCATCAGGCGGACCAGCGTGCTCACGCCATCTCGGGTCAGCATCCCGTTCTCGCGGATCGCCGTGTAGGTGCCCGGGGGGAAGGTGGTGTTGGTCGACTCGTAGTTGGCCGAGGCCAGGGCCAGCTGCTTCAGGTTGTTGGTGCATTGCATCCGGCGGGCGGCCTCGCGAGCGGCCTGGACGGCCGGCAGGAGCAAGGCGATCAGGACCGCGATGATCGCGATCACCACCAGCAATTCGATCAGCGTGAAACCTCGCGAGGTCGAGCGACTTTGTCGTGGACTGGTCATTGCTGCTCCCTTTTGTTGTCGAAAGAAATGGATAAAACCGCGACGCAGGGAGAGTGCGCCGTCCCCGTCGATGATGCGCCGGGGAAGGATCGAGGACATGGGAGCCCGAAGGCTCGGGAAAGGATGTCCGGGGGGATCAGCGGCCCCGGGCGCGCCCGCCGGGCTTATCTTCGTAGTCGGACGAGCCGGGGGCCGACGGTTTCGGCCGGGGTCCGGGCTTCTTGCCGGATTCCGATGCGGCGGGGGGGGCCTCCGCCGACGGGGCGACGGCGGGCGGGTTCGCATCCGTCGAACAGCCCCAGGAGACGCACAGGAGAGGCAGGCCGATGACCAATCCAGAGAGGCCGCATCGCGGGTCGATTCGGCGGGGTCGGGCGGAAATTCCGCCGATCTTGCAGGAAAACATGAATCAGTCCGGGGGGGGGAGGTATTAAGCGACCCTGAGCTGGCCGTGATACCCTCGTAACAGAAGTGCAATCCGTAGTCTGTAGTTTATAGTTAATCCGAGAATCCAGTGTCAACGGGTGATCCCCATTCTCGATGCTGCCGGGGCTGGTCGGCTGGCCCGACGCGATGGTCGCGGCTCCATGGGCCTTTCAAAGCGAGCCCAGATTCGAGGGCCCGCCCGGCCTTTCGCTCACGATTTTCGCGGGCGCCGGGCCGCGATGCCTTCAGGACGTCCGGCCCAGGGTGACCGGGACGTCGACCTCTCGGCCTTCGCGGATCACCGAGATCACCACGTCGTCGCCGGGGTTCCGCGACTCGACCTCGGTCAGCAAGTCTTCATAGGTCTTCACCGGCTTGCCGTCGATCGAGACGATCAGGTCGGCCGACTCGGGGTCGGGCCGGGTGATGACCCGGTAGCCCTGGCGGAACCGGCGGAACTGGATCGGTCGGAGCCCCGCCTGCGCGGCCGGTCCCCCTTCGGCGAGGTCCAGCACGAGCAGGCCCTCCGGCGTCCGGAACACCCTGGCCAGCCCGAGATCGGCGCGGGTGACGTGCCCCTCCTCGATCAGGGGCTTGAGGATCCGCTTGATCGCGTTGATCGGGACCGTGAAGCTGATCCCCGCCGACTGCCCGACCTGGCTGAGGATCGCCGTGTTCATCCCGATCACCTCGCCCCGCGAATTCAACAGCGGCCCGCCCGAGTTCCCCGGGTTGATCGCCGCGTCGGTCTGGATGATCCCCTTGATCGTCCGGCCGTTCTTGGCCTTGATCGAGCGGTCCAGGCTGCTGATGATCCCGGTGGTCAGGGTCCGCTCCAGCCCGAACGGGTTGCCCAGCGCCAGGACCTTCTGGCCGACCAGGAGCCGGGACGAGTCGCCCAGGACCATCGGCGAGAGCCTCTCGGCCGGGACGTCGACCTTCAGGACCGCCACGTCGTTGGAGGCGTCGGTCCCGACGATTGTCGACTCGTGGGTCGAGCCGTCGGAGAGCGCCACACGGACGGTGTCGGCCCCCTCGACGACGTGATAGTTGGTCAGGATGTGCCCTTGCTGGTCGATCACGAACCCCGAGCCCGACCCGCCGGAGGTGGTCTCGTCGCCGAAGAGTCCGACCGAGGTGGCGGCGGTGGTGATATTGACCACGCTTCGGTTGGCGTTGGCGTAGACCCGGATGTTGATCTGCTCGTCGGCGTCGGCGGCCTTGAGGATCTCCTCGGGGATCGGTTCCGGCGGGGGAGCGGGCACGAACTCGGCGGTCGGCGCGGCGGCCAGTTGTCGGGCGGGCGGGATGGCCGGGACGGTCCGCTTCAGGAGGTCCCGGGCGCCGAGCCAGGCGGACATCAGGGCCAGCGTCACCACCGCCGTCAGAACATGGGCACCGACCGAGCTCCGGCTCGACATCGCCAATCGCCTCCCTCGTCATCTCCTCGGCGAGATATCACCGCCGGGCGATCCCGGCCTACTCCAGCCCCATTATAGACGGTCGATCGCCAGGAACCCAGGACCAGTAAGGACGGGGCGGGGCCCATTCCTTGGGCCCCGGCCCCGTCTTGACCCGCCCTCGATCGACCTGAGTGCTGATCGGTGGCGGGTCCTGTCCGGCATGGATTCGACGACGGACCCTGGATCGCCTTGAGCAGATCGCATACCAATCGCCGCCCCGTGGCCCATCGGGGTAGGAGCGACAACCGAGAGGGACTGGTCCGGGATTTCGGGATCAGATGCCAGATTCGGCGATGAGGCCCGAATGTTGCGAATGCCCCCGAGTCCTCCGGTGACACCCGCGCAAAAGCACCCCAGGCACTCGCGTCTCGTGAGCAGGAATCGATCCGGGTGCCGCCCCAGCACGGCCGTGTGAGTTTGGCTCCCGGCACCCTGGACTTCGCCGGATCCCGCGAGGATCATAATCGGGATCCGATCCCGGGCGGCCCGGTTCGGCGATCGTCGGAGCTGAGGAAGGATCGGAGCCCCCCCATGCGGTCGATCATGCCCGTCGCGCTCTTCTGTCTCGCCGTCGAGGCCTCCCCCGCAGTACTCGCCCAGGACCGGGCCACCGATTGGCAGCCGACTCCGGCCCGACTGGCGAGGCTCGGCCCCGAGGCCAAGGTTGAAGGTTGGAGCCTCCGCCCGCCCAAGGGGTGGGAGCATCGCGTGAAGCGCGAGGCGACCGAGTCTCGATACACCTGGGGCAAGGAAGGGTCGGGTGCGTTGATCGTGGTCCGGCCGGCGGCCCAGCCCCTGAAGCGTACGCCCGACGATGTGATGGATTCGTCGTTGGGGGCATTGAAGGCCCGCACGAAGGGGCTTCAACTCGCCAAGCCCGAGCGGGGAAGCCTCGGTGGTCGCCCGTTCGTCCGCGTGCGTTATCGGATGGACCCGCAGCCGCAACTGCCCGGCATGGATCTCGGCTTCGTCTACGCGACGGCCGAGGCCGGCACACCCGTCGTCCTCATGGGAGTCGGCAACGCCGGGTCGATCGAGGATCTGGAGGCCGCGGCGCAGACCTACCGGAGTCAGGGCGAAGCCGCCCCCGGCATTGCGGAGGTCGGGGCCGATGAGCCCGGCAAGCCCCTGGTCGACCAGAAGCGGCAGATCCCGACCGGCAAGGAGTGGAATTGCCAGATCGCCCCGACGAAGGCAGGCACGTTGTCGATCAAGGTCGAGGGCGAAGGCCCGTTCTCGATCCTCCTGCTCGCCGACCGGTCCTACCAGGCCCTCATGAAGCAGAACGGCAAGGGCATGAGCAAGAAGGACCTTCTGCTGGATATCCAGGTCAAGGGCCCGAGCTACGCGGGCGAGGTCAAGGTCCCCAGGGGCGCGGCCTGGTTCATCATCGAGAACCGATCCGGCGCGGCCGCCGACTTTCACCTCGAATGCACGCCGCTGGATCGCTGAGGCCACCCGCCCAATTTCGGGCAACATGGAGCCGATTCGAGATGGATGCTCGGAAGGACCATCACCAAAGGTCAGCGCCGTGGATTCGCCAGCAGGTCGAATTGATAACCACCCTGCGAGGACGCTTCGTCCGGCGATGGATCGGGTGTGATATGGCGTTCCTAGAAGTGGGTGCGGATGGCCTCCCACAGTGGGAACACGGATCTGCCCCCGAGCTCCAGTTAGTGCAGATCGAGTTGGACCTGATCGGGGACGAGACGGCAAGGATTTCCAATTATCAGAGCTACGATCAGTTCGGCTTATACCGCGATGATGGGCTACCCCCGCTGTCGCCGGGCTTGCCCGAGGACCCGGCGAGCATCTTCAGGGACAGGGTACTCCCCGAGCTTCCTTCGGGCGAAATCCTGGATGTCCACATCGTGATTGACGGCGAGGGCGACATTGCCGAGGTGCTGCTGTCCGTGGCCGGCAAAGTCGTTCGGATGCGGGCGGGCGAGTACTGGGAAGAAGAGGGCGGAGCTTTGTCCTTGCACGAGATGGACAATTGTATCCTGGTGCAGGTCGACGGGCGAAAGCCAGGCTAATTTCCGTGCAGCGGGCGTATGGCCGGAGTCTACGGTACTACGCAACCCCGATCTGTGAAATAATGATGTCGCCGAGGCGCCGGGGTTACCGAGTAGCGAAGGCCTCTGCCTCCCAGACCGAGGATCGGGCGATGCGGCTGCCTCGGATCACGATAAGCCGATGGATGATCGCCGTCGCGATCTTGGCGATATTGATCATCGCGCTTCCCCTTCCCTTCGACTCGACCGACCAGCGGTACGATACGTGGTGCCCTCGGCCTCAGGTAGAGGGGTACGTCGACCGTGTGGACTGGCCAAGGGGGCGGGTCGAGTTGACGGTCGGATCCGACGATGGTCTGACGCTGGGTGACGAGGTATTCGTCTGGCGGGAGGCGGATCGTTCGGCCCCGAAGGGCAGAGTCCGCGTGGTCGAGCTGGGGTATGATCGGGCCGTCGGCCAGTTGCTGGGGACCCGGAACGGGCTATCGACTTCGATCCGGCGGGGCGACCGCGTCTCCCCGCATGCCCGCTGAGGCGTGCTCTGCCGGCGGCTCGCTCTCACGTCCCCCACGACCGGGCTCTCCGCTCCGAACTTGCCAATATTCAGTCCATTGACACCGAGGTCTCCCCTCGGCATGATTGGTCCACTCGACAGGTGCCCCCGAATCCGGAAACGGGCCGGGGGAGAATAGGGAAGACGGTGCGAATCCGTCGCGGGGCCGCCGCTGTGATCGGCCAGGCCCCCGGACGCAACCAGGCCACTGCCGCGAGGCGGGAAGGCGGTCCGGGGTCTGTTACGAGCCGAGAGCCAGAAGACCTGCCCGTCGAGTCGCTGTTCGATGCTCCGGCCACGAGCATCCGGGCGTACGTCCACGCAGATCGTCTGCACCGGGTACGCTCGGCCGATCGGGGCCGGAGTCGCTCCCCCATGCCCGGCCCGGCAGGAAGTTCTGCGCCATGACCGATCTCGCCACGAAACCCGCCTCGCGTGACCTCGCCAGTCCGGCTCGACCGGGCCGGGGAGCGTCCCCTCGACGTGCCCGCGTCGGATGGCTCTGATCCGGGGTTGAACACGGTTTCTTGAGTTCACGGGACTCGCGGCGGTCGATCCGTCGCCCGAATTCCCGGCCGGGTCCGCGCGCCTTCTCCGATCCGAGAGGAAGTTGTCCATGACTCCGATGTTCCCCCGCGCCCTGCGCATCGCCTCCCTGGCGATCGTCCTTTCCTCGGCCGGGATCCGTCCCGGCCGGGCCGACGTTGTCGTCGACTTCGACGACCTGACGCTCGCGCCCCAATCGTCCGAATACGGCCAGAATTCGGGCGGCCCGATCGTCTCGGGCCCTTACGGCCCCCAGCGGGATGGCAGCTTCGCGAGCCACGGGGCCGTCTTCGGCAACCGGTACGACCTGACCTACGGCAATTGGAGCGGATTCGCCTATTCCAACACCTCCGACACCACCACGCCCGGGTACCTGAATGAGTTCAGCGCCTACGCGGGGACCGGGCACGGGCCGGGGGCGGACAACTACGGGGTGGCGTTCGGGTATGCCGATGTTGAGCCCAACTTCCTCGACCCGAACCCCTTCGACCCGACCGACCCGGCCCAATTAATGGAGCTGCCGACCAACTCGCTGCCCTCCGGGACCGCCATCGAGGGGATGTACGTGACGAACACGACCTATGCCGCCCTCTCGATGCTCCGGGGGGATAGCTTCGCCAGGAAGTTCGGCGGGGCGACGGGAGACGACCCGGACTACTTCAAGCTGACCGCGTACGGGACCGATGCCCTGGGCCACGCCCTGGCGAACTCGGTCGACTTCTACCTGGCCGACTACCGCTTCGCCGACAACACGCTCGACTACATCGTCAAGGACTGGGCGTTCCTGGACCTCTCTTCGCTGAGCGGGGCCGCCCAGCTCCACTTCAACCTCTCGTCCTCGGACGTCGGGCTTTTCGGGATGAACACGCCCGCCTACTTCGCCGTCGACGACATCCAGCTCCGCACGAACGCGGTCGCCGTCCCGGAACCCGCGAGCCTCGCCCTGACCGCGGCGGGCCTCCTCGGCCTGGCCTCCTTCCACCGGAAGGCTCGTCGAGGGACTGCTTCGCTGGCCATCGTCCTGGTTGCCCTGGGCTTCGCGGCGCCGGCGAGGGCCGACTTCGACCCGCAGGCGGGCCTGCCGGGCTCGCTGGCCATCCCCGGGACCAGCGACCTCTTCGTGGACTGGGCCTCGTCGGTGGTCTCGTTCGACCCGGGCTTGCAGGACATCACCAACCCGTCCGGCCCACGCGTCTCCTACGGCTCGCCGTCGAATGCGCTCGGGAGCGTCATCGGCAACACCAACGGACTGGTCTCGCTCGGCGACGCGGGGTCGATCACGCTGGGGTTCGACGGGGGGATCGGCAACGGCGCCGGGGCCGACTTCGCGGTGTTCGAGAACGGCTTCCGCTTCGGCGGGCCCGGCCTGGCCTTCCTCGAACTCGCCTTCGTCGACGTCTCCTCGGACGGGGTGAACTTCTTCCGATTCCCGTCGATCTCGCTCACGCAAACGGAGACCCAGGTCGGCGGCTTCAGCCCGCTCGACGCCAGGAACCTCCACAACCTGGCCGGCAAGTACGTCGCCGGATTCGGGACGGGATTCGACCTGGCAGACCTCGCCGGGATGTCGCCGCTGCTCGACATCAATCACGTGATCCAGGTCCGGATCACCGACGTGGTCGGCTCGATCGACCCCAATTTCGGGAGCCGCGACTCGCAGGGCCACCTGATCAACGACCCATTCAAGACTCCGTCCGGGTCGAGCGGATTCGACCTCGACGGGGTCGGGGTGATCCACCTGGCCTCCGTCCCGGAGCCGTCAAGCTGGTGGCTCGGCCTGGTCGGGACCGGCCTCATCCCCCTGGCCTCGCGCCTGACCCGGAAGCGGGCGAGTTCCTGAGATTCTGAGCTTCGGTCATGATTGAGAGCGGTGCAGGTGGCCGGGGGCCACGGTACTCTGTCACCCTCGGTCTGTGAGCCAAAATGTCGCCAATGAGCCGGGGTTACGGCGAACCGTAGACCCCGGCCACACGCCCGCGTGAAGTCCGGTCGCCAGGCGGGGTTTGGAAAAGAGTGTGCTGGGGCGGGGACGTATGTCTCGATAGTGAACGAGAAGCAAGGTCTTGACCCCGCCTGCGGTTCGACCTTCGATTCGTCGGAGATCGGAGGCCGTTCGGGGGACCCTCACCCCAACCCTCTCCCAGGAGGAGAGGGAGTCGGAGATACTCCGAAGTACAAGGTGATACCTCGAAACGAAGCCACTCTCTCGGTCGAAACGAAGCCACTCGATGCTGCCGATCGAAGCCATTGACGCGATCGAAACGAAGCCATTCTCTCGGTCGAAACGAAGCCAATGGTTAGGTCGGGGAAATCTCGAACATTTAATTAGGAAAGAGGTTGTGGAATGGGATTGTCGGACCCTGAAGACTGAGTGGGGGACCCTCACCCCAACCCTCTCCCGGGGGAGAGGGATACAGAGCAGGCCCAGGGATCCGGGGGAGATGGTCCGGAACGAAGCCACTCGATGCGGCCGGAACGAAGCCATTGTCGGGGTCGGAACGAAGCCATTAGTCGAGGCACCGGGACCCTGGACGGGGCCTCTCGGGCGCGGGAAGATGGTCGGGGTCGATCGGGCCTGGAGGCGGGCCGCGTGGGGTTCCCCGAGCTATCCGACGCGGCCGACCCGCCCCACCGCCGAGGGTCCGGCACGAATCACACCCCCAGAGTCAGGAGTCCGATGATGCCGCCTCTCCCGTTCCCGGCCCGCCGGGGGATCGCCCTCGGGGCGACCCTGGCCCTGTCCGCGCTCTGCTGGACCCCGGCCTTGATGGCCCAGGTGAGCGCCGAGAAGTCGGCCGCGATGCTCAAGCCGGCCGAGGGGCTGGAGGCCACCCTCTTCGCCTCCGAGCCGATGGTCGTCAACCCGACCAACATGGACGTCGACTCGCGCGGGAGGGTCTGGGTCACCGAGGGGCTGAACTACCGACTGACCCACCGGCCCAAGCCCCGGATCGAGGAAGCGGACCGGATCAAGATCCTCGAAGACACCGACGGCGACGGCAAGGCCGACAAGGTCACCGTCTTCGCCGACAAGATCTTCCCGATCCCGATGGGCCTGGCCGTCGAAGAGGTCTACGGCAAGGACGGCAAGTACAAGGGGGCCCGGGTCTACATCGGCAACAGCCCCGACATCCTGGTCTTCGAGGATACCGACGGCGACGACAAGGCCGACAAGCGGTCGGTCCTCCTGACCGGCTTCGGCGGGGTCGACAGCGACCACGGGGTCCACGGGATGACCCTCGGCCTGGACGGCAAGCTCTACTTCACCCACGGCGACGGCTGCTGCTCGTTCGAGGCGAAGGACGGGTCGCACAACGCCCGGAACTTCGACGTGATGGATCAGTCGGGCCGGCACGTCAGCTCGTCGGAGCTGGCCAACACCCTCCGGGTCAACCGCGACGGGACCGAGTTCGAAATCCTGGCCGATCGCCAGCGGAATAACTACGAGACCACCGTCAACGCCTTCGGCAACAACTTCACCTCCGACAACGACGACGACGGCAATCGCGGCTCCCGGGTGATCTGGGTGATGGACGGCGGCTCGTACGGCTACCGGACCCCGGGGAGCCCCCGGCACTGGGGCGAGGAAGTCCCCGGGAACGTCCCCAAGCTGGTCGGGACCGGCAACGGGAGCCCCTGCGGGATCATGACCTATGAAGGGGACCTCCTGCCGGGTCTCTACAAGAACGGGCTGTTCGAGGCCGAGGCCGGGACCCGCCAGATCAACTTCTTCCCGATCGAACGCCACGGGGCGAGCTTCCGGACCGATTACAAGGTCCTCCTGGGCAGCGATGACCCCTGGTTCCGCCCGGTCGACATGACCGCCGCGCCCGATGGTTCGATCTTCGTGGCCGACTGGTACGACGCCGGCGTCGGCGGCCATGCCTTCCGCGATCAGGATACCGGCCGGGTCTTCCGGGTCGCCCCCAAGGGGCACAAGTACGCCCCTCCTAAACCCGACTTCGCCACGATCCCCGGCCTGATCGAGCAGCTCAAGTCGCCGGTCGTCGCCGCTCAGGACGCCGCCCGCCGCTCCCTGATCGGGCGAGGGGCCGAGGCCAGGCCCGCGCTCGCGGAACTGTTCGCCAAGGGTTCGCCGATCGAGCGGGCCCGCGCCCTCTGGGTCCGCCATGCGATCGAGGGGGATTCCGTCGCGATCGCCGCGCTCAAGGACGGCGACCCCGCCATCCGCGAGCAGGCCGTCCGGATCCTCGGGCGGGACATCAGCCGGGTCGGCAACGTGGTCTTCACCAAGCCCGAGGCCCAGAAGCCGCCCGCCGCGATGGCCCACCTCAAGGAACTCCTGCCGATGTCGGACGACCCCGACGCGGGCGTCCGTCGCGAGCTGATCCTGGCCCTCCGCTGGGTCCCCACCGCGCAGGCCGAAGGGGCCCTGAAGGCCCTGGCCGCCTCGTGGGATGGGAAGGACCGCTGGTATCTGGAAGCCCTCGGCCTGGCCCTCCAGGATCGCGAGTCGCCGTTCCTGTCCGAGCTGTTCGACGGCTCGCTGTTCGGCGACCTGAATCTGGAGCAGGCCGGCCAGGACGGGCAGGTTGCGGTCCCGCCGTACTTCCCGGCCGACCGGAACGAGGCGTATATCTCGCTCGGGACGCCGGAGCTTCCCGCCAACCCCCTGAGCAAGACGATCGGCCTGGCCTGGCGAATCCACCGGCCCGAGGTCCTGCCGGCCCTCCGGAAGGTCGCCCCGAGCCTGGCCGCCCCCGAGCTTCAGCAGGCCTTCGACGACGCGATCATGCAGGTCCCCGACAAGGAGGCCGGGGTGGTCATGGCCGAGCAGGCCCTCCAGGCGGTCGACCCGGCCCGGAAGGCCGCCCTGATGTCGGCCCTGGGCCGGAAGCTGGGCGGGCCCTGGCGAGACGCCCGGGGGAACGCCCAGGTGATCCGCCTGGTCGAGTCGAGCCTGGCCGACCCCGCCTTGAGGATCGCGGGCATCGACCTGGCGGTGGCCAGCTTCGACGGCCGATACGGGCCGACCCTGATGGGCTTCGCCCGGGATACCCAGGCCCCCGAAGCGGTCCGGATGGCGGCGGTCGAGGCCGTGGGCCGGGTCCGCCCCCAGGGGACCGCCGAGTTCGTCGACGGCCTGATCGCCGAGGCCAAGAAAGGCGGCTCGACCCCGATCGGCGAGGCCGCCGTCCGAGCCCTCGCCGAATCCGGCGACGCCAACCCCCGACTCCTGGCGATGATCGGCGGCGATGACTACCCGCTGGGGCTCCGCCGAGAGGCCCTCCGGGTCTACGCCCGGCCCAAGAATGGCGGGACCGGGAAGGTCTTCGAACTAATCAAGGAAGGGAAGCTTCCCGAGGACCTCAAGAGCGAGGCGACCTCGATCGCCCACAACGATCCCGACGGCCGGGTCCGGTCCGAGGCCGACCGGCTCCTGCCCCTGCCCAAGACCGCCTCGGGACGCCCCCTGCCCCCGATCCGCGAGCTGGTCGGCCGGGCCAAGCGGGACGGCGACGCCAATAAAGGTAGGGCGGTCTTCGCCAAGGCCAGCTCGTCCAACGCCTGCGCCACCTGCCACCGGGTCCAGGGCCAGGGGCAGTGGGTCGGCCCCGACCTCTCGACGATCGGGACCAAGTACGGCCACGAGGAGCTGCTCCGCTCGATCGTCTTCCCCAACGCGGCGATCGGCTACAACTACAAGACCAACGTCCTGGCCCTGGCCGACGGTCGGGTCCTGACCGGCCTGGTGGTCGAGGAGGCCCCCGACCGGATCGTCCTGAAGACCGCCGACGGCAAGCGCCTGACGATCCGCCCGGCCGACGTCGAGGATCGCAAGATCACCGAGGTCTCGCTGATGCCCGAAGGGCTGGCCGAGGCGATGACCGACGCCGAGCTGGTCGACCTCGTGGCCTTCCTGTCCACCCTCAACGAGCCGGTGAGCATCATCGGCCAGTACCAGGCCGTCGGCCCGATCGCGGGCGAAGATGGGCCGATCACGCCAAAATCGACCGGGGTCGGCAATGGAAAGCCCGCCTGGCGGCGGCTGGACGCCAACGCCGAAGGGTTCGCGGATCTGTCCGTCACCTCGGGCGTCGATTCGTCGAAGTCCGCCTACCTGTACGCCCCGGTCCTCGCCCCCGAGGACCTGGAAGCGAAGCTGGTCCTCGACACCTCGGCCGACCTCAAGGCCTGGCTCGACGGCAAGGAGCTGAGCGTCCCCGCTGCCAGCAATGACCAGCCCCGGAGCGTCGCGGTGAAGCTCACCAAGGGGGATCACGAGCTGGTCCTCAAGGTCCCCGGGGGCACCGGGGCCGGAATCGTGACGACCTTCGTGGCGGGCAAGCCACTGGAGTTCCGATCGTCGGAAGGGGCCAAGGTCTCGGGCCGCTGAGCTTCGAAGGCAATCCGCGAGGCGGGGCGGGCCCGGTGGCCCGTCCCGTGTCGCCTCGAGGTTCGGACGAGGGAGTAGTCATTGTCGGCTGAGTCTTCGACCAGTGCGCCTGTCATTTACGAGGCGACCCTGGGGCCCGATGGGTCGGTCATGAAGGGCTTCCTCGTGACGAAGGAGGAGGCTGAGGCCTTCAGGAGATCAGGCCGTGATGTCGTGGTCTGCGGGCACGACCTATCGGCAAATCGCTCCCTTGCCCGTACAATCGAAATGAACGCGAACGGGACCGCCAAACGTTGCCCGCCTCATGCCAATGCGGGACCGAGGTCCCTGCCCCACTATCAACCCGACCCGAGGCCACCATCGGGGCATACCTTCTATGAGACGCCGAACCGGCGAGCCCTCTGATCCCGTGATGAAGTTCTTCACGCCGGAGCTTTACCTGCGGTTCAACTCGTCCGACGATCGAGAGGCCGATCTCGCCGACCAAGCCTGGGAGGACTCGATCCGGGCCTATCGGGCGTCGCTGGATCTGTCACGCGGATCGATGCCTCCGAGGGTCTGCGAGCTGGCCGAACAGCTCTGCCTGCACGACGCCGAACTGATTGCGCTGCGAGTCGACAAGTGCGACCCCCGTGCCGATCCCGCCTCGCCTCCCCCGGCCGCGACGATCTGCCTGAAGGACGGGGAGACGATCATTCATATTGACTATCTGTTATGGGATGAGGTCGTCCAGAGGCCCTTCCGGGGGCCCTGGCCGAATTCTCCGGAGCGGGTTCACTGGCTGTACGATGAAGTGGATGTTGATGGTGAGGTCGACGATCCTGAGATGCCCGCCCCTCCTCGATACTGGCACAGGATTCTCCTGAGCGATGGGAGATCGCTCGCGGTCCCGTTCACCGACGCCATCACGAGCCGGTTCTCGCCCGCTCATCCCGAACCGGCCCTTGTGGAACGAGCCTGGAGTGGATCGCCTTGAGGATCGATGGTATCGGCCCGCCTCCGCCCGGTTCGCGGGTTATACTGGGTTCGTGGCCCGATCTCGAGGGCCGGGGCGGATTGCCGGAGGGGACTCGGACCGACATCGTGCCGACATTCGCCGAGAGGGCGACGATCGCCGTGGCGATCCCGTGCTACAACGAGGCCGCGGCGGTCGAGGCCGTGGTCGAGGCGTGGCGGGAGGCGTTGCCCGAGGCCGAGATCGTCGTCTTCGACAATAACTCGAACGACGGGACCGGCGCGATCGCCCGGCGTCTGGGCGTCCGCGTCGTCGAGGTCCGCGAGCCCGGCAAGGGGCACGCCGTCCGGGCGATCTTCGAAGACCTGGCCGACCGCGACGCCGTGATCCTCGTCGACGGCGACGGGACCTATCCCGCCGACGCCGCCCCCGCCCTGCTGGCCCCGGTCCTGGAAGGCCGGGCCGAGATGGTGGTCGGTGCCCGCCGGCCGGTCGCCGAACTCGGGGCGATGAGCCCGGTCCGGGGCCTGGGCAACCTCCTGATCGGCTGGGCCTTCCGGGTCCTGATCGGGCCGGGTACGCGAGACCTGCTCTCGGGCTATCGGGTCTTCAGCCGCGAGTTCCTCCGGGTCGTCGAGCCCCGTTCCTCGGGCTTCGAGATCGAGGCCGAGCTGTCCGGCCAGGCGGTCGCGAGGCGGCTCCGGGTGGTTGAGGTCCCGGTCTCGTACCATCCGAGGATCGCCGGGACGACGAGCAAGCTCCACGCATTCCGCGACGGCTGGCGGATCCTGATGGCGATCCTGGGACAGGGTCTCCGATTCCGGCCCTGGCGACCGCTCTTGGTCCTCTCGGCCGTGCTCGCGACGACGGGCCTGGCGGTCGGGTCGTGGTCGATCGGCCTGGCGGCCGTGATCCTGGCGGTCGTCGCGGTGGCCTCCATGGGATGGATTGCCACCCGGCCCCGATTCTGAGCCGATCGCGAGGGCCGGACCCGCGCCCCTGGACGGCCCCGGCCCGTTGGATTAGCATCGGGCTGTCCGCGAGGGTGGGGGCAGCTCGTCCCCGAGCCCTGGTCCGGGCTCGGGAGTGTCGCCGTGGTTCATGAAACAGCCGTCGATGATGGGACGGGGCTTGCCGGAGCGGGCTTCGAGCCCCCCCGTTGGGCGATGCTGACGTTCGTCGTCCTGTTCGCGATCCACATGCTGGATTACCTGGACCGGAACATCCTCACCTCGCTCCAGCCGCAGATCCGCGAGGATATCCCGGGCCTCACCAACGAGAAATGGGGCCTGCTGGCGACCATCTTCCTGGTCAGCTATTCGTTCTTCAGCCCGATCACCGGCTGGCTGGGCGACCGCTACCGGAGGACCTGGCTGCTGGCCGCCGGGATCGGGGTCTGGAGCCTGGCGACCCTCGGCAGCGGGCTGGCCCGCGACTACAACCACCTGGTCCTGGCCCGGAGCCTCCTGGGGATCGGCGAGGCCACCTATGGCGTGATCGCCCCGACGATCCTGATCGACCTCTTCCGGCGCGACCAGCGATCGAGGCTGATGTCGGCCTTCTTCCTGGCCATGCCGCTGGGGGCGGCGCTGGGGATCATGCTCGGGCCGATCATCGCCAATCGCTATAGCTGGCATACCGCCTTCTTCATCGTCGGGGTCCCAGGGCTGGTGGCGGCGTTCATCGTCTCCTTCCTGCCCGAGCCGATCCGGGGGGCGACCGAGGCGATCGACCCCGAACGGCTCAAGGCGCACCAGGCAGCTGGTGCTCGCCGCGAGGACTACTTCGATCTGATGGTCAACTCCTCGTACACCTACGCGGTCTTTGGGATGTCGGCCTACACCTTCGCCATCGGCGGGATGCTGGTCTGGGTGCCCCCGTACCTCTTCAACACCCGGGGCTTCGACCAGGAGAAGGCCGCGATGGCTCTGGCCGGGGTGACCTTCGCCGCGGCGGTGATCGGGATGCTGATCGGCGGCTGGCTGGCCGACAAGCTGGCCAAGAAGAAGCCCGAGGCCCTGTTCCTAGTCCCGGGCGTCTCGATGCTCTCCTCGATCCCGTTCGTCATCATGGCCCTGATGTCGAAGAACCCCCCGGTGATCTACGCCTCGATCTTCGCGGCCGAGACGCTGATGTTCGTCAACACCGGGCCTTGCATGGCGATCATCGCCAACGTGGTCCAGCCCAACCTCCGGGCCGCCGCCCTGGCGATCTCGTATGCCGCGGTCCACGTCCTGGGCGACATCTGGTCCCCCTGGCTGATCGGCAAGGCGGCCGACATGTTCGGCGACCCGGAGACGATGAACAGCTCGATCGGCCGGGCCTTGAAGGCGATCGGGGCCACCCCGACCCAGGTGGAAGGGCACCCGCCCGAGAACATCGTGGCCGGGCTCCTGATCCTGATCCCCGCCCTGCTCCTCTCGGGGATCGTCTTCCTGGCCGGGGCCAGGCACCTCCCCCGGGAGATGGCCCTGATGAGGGCCAAGCTCAAGGCTGCCCCGGTGAAGTCCGCCGGCGGGGCGGGCTCGACGACGCATTGATGACTTGACATGAGTTGGGATGGCCCGACTCGACAGGCTCCTCCTCTTCCGATGAACATCAGGGATTGCTCGAACATGACTCAGCCCATCCGCATCGCCGTCACCGGGGCCGGGGGCCAGATTGGCTACGCCTTGATCTTCCGGCTCGCCTCGGGGGCCGTCTTCGGGCCCGACCAGCCGGTCTCGCTCCGGCTCCTGGAAATCACCCCGGCCCTGCCGGCCCTGACCGGCACGATGATGGAACTGGACGACTGCGCCTTCCCGACCCTGGCCGACGTCAAGGCGTCCGACAAGGCCACCGAGGCCTTCGATGGGGCCGACTGGGTCATCTTCGTCGGCGGGATGCCGCGCAAGGACGGGATGACCCGCGCCGACCTGATCCGCGCCAACGGCCCGATCTTCACCAGCCAGGGGCAGGCGATCAACGAGGCCGCCGGTCCCGACGTCCGGGTCCTGACCGTGGCCAACCCCTGCAACACCAACGCCCTGATCGCCCGGTCGCACGCCCCCAAGGTCCCCGCCGATCGCTGGTATGCCATGACCCGGCTCGACCAGAACCGGGCCGCCGCGCAGCTCGCCGCCAAGGCCGGGGTCTCGGTCGGCCAGGTCGACCGGATGGCGATCTGGGGGAACCACAGCGACACCCAGTACCCCGACTTCAAGAACGCCCGGATCGGCGGCAAGCCCGCCACCCAGGTCATCACCGACCAGCCCTGGTTCGCCGAGACCTTCGTGCCGACCGTCGCCAAGCGAGGGGCCGCCGTGATCAAGGCCCGAGGGGGCTCCTCGGCCGCCTCCGCCGCCTCGGCCGCGCTCGATAGCGTCCGGTCGGCCGTGACCCCCACCCCGCTCGGCGATTGGTTCAGCGCCGGGGTCGTCTCCGACGGGAGCTACGGGGTCCCCGCCGGCCTGATCTACTCCTTCCCGCTCCGGACCGAGGACGGCAAGTCCTGGTCGGTCGTGAAGGACCTGCCCATCGACGACGACGCCCGGAAGCGGATCGACGCCTCGGCCCAGGAGCTGATCGCCGAGCGCGACGCCGTGAAGGACCTGCTCGGCCCGGCGCTCTGACCGGCTATCCAGGAATGGCCGGGAATGGGGACTGGCTCCGAGTCTTCGAGATATCTGTCCCCATTCCTCGCCTGCCCATCGCCTCCGATCGGGTAGGTTACCCTGGTGGGCTGTTGGGCCTGCTAGGTCATTCAATGGCCTCGGTCGGCCCGATCGATCCACGGAGCGGACGATTCGCGAGGGAGGATGAAGCGTTGAGCGTGCCGGAAACCCAAGCCGCCCCGACGACCCGCACGGGTCCCGGGCTCCTCCTGATCGCACTGGCTTATGTCGGCTTCATCAGCCTGGGCCTTCCCGATGCCGTGACCGGCGTGGCCTGGCCGACCATCCGCGACACCTTCGGGCTCGCTCAGGGGGCGATCGGGATGGTGTTCATGGCCTCGGGGTTGGGGTACTTCGTGACCAGCTTCATCTCGGGCCGGCTGACCCAGGCCCTCGGGATCGGCCTGCTCCTGGCCATCAGCACCGCACTGGTGGCGGGGGCCATGTTCGGGTTCGCCACCGCCCCGATCTGGGGGGTGTTCGTCGCGTGTGCGGTGGTCCACGGGCTCGGGTCCGGGGCCATCGACGCCGGGTTGAACGGGTACGCCGCGAATTATCTCTCGGCCCGGCACATGAACTGGCTCCACGCCTGCTACTGCTTCGGGGCGATGCTCGGCCCGCTGCTGATGACCGCCGTCCTGGCGGCCGGTCGTCCTTACAGCGTCGGGTACTCGGCGGTCGGCGGTGTCCTGCTGACGCTGGCCGCGTTGTTCCTGGCCACCCGGCCCCGGTGGGGGCAGACTTCGTCGACCGCCGCGGAAGTCGGGCCGCAGGTCAAGGCGGGGGAGGCGTTGCAACACCCGGCGGTCCTGCTCCAGATGGCCTTGTTCTTCCTGTACACTGGCCTTGAGATGACGTTCAGCCAGTGGGCTTACACGGTCCTGACTGAGGCCCGAGGGGTGGAGCCGGTCCGGGCGGGGAGTGCGGTCGGCCTGTACTGGGGGAGCATCGGGGCGGGTCGAGTGGTGTTCGGGATGGTGGCCGACCGGGTCGGGATCGACCGGCTCCTGAGGTACTGCCTGCTGGCGGCGGTCGCGGGGGCGGTGCTTTTCGCCATCCCGCTCACGGCCCCGGCCGCCTTCGCGGGGCTGGCCCTGGCCGGGTTCGGGCTGGCCCCGGTGTTCCCTTGCCTGATGACCCGGACACCCCAGCGGCTGGGCGCGGGCCTGTCGGGCCACGCCGTGGGGTTCCAGGTCGGCGCGGCGATGATCGGGGCGGCGGCGGTCCCCGCGACGCTCGGCCTGGTCGGGAGCCGGGTGGGCCTGGAGGCGGTCCCGATCGGCGCCGCCATCCTGGCCGGACTCGTCTGGATGCTGCACGAGGGGTTGGTTCGTCGGCCGGATGTGGCGAATCGGGAGGGTGGGCGAGATTCGGCCCACGACTGATCGCTACGACTCGGAGAACTCCGGACGGGCTCGGTGTTCCTGGGACGTTTCACGCCGGGCCTGGGTCGTGCAGATCACGAGTTGCGGCGGACTTTCGAGGCGATCTTGACGATCCGGTCCCCGATCGGTATCGTTCGCGGTACATCCCAAGGACGGGTTGGTGCGGCTTCGGCTCTCGATCGGGGTAATTTCCATCCCCTCGATGTCGCGGTCGCGATCTCACGGAGGAGAAGTCCGCATGTCGTCCAACGACCGTCGAGCCGCCGCACGCCGCCGCGCCTGGGGACGAGGGCCGAAGATCCTCCGGTTCGAGCCGCTCGAAGGGCGACAACTGATGGCCACCGTCGGGCCGATGCCCGATCTCCTGGCCACCCAGTTCAATACGGTCCACTCGGCCGACTGGGGCGACCTGATCCACGCGACCGGGACCATCGCCAACCAGGGGACCGCCACCACGATCGCCCCGGTCACGGTCGATATCTACGCGTCGACCTCGCCGACCCTGGGCGCCCCCGGCTCGACGGGGATGCTGCTGGGGACCGCGACGATTCCCCCAGGGCTGACCCCCGGTGGATCATACAGCTTCGACCAGATCGTCGCCTTGCCGGGCACGAGCTCGCTGACCCCGTCGGCGAATCAGACCCTGTACGTCGCCCTGAGCGTCGACCCCTACAGCACCCTGGTCGAGGGCGACAAGGCGAACAACGTCGGTCGAGGGGTCGGGCTCGACACGTCGGTCCTGGCCATCGTGCCGCACCAGCCGGCGAACCTGGTGGGGACCTCGATCGCGCTGACCCCGCTGACCGCTTCGACCCCGGGCGTGATCTCCTGGGGCGATACGTTCAACATCACCGAGCAGATCCAGAACAATGGGCAGGGGGATGCCCCTCCCACCCGGGCCCGGGTCGTCCTGACGCCCGATGGGGCGACGCCAGGCGCATACAGCGACGTGACGATCGGCGAAATCGCGGTCCCGGCGGTCCCGGCGTTCCAGTCGACCAACGTGGTCCAGACGATCACCCTCCCGCCGATCGCGCCGTCGACGCTGGCCGGGTCCACCCAGTTCACGATCTCGATCGTCCAGGACGCCGACTTCCTGACCCAGCCGATCTATCCGAGGGTCGCCGAGCAGGGAGCCGGGCTCGATCAGGGGCCGATCGGGATCGCCCCCGGGCCGCAGGCCGCCACCCCGAGAGGCCCCCAGGCCGACCTGGCCCCGGCCGGAGTGGTGGTCTCGGCGAACACGCTCTACTGGGGCCAGTCGTTCCAGGTCGGCACGGTGATCCAGAACGTGGGCCAGGCCCCTTCGGGCCAGTTCCGGGTCCGGTTCGTCGCCACCGGGGTGGCCGGGGACCTCACCCACGGGGTCTTCCTCGGCGATGCGATCGTCGACGGCGTCGACGCCTATTCCTCGGTCAACGTCCTGACCACGGTCCGGCTCCCCTCCAAGCTCCCCCACGGGAGCACGGTCGCCAGCCCGGCCTACGTCCGGATCTACGCGATTGCCGACCCCGAGGATGTCACGGACCAGCCCAGCCGGGCCAACAACATGGCGTCCTCGGCCCCGGTCCTGCTGAAGGTCGTCGGGGTCGACGGGACCACGACCGTTCCCACCTACCCGGCCAATATCTACAATAATCCCACCCAGGCCGCCCAGGCCGCCAAGGCCCAGGGTTCCAAGGTCAAGAAGCCCAGCTTCTCCAAGCCAGGCGCCCCCAAACCCGCAGCCTCCAAGCCAGCTCCTAAAAAGAAGCTCGACTTCTTCGCCAGCGTCGGCCAGGGGTTCACCAAGGGCGTCGAACACCAGCTCAAGGTCTTCCCCGACAACGTCAACAAATTCTTCCAGCGGATCGGGGTCACCGGCGGTTCCTGATCACGCCATGACCCGATCGTCCACCCGATCGAGGAACATGACCCGCCCTGTCAAATTCGTCGGATTGGTGAACCGGATAGGGTTCCGTGGCCTGGGTCGCCAAAATAGCATGGGTGAACTAGGGTAAAAGACTGGCTGCCATAATCGCCGTAATCGCCAAGATTTGCGTCAAGCTCCGGGTCCTCCGGTCATCGTGATCAAAAACTTGAGTCATTTTCCGGAATTATCTGGGGGTTTTGTTGAAGATCGGTAATTTCCCCGCTAGACTTGCGCAACCTGCGACCGGGGACGAGCGGGGCGCCGATGGGCGGGTTTCGACCGGGCGGCGGTCGCGACTGGGGTCCGGGCCGGGGTGGCCGACCACGCGGTGAATCAGGAGCATCCGGGATGTCCAACGATCGGCGGAACGCCCCCTCGATAGGTTCGGAACTGGTGAAAGGGCCGCTCGTCGAGTCGCGGTTTGTGCCCCAGCGATACGAGCCTAATTACGCTTATCCGCTCCTGGTCTTGCTCCACGCCCGTGGCGGCGACGATCAGCAGATGGTGCGCTCGATGCCGGCGATGAGCTGGCGGAACTACGTCGGGTTGAGCCTCCGAGGACCCGAGGTGGTGACTCGGCAGGGTCGGCCGGTCGGCCACGGCTGGGGTCCCGACTTCGCCCGTCCCGACCGGGAGCGATCGGCGAGCGCCCTGGCGCTGCCGGATGCCGAGGTCTTCCGTCGACGCCTGCTCGACAGCGAGCCCGACCCGGTCGACGTCCTGGAGGACGGGATCTTCGGGGCGGTCCGCGAGACCCGACGGACCTTGCACGTCCATTCCGAGCGGATCTTCCTGGTCGGCGTCGGCGAAGGGGCCGCGGTGGCCTACCGGGTGGCGATGGCCCACCCCGAGCGGTTCGCCGGAGTGGTCGCCATCAATGGCTGGCTCCCCGGAGGCTTCCGCCCCCTGGGACGCCTGAAGGACTGCCGGAGCCTCCGGGTCCTGGTCGTCCACGGCGAGTGGAACGGCCGGGTCCCCGTCGAGCACGCCCGGAAGACCGTCTCGATCCTCCGCGCCGGAGGCCTGAACGTCGCCTTCCAATCCTACCCCTGCGCCCACCGACTGACTTCGCACATGCTCTCCGACGTGGACACCTGGTTGATCAACCAGTGTACTCGGGAGATGTGAAAGACGGGGCGTGCCGATTCGCCCGCTCGGCAATCCCGGGCCGGCCGAATCTGGACACCAACCGGATCGAGCCATACGCTGGGGAAGGCCAAGCGGGTTCCCGGGCACCGAAGCTGATCTCCCTCCGAGGAATTGTGGCTTGAGCCTGGGCCCGGCCTCGCCCCGGCCGGAGTCTCGACGGCCGACGACACTGACTCTGACCGCTTCTCCTGGCCCGACCGGAGATGCCCGATGGCCGCCGTGAACGACATTCGGGGCCGACTCCTGTTCGGCGGAGTCTTCTCGACGGTCGGACTCATTGTGTTGGGCATCGGAGTGTCCCAGCTCGTCGAGGCAATCCGGTCCTCGTCGTGGCCCTCGACTCAGGGTCAGGTCACCGAGTCGAATGTGATCCGGCGATGGGGGAACGACCCGGGGGATTTGTTCCAGCCCCGGATCGTCTACAGGTACGAGGTCGACGGCCGCGTCTACACCGCTGAACGGGTCCGGATCACGGAAGCCAATAGCAGCAACCTGAACGACGCCCGTCGGGTTGTCGACCGATATCCCGTCAAGGCCCAGGTCGCCGTGCATTACAAGCCGGGTGACCCGGCCATCGCGGCGCTCGAGCCGGGCGTGGGGTCCGATGTCGCGCTTCTTCCGGTGGCCGGGGGCATTTTCGCGGCCATCGGCCTGGCGATCCTCGCGAGCGTGCTGTCCTTGATCCGGAAGCGACGGGCTGCGGAGCGGGCCGACGCGGCCGGGCCACCCGGGGTCGATCTGAAAGGGATCCCCGACCCCCCTCCAGGCCTCGGCCTCCGGCTTCGCCGACGGCGTGAGTCGGTGATCGTCTCGGGGAAGACGACCCCGGAGACGCCCGAGAAGGCCGCCTCGCCGATGGCGTCCGTGATTTGGGGTTTCTCCGGCTGCTGGGTGGTCATGGTCGGGTTGATGATGGCCCTCGGGGTCGTCTTCTTCGGCGCGATGGTGGCCTTGACGCTCTTCGGCGACGCGCCGTTCCGGTTCAACGGCCGTCCCACGAGCAAACCGGTGGCGGTGGCTTACACGATCGGCTTAGGCCTGTTCTGGGTGGGCTTTTGGATGCACACGTTACGGACGACCCGGCCGATCTCGTCGCTCGCCTCGGGTAAACCGGCCTCCTTCCCGTGGACCCTGAAACTAGACGGCCGCCGGCTGACGGGCAGGATCGACGCGTCGGGAGGGCCTCTCGAAGAACGCATCTCCCTGATCTCACTCCGCGGCCTGACCGCGGACGATGAGGGTATGCTCCTGGTCTGGCGTGCGGACCAGAACGAGCCCTTCGGGCTGATCGGCCCGATCGACCCGGCCGCCGCTCGCTGGCTGGCCGAGGTGTTCTCTCGGGCGATCGGGCCCCTCGGCTAACGGCCGGGTCGATCGTGTGGCCTGGCTGTTTTCCGCGGCGTTTGCGGTGAGCCGGGGATGGATCCTGCTTGGATGAGGAGGTTGGGGTGGCATCCCCTCACACCGTGAGAGTCTGCCACCCCAATTCGCATCACTTGAGCTGATTCCACAGGAACGTATAAGCCAGGGCCGTCATGAAGGCGGCCTGCTTGTTGTCGGCGGCGCCGCCGTGCCCGCCTTCGATGTTCTCGTAGTAGAGCAGGTCGATGCCCATGCCCTTCATTTTGGCGGCCATCTTCCGGGCGTGGCCGGGGTGGACGCGGTCGTCTCGGGTCGAGGTCGTGAAGAGGGTCCTCGGGTACTTCACGCCTTCCTTCAGGTTGTGATAGGGGGAGAAGGTCCGGATGAACTCCCACTCCTCGGGGATGTCGGGGTTGCCGTACTCGCCCATCCAGCTATTGCCGGCCAGGAGGGTGTGATACCGCTTCATGTCCAGCAGCGGGACCTGGCAGACCACCGCCTTGAAGAGTTCGGGGCGACGAGTGAGCATGTTGCCCATCAGGAGCCCGCCGTTGCTCCCGCCCTGGATTCCCAGGTGTTCGGGGGTGGTGACCTTCCGCTCGATCAGGTCCTCGGCCACGGCGGCGAAGTCCTCATAGGCTTTGGGCCGGTTGGCCTTGAGCGCGGCCTGGTGCCACTTCGGGCCGAACTCGCCGCCGCCTCGGATGTTGGCGACGACGTAGACGCCCCCCTTCTCCAGCCAGCCCACCCCGGCCGAGGAGTTGTAGCCGGGGACCATCGCGATCTCGAACCCGCCGTAGCCGTAGAGCAAGGTCGGGTTGGACCCGTCGAGCTTGATCCCCTCGCGGGAGACCTGGAAGTAGGGGATCCTGGTCCCATCGGCCGAGGTCGCCTCGTGCTGGCTGACGGTCAGGCCCCTGGCGTCGAAGAACTCGGGGTTCGTCTTGAGGACCTCGGGCGCGGCCCCGCCGGCGGTCCCGAGGGCCAGGGTGGCGGGCATCAGGTAGCTCGACGCCATCAGGAAGTAGTCGTCCGACTCGTCCGAGTCGACCCCGGAGGCGCTCGCGGTCCCGATCTCGGGGGCTCCCGGGAGCGGCTCGCGGGTCCACTGGCCGTCCTTGTGGGTCAGGACGTACAGGCGGTTCCGGATGTTGTCCAGCTCATTCAGGAGGAAGTAATTCTTGGTCGCGGAGAAGCCGGCCAGCGACTTCCGGTCGGTCGGCTCGAAGACGACGTCGAAGGAGCGATCCCCCTTGAGGAACCCCTCGAAGTCGGTCGAGATCAAGGAGCCCGCCGGGTAGGTCTTGCCGCCGACGGCCCAGTCGGTCCGGAGCGTGACCAGCAGGAGGTCGCGCTCGACCTCGGTCTCGGCGTCGTCGGGGACCTCGATCTTGATCAGCTTGCCGTCGCGTCGGAGGAAGGTCTCGCCCGAGTAGAACGTGATCCGGCGCGAGATGAAATCCCGCTCGAATCCGGGGGTCAGGTCGCGATAGCCGGCGGCGCTCATGTCGTCGGGCGAGCACTCGTAGACCAACTCGGCCTGCTCCAACGGGGTCCCGCGCTTCCACTCCTTGACGACCCGGGGATAGCCCGACTTGGTGAGCGAGCCCGGCCCGAAGTCGGTCCCCACGAAGACGCTATCGAGCCCCCGCCAGGAGACCCGACTCTTGGCCTCGGGCAGGGTGTAACCCCCCTCGACGAAGGACTTGGTCTTGAGGTTGAACTCGCGCTTGACGTCGGCGTCGGCACCCCCTCGGGAGAGCGAGAGCAGGCACCGCTCGTAGTCGGGCTTGAGGGCGGTGGCCCCGTGCCAGACCCAGTTCTCCCCCTCGGCCGCGCCCAGGGCGTCGAGGTCGATCACGGTCTCCCAGGCGGGCTCGGCCTTGCGGTACTCCGCCAGCGAGGTCCGCCGCCAGATCCCTCGCTTGTGCTTGGCGTCCTTCCAGAAGTTGTAATAGTACGGCCCGATCTTCGAGATCATCGGGATCTTGGCGTCCGAGTCGAGGATCGAGAGGATCCGCGACTCCAGCGCCTTGAACTCCGGCGACTCGGCCAGTTCGGCGGTGCTCTCGGAGTTCCGCTCGCGGACCCAGGCGAGGGGCTTCTCCCCGGTGACCTCTTCGAGCCAGAGGAACGGGTCGTCGGGCTCACCCGCCATCGCGATCCCTGCCATCAGTGCGACCAGTCCGAAAAGTGTGCCTGCCCGTGAAATCATGATAATCCTCTCGCGTCGGGATCGGTCGGGGAGCCCGATCCAACGGCCCCCCGCCGCCGGGCTGACGCCGGCGGGGCGGAAGGTCCGATTGGAACCGATCGGAGGGCCGGATTTCAAGGGTCATGGTCGGAGGCTCGGACGCGTCTTCCCCTTCGGGTGTACCCGAGGATTCTTGGGGCTTACGTCGGTTGGAGTCGTTCGCCCCCTCTCCCCGGCCCTCTCCCACGAGGGGAGAGGGGGTCGATTCTCGCCGATGTCTTAATCTTCGACCCCTGGGAGTCTGTTCCCCTCCCCCCTGGTGGGGGAGGGTTAGGGAGAGGGGGGCCAGGAATCAAGGCACCACCAGAAATCGCAGCTACACCCTCCCCTTAATTCAGGGACGTCGACGGCTTCTTCGACCCCCGATCGACCTTGACCGTCGTCGAGATGGGGACCTCCGTGGTCAGGGGCAACGGCACGGAGACAGAACTCGCCGCAGCAGCCTTCGCGGCCTTCGCATTGGCTTTCGGCGGACTGGTGCGGGCGAAGGACGACTTCGGGCCCCAGACGGCGAACCCCCCGCCGTTGTCTTCCGCGTTGAGGGCCACCTGCCCCTGGGAAGTGATCACCGGGGGCATGAAGTGGGAATAGCCGGGCGCGGTGAATTCCCGGATCAACTGGAGGTTGTCGGCCCGGAAGGCCGCCAGGGATCGGCCGTTCGCGGTGTTGGCCGAGATCCAGATGACCGCGTTGGTGAAGTTGCCGCTCGGGGGGACGCTGATCGAGGGGGTGGCCCCGGGATAATTCACCGGGTAGCTGTCGTTGACGCCGGTCAGCGTGAGGGCCTTGGCCACCGGGTCATATTTGTAGACCTGGAGCCGGCCCGCCCCCTTGGCGAAGGTGGTCTGCCCGTTGAACCCCGAATTGACGAAATAGACGAAGGTGCCCGCCGAGGTGGTCAGGACCGAGCCGCCCCCGAACGCCCCTCCGTTGAGCCCATTGGGGATCAACTGGTCGATCTGGCCGGTCTGGGTGTTGAAGAGGATCAGGTCGCCGCTCTTGCCGGAGACGACGGCCTCGGTCGCGGAGACGATCGTGACCGTGGTGGAGCCCAGGTCCAGGTCCAGCTTCTGGTACTCCTGGTAGGCCGGGGGGACCATCAAGACGGTCATCCGTTGGTTGAAGCCATTCGGCGTGACCAGCGGGCCTTCCAGCCGGAGCCCGGTCACCGAGTCTGAATAGTTGTCGATGCCGGTGTCGCCGTTGCCCCAGGTGGCGTAGACCGTGAACGGGTCGGTCGGGTCCAGGGTGACCGGCAGCCCCGCGCCCCATTCGGATCCCGCCTTCCCCGACGGGGTGGTATTGAACGCCCCGACCAGTAGCCCGTTGCTGGTGTTGAAGCTGAGCACGTACCCGTGATACTGATCGATGCTGGCGCCCGAGTAGGAGCCAAATCCGACCGAGGCGACCAGCCCGGTGGGGTCCAGCTGGACGGCGGGCCGGTTGTATTGCACCCGGGCGTCGAAGGGGACCATCGGCCCATTCGGCGTCGCGATGGCTCCCCCGCCCGTCCCCGGCACCATCGGGCCGATGAACGAGACCGACCCGTCCGCCTTAACGGTCGTGTCGGCGAAGGTGTTGACCACCGTGGGGAGGAGGGTGGAAGGGTCCACCACCACGAGGCTCCAGAGGTAATGCGTGTCCCCGTACCCCTCCGCCACCTGACCGAGGACCAGCACCAGTTGGCCATCCGGGCGGACCGCGGGCGTGCCGGTGATCGAGTAATTCCCGGAGTAGTAGGGATTCCCCACGGTCGAACCATCCACGGGCCTGACCGTGTATCCCGAGCCCGGCGCGGAGTAATCGAGGTTGATACCGCCCAGGAGCTTCCCGGTATGGGCGTCGTACTTGAACAGGTTGGCGTCCTGGGTGGCGACGATCCAGACATCATGGATCCCGCCGTTGGTCGCCACATTCGGGACGAACACCGGGGCGGCGCTCACCTTGCCGATGCCGGTGACCTGGAACCCCTGGACGTAGTCGTTCGCCACCTTCTTCGCCGTGATGGGGCTGACCTGGACCCCCTGATTCTGGTGCAAGACGCTGTAATCCCCGATCGGGTTGGGCGGCAGCGTTACCTTCGTCGTCACCGCCATCAAGGCCCTGCCTTCGAGCACCTCGAGTAACAATCTGAGTTTTGACATGCCTCGATCCTTAGCTGTTAAGCAATAAAGGGAGGCGCGGTCAGGCCACTCTCGCCGACGAGAGGGACACGCCCCGACGCTTCGGCTTGGGCGAAATAGGGCGATCAGGCCGACGGCTCGCCCTGCGTAGTTGCGACAAATTAGCTTAAATCGGGATATCGGGACGTCAAGCGGAATTGGGAAATATGGATGGCTTGATAATGATTAGGCTGATTGCGTCGGTTTTGGCGGTTGGCCAGCTTGGGGCGAGAGCCGAGCTTTTCGAGGGGACGGATCGCTGACGGATACGTCTCTCCAATTCTTGGGAGGGGCATGACCCCGGGACGCCGAACCTCGGCGAGGCTCATGGGGAGGGGGGCGACTCGGGTTCCTTCCTCCCGTTCTGTTCCAGGGCCTGCTTGAGTTCTTGGATCCGCCCCGGGGAGCCGACGAAGATCCGGTCGGGGAAGCGGTAGGATTCGAGGATGCCGGAGAGGATCTCGCTGCCGATGTAGGAATTCAGCGACATGCCGGCCAGGAACTGGAGCCGGAGGTTCCGGTCGGTGTTGATCTGGGCCCCCTTGCCCCACCCTTTCAGGAGGGGCGCCTGCCCGGCGTAGGTGGCCAGCAGGTCGATCCCTTCGTTCGGCTCCTCCTCCCCCTCGAACCCCTTGGGGATCCAGAGGTCCACCTCGCGGAGCGACTGCCTCACGCGTTGATGGTCCGGGCTGGCCAGTCGCTTCTGGAGGTCATCGACGTTGACGACGGTCGGCTCGACCTGGCCGAAGAGGATCGAGTCATAGCCTTCGCCTTCGCGCTCGTTGCTCCAGAGGATCCCGTTGGGGAAGACCTGGAAGAAGGTGGCGATCAGGCTCCGGGCGGTCTCCGGGTCGCTCTCGGCCAGGGGGACCCAGAGGCTCACGCTCCCGCCCGGCTTCAGGTGGTCGCGGCACATCTGGTAGTACTCGACCGTGTTCAGCGCGGCGCACCCCTTGACCCAGGGGTCGATCGGGTCCGAGGTGATGACGTCGAACTTCTCGCGGGTGGTCCGGAGGAAGTGGCGGCCGTCGTCGTAGACCACCTCGACCTGCTTGCCGTCGACCATGTGGGGGTTCTCGCGGGCGATCCCGTCGACGACGTGGTAATTCTGCTCGCCGAACATCGGGGTCACGGTGGTCGGCACCAGGGGCTCGATGTCGCAGATGACGATCCGCTTGACCTCGGGATGGGCCACGAACGAGCCGGCGGTGACCCCCGCGCCGCAGGCCACGACCAGGACCGATTCGGGCTTCTTGTGCAGGAGCGCCGGCAGGTGCCCCAGGAGGCGCTGGAGTCGCATGTCCATGGGCATCGTCGAGGCCTGGATCTTGCCGGCCCCGTGGAAGAAGCGGACCCCGTCCCTCGACTCGGTGACGGCGACCGACACGTTCATCCCCTCGCCGACGTACAGGCACGAGACTTCCGGGCCATCCGGCCTGGTGGGGGCTTCCGGGGTGATCACGGATTCGGGCAACCGGGCGAGTATCGTCGACGACTGCCGGCCGAACGCCACGACCGGCCAGGGGACCGGCCTCACGCCGGCGGCGAGCCCGCCGGCCAGCACCATCGCCCCCGCCAGGGCCACCGAGCCCGCGAGCCGGGGGACCCCTCGGCTCGACCGGATCAGGGGCGTCAGGGCGACCATCGCGGCCAGCCCGGCCAGCCCGATCAGGACCCGCTCGGCGTTCGCCGTGCCGATCCCGGGGATCAGCCAGAGGCTGAACGCCAGAGCCCCGACGATCGCACCGATCGTGTTGGCCGAGTAAACGCCCCCGACCAGCCGGCCGGGGTCCTGCCCGCGAGCGGCGACCGCCGACAGGGCGATCGGGAAGCTCGCCCCCCAGAGGCAGGCCGGGGGCAGGATCGCCCAGAGGCACCGGACCAGGTCGAGCTGGAAGGTGAACCAGGGGCTCATCGAAAGCGTGGGCTGGACCGGCCAGTACGGCAGAGACCCCGAGATCATCACCGCGGTCCAGGCGATCGCCCCGGTCAACAACCACTGGCAGACCCCCAGAGCCGCCTGTGCCGAACGAGCCCGGCGGGTCATCAGGGCTCCCAGGCTGCTGCCGATCCCCAGGCCGATCAGGAAGACGGCCAGGATCATCGAGAAGGTATAGACCGTCGCGCCCAGCATCAGCGAGAGCAAGCGAGTCCAGACCACCTCGGCCCCCAGCGCCGACATCCCGGAGAGGGCGATCGCCGGATAGACCGCCCACGAGCCGGCCGGTCGGCCCTCGATCTCGCCCTCCGAGGGCCGGGCGGTCGGCTCATATCGAGCGGTCGAGGACGCCAGCACCAGCGCGATCGCGGCCACGATCACGTTGAGGGCCAGGGCCACATAAGTGGCCGTGGTCATGTCGAAGACGCGCAGGAGGTAGAAGCCGGCCGCCAGGCAGCCGACCACGGCCCCGGCGATGTTCCCCCCGTAGAAGAAGCCCAGCCAGGCGACCCCCTCGGGATCGGACTCGACCCATCGGGCGATCGCTGGCAGGGTCGCGCCCATCAGGAGCGTCGGCGGGAGCAGGCAGACCCCGGCCACCGCCGCCCGGAGGAAGATGCCCGCCATCCCGTGGACGGCGTATCGCGAGTAGAAGTCCTCGATCTGCGGCATCCCCAGCACGAGGGCCAGCCCCAGTGCGCCGATCCCCAGCTCCAAAAAGGCATAAACCCGGAGCGGGTGCCGACGGGCCGACACCAGCCGGGGCAGGAGCAGGCTACCCAGGCACATCCCGCCCATGAAAGTCCCCAGCAGCACCCCGAGCGAGGCGGCGGTCGAGCCGATCACCAGTTGCAAAAGCTGGAGCCAGACGACCTCGTAGATCATCGCCGCGCAGCCACTGCCCACGAACAGCAAGAGCAGCACGGGGAGGAACCGGCGAGGACCGGCCGGGCCGAGGGATGAGTTCGAGTCGCTCGGGGACATTTCGCGATGGCCTCGGAGGAGGATGGGACGAAGCGGATCGGTGCCAGTTTCGCAGGTCGAGGGGCAAATCGCGAGCGGTCGGGCCTGGACGCTAGGGTCCGGCCCGGAACCCGGCCAGCGGCTTGGGGATGGGCTCCCCTTCGCGGAGCCGGTATCCGGTGTCGCCGGCCAGGTCCTTCCAGAGGTCGAGACGGCCCGAAGGCCAGCGGACCTCGACCGATCCGATCGTCGCCGAGGCCCCGAGCCCGAAGTGGAGCCGCCCGTCGGAGGCCGAGAGGTAGCTGCCGCCCCCCAGGCGTTGCGCGACCTGCCGACGGCCATCGGGGGTGGTGACGACCACCCTTGCGCCCACCCCGTCCCGGTTCGAGGCCGTCCCCTCCAGCTGGAAGGTCGCGAAATGTCCGGCCCGCTCGGTCCTGTTGCGGAAGAACGCCAGGGGCTCGTTCTGGTCGATCGCGACGAAGTCGACCCGCCCGTCATTGTCCAGGTCCCCCGCGGCCAGGCCCCGGCCCAGCCGGAGTTCGGCCCAGGGCGTCCCGGCCCGATCCGAGACGTCGACCAGGCGTCCGCCGGGCCTCCCCTCGTAGAGGCGGGCCGGCATGGCGTTGGGATAAAGGGGCCGGAAATCGTTCACGTTGCCATTGGCGATCGTGAGGTCGATCCGCCCGTCATTGGCGGCGTCGAAGGCCGCGATCCCGAATCCGAGCAGATACCGGGTGGCCAGCAGGATCCCCGACGGGGCACTCTGGTCGGCGAACATGTTCTGGCCCAGGTTCTGGTAGAGCGTGGTCCCCTCGCCATAGAGGTTGGTCACCACCAGGTCCATCCGCTCGTCGCCGTCGAAATCCGCCGCCGCGACCCCCATCCCGGCCTGGAACCCCCCCTCGTTGTTGGCCGCGACCCCGGCCATCATCCCGATCTCCTCGAACGACATCCCCCCGAGGTTGTGGAACAGGAAGTTGGCCGTCCCGTCGTTGGCTACGTACAGGTCGATCTTGTTGTCGTCGTCGAAGTCGGCGGCCACCACGCCGAGCCCTCGCCCATCGGGGTCGGTGAAGCCGGCCGACCCGGTCACGTCGACGAACCGCCCGCCGTCGTTCCGGAAGACTCGGTCGCTCGCGCGTTCATATTTGGCCGGGTCGCAGTAATAGGCCTGCCCCTGGTCGTTCTTGCAGAGCGGGATGTCGGACGGGTCCCAGAGGACATAATGGCAGACGTAGAGGTCGAGGTCGCCGTCGCCGTCGAGGTCGGCGAAGGCGGACGAGGTCGGGTTCCGCTGGACCCCGCCCAGGCCCGAGCGTTCGGTGGCGTCCTCGAAGGTCCCGTCGCCCCGATTCCGGTAGAGGTGATATCGGTTCAGGCGGGTCAGGAAGAGGTCGGGGTGCCCGTCGTTGTCGACGTCCCCCACGCTGACGCCCATCCCGTACCCCTGGCCCCAGGCGAGCCGGTCGATCCCGGCCTCGCGGGTCGCGTCGCGGAAGGTCCCGTCACGCTGATTCCGGAAGAGGCGGTCGCCCAGCTCGCCGTCCGGGAGCGAGACCCGAGGCTCGCCGGAATCGGGTCCGCCCGCGTCGAGCGGACCCCCTTGCACGCAATAGACGTCCAGCCAGCCATCGCCGTCGAAATCGATCAGGCCCACGCCGCCCGAGAGCGACTCGGGCAGGAGCCACTTCGTCAGGGCGGTCCGGCCGTTGTCGAAGACGAAGCGGAGCCCGGCCGCCTCGGCATCGTCGACGAAGTCGAGCTTCGGGCCGGCCGAGAGGTCGGACTCGCCGGGCCTGGCCGTCGGACCATCTCCGGCGATTTTGGAAGCTCGGAGGTCCGCGAGCCGGTCGGCGACCATGACCGTCCCGGAGGGGCGAGGTCCCGCCGACTTGGCGATCAGGCTCGCCATCGCCGACCCCGAGGCCTCCCGGCAGAAGGTCCTCGATGGTCCGATGGTCGCCTCCGATGGCTTGCCGCCCGGCGAGTCCGCCGCGACCAGGGACCAGGCATGCTCGTCGAAGTGGCGGCCCAGGAGTCCCGAGAGTCGGGCGAGTTCCCCGGCCACCGAGCGGAACTCGATCTTCCGGACGACCAGCTTGTGGATGTAATCCTTGGCGCGGTCGATCTCGGCCCGCGCCCGCTGGAGCCGCTCGGCCTCCCCGGTGTCGCCCGCCTCTCGGGCCAGCACGGCCAGGCGTTCGAGGGCCTGCGTGTTCGACGGCTGGATCTCGACCAGCCGGGACAACTCCCGCCGCTCGGCCTCAAGGTCTCCGCCCCGGGATGCCAGCCAGACGCGGAGGTTGGCGACCATCGAGGGGGAGAGATCCTCGGCGGGGATCAGGTTCGCGGCCTCCCGGAACCGGGCCTCGTCATCGGAAGCCATCGCCAGGGCCAGGCTCGCCCGGGCGACCGCGGGGTCGTCGGCTCGCCGGGACTTGCACCGATCGAGCCAGGTCGCGGCCTCGTCGAGTCGGCCACTCTCCAGCGCATGATGGGCCCGGCCCAGCCAGACCCGATCGTCCTGGTCGTCGGCCGCGTCGAGGAACAGCTTCCAGGCGTCGACGGCCACGGGCTCGGTGTCGTTCTGCCAGAGATCCTGGAGCAGCTCGCTCGGGTTCGGGGCGCAGCCCCATCCGGCGATCAGGACCTGGCCGATCTCGGCGAACCGGCCTTCCATCCGGAGCAACCGCGCCAGCGCACGGATCAAGGGATAGCGATCGGAGGCGGGGACCTCCCGGAGCGCCTTGATCAGGAGCGACTCGGCCGGGGTGAATCGGCCCAGGTTGATCCGGACCGAGGCGAGCGATTCGACGGCCGGGACGTAATTCGGGTCGGAGGCCGGGACTTGCTCCCAGGCCTTGAGGGCCTGCTCGGGGTGTCCCAGGGCCTCCTCGGACTGGCCCAGGGGCAGCAGGACGTCTCCCCGGTCGGGCCATTGCCCGGCCAGGGCCGTGAGCTTCGCCCGGGCCTCGGCGAGCCGGCCGCTCGACATCTCCCGCCGGGCTTCCTCGACTCCCGCCCGGAGTTGACGTTCCCGGGCCTTGCCGACTTCCCGGGCCGTCCAGGTCGCGAGCCCCAGGGCTCCGGAGGCCAGGACGATCCCGATCGTGAGTTTTCGCGAGACGGGGAAACTCATGCTCGTGACTCGTGGAGCTGGAATCGGGCTGAGGGGGACGGATGGGTCGCGATCAGGCGGCATCGCCTCGGGCGGAATCCATCTTATCAGCCGGGTCGATGGTCGAGCATCCTCGGCTTTCGCAATATTCTGGAAGTGGCGACGAATCACGAGAGGCGGCATTCCCGAATGAAACGAGACCGGGTCGAAGGGTCGAGCCATGGCATGGACCTATCAGGTGGAGTATCAGCTCGGGCGTCGGGGAGGCCGGGTCACTCGGACGTATCAGGGATTCCGGGCGTTCCTGGCGATTGCCTTCGACCTGACGCTGGGCCTGATCTTCGGGTCAGTCGGACTGGTCTTCGGGTCGATCTGGTGGTCGGGCTGGCTCTGCGTGCAGATCGTCCGCCTCTCGGTGGTCGCGATCGTGGAAACCCTGATGGCATCGGGCCGGATCGCCCGATCGGTGGTCCTGCTCCCCGGGCGATTGGTCCGGTCGACTCCACGAAGTCTCCCGGCCAAGCCGGCCTGGGTCGCGTTCGACGACCTTTGATCGGGGCATTCCTGACGCTGTTGGCCTCGATGGCTGCGGCCCCGCCCGAAGGATCGCCCCTCGTCTTTCGCGATGTGGCGGCCGAGGCCGGGGTCTCGTTCCGGTTCGAGGCCGGATCGCGGGGGCTCCACGACCTCCCCGAGATCATGGGCGGGGGCGTCGTCTTGATCGACTTCGACGGCGACGGTCGGCTCGATATCTACCTTTGCAACGGAGGCCCGATCGTCCCGGAGGCGGGCCGCCCCGACCCCCCTTGCCGGCTCTTCCGGAACGAGGGGGATTGGCGGTTCCTCGACGTGACCGACCGCGCGGGAGCCCCCGGCCCGAGTTACGCGATGGGGGCCTCGGTGGGGGACTTCGACGGCGACGGCCTCGACGATCTCTTCGTGACCGGCTGGCGGGATCAGCGTCTCTACCGGAACGCGGGCCTCGGCAAGTTCGAGGACGTGACCGACCGCGCCGGGGTCGGCTCGGATCTCTGGAGCACCTCGGCGGCCTTCGCCGACCTCGATGGCGACGGCGACCTCGACCTCTACGTCGCGGCCTATCTGGACTTCGACCCGGCCTTCGCCCCCTTCTGCGCGGCCCCCGATGGGAAGAGGGATTACTGCGGTCCCGAAGGGTTCGCCGCCCAGCCCGACCGTCTCTATCAGAACGATGGCGACGGGACGTTCACCGATGTCTCGAAGGATTCGGGCGTGGACCGCCCCGGCGGCCGAGGGCTCGGGGTGGTGGTCGGGGACCTGGTCGGCGACCGAGGCCTGGACATCTTCGTGGCCAATGATGGGACGGCCTGTCGGCTGTTCGAGAATCGGGGTGGGCTCCGGTTCGAGGAGGTCGGGCTGGCTTCGGGCGTCGCGCTGGATGGTCGGGGGGACGCCCTGGCCGGGATGGGGGTGGCCCTCGGTGATATCGACGGCGATGGACTGGACGATCTGGTCGTGGGCAACTTCCTAGGACGTTCGACCATCGGCTTCCGGGCGATCGGCGGCGGGATGTTCCTGGACGACTCGGACGGGCTCGGACTGTCGACCACCCGCGTGGTCCTGGGCTTCGGGCTGGCCCTGGCCGACTTCGACCTCGACGGGAGGCTCGACCTCCTCCAGGCGAACGGCCACGTCCTCGATCGGGCCAGGCTCGGCCAGCCATTCGCCATGCGTCCGACCCTGCTCCGGAATCGAGGCGGCCGGCTCGCCGATGTCACTCCGGAGGCCGGCCCCTGGTTCGCTCGCCCGATCCTGGGCCGAGGGCTGGCGGTGGGGGACCTCGACGGGGACGGCCGGATCGATGCCGTGGTCAACGCGCTGGATGCTCCCGCGGCGGTCCTCCGGAACATCTCCGAGGCGGGCCGGTCGCTGAGGCTCGACCTGATCGGTCGCCACCCTTCCCCGCGTTCGGCGATCGGGGCCAAGGTCCGCGCGACCTTCGGGGGTCGGACGCTCTCCCGGATCGTGCTGGGCGGGGGCGGCTACCTCTCCTCGTCGGATCGCTCGATGATCCTCGGGCTGGGTGACTCCGAAGGCGTCGATCGCCTGGAAGTGACCTGGCCTTCGGGACGGGTCGAAACCTGGCGAGATCTCAAGGCCGGTCGGTTGAAGATCGAAGAAGGGACGGCCCCGAGGTGATCACAAGGAAGCGGGCGGGCAAGTCCCTCGGCCTTTACTATCGCCGAGGGGGCTACCGGATCACCACGTTATTCGCGGGGTGAGGATCGATTACCCCGCCACCCACCGGAGCATCAGGTGGGTCAGGACCACACCGGCCACGGCCAGGAGCGGGAGGCTGGCGAGCATCAGGGTCGCGAGCGCCACCGACCAGCCCAGAAACCGGCCGAAAGTCTGTCGGTCGACCGTCAGCAAGTCGAACGGCGCGGGCCGCCCGGTCTGGCGGGAGACCATCAGGATCAGCAACCGGACCGCCAGCCAGGCCGAGGCCGCGAACATCAGGGCATCGCTGGGCCGGTCGATCAACAGGAGCCAGTTGGCCCCCGAGGTCGAATAGCCGAGCCACGCCAGCGGGGCCTTCAAGATGACCACCCATCTGTCGATGCTGATCGGGATATACCAGCGATCATCGAGGTCCCTCCGGATCGACTGGATGGCGGCGGCGGTCACCTCAATTGCGACCAGGCAGGCCATCCCGCCGATGATCCGTCGAGGCCAGACCCCGATCCCGCTAGGCTCCTCGACAACGGCCGGGCGATCGCCCGCCGACTCCTCCGCCAGTCGGGCCGAGGGGCGGGCCGCGATCCCGGCGGAGAGGCCGACGAAGCCCAGGACGATCGCCAGGAAGGACCACGGGTCGACCATCATCGCGATCCCCTCGGACAGGGGCGGGCTGAGCCTCGGGATCGAATCCAGCAGGACATAGGCCGAGCCCGCCGCCGCCAGGAGGACGGTCGAGGCCCGGGTAACCACCCCGGCCCAGGACCGAGCGGCCCGCGCCCGGGCCGGGTCTCGCGCGGAGGTTCGGAGGTCTTCATCGAGCCAGATCGCCGTGGCCAGGCAAGCCGCCAGGCCCGGCAGGGTCTCCAGGCCCGCCCTCGTCAGCCGGTCGAAGATCGACGGAAGAGGGATCAGCGGTCCGTGGGTCAAGGCCAGCCGGACCGCCTCCATCGCCAGGAGAACCAGGTACGGAATCAGCCCGTAACCCGATGCCACGATCGCCAGGCCGCCCAGCCCCGCCAGGAGCACCAGGGGCCAGGATCGCCGGGATCGACCCGCCGGGACCCTCCGGACCGGGAGCGGGCCCAGGGCCAGGACCAGCCCGATCATCCCCAGGGTGGTCATCAGCGGGATCAGCCTCAGCCTCATCTCGCCATTGGTCGCCTGGCCGAGCCATCCGGACCCGGGCTCGGCCTGCAAGGCCAGCGAACCCTCGATTACCGACCAGCCCAGCCAGCCCAGGGCCATCGCTCGCCAGGCCACCCCCCAGATCCGAAAATCTTGGGAGCCCTCGACCGGCCCTCGAAGGGCCCGGACCCCCTGCCCCGCCAGGGTCAGGACCAGGCCCACGCCCAGCGTCAGCACGATCAGCCCGAGCGCATGCTCCAGGTCGGGCAGGCCGCCGCTCCAGGTCGTCCGGGACCGCCGGGCCACGTCCAGGACATACGCCGAACCCACCACGACCATCGCCAGGTCCCCGAGCCGGACCTGCCAACGACCCCCGGGAACCGAATGATCCAAGCCCATCACCCACCTCGTCCCGAGGTCCCTGTCTCACTGCTCCGACTTTTGTCGGACGTTGATGCAGGATAACAGGTGGCCTCGGCAAGGGGAAGGGGTGGAACTCGAAGGTCACGCGCTATTGATGGAGATGGCGTCGATGAGGGTGGAGTTGTCCCCGCCCTTGGAGTTGAGCCCCTGGAGGGTGATGGTGTGGGACCCGGCGGCGACGGAGAAGGCGGCGGTGGTGAAGCTGTTGTAGGAGGTGCTGGTGGGCAGGATGGTCCCGACGGCGATGCCATCGACGAGGACCTGGATGTCGTCGGACCCGGGTCCGTAGTTGCCGCGCCTGGCGGCCTGGAAGGCGATGGTGTACCGGCCGGCGGCCCACCCGGCGATGGTCTGGGAGATGGCCCCGAGCCTCTGGATGACGGCGACCTGCTGGCCCTCGGGAGCGGCGGGGTTCCCGGAGGTGTAGGGGGAGTTGTTGCCGGAGATGCAGGCGTTGCTGCCGGATCCGGCCGGGCCGGTGGAGAAGGACCAGGCGATCCCGGCGGGCCGGGCGACCTTGCCGTAGCCGACCACCGGGGACTCGAAGCCCGCGTTCTCCAGCGACGTGGAGGCCGGCCGAGCCTGGATGGAGATGGCGTCGATGAGGGTGGAGTTGTCCCCGCCCTTGGAGTTGAGGCCCTGGAAGGTGATGGTGTGGGACCCGGCGGCGACGGAGAAGGCGGCGGTGGTGAAGCTGTTGTAGGAGGTGCTGGTGGGCAGGATGGTCCCGACGGCGATGCCATCGACGAGGACCTGGATGTCGTCGGACCCGGGTCCGTAGTTGCCGCGCCTGGCGGCCTGGAAGGCGATGGTGTACCGGCCGGCGGCCCACCCGGCGATGGTCTGGGAGATGGCCCCGAGCCTCTGGATGACGGCGACCTGCTGGCCCTCGGGAGCGGCGGGGTTCCCGGAGGTGTAGGGGGAGTTGTTGCCGGAGATGCAGGCGTTGCTGCCGGATCCGGCCGGGCCGGTGGAGAAGGACCAGGCGATCCCGGCGGGCCGGGCGACCTTGCCGTAGCCGACCACCGGGGACTCGAAGCCACCATCGGCGACCGATGGGGTGGCGGTCCCGGTGGTGGTCCCGATCAGGTCGGGGACGAGCTTGTTCGCCACGGGGCTCCCCAGCCCCGTCGCGGTGTCGTAGCCGACCTTCGCCGACGTGCCGTTGCTTCCCGAGGTGATGTCGAGGAAGTCGCCGTTGGGGTTGGTATAGCTCGAGCCCCCGGCCAGGTTGTAGAGCACCGAGTTGGTGCCGAAGGTCTGGCCCGTCCCGAGCGGCGGAAGTCCGGCCGACGCCCGGCCCTGATTGGCCAGGGCGATCAGACCGGCCCATTGCGGGGCCCCGGCGCTGGTCCCTCCGACGGTGCTCCATCGCCCGTTGTTGATGACGTAGACTCCCGAGCTGGGGGAGGCGTTGTATGAGACGTCGGGCACCCCCCGGAACGACCCGGAGACGAACCCCTGCTGGTAGGAAGGCAGGCCCACCTGCGCCGAGATCCCGCCGCCCGAGCCCGACCAGACCGTCTCCGAGATCCGATTGCCCGCCGAGTCCAGCGGCATGTAGGTCCCGCCCACGCCCGTGACGTAGGGAGAGACCGCCGGGGCGAGGACCTCGGCCCCGCTGTCGCCGGACGAGGCCAGGAACGTGACGCCCGGATGGTTGAAGTAGCTGTCGAACTGCGAGACCCCGGCGAACTCCGCGCCGCCGAAGCTCATCGAGACCTGATTGGCCCCCTGCCCGACCGCATATTCCACGGCCCCGAGCAGGTCGGTGAACGAATTGCTCTTGGCCTCCACCAGCAGGATCGTCGCCATCGGGGCGATCGCGTGGGCCCACTCGACATCCAGCGCGATCTCCAGGGCCCACCCCGAGTTGTAAGCCGGCGCGCCCTGCGGGGTCGCCTTGATGAACGTCGAATTGGGCAGCCCGAATCGGGCGTTGAAGGCCTGGAGGTCGGTGGCGATGCTCGGGCTATCGAACGCGTCGATGATCGCGATCGTCTGCCCGGTCCCGTCATAACCCAGCTGGTCGAACCCGTAGGCGTGGCGGATCTGGGCGGGCGTGTACGGGGCCGAGGCCTGCGGGCCGACCAGCGGGTCTACGGTCGGGCCTCCCGGCATGGAAGGCTCGCTGGCGGAGTAGGTCACCGAGAATGTGTCGGACGGGGCCGGCTCGGCGACCGGTCGTCCGATCGCCGCGGGCCAGGCCTCCGACGGGATGCCCGCGAGCGGGGACGACACGACCCCCACGGCCAGGAGCTGCCGCCCTTCCAGGGACTCGACGAGGAGCCGCGTCGCCCGCGTGGATTTCATCGTCCGGTAGCCGCCGGTGATGCGCATTGTCGGTGAACTCCGCCCCCGCCCGAGTCCGGGCCGGTGATGTCACGTCGAGTTGGTGGAAATCGAGAGCGAGATCGAACCGGGGCGGCGAGGCCGCGGGGGGCCGCCGGGCCGATCGTTCCGAGCCTTGCTTGAGGAGGCCTGTCATCATGAGACGATCTCGACGGATTGACAAGGGGAAATGGCCCGTCGACATCTTTCGGCAACATCCTCGGGCCGGCGGATTGGCTTCGTTTCGCCCGGAAAATGGCTCCGATCCGGGACGACCCGAGCCAGGGCTCATTGACCGACCTGGAAGGGGCCCGAGGCGGCCAATGTGGAGGGATTTCGGGGAAATTGACGATTGATATTAAGTAATTTGTACATGTATTGTGTTATCATTCCGATGATGGCGAGCTTGAAGCGCGCGGGGGCGACCTCGATCCGGTAGGCCGGGCGAGGCACGCGCCACATCGAGATCGTTCGGCGCAAACCTCAGGCGCGGAGGCGTTCGACCTTGCGGCGTCGGGCCTCTCGACGGTCCTCGGCCCGCTTCAGCCGCTTCTCGGCCCGCGAGGCGATGATCCTCGGCAGGTCCACCTCCTCGCCCGGGGCGGGGAACTCCTCCGGCAGGAGGTCGAACGGCGGGAACGGCGCCGACATCTGCCAGGGCTCCAGAGGCTTCTCGGGGGCCGGCTCGGGCCTGGCTTCGGCCTCGGGCACGCCCTTCCATTGCGGGAACATATCGGGATGCGGGCCCCGGTGCGGCGACTCATACTTGAGCTGCGAGAGGCACCACCGGAGCCTCCGATGCAGCCCCGACTCGTAACGCCGGAGCCTCCGCAACTCCGGGTCCGAGTCGTTGGTCAGGTCGGAACTGGCCAACGCCCGCTCGACCTCGTCGAGGTCGCTCACCAGATCGCGACGCTCCTTGAGGGCGGCGATCTCGCGACGGGCCACGACGGCCGGGTCGTCGGCCGGCCCGATCAACTTCCCTTCCAGGTCGAGCGAGGCCCCCGGCCGGTGCCCCTCGCGGAACTCGGAGGGGGTGCCCAGCAGGTCGAACGCCAGGGCCGTTTGTTCGGGGGTCCACGACCCCTTCATGTCGGCGGCATGGGCCAGCATCGCCCAGCGGGTCATCAACCATTCGCACCCCTGAGGGGTCCGGCGCAACGCCTCGACCACCTCGTCGGGGCGCTTGCCGATCATCCCGCCGAGCTGGGCCATCTCCAGCCGACGGTCGTCGTCCCAGGTCAGTTCCGCGCGCAAGGAGACCTTGTCGCGGACCCGGCGCTCGATCCGCTCGCAGCGGTCGATCCGCAGGCTGAGCAGGGCGACCTGGTCGACGATCCAGGAATGGAAATGATTCTGGGGCTTGAGCGTGTAGAAGTAGGCATCGGATCGGGCCTGGAGGGTCGCGATGTCCTCGGGAACGACGATCGCCGAGCAGAGGCCATGCTTCAACGCATTGGCGCGCGACTTCGCCTTGCCCTCCTCGGTCTTCGGGCCGGTGCTCTTGAGTGCATTCCGGCGATTGGCGGCGATCCGGGCTTCGGAGACGATCATGGCGGTGCTCGCGAGGGACGATGGTCCGGGGGATCTCCCTGATACATTCCTCCGCGAGATCGGCCCATTAACACACAATTGGTGATGTTCCAGTGCCATGACACGAGGGCCACTCGAGGATGAATCACCCTCGACCCGGCACTCTCCCGGTGGGAGTGGGAGTCGGAAAGCCCCTCGCTCTTCCCTCCGTGCCACCACCAGATTTTTGGTTTCGAAGGCATCTGCGAGAAAGGATTGTTTGAATTGGAGGGGATTCGTATAATGCCCGTGACATTCCCACCCCTTCTGATCCATAAAAGTCGTGCACGTTTATCAACACTCCGGATTCCGGAGCTGGTCATATGATTCAGCCTTGGCGGGCGTTATCGCTCCTCTTGCTGATCTCCGCGGCGCTCCCGCCGCCGGAGATGGCGGGGTTGTTGATCCAGGACGCCGCGAGGCACGAGCCCGCCCCCGCCAAGAACACGACTCACGCACGAGGGCGACATCGCGTCGTCTCGTCGTTCCGGGCCGACTCCTGCCAGGTGTCGGCCCGTTTCAGCCTGGGCGAACGGGCGAAGGCCCGACCCTCCCGGCTCCTCCCTCGCTGGCTCGACTCGATCGCCAGGGTCACCAGCCCCACACCCTGCTCGCCCGCCGCCTGGACCAGGCTCCACCTCCGCTGTTAGCCGACGCCGACGGTTCTCCGGCTTGAACCGGGAGAGTCCCTCCCCACCGCGTGCTTGTCGCGGGCCGGGGCCGTCACGTCGTCACCTATTCCAGGAGCCCTAACTGCGGAGGCCCCGGCGAGCCATGAACCGACTGATTCGCGCATCGCTCGATAATCCCTATGCCGTGACCGTGTTTTGCCTCACGATCCTGCTGATCGGCACGCTCTGCATCTTCATGATCCCGGTCGATATCCTGCCGGTCTTCAAGAGCCCGGCGGTCCAGGTGCTGACCTTCTACGGGGGGATGCCCGCCGAGGGGATGGAGAAGGACATCACCAGCCGGATGGAGCGCTGGGTGGGTCAGGCCAACGGGCTGTCGCGGCAGGAGTCGCGTTCGATCGTGGGTGCCAGCATCGTCCGCGACTACTTCCAGGGGGACGTTGACCCCAACGGGGCCCTGACCCAGGTCAATTCGCTGGCCCTGGCCTCGGTGCCCAACCTGCCGCCGGGCACTCTGCCGCCGGTGGTCCTGCCATTCGACCCGACCAGCTCCACGCCGATCGGGCTGGTCGCCCTGAACAGCGAGGCCGAGAACGAGGCGACGCTCTACGACGTGGGACGTTATGAAGTCCGGAACATGATCATGGCCCAGCCCGGTGCCGTGGCCCCGGTGGTCTACGGCGGCAAGGTCCGCGCCGTGATGCTGTACCTGGACCGCGACAAGCTGCAGGCCCGGGGCCTCTCGCCGCTGAACGTCATGAAGGCGATGGACAACTACAACGTCTTCCTGCCGGCCGGTGATGCCAAGTTCGGCGGGACCGACTACGCCATCGGCTCGAACTCGATGTACGATTATGTCGAGGAAATGGGGGATATCCCGCTCAGGACGGTCCACGGCAATGCGGCCTTCATGAAGGATGTGGCCACCCCCAAGGACTCCTCGTTCATCCAGACCAATATCGTCCGGGTCGATGGCCGGAAGCAGGTCTACATCCCGGTCTTTCGCCAGCTGGGCGCCAGCACCTTGAAGGTGATCGACACCATCAAGGGATCGCTCGAGGACATGCAGTCCCGGCTCAGCAAGCCGGGCATCGGCCTCAAGCTGGTGATGGACCAGTCGGTCTACGTCCGCCAGTCGATCTCCAGCCTGGTCCAGGAGGGCATCCTGGGGGCCTTGCTCTGTTCGCTGGTGATCCTGCTGTTCCTGGGCCAGATCCGGATGACGGTGATCGCGATCTTGACGCTGCCGCTGGCGGTCCTGGCGGCCACGGTCTGCCTGTACGCCACCGGCAACACGATCAACGTGATGACCCTCTCCGGCTTCTCGCTGGCGATCGGGCCGATGGTCGATAGCGCGATCGTCTGCCTGGAGAATACCCACCGGCACCTGGGCCTGGGGGCCTCGCCGGAGGAGGCGGCCTACGAAGGGGCCAGCGAGGTGGCGATGCCGGTCCTGGTGGCGACCCTCTGCACCTTCCTGGTCCTCTCTCCGCTGGCCCTGATGCCGGGCATGGGCGAGTTCCTGTTCCGGCCGATGACGCTGGCCGTGGCCTTCGCGATGTGCTCGGCCTGCCTCCTCTCCTGGACGCTGGTCCCGGTCTGCAGCGCCGCGTGGCTGAAGTCGCACGGCCACTCCGCTCCCGATTCCGAAGCGGGCGAAGGCCGGGGCATGGTCGCCCGGGCGTTCGCCCGCTGGGAGTCGGGCATCGACCGGACGATCGCCGCCTACGCCATGGGGCTCGATTTCGTCCTGGCCCGACCCCGGAGGACGATCGCCTTCGCCTTCGGGCTCCTGGCGCTGACGATCGGGGTGCTCTCGCCGGTCGTCCGTCGCGAGTTCTTCCCCGAGGCCGACTCCGGCTCGTTCGAGATGGCCGTCCGGGCCCCCAGCGGGACCCGGATCGAGATCACCAACGACCTGGTCGCCGAGGTCGAGGGATTCGTCCGCGAGCAGGTCCCCGAGCACGACCTGGAGCTGATCGTCTCCGAGATCGGCGTGACGGCCGACTGGTCCGCCGCGTACACCCAGAACGCCGGCCCGATGGACGCGATGCTCAAGATCCAGCTCGCCGAGCATCGGGGCCACTCGGCCCAGGAATATGCCTCGAAGATCCGCTCGGCCCTCGCCGGGGAGCGGCGCTTCGCCAACCTGGAATTCGCCTTCGACACCGGGGGCCTGATCCGAGGCGCCCTGAATGAGGGCAAGTCGACGCCGCTGAACGTCCGGGTCACCGGCAAGAATCTGGCCAAGTCGGCCCAGATCGCCTCGATCATCCTGGAGGAGGTCCGCAAAATCGACGGGATCGTCGACGCCCGGGTCATCCAGCGCCAGAACTACCCCGAGTACGTCGTCAACGTCGACCGGACCAAGTCCGCCGACCTGGGGATGACCCAGGAGGACGTGATGCGCAACGTGGTCTCGGCCCTGAACTCGTCGATCTCGTTCAACAAGAAGAACTTCTGGATCGATAGCAAGTCGCACAACCAGTACTTCGTCGGCGTCGCTTATCCCGAGAAGGACATCGTCTCGCTCGAGACGATGCTGGACATCCCGATCACCGGGGCCTTGCAGTCCGCGCCGGTCCCGCTCCGGACCCTCGCCACGATCACCCGGACCACGGTCCCGACCGAGATCACCCACAACAACATCCAGCCCTCGATCGACCTGACCATGGGGGTGGAGGGGCGCGACCTGGGCCACGTCGCCGACGATGTGGCCGGGATGATCGACGAGTTCGGCCGGAAGCTGCCCGGTGGAGGCTGGGCCCCCTACGACCCGGCCTCGGCGGATTCGCTGTCCCGGGAGCCGATGTCGGGCTCGCAGATCCTCCTGAGCGGCGAGTACGCCCGGATGCAGCAGACCTTCCGCGACCTGGGGATCGGCCTGATCCTGGCCGTCCTGCTGATCTACTTCCTGATGGTCGCGCTGGTCCGTTCGTATGTCGTTCCGCTCTGCGTCATCCTGGTGGTGCCGCTGGTCCTGACCGGCGTCCTGCCGATGCTCTACCTGACCGGGACGGCGATGAATGTGCAATCGCTCCTGGGCGTGATCTTCATCGTGGGGATCTCGGTCTCGAACACCGTGCTGATGACCGACTACGCGCAGGAGTTGCGCAAGCACCAGCGGATCTCGGTCTTCGACGCCATCCGCAAGGCGGCGGTGATCCGCGTTCGACCCGTCACCATGACGGCCCTGGCGGCCTTCTTCGCGATGGTCCCCGCCGCCCTGGCGATCGAGCGCGGCTCCGAGGCCAACGCCCCCCTGGCCCGGGCCATCCTCGGAGGGCTCATGGCCGGAGGCCCCGGGACCCTCTTCATCCTGCCCTGCCTCTACTCGCTCCTGGTCAAGGACAAGCCCGACCAGTCCCTATCCCAAGACAATTCGTCCGAGGAGATCGAGGCGGAATCGGATCGGTGAGCGTTGTCGATCCCCCGGCGTCCTCCCCGTCGAATTTCGGGGGGAGGGGGACGTCGACCGGTCAATCGGCACCGGTCGGCGAGGCCGGGCGGGCCCGGATCCAGTGGTCGTGGAACATGACCTCCTGGCCGGCATCGCGGGCCGGCATGTGGCAGGAGATGCAGCCGGAGGTCGGCGAGACGGGGCAGAGGACCTGCGGTCGGTCGGAGTGGCAATCGAGGCAGGAGGCCTCGTAGGATTTGGAGTCGGCCGAGACGCTGGCGTGGGGGTCGTGGCAGGTGGTGCAGGAGATCCCGCCCGGGGTCCGGGTATAGCACTTCGATTGCATCAGGCCGACCGGCTGATAGCGGACGATCTCCAGGTTCGCCGGATGAATCGAGCCGGCGGGGGCCATGTCGGGGTGTCGGTGGCACTGGCCGCAGAGCCGCATCTGGCGCTCGGCGGGCTCTCGCCCCGCCCCGAACGGCATCCGGAGCCCGATCACCCCGTTCCGGGCGTCCTTGATGTGGTCGCGGCCCGGTCCGTGGCATCGCTCGCAGCTGATGTTGGGGACCATCGTCGCAAGGTCGAGCACCCGCCCGCCGTCCTCGGAGAGGAGCGTCGAGTGGCACTCGAAGCACTCGAGCGTCTTGCCGACGCCATGAGCCCTCCCGGCCGGCGAAAGCTCGTGTCGGTCCAGGGTCGCGTCCTTCGCCTGGCCCGGCGTGGTGTGCAACGAACCGTCGCGGGCGAAGTAGGTCATCCGGTGCTCCAGGAGCGCCGCGTCCGAGGGGGTCCGGTCGGTCATGCCGACGAAGGTCGTGGCATGATGACCCGAGCCGAAGGCATAGTCGAGGATGTAGTCGACGCCCTGGTCCGCCTCGGTCCGCCTCGCCGTCAAGGTGCCATCGCGGAGCGAATAGTCCCAGGTCGCGTCGAATTCCTCGTCGGCGACGGCCCGACCGTCGAGGAGCTTCGCGCGGTCGGCGGCCCGGTGGAGGGTCTGCGAATGGCCGGATTGGCGGTGCGAGGCCGCCTCGCCTGGGTGGCAGGTCTCGCAGGCCCGGTCCCCGGCGAAGAGCGAGGCGACCGGGCCTTTGGGATCCGCCGAGGGTCGAGCCGCCCCCGGCCCGACCGGCCCCGGACCCGACCGCGACCAGGCGATCAGCCCGGCCAGCAGTGCGGATAAAGCAACCGCGATGATTGCGACCTCTTTCAAGGCGCCCGGCATCCCGGGGGGCTCGGGCTTGATGTCCGGGCCGGGCTCGTGGCTGGGGCTGGTCAAGCGAGACTCCTCGGCGGGGCGAAGGCCGGTCTCCCCGGCGCGGGCCTCGGGCCGTGGTCGGCCCAATTTGGGGCTTCAGGATAGCATCCCGGGATCGGCTAGCCAATGAATCAAAATCGAATAAGAGTATTGGTTAATTTGTGCATTTTTGTGGTTATTGTTCGCGTTCGACGCGCGGAGCCGGTCCCCCTCACCCCGGCCCTCTCCCCGGGGGAGAGGGAGCAAAACAATTCCTCTCCCCCCGGGAGAGGGTGGCCGAAGGCCGGGTGAGGGTCTCCTCCGGCCTCGCGATCTCCGGCGGGGGTTCGGGCGTCAATCAGGACGGTCGGCCGATCTTCAGGCTCAGGGGCATCTCCAGGCCGTGGGCTTCGAGGAGGGCCGTGTCTCCCAGGATGTCGCGGGTCGGTCCGTTGGCGACCACCTTCCCGGCGTCTAGGAGGATCGTCCGGTTGCAGAGTTCCAGGGCCATCTCCAGATCGTGGGTGGCGATCAGCTTGGTCGAGGGCAACGACTGGATCAGGGCGAGGAACCTCCGACGCCCCCGGGGGTCGAGGTTGGCGGTCGGCTCGTCCAGGACCAAAACGGTCGGGTCGCAGGCGAGGACTCCCGCCAGGCAGACCCGCTTCCGCTCGCCGAAGCTCAGGTGATGCGGCGGGCGGTCGGCGGCGTCGGCCAGGTCGACCCTCGTCAGGGCCTCCAGCGCGATCCGTCGGGCCTCGGCCTTCCCCTTGCCGAGATTCAACGGGCCGAACGCCACGTCTTCGATCACCGACGTGCTGAAGAGTTGATCGTCGGGGTCCTGGAAGACCAGGCCCACCCGCCTGCGGACCTCGGGGGCGTTCCGGGCGTTGACCTCCAGGCCGTCGATCCAGACGGCGGGCTCGGGCTTGCCGGTGGCCGTCGGGTGGCCCGAGCCGTGGTCGTGGATGGCCCGGGCCCCTCGGGCGTTGCCCGGCAGGATCCCGTTGAGGTGGAGAAGGAAGGTGCTCTTGCCCGCGCCGTTGGGCCCGACCAGGGCGATCGACTCGCCGGGCATGATGGTCAGGTCGACCCCTCGGAGGGCGGGTCGACCGTCGGGGTACCGGTAGGTCAGGCCCCGGACCCGGATGGCGGGGACCTCGGCCGGGGTGGCCCGGAGTGGCGTCGGGGATGGGTTGGTCTCGCCGTCGATCATCGGTCGTCGGGTCCGTCGAGGGTCCGGACGGTCCCGTCCCAGCCCCGGGCCAGCATCGCCGCGTGGACCCGCTCGCCTCGCTCGAACGACCGGAGGAAGAGCATCCCGATCAGGCCGGTGAGCGTCGAGAAGCCGAGTCGGTCATGGCGGCGGAAGGTCCTGGATCTCCGAGCCTGGACCATCCGCCCCAGCTCGTCGGAGAGGATGTGGATCTGTCGCTCCATGAACTGGAGGGTCGAGACCATCAGCGGGGGCAATCCCAGGCGGCCCATCGACGCCAGGAGGACCCGGAACGGGGTGACGTGGACCAGGGTCATCATCGCCAGGAAGGCCATGCTGTTCTTGGCGATGATCGCCGAGGCCACAGCCGGGAGTCCCAGCCGGGCGCGGTCGGGGTGCCCCGGCGCGACCATCGCGGCCAGGAAGCCGACCAGGGCCAGGAAGCCCAGCCATCGCCGGATCAGGTCGCGCGGGGGGACGCCCGAGAGGCCGATCGCGAAGGCCAGCACGAGCCCCTCGGCGGCCAGGACCCGCCAGGCTCCCGGGGGGGTCAGGACCACCCCGACGACGTAGGCCAGCGTCGCGACCAGCTTGAGCCGGGGCTCGACCCGGTGGAGCGGGCCGGCCACTCCTTCGCTCGACCGTTCCAGGGCCTCAAGCCGCATCGACCCAGGCCCCTTCCCCGAGGGTGGGTTTCGGCTTGCCGACGGAGAAGGCCCGGGCCATCCCCAGCCCGACCCCGAAGACCGCCAGCGTCCCCAGCAGGCCGGCCGAGGCCGTGGCCGCCGACTTGAACCGGGCCAGGCCCGGCATCTCGTAGCCGGGGATCGGCGCGGGGACCTTCACCGCGGATTCCTCGGGCGGGAGGAATCCCACCTTCTGCTCGCCGACGAACTCCAGGCCGTCGGGCCGCTCCGAGGCCATCGGACCCAGGAAGATCGCCACGGCGACCGAGATCCCCAGCCCCGCCAGGCCCGCCCGCCACCATCCGGAAGCGCCCGAGCTTTTGGGCGAAGACTCCCCCTCGATCAGGTCGGGGCGGGTCAGCAGGAGGAACCGTACCACCATCCCGGTGATCAGGGCCTCGCCCAGCCCGATGGCCGAGTGGACCAGCGCCATCCATCCCAGGACGTCCAGGAACGCCCAGCCCTGCCCCGTGGCGGTCAGCTCGACCGCGAACGCCCCCGAGGCCAGGATCACCGAGAACCAGGCCGCGATCATCGAGCCCAGCAAGATCCCCCGACGACCGCCGATCGCCCGCCGGATCGGGTCGTAGATCGCGTAGCCCAGGACCGAGCCGATCAGCCCCATGTTGACGAAGTTCGCCCCCAGGGCCGTCAGGCCGCCGTCCCCGAACAGGAAGCACTGGACCAGCAAGACCGCGCCGATGACCAACGCCCCCGCCCAGGGCCCCAGCAGGACCGCCGCCAGGACCCCGCCCAGCAGGTGCCCCGAGGCCGGGAACGGATACAGCGGGAAGTTCACCATCTGCGCCGCGAAGACGAAGGCCGCCATCGAGCCCATCAGGACCGTCGTCCGGTCGCCGAGCCGTCCCCGGAGCTGTCGGGCCCCGAAGGCCAGCCCTCCCAGGGCGATCGCGCCCGTCGCGGCGGCCATCCTGGGGTCGATCACGGCATCGGGGATGTGCATGATTGCTGACCTCGCGATCCTGGCGGGCGAGCCGGGCGGTCGTTCTCCGCGTGCTATCGTACGGGGAGTATTGCGTTTCGTCAAAAACTTCATACCGGATGGCGAATCCTGGGCCATCGCGAGCCACCATTGGGCCATCTATCCTCCGGCCGACTACGACGGTCCGGGTCGCGTTGCTTCGCTCGCGATTCTGAATCGCATCGGTTTCGATGGTCGGGAAGGCAGGGGCGATGCCCGATGGACTGGCCTCCGAGATCGCGTCGAGGGGTGGAAGTCGACCGGGCTCGTCGATCCATCGAGAGATTCGGATTTCGAGGTCTTGGGGCCTCTGTTTTGTATCGATGAATCCTGATACCATCGATTTGGCCTATGAGAGGGCGACCCCTCGCGGCACTCTGGTCATTGCGGCGAAATCCGAGGCGACTCATGTTGCACATGCTCGGGCGTAGGACGCATGTGGGCTCGGCCGGTCGTCGAGCGGGGCGGGGGCGACTCGTCCCGGTCCTCGACTCACTGGAAGCACGCCAGCTGATGTCCAGGGTGTCAATCAACGCGGGAAGTACTGGCGGGCGTCACGTCCCCGACCACTTCCTGGGCGTCAGCCTGACCGGTTCCGACACCTACCTGGTCGACGGACTCGATCCCACGGTCCGGACCCCGGACCGGAGGACGATCGCCCTGCTAAATCAGGTCAAATTCGGGACGCTTCGGCTCTCGAACGGGAACGAGGCGGATCTCACGCACTTCGATCGTAATCCGGAGCCGGGGGACGACAACGTCGTCGGCGCCGGGGTCCTGGCCAGGATCACGAAGTCGGCCCGAGCCGATGGCTTGGTGAACGTGAACTATGGCACGGGGACGCCCCAGGAAGCCGCCGCCTATCTTTCCTACCTGAATGGGAAGATCGGAGACCGCACCCCGATCGGCCTCGATCACAACGGCAAGGACTGGCACAGCGTTGCGTTCTGGGCGAAGATCCGGAGTGAGGCACCCCGGGACAACGGCGACAATCTCGACTTCCTTCGAATTCAACGGAGCAAGCCATTCGGCTTCACGCGTTTCGAGGTCGGCAACGAAGTCTACTTTGGGCAGTGGGAAGCCAATGCCCATGCGACTCCCAGGCAATACGTCGCATTCGCGAAGACGTTCGCGAGCCTGGCCTCGCGCATCGACCCGAATGCCAGGATCGGCCTGGACGTCACCAGTCCGACCTCCTCGTTCCGGCCGTACTGGAACGGCAACCTGCTCCAGGCTTGCCGGAAGCTAGGCTTCACCCCCGGCTTCCTGAGCGATCATTTCTACGTGTTCGATAGTAACGGAGGGAAGGCCCTCGACGATCGGAGCCTCCTCGGCGCCACGGTGGGCCCCCCGGGTGTTGCCGACCCGCTCCAGGATGGCCCGATCAACTGGCAGGACCGGGCCAGGGCCTTCCGCAAGCTCCTGGCCGACAACCTGCCCGGTTCGGCGAATCGGGTCGAGTTGATCGCCGGAGAGTTCAACTCGGACGCCGCCTCGTCCTCCACGGCAATCCGGGGGACCAGGCAGGGATCCAACCTGGTCCATGGCCTGTTCATCGCTGACTCCATCGGCGCCGCCCTCCAGACCTCCTACCAGAGCGTCAGCTACTGGAACTTGCGGAATTTCTACGATGCTACGCCGGCCGATGGTCCGTATTACGGTTGGAGGCAGGGCTTCGACTACGGTCTGCTCGGCACGACCTCGTCGACGGTCCCGGATGCGATGAAGGCGACAGGCCCTTACAAGCCGTATCCTTCCTTCTATGCCATGATGCTCGTATCGAAGTTCGCCAAGGCGGGAGATTTGGTGGTCCCGACATCGAGCGACAGTCCGGACCTGTCCGTATATGCTATCCGGCGACATTCCGGGCGGCTCGCCCTCCTCGTCATCAACAAATCCCCCACCAAGGCCATCGACGAAACGTTCGTCGTCTCGGGCTTCACGCCGTCCGGTCGGTTGAATCTCGATCAATACGGGAAGAAGCAGGATAACCAGCAGAGGTTCGAGATGCAGGACGGGCGAGAGCCGGCCCTCCTGCAGATCGACCAAGGTTTCTCCGTGGACTCGACCCGTCGAGGCAGCCGCTTCCACCTGACGTTCCCGGCCTACTCGATGAGCCTCCTCGTCCTGGACCCGAGGGCATAACGGGCCGCCTCGCAGAGGTCGTGGAACAGTTCGGGAGAGAGCCGTTTCGCGACGGCGATCCTGTGTCGACGGAGCTTCTCAGCCTGTTCATCCGAGAGCGCATAACCATGAATCGCCGTCGGACAGCCCCGTTTTTCGGAGAGGATTCGAGACAGGAGCGCGGGCCTGTGATCCGGCTCCACGGCGTCCAGATCGTAGAGCACCGCATCGGACCAGCAACCTTCCGCCGGGACTCTCGCGGGGTGGCGACCGTGGATGGCCGCGCCGCAGTTGATCGCCATCTTGCCGGCTGTGTCCTGATGTACATCATCATCGGTGATGTAGGTAATCTGAATGTGTCTCATGATCGGTTTTCGGTCGGATTGATTGGTGAGATTTCTCGGGCGGCCGGCGGCCGACTTCCTGGATCTCTCACCTCTGATCCGCTCCGTGCGTCCGGACCTGTCAGCAGTGCAAGGGATTTTTCTCGCGCGGCCGCCCTGGCCTGCGAGACCCTGTCAGGTCCCCGCGTATCAGTCCGTAGACGATCGCACATTGGTGCGAGGTGTCCGAGATCTGTTCCCGGGCCTTGAGAGTCGAACGATCCCGCGGGAAGCTCGCCCGCGGATCATCCCGGAAGGGGGCGGTAATGATTCGCACACGAGGCGGTAGCTCGGCTCACCAAGCCCGAGCGGGCCTGCCTTCCACGATGACGACGAGAAGCTCGCTCCTCATTCGGGTCCGCAACACGGCGGATCCCATCGCCTGGCGAGAATTCATCGCCCTGTATAAGCCGCTGCTTCGAGCCTACGTCAGGAAGCGAGGGATCGCCGGCCAGGAAGGGGACGACGTGGTCCAGGAAATCCTGATCCGGTTGGTCAAGGCCCTTCCCGGATTCCGGCTGGACCGAGGGCGCGGGCGATTCCGCACCTGGCTTTGGCGAGTGATGCTGGGGACCCTCGTGGATCGGGCCCGTCGCGATGTCCGGCGGGCTCGGGCCGAGAGAGTCTGGGTGGAGGCCGAGGGGGAGAGGGCCGGGAGGATGGATCGTGGGGCAACAGACGGCGAAGTCGAGGATGACGATTGGAAGAAGCAGTACCGCCGGCGGCTCCTCGAGTACGCCAAGGCTAAGGTCCGCGGCCGATCGCACTCGAAAACCTGGGCATGCTTCGAGGAGCACTACCTGCGGGGCCGAGCCAGCGTCGAGGTCGCAACCGAGCTTGGCCTGACCGCCAACGTTGTCGACGTCAACACGTCCCGGATCCTGGCCCGACTTCGCAACGTCCTTGTTCTGGACCTGGGAGACCTGTTCGATGCCGACGACCTCCTGCCTCGCTGATGAGTTGCTGCGTCGCCTCGCCGACGGCGAGACGGTCAGCTTCGACTCGAGGGACCATCTCGATCTCTGCCCGGAATGCCGAGCCCGACTGGAGCAATTCTCCGACGATGCGACCTTGTCCAGCAAGGAAGCGTCGGCGGGATCGAAGCCGGAGATGATCGGTCCCTATATCATCGTCAACCTGCTGAGCGAGGGCGGCCAGGGTGCGGTCTATCGCGCCTTCCACAAGGACCTCCAGGGGGACGTCGCCATCAAGCTCGCCCACGCTCGCCTGGTTGACGGGGTGAGCGAGCGGAACCGGCTGCTGAAAGAGGGTCGTGTGATGGCCGAGATGCGTCATGAGAACCTCATCAAGGTCCACGACGTCGGGGTCCACGAGGGCCGCCCCTGGCTGGCGATGGAACTGGTCCGAGGATGCTCCCTCGCGCAGCGAACCGATCAACTGAAGGGTACCCCGAAAGAGGCCGCCGCCACGCTCGCCGCCATCGCGAAGGCCGTGGCGTATCTCCACGACCGAGGGATCGTCCACCAGGACATCAAGCCGGCGAATATCTTGATCGACGAGAAGAGAAATCCTCGACTCATCGACTTCGGCATGGCTCGCCTGAGGGATATCTGGTCGGAGAATGCGGACGGCACCTTCGGCGGGACCCCCGAGTACATGGCCCCCGAGCAGGCACGCGGGGACGTGGACCGGATCGGCCCGGCGGCCGATGTCTTCGGCCTGGGGGGTGTCCTCTACCATCTCCTGACCGGCCGCGTCCCGAACGAAGGAGAAACCCGATCCAAGGTGCTGGAGCGAGCACGCCAGGGCTTCGCCAATCGCGAGGCCCTGGAGGCTCCCGGCATCCCCAACCGCCTGAGGCGAGCCTGTCAAAGGGCGCTCGCCGCCGACCCGGATCAGCGACCCTCCGCGGTCGAGCTGGCCGCCGAGCTCGATCGGTACACTCGACGTGTCTCGCGTCGAGTGGCCCTGGCCTCCGCCCTTTTCATCCCGATCGCTGCCGCGGGCGGATGGTGGTTCTCCCCGAGGAAGAAAGCTGCGGTGAACCCGCTCCAGGCCGGATCGAAGTGGGCCGGGACGTTCTACTGGACGTCGGACCCCAAAGAGACCAGGCACAAAGTTCAGCTGAAAATCACCGATCAGCAGGGCGACGAGTTCGAGGGTCTCTACGAGACCCGGGATGATACCGGAAGCTACGCGTTCCGCGCCAAGGGCTCGGTCCACGCCGAGGCAGTCCAGTGGCACTTCATCGAGCAACTCGCCGGGATTCCGCGGGCCAACGTCATCGAGCAGGCGAGGGTCGAGGGTACGATCAATGGAAATAACGACGTTTTCGTCCACTTCATCGAGGGGGCCGATCAGGCGATCATGACGATGAGAAAAGTGAACAAGTGATGGCTTCGAAAGTCCGAGTGTCGCCCCGAGCTCATCGCGGGCCCGTCGGGCGGATCGGAGGGGACCCCGTCCCGGCCTTCGGCCAATCCTTTCGGGAGAGAGTGACTCTTTCGACGCCCTCCCCCCACGGCGGGGGTTGGAAGCCTTCAGGAAACCCGGGCAAGAGCAAAGGCCGGGTCCTCAAACAACGAGATCGCCCGGAGCAACCCCCGGGCGATCTCAGTTCGAGGTCGGATGCCTGGTGCGATCCTGGCCGGTCAGTTCGGGCGGGCCGGGGCCGCGACCGGGCTCGGTCGATAGGCGATGGCCTGGCGGACGGCGGGGGGCAATGGGGCGTCCTTCCCCTTGATGGCCCTCCAGAGGATCTCGTTGAGCTCGAAGTCGTCGATCCGATCGTACTCGCTGAAGTCCATCTTCGAGGAGCGATCGGCGCCGTAGGCCAGCGCGTCATTCTTGGCGTCCAGGTCGATCCGGGCCGGGAGATGGTCGAAGGGGGTGAGGTCGGCCTGGTCGGTGAACGAGTCGAACATCGGCCGGGCGGCGGCGTCGAACTGGCTCAGGGGGGGCAGGCCCAGGATCAGTTCCATCGTCCGGATCATGCTGACGGTCTGGTACTGGGTGCTGTCCAGGTGGTTGCGCTTGGTGTAGGGGCTGATGACCAGCCCGACGGTCCGGTGGGCGTCGACGTGGTCGGGTCCGTTCTGGGCGTCGTCCTCGATCACGAAGATCGCGGTCTCCTTCCAGTACTTCGACTTGCTGACGGCGTCGACCAGCCGCCCCAGGGCCAGGTCGTTGCTGGCCACGCAGGCGGCCGGGGTGAAGGCCCCGGGGGTGGTGCCCGAGGTGTGGTCCTCGCCCATGCTCATGACGATGAACTGCGGGAGGTTGTCATTGGCCTCGAACTCGCGGAACTCGCGGAGGAACTCCTCGACGTTCTCGGTGTCGCGATCGCGCTCGCCGGGTGCCTTGGGGATCCCGTAGTTGGGGGCCATGTGACCGACCAGGCCTGGCACGGCGGCCTCGAACTTGACCGATCCGTCGGCCTCGCTGACCCTCCGGCCGGCCTCTCGATAGCTCCGATAGGTCAGCCCGGCCCGGGCGCAGGAGTCCCAGAGATAGCCCGAGGGGGCCTTGGTCAGATTTCCCTCATCGTCGTCGTCCACCCCCTCGCGCCGGGAGTAGGTCAGCATCCAGTCGCGGGCGACGTAGTCGGTGTTGTAGGCCATGGTCGACCAGGGGTGCCCGTCCCGGGAGACCTGGCCGTTGCAGTAGAGGTTGTCCAGCAGGACGAACTCCTCGGCGAGCTTGTGGTGGTTGGGCGTGACCTCGCGCCCGAACATGACCAGCGAGGGGTCGCCCATGCCCTTCTCGATGTCGCCGAAGACCTGGTCGTAGGTCCGGTTCTCCTTGATGATGTAGATCACATGCTTGATCGGCGAGGGGTCGCCGACCCTGGTGGGGATGGCGGTTTTGGTCGGGTGGGGGGCGTCGGTCAGGAGCTTGTCGGAATACGGGCAGTTCTTGTAGACCGTGGCGGTGTAGTCGGCCTGGCCCTTCTCGTCGGGGACCGGGACGATCGAGAGCGCGCCCGAGAGCGTGGTACCGATGTGCGGGAACGGGCGGGCCGCGGCCTTCTTGGTCTTCGCGGTCGCCTGGTTGGCCTGCTTCTGCTCGTCGGTGAAGAACGGGTTGGCCTTGGTCTGGTTCCCCTTGCCGACGCCCACGAGCAGGTTCTTGCCGTCGGGGGTGACGGCGATGGCGGTCGGATACCAGCCGGTGGGGATGAACCCCTTCACCTGGCTCCGGCTGGGGGCCTCGATGTCGACGACGGCCACGCAGTTGTTGTCGGCGTTCGCGACGTAGAGGGTCTCGCCGTCGGGGCTGACGGCCAGGGCGTCGGGCGTGCTCCCCTCGGGAGCCATGGGGAAGAGGCTGGTCATGATGGTCTCGGTGACGATCCCTCGCCGGGCGTCGATCACCGAGACGCTATTGCTGGAGGCGCAGGCGACGAAGATCCGGTCGTCCTTCGGGTGGACCGCGATCTGGTTGGGGTGTTCCCCCACGCCGATCCGGGCGACCACGCGGAGGTCGACCGGGTCGATCGCCAGGACGGCCCGCCCGGCCCAGTCGGAGACGTAGAGCCGCGACCCGTTCCGGGCGACGGCCAGGTCGTAGGGCTTCCCGCCGATCGAGGCGGTCCGATCGGAGGCCCTGTTGTTGGTGTCGATCGCGGTGAGGGTCCCGGCGTCGATGTCGAGCGAGTAGAGGACACTGGTGGCCGGGTCGAAGGTGACGTCCCCCTGGAACGACTTGGGCTCGGCCTTCTTCTGCTTCTTGGTCTTCGCGACGGGGTCGGGTTCGTCGGGCCCGACTCGGCGGAGTTCGCGCCCTTGCAGTTCGAAGGCGTGGCGGATCCCGCTGCCGCCCCCGGCCCACCAGACCCGGCCGGTCTCGGGGGCGTGGGCCAGGCCGAACCAGCTCTCGCGGACGTTCTGTCGCGTCACGACCGACTTGTCGGCGAGGTCGACCAGGCTGAGGTCGTGGTCATTGTACCCGTTGGACGAGACCAGGGCGTGCTTGCCGTCGGCCAGGGGGAGGATGTTCAGCGGGAGGTCGGGCAGGATGACCTGATCGCCCGCCGGGGAGATGGTCCAGCCGTTGGGGAGGAGGTATCCCCCGGCGATTGGGCCGGCGGTCTGGGTCCTGTCCTGGGCCAGGATCGGGACGGCCAGGGTGGCCGCCACCGCCGCGGCGAGCGCGGCGGCCTTGAGTCGCGTGAACTGGGGCATGGGCTGATTCCTCGGGTCGGGTGTCTCGTCGGGGTGGAGTCCGCGGGCCGTCCGGCCGCTCAGAAGGCGTCTGCCGAGATGATCTCGCCACCGGCCCTCGAGATCAAGTTCGCGTAGACCTGGATGGCCGCGGTTTCCTTGATGAAGTGGACCGAACCGTCGGCGAACAGGTTGTTGGCCCCGCCCGGGTGGAAGCTGAAGACCTCGTTGGCGTTGGTGCAGTTGGTGTGGCAAGGGCCGGGGTTGGAACTGCCATCCATCGTGAACCCGTGGAGGCCGTACGGGCTATCCCGGTCGGCCCACCCGGCCCCCGAGACGCGGATCCGGGGCGAGGATCCGACGGGGTTGGAGGGCTGGACCTTGTAGCCGCGAGTCCAGCGGTCGGGCCGGCCGGCGTCCTCGGCGATGACCTCGGTGTTCGAGGTCCCGTCGGTGATCTCGGCGATCGTCCGGACCACGTTGGCCTGCATCACGCCGGCATAGGTGCCCGGGGCGACGAACCCCGCGTTGACCAGGGTCGCCGCGACGCTGTTGTTGGGGGCGTAGTCGCCGGCGACGGCCTGCCAGCCCTTGAAGCCTCCCGAGTTGTTGGAGTCCAACCGGCCCGAGTTCGGGGTCGAGGGGCAGGCCATCAGATTCAACTGGGTCGTCAGGACCGTCGAATTCCCCGGGTTCCGGAAATCGAGCTTGAGATTGTAGGAGTTGTAGAGCGCCGACTGCTCGGCGAAGGGGAGCAGGAGGACCGACCAGCCGTGCTGGACCAGCTGGCTCGTCGGCAGGGGCTGGCCGTTGTCTCCCACGTTGATGTTCAGCTTGGGGAACGGCATGTCGACGGCCGCCGGGGTGAAGAAGCCGTTGGCCGATTCGAAGGGGTGCATGGCCAGGCCGAGCTGCTTGAGGTTGTTCGTGCACTGGATCCGCCGGGCGGCCTCGCGCGCGGCCTGGACCGCCGGCAGCAGGAGGGAGATCAGCACGGCGATGATCGCGATCACCACGAGCAGCTCGATCAGGGTGAATCCGGGGCGGGTCGGATGGGGGGCTCGTCGGATCACGGTGGGGCCTCGGGGCGGGCGGAATTCGGTAGGCGAGAAATCACACGATAGTTCGGTGATGTGTCGGCCGGATGGGCGATCCGTGAAGTTTCGCGGAGGTTCGCCCGCCCGTCGCCGCCCGACGCCCCCGATGATCACCCCGCGACGTAAACCCCGCCACGATAACGCTTGCCGAAGGCGTCAAAGGCACGGATCTTGCCGAGCGTCCGGCCGTCGCGGACGACGACGGTCGTCCCGCCGGATTCACCGACCCCTTCGAGGAGATTCGCCCTCCCGTTCGGCCCGCCCAGCACGCCCACGCGGACCCCGCCGCGGAAGTCCCGGCCGAAGGCGAACTGATTCGCCATCTGGTCGCCGGTCCGGCCGTCGAGGACCTTCACCAGCGGGCGTCGGCCCTTGCCCCCGCCCGCAACCCCGCCGGTCAGGGTGAGATTCCGGAGGGTGAGCGTCCCTGCCGAGCTGTTCCCGTAACCCGGACCGCCCAGGACGCAGAACAGGCGAAAGTTCGCGGCCGATCCGCCGGCCCGGGCGATCGTGGCCCCGTTGCCGATGATCGTCAGGTTGCTGGTGATCGCCGGCAGCGCGTTCGGCCCGAACCAGTAGTTGTCGGGCGACCCATAGTCGTACTGGCTGCCCGGCTGGAGGATGATCGAGTTGATGCCCCCGATCTCGTTCGCCCCCTGGATCAGATCCAGGAGCCCCGAGGGGTCGTTCGCGGGCGCGGCGAAGGTGGCCGGATTATCCCGCCGCTCCAGGATCTCCACCGAGGTGTGGGTCCGCCTCCGCCGGCCCCGCGAGGCCTGGGGGCGGATCCGGCTGGCCATCGTTCGCGCGTGCTCGGGGATCATCTGGGTCGATACCTCAATTTCGCCTGGCGTCGGGGGCCGGACGCTGATCCGAAGGGTCGCGGCGTGTTCTCCGGCTTGGCATCCCTCGGATTGCCCCTCCCACGAGCCCTGCGGCTCGGATTTTCCAAGACCATAGGACACGTAAAATCCCAGGGCGACTCCGGACCGGAAATCTGGGCGGGTTCCCCTTCGCCGGGGCCGCTGCAAGCTTGGGCGAGACAGGAGAGCACCTCGGGTGTTAGGATGTCCCGGCGAAGTTTTCCCCCTGGCAGGTTTCCCCGGTGAGGTCGAGTCGGCACCATGAAAGCGGGCATCGTCGGTCTGCCCAACGTGGGCAAGAGCACCCTGTTCAACGCCCTCACCAGCTCCAAGGCGGCCCAGAGCGCGAATTATCCGTTCTGCACGATCGAGCCCAACGAGGGGATCGTCAGTGTCCCCGACGATCGGCTGGCGAGGATCAGCAAGTACATCGTCCCCAAGAAGCTGGTCCCGGCGGCCCTGAAGCTGGTGGACATCGCCGGGATCGTCAAGGGGGCCAGCGAGGGCCAGGGGCTGGGCAACAAGTTCCTCAGCCACATCCGCGAGGTCGACGCGATCTTGCAGGTCGTCCGGTGCTTCGAGGACCCCGACGTCGTGCACGTCGCAGGCACGGTCGACCCGGTCTCCGACATCGAGACCATCGAGATCGAGCTGATGCTGGCCGACATCCAGACGCTGGAGAACGCCCTGCCCAAGGCCGAACGCGCCGCGAAAAGCGGCGACAAGGAAGCCAAGCTCCGCGCCGAGACCATCAAGAAGTGCCTGGACCACCTGGCGACCGACCAGCCGCTCCGGAAGTTCACGCTCGACGAGTTCGAGGCCAAGGCGATCGACAGCTACGGCCTGATGACCGCCAAGCCGGTCCTGTACGTCGCCAACGTGGATGAGACCGACCTGGAAGGTCAGGGGCCGCTGGTCCTGAAGGTCCGCGAGTTCGCCGCGCAGGTGGGAGCCTCGGTGGTCCCGGTCTGCGCCAAGCTCGAAGCCGAGATCGCCGAGCTGGACGAGGCCGACCGCGCCGAGATGCTGGCCTCCTCCGGCCTGGCCGAGCCCGCCCTGACCGTCCTGGCCCGCGAGGCGTATCGGGTCCTGGGCCTCTGCTCGTACTTCACCGCGGGCGAGACCGAGGTCCGAGCCTGGACCATCCCCATCGGGGCCACCGCCCCCCAGGCCGCCGGGGTGATCCACACCGACTTCGAAAAGGGCTTCATCCGGGCCGAGGTCTACACCCTGGCCGACCTGGAGCACTACAAGACCGAGAAGGACATCCGAGGCGCCGGCAAGCTCCGGGTCGAGGGGAAGGCCTACATCATGCAGGACGGCGACATCTGCCACTTCCTGTTCAATTGAGATCGTCGCATCGAGTCATGAACGTGTAGGGTGGGGCTTGCTCCGCTCGACCCACCCTACGTCACAAAGCTTCCCATCTCAAGACTGATGCCCGGGCCAGCGTCTTGACTTGGGCGTCCCTGACGGGAGCAATGGAGGCATCCACCCGCGAGTCGAATCGAAGTCCGGGAGCCGTCCGTGAGCCAGCCGATCCAGTGCCCGCTCTGTCAGAAGTCGATCGCGATCAAGGACCCGCGCCCCGGTCGGTTCCGGATCTCGTGCCCGAAGTGCGGCCGACCGTTCTCGCTGAACGTCCCCGAAGGCCCGGGAGACCCCGAGGTTGCCCCGATCCCTGAAGCGGCCCCCGAGGTCGACCCCGACGAGACGGTCGAGCAGATGGCCCGGCCGATCCCGCCTCGGCCGAGGCAAGAAGAGGGGACGACCGAGGAGGTCCAGTCCCCGAGCCTCCCCCCCGAGCCGAAGTTCCAGCCCCCCCGGTCGATGGGGGGCTATCGGGTGGGCAACCTCCTGGCGATGACCCGGTCGGGCGCGTCTTACCGGGCCCATCGGTGGCAGATCCGGGGCCGGTTCCGGCTCTCGGTGATGAAGCCCCGGTGGGCCTCCGACGCCCGATACGTCGAGCGGTTGGCCCGCGAGGCCTTCGCCGCGACCCAGCTCCGTCATCCCAACCTGGCGAACCCTCGCGAGATCGGGGTCGCTCGGGGCTTCCCCTTCCTCGCGACCGAGGCCCCGGGGGGCTATCCGCTGTCGGACCCGGCCCGGGGCCGGGCGGGCCTCGACCGGACGGCGCGGGTCTCGGCGATCCTCCACGCGGCCCGAGGGCTCCGGCTGGCCCACGAACAGGGGGTCTACCACCGAGGCTTGACGCTCGACGAAATCCACGTCGACGCCTCGGGCCTGATCCGCCTGACCGGACTCGGGGTCGGCCTGACGCCCGAGACCCCGGAGTTCCTCGCCCGCCCGCCGATCGAGCTGGCCGGCGGCCCCGGCCCTCATCCGGCCCCCCCGCCCGAGCCACCCCCCGCCTTCGCCCGCGAGGATGTCGCCGCGCTCGGGCGGGCCTTGCAGACCCTGATCGGCGGCGAGCGGGGCGATCGGGCCATCCCGCCCGGCCTGGCGAGCGTCGCCCATCGGATGGCCGACGCCAGGCACGAGCCCCCCTACCCCGATCTCGGCTCGGCCATCCGGGCCCTGGAGGCCGAGCTCGGCGTGGCCGGTCCGTTCGCCCCCAACGACGCCGAGTCCGCCGAGATCGAGGAGAGCCTGCGCGAGTTCCACGAGCCTCCCCTGGCCCGCGTCCGCCCCCTGATCGTTGCGGGGGCCGTCGGCCTCTGCTCGCTCCTGGTCGTCCTGGCCTTGCTCGTGGGCAAGCCCCTGACCGCGATCGGGGCCCTGGCCTTCGGGGCGATCACGGCCTGGTCGCTGGTCAAGCTCCGGGGGCTCCTGGTCGGCGATCCGATCTTCGACCGGGCTCGCGAATTCGTCCTCGGAGGGGGCCGGGGCAACATCCTGACCCTGGCGGCGGGGGTGGCCCTGGTGGTCGGGGCCTTGTGGGGTTCGAGCCTGCTGGGGACCTGGATCTTCCTGGCCCTGGTCGCGGGGGGGCTGGCCGGGGCCTATCACTTCGCGGTCGATCGCCCGATCGCCCAGGGACGCGCCGGGGCGATCGAGCGGGCCGAGGCCCTGATCCGGGGGCTCCGGCGGCAGGGGGTGGCCGAGGATGATGTCCGACGGTTCGTCTGCCGGCAAGCGGGGCCCCGGTGGGAGGAGTTCTTCGAGGCATTGTTCGGCTACGAGGCCCTCCGGTCGGCCCGAGCTCGCTGGGGTGTCGACGCCGGGGGGAAGCGTCGGGCCCGCTTCGCCCCCTGGCGCGACCCGATCGTCGACTTCCTCGACGGCCAGATCGAGGCCCGGCGATTCGAACGCGACCTGGCGTTGCTCCAGGGGATCGAGGAGCGAGGGGCCGAGTCCCGAGGCGTCCCCCTGCTTACGGCCCGCCGGAAGTCGCACCGGGCGGCCGAGGCGATGGTCTCGCTGGCCCGCCAGTACCGGCGATCGCCCGACCAGTCGGTCGGCCTTCCGCTGGCGAATGCTTTGCACCGGGCCACCGAACGCCCCGAGGAATTCCTGACGGCCATCGAGACGATCGAAGGCCCGGACGGACCGCCCGCCTGGCGCGAGGCCCTGATCACGGGAGTCGAGGTGCTCTTCGGTCCGAGGGCCCGGTTCCTCGCCGGCGGCGTCCTGCTGGCCGGTTTCCTGGTCTGGATGCACCAGAATCAATTGATCGACGCCCGGGAGATCCAGCAAGCCGCCCTCTCCGCGACGACGGACCGCGAGAAGGCGGTCGCCGACGTCCAGAAGCTGGGCCAGAAGCTCACCGGGAACGTCCGGGGGGTCAAGGACGCCGCCCGAGTCACCCGGGATGTCCAGATCGAGCACGTCCCGCAGATGATCGCGCGCCGGCTCGACGGCTTCGGCCTGGGGGTGGCGGGCCTGATCCTGGTCGTCTCGTCCTTCTTCCACGGGGTCCGGATCGCCGCGTTCGCCGTCCCCGGGGCACTCGTGGCCTTGATCGGTCCGAGGCTGATCGAGCCCGGCGCGAGGACCCTGGGGGCGACCTCCTTGATGGCCCTGGCGATCGGAGCCGGTCTGCTCGCGGCCGGGGTGGCGTTCGGGCGGGGCCGGGATTAGGGCCTTACCTCGGGAGCCTTCGCCGACCTCGGGGGCTCGCCGACCCATCGACCTTCGAGCAAGACGTGGCGGGCCGACCTCATCACGCCGATGTCCGCCAGGGGATCGCCCGCTACCAGGATCAGGTCGGCGACCTTGCCCGGCTCGATGCTCCCCAGACGCTCGGCGCAGCCCAGGAAGCGGGCCCCTTGCAGGGTGGCGGCCTCGATCGCCTCGGCGGGGGTCAGCCCCGCCTCGACGAGCAATTCCAGCTCGCGCTGGTAGGCCCAGCCGTGCCCGGCGTGGGGGACCCCGGAATGCGACCCGACCACGATCGGGACCCCGGCCCGGTGGCAGAGGCCGACGAATCGGAGCATCTGGCGAAATCCCCGGACGTGGAAATCCTCGGTGTTCCGGTCGCCGGCCCGCCGCTCGAAGACGGCCAGCGTGGCCGAGAGGACGACCCGACGTTCGAGCATCAAGTCGACCAGCGGCTTGACCCTGGCCGGGTCGTCGAGGTCGATGTCGGCCCAGAGGCGATACCTCCCGTCCCGTCGGGCCTCGTTGTCCCGCCGGACGGCCTCGCGAAAGGCTTCGGCCGCCGCCGGGCTCGCCAGCGCGGTGCCGAACGAGGTCACGTGCTCGATCCCGTCCAGCCCGGCCCGGATCGCGTCATCGGCGTCGACCAGTTCCAGGTGCGCCGTGACGGGGACGCCCCCCTGGTGGGCGGCCTCGCAGGTAACGCGGATCTCCTCCAGGGGCAGCCGGAAGTAGACCTTGATGGCCGAGGCCCCCTTCGCGAGGTGGCTCGCCACGGTGGCCCGGGCCTCCTCGGGCGAGCGGACCGTCACCGCGTCGTGCGGGTAGGCGTGGGGCTCCTGGTCGAAGTGCCGGCCGGTCAGGAAGCACCGCGGCATCGGCCGGTCGGCCCGGCGGACCGGGTCGTAATCGGCGATCGGGAGGCTCGGATCGCGAAGGGTGGTGGTGCCCCTCGACAGGACCAGGGCGGGCAGTTCGGTCGCGATACCGTCGCCGTCGTTGTGGTAGTGCGTGTCGACGAGGCCGGGGAGGATCGAGAACCCCGAGGCGTCGAAGACGCGAGCCCCGGCGGGGATCGTCGTCGAGGCTCGCGGCCCGGCCTCGATGATCCGCGAGCCCCGGAGGAGGATGGCCGAGTCGGGGACCGTCGGGGTCCCTCGGCCGTCGATCAGGCGGGCACCGACGATCGCGACGACCTGCCCGGCCTCGGCCTCGGCGGGGGGATTGATCTCCTTGAGGCCGGCGAAGACCCCCCCGCCCGCCGCTCGATCGGCACCGGCAACGGCAAGGACGCAGGCGGCCGTCACGGCCGCGATCGGGAGGGATCGTGTCATCGGAGTGGCTTACTCCTTCTCGATGAGGCCCGTGGTAGGAGATCCGGAGGCTCGATGATCCGAGGCGGGATCGGGAAGATGATAGTCTCGTCCTCGACGGGGCACAACCAACGGCCCTCCCCTTCCGGAGTTGATCACCGATGCCGGTATGAGATGAAGAGTCCACGCTTGTCCTCGCAATTGAATTCAAATTTTTCTATTGATTTGCTGATTTTTAAAAATAATGGATGGTTCCATCGCATTATTGGCTATGATGAACCGGGGGCAGGCATTAAACCGATGGTATCATTTGATGAGAGTGTCATCGGTTCGGATTGGCATTTCCTAACTCCAGCAGATTTGATGTGTTCGATTGACGTCGACATCCATCGAAGGTGCGCGTTTTCGATGACTCGCGCCGGTGGGAATCGCTACGGATCCGCTTTTGTGTGCCATAGGAGGCGATGCAAGTTTAATTAATCTAGGTCAATAAGTAATAAGTATTGAGGGTAGCTCCCCAAACACCTCCCTGATCGCAACCGAGGGGGATGGGGACAGAAGTGATCAGGCACGAGATCAAGCCGACGGACGGCGAGAAGCTCGGGCCGGTTTCGGTAGGGGCGACCGAACTTCAGTTCCAGGTGGCCCGGTCGGTCGGGGCTCCGGCCTCGATCTGATCTCGGGAGTGTGAAATCGCCGGTAAAGGACGCGAAATGACCGATGCAACCGTTGGGGATCGTGGCGGTTGGATGAATGACAGGTTGCTCTTGTCGGTGGTCGAGGGGACGACCGACCCGGTTTACGTCAAGGACGATCGGGGTCGCTTCCTGATCGCCAACTCGGCGCTGGGGAAGATCCTGGGGTTCCCGATCGAGGAGATCGTCGGCCGGACCGACTCGGACTTCCTCGATCAGGACTTCGCGTCTCAGGTGATGGAGATCGACCGGCAGGTCCGCGAGCGAGGGGTCACGCTGACGTTCGAAGAGAAGGGGATCATCAACGGGGAAGCCCGAACTTTCCTGTCGACCAAGGGGCCGGTCCGGGACGAGGGGGGCCAGATCGTCGGGAGCTTCGGCATCTCCCGCGAGGTTACGCTCGACCGGATCGCCTCGGAGGCCAAGGGCCGGCTGGCGGCGATCGTCGAGTCGTGCGAGGACGCGATCATCAGCAAGGACCTCGACGGGGTCGTGACCTCCTGGAATGCCGGGGCGGAACGCCTCTTCGGGTACAAGTCCGAGGAGATCCTGGGGCGACCGATCGAGCTCCTGATCCCGCCCGAGCATCAAGACGACGAGCCGGCCATCCTCGACATGATCCGGCGGGGCGAGCGGATCGAGAATTACGAGGCGGTCCGGGTCGCTAATGATGGTCGGACGATCGAGGTCTCGCTGACCATCTCGCCGATCATCGACGACCGGGGGCGGATCATCGGGGCCTCGAAGATCGCCCGTGACATCTCCGAACGGAAACGGTATGAGGCCGCACTGGACGAGGCCCGGCTGGAGGCCGAGAGGGCCAATCGGGTGAAGGATCAATTCCTGGCGGTCCTCAGCCACGAGCTCAGGACCCCGCTGACTCCCGTCCTGGCCACGCTTTCCTATGTCGAGGAGATGCTCGATCTCCCGCCGATCCTCCGCGACGAGATCGTCTCGATGCGCAAGAATGTCGAGCTGGAGTCCCGCCTGATCGACGACCTGCTGGATGTGACGCGGATCGGCCAGGGCAAGCTCACCATCTACCCGGAAGTCGTCGACGTTCATCGGGTGCTCTGGCAGACGCTGGAGATCTGCCGGGAGGACGCCGATCGGAAGGTCCTGGAGGTCGCGATGGCCTTCCGGGCCCGGGAGAGCCACGTCTCGGGCGATCCCGCGCGGCTCCAGCAGGTCTTCTGGAACTTGCTGAAGAACGCGATCAAGTTCACCACCGATGAGGGCCGAATCTCGATCCGGACGACGAATCCGGAACCGGGCCGGATCGTGGTCGAGGTCTCCGACTCGGGGATGGGCATCGAGCCGGAATTCCTGGAGATGATCTTCGACCCCTTCGAGCAGGCCGGTCAATCGGCCATGCATCGATCGGGGGGTCTGGGTCTGGGGCTGATGATCGCGCGGAATCTGGTCGACCTCCACGGCGGGTCCCTGACCGCCGCCAGCCTGGGGCGCGGCCAGGGATCGACCTTCGTCGTGAGCCTGGAGTCCATAGCCCCGCCGATCGAGCAGAAGCCACCCGCCCGGCGACCCGATCCGGGACGGGTCGCCGGCACCCTGAAGATCCTCCTGGTGGAGGATAATCCCGACACGCTCCGGGCGATCGCCCGGCTCCTGAAGCTCAACGGCTTCCAGGTCGAGGTCGCGTCCAGCGTCCGCGAGGCCTTCGCGGTGGCCTCCGACCCGAAGTTCGACCTGCTGATCAGCGACATCGGGCTGCCCGACGGGAGCGGCCTGGAGATCATGCGCCACTTCCGGAAGAACCTCGGCATGAAGGGGATCGCCCTGAGCGGCTTCGGCTCCGACGACGACATCATCGCGAGCCGGGAAGCCGGTTTCGACCATCATCTGGTCAAGCCGGTGAGGATCGGCACGCTGATCGACGCCATCCGAAAGGTGGCCGTCTGAGGAGCCCCCACGCCTCGGATCACTCGAGGAAGTCGCACCACCGGCCGTCGGGCCCGAGGGTCTGATTGGGGGCGAACCGGGCCTTGTAGGCCATCGAGGCGCATCCCGCGACGTAGTAGCCGAGGTAGACGTGGGGCTGGCCCAGCACACGAGCATGCTCGATCAAGGCGAGGACATTGTACGTCCCGAGGGATCGGGACCGGTGGGCGGGGTCGTGGATGAAGGTGATCGCCGAAGGGCCGACGGGCAGGTCGTCGACGTAGCCGACCCCGACCAGTGACTCTCCCAGGAAGAACCGCCATTCGCGGGTCGACGAGAACGGGTTGTCGACGAACGACTCGTGGTACGACGCCTGGTCCTCGTCCTGGCGCGAGGGCCACAACTTGGCGGCCTCCTGGTAGGCGTGATAGCGCCGGTAGAGATCGAGCTGTCCGGGGCCGGCGGCCGGGTCGGCGACCTCCAGTCGGAGGTCTCCCCGGTTCGCCTTCCAGGCCCGACGCTGCGAGCGATCGGGGCGGAAGCGATCGACGACGACCCGGATCGGCTGGCAGGCCGTGCAGCCTCGACATCGCGGCCGGAAGAGGGCCCGGCCGAAGTGACGCCAGCCCCGGAGCATCCGCTCGGCATATTCCTCGGCCGAGAGCTCGAAGGCGATCCGATATTCCAGCCGCCAGTCGCGATCGGGCAGGTAACCGCATCGGCTGGGCGGGTCGAACATGGACGCGGAAATCTTCATGGTCCGTCCCGATTCCCGCGAATCCGCGCCGATTGGCGAAAATCGGCCGCCTCGGCCCGAAAATAGCACTGGGAGGTTCCCGAGACAAGATGCGGCGGGGGCGGGACGCGACGGTTCGAAGGAGGGATGATGCGAGCTCTGACGGTGATTCCCCGGAAATCGGGCTCGGCCAGGCTCGACGAGGTGCCCGAACCGCCCGTCGAGGATGGCTCGGTCCTGGTCGAGGTGATGGCCATCGGTGTCTGCGGGACCGACCACGAGATCCTCCGGGGGAACTACGGCTGGGCCCCGCCGGGGCGCGAGCGGTTGATCATCGGGCACGAGTCGCTGGGGCGGGTGGTCGAGGCCCCCGGGGGGGGCGATCTGGAGGAGGGCGACCTCGTCGTCGGGATCGTCCGGAGGCCCGACCCGGTCCCCTGCCCGAATTGCGCCGTCGACGAGTGGGACATGTGCCGAAACGGCAAGTACACCGAGCGCGGGATCAAGGAGCGGGACGGGTATGGTTCCGAACGCTACCGGATCGAGCCGAAATTCGCCGTGAAGGTGGATTCGAAGCTCGGGCACCTCGGGGTCCTCCTGGAACCGACCAGCGTGGTGGCCAAGGCCTGGGAGCACGTCGAGCGGATCGGCAACCGCGCGGCCTGGTCGCCCCGGCGAGCCCTGATCACCGGGGCCGGGCCGATCGGCCTGCTGGCGGCGATGATCGGCGTCCAGCATGGCCTGGAGGTCCACGTCCTCGATCGGGTGACCGACGGCCCCAAGCCCGCCCTGGTCCGCGACCTGGGGGCGACCTATCATTCCGAGGGGATCGAGGACCTGGGCGAGTCCGCCGACGTGGTCCTGGAATGTACCGGGGTCGGACGTCTGATCTTCGACGTGATGGCCCGCTCGACGCCCAACAAGATCATCTGCCTGACCGGCGTCTCCTCGGGCGGCCGAGAGCTCGAGGTCGACGCCGGGGCGATCAATCGCTCGATGGTCCTGTCCAACGGAGTAGTCTTCGGGTCGGTCAACGCCAACCGACGCCACTACGAGGAGGCCGCCCGGGCCCTCTCCGGGGCCGACCCCGGCTGGCTCGGCCGCCTGATCACCCGGAAGGTCCCGCTCGACCGATGGCACGAGGCCCTCGATCGTCAGGCCTCCGACGTCAAGCCGATTATCACCTTCCGCGACTGAGCAACCGAGTTGCCGGGTCGCCCGAACTCCGAGAGATCTCCCGACATGCCCTCCAGGATTGAGGACTATGCCCTGATCGGCGACTGCCTGACCACCGCCCTGGTGGCGAAAGACGGGTCGATCGACTGGCTTTGCTTGCCCTGGTTCGACTCGTCCGCCTGCTTCGCCGCGCTCCTGGGAGGCCCCGAGAACGGCCGATGGCGGATCGCGCCGGTCGGCGAGGTGATCTCGACCCGGCGTCGGTATCGAGGGGACACCCTCGTGCTGGAGACCGAGTACGAGACGGCCGAGGGGACCGTCCGGCTGATCGACTTCATGCCTCCCCGGAGCGAGGCCCCCGACCTGATCCGGATCGTGGAAGGGGTGAGCGGCCGGGTCCCGATGCACCTGGAGTTGATCCTTCGGTTCGATTACGGCTCGATCGTCCCCTGGGTCCGGAGGGTCGACGGGGGGATCACGGCCACCGCCGGGCCGGACCTGACCCGGGTGATCGCCGGGACTCAACTCCACGGCAAGGACATGACCACCGTGGCCGACTTCACCGTCTCGGCGGGGGAGCGGGTCTCGTTCGACCTCACCTATTATCGCTCGTACGGCCCCGAGCCCGACCGGGTGGACCCCGAATTGACGCTGCTGGATACCGAGGATTGGTGGCGGGACTGGGCCTCTCGGTGTCGCTACCAGGGGCGGTGGCGCGACGTGGTCCTCCGGTCGCTGATCACCCTGAAGGCGCTCACCTATGCGCCGAGCGGGGGGATCGTCGCGGCGCCCACGACCTCGCTGCCCGAGGCGATCGGCGGGGTCCGCAACTGGGACTATCGGATCTGCTGGGTCCGCGATGCCGCCTTCACGCTCTTCGCCCTGGCCAACGCCGGCTATCTGGACGAGGCCAAGGCCTGGCGAGGCTGGCTCCAGCGTGCCATCGCGGGCACCCCCGAGACCCTCCAGATCATGTACGGGATCGACGGTCGGAGACGCCTCGACGAATGGGAGCTTCCCTGGCTGGGCGGGTATGAGGGGTCCAGGCCGGTCCGGGTCGGCAACGCGGCCTCCAACCAGTTCCAGCTGGATGTCTTCGGCGAGCTGGCCGCCACCATGTACGAGTGCCGCAAGGCCGGGCTGGAGGTGACCAAGGACGGTTGGGCCGTGGGCCTCTCACTCTACACCTCGCTGGAGCGGGTCTGGCGCGAGCCCGACGAGGGGATCTGGGAGATCCGCGGACCTCGTCGCCACTTCACCCACTCCAAGGTGATGGCCTGGGTGGCCTTCGATCGCGCCATCCGATCGATCGAGGAGCTTGGCGTGGAGGGGCCGCTCGACCGATGGCGGGGCGTCCGAGACGAGATCCACGCCGAGGTCTGCCGCGAGGGCTTCGACGCCGATCGCGGGGCGTTCGTGCAGTCCTACGGGTCGAAGGAACTCGACGCGAGCCTGCTGATGATCCCGCTCTACGGCTTCCTGCCGGCCAGCGACCCCCGGGTCCGGTCGACCATCGAGGCCATCGAACGCGAGCTGACCGTCGACGGCCTGGTCCAACGCTACGACACCACCAAGGCCCCCGACGGGCTCCCGCCGGGCGAGGGGACCTTCCTCCCCTGCTCCTTCTGGCTGGTCGATTGCCTCCACCTCCTCGGCCGGGAGGCCGACGCCCGCGAACTCTTCGAGCGCCTGGTCGGCCTCTGCAACGACGTCGGCCTGATCGCCGAGGAGTACGACCCCCATCTCGGCCGGATGACCGGGAACTTCCCCCAGGCCTTCACGCACGTCGCCCTGATCAACTCCGCCTTCCACCTGAGCGGCCACCGAGGCCCGACCGACGGCGAGGGGGTGGCCTGAACCTCCGGCCCGGACGCCTTGTCCGATCCCTCGATCGGCGACTAAGATAGGGCCCCACCACGAGGGACGACGGAGGCGGATCGGCGATGGCGATGGCTCGGCAGATGTTCGGGATCGAGGGGCTGGACCGGATGCTTGGCGGGGGGCTGATGCCCGGCACGCTCACGGTCCTGGCCGGGGCCACCGGCGCGGGCAAGACGCAGTTGGGGCTCCGCTGGGCCGATCAGGGCCGGGAGGCCGAAGGGCATCGCGGCGTGATCTGCGACCTCTCCAGCCGTGGTGATGCCCAGAATCACGAGCCTTACGCGCTCGACCAGTTCGGCTGGGACCTCCGCGAGCACAAGGCCGAAGGACCGGTCGAAGTCGGGCCGATCTGGGACCTGGAGCACGAGCCGGGCGACTACTTCCACCCGTTCGCGAGGGCCGGACGTCGGGTCACCCGGCGCGACCTCGAGCCCGACGAGTGGCACGCCTGGAAGTCCGACCTGGCGAGGGTCCTCCGGGGGGCGGCCGCCTACTTCTACTCGCAGTTCGTCCGAGGCTCGCGCCGGGTCGTCGTCGACGGGATCGAGCCGACCGAGCGATTCGCCGAGTCGATCCAGTTCGAGTTCTTCGAGTACCTCTACCAGCACGTCCTCCGCAAGGAGGACGAGTGGGCGGCTCGCGAGGTCTTCCGCGAGCTGTACCGGGCCAATGCCGAGAAGGTCCACGCCCACCGGTACGATCACCGGAGCATCGGCTGCCTCTACCTGTACACCACGCCGCACGTCCTGCTGGACGACATGATGGCCCAGCCGATCGGCGAGGGGGATGTCTTCTCCAACGCCAACACGATCATCCTGATGGGCCGGACCAAGGAGGCGGGCCGGATGGGGCGGGCGCTCTACGTCGCCAAGCACCGGGGCAGCGCCGCCTCGGAGGAAATCCGGCCTTATCGGCTCACCGATCGAGGTCTGGAGATCGATTGATCTTGAACTGAGCCCAGCCCCCTGCCATGCGGAGCCGGAAGAGTCCCTCTCCCTTTGGGAGAGGGTGGCCGAAGGCCGTGTGAGTATCTCCTCCGCTCAACTCTCGACCGGCCGCTCAGGCCGCGGCCCGCGATCGGCGACGGGCCAGGAATCCCAGGCCGGCGATGCCGAGGCCCAGGACGGCCAGGCTCGACGGCTCGGGGACGGATTCGATCGCGCCGGCGATCACGCCATAGCCGTCCGCGTTGGGGTGGACGTTGCCCGGCATGTCCACCATGTGGGTCAGCTGGGCTTCGCGCCCCACGAACGGCGAGTAGGTGTCGGCGTAGGACGCGCCGAACTGCTGGGACAGGCCCGCGATGGTGGCGTTGAGGGCCTGGATCGCCGGGGCGGCGATGGGGTTGAGCGGGTTGCTTGGGTCGGCCGGGAACGGGTTGTACGATCCCAGGAGGACGACGTGGGCGTTGGGCAGGAGTGCCTTCACCTCGTTCAGGAGGGTCGCGTAGTTGGCCGCCAGCGACCCCATCGACTGGGCCAGCATGACCTGCTGCTGGGCCTGCGAGGCGGCCTGGAAGGCGGGGTCGCCGGCCAGCTTGAAGAGGTCGTTGGCGCCGAGCGAGATCGTCACGTCGCTGATGGTGTTGCCCAGCGCCCACTGGTTGCCGACCGCCTGCACGAACCGGGTGTTCTGGCTGACCCCGGCGTTGTTGTCGTACCGGGTGTTCAGGCCGGCGAGCTGGGCGTCGGAGATCCCCGGGGCATAGGGCACGCGGCCGGTCCCGCTCAGGAGGCTGGCGCTGGTCTCGCCGTCGATCCCCAGGTTGACGACGTTGGGGGTGGCCCCGTACTTCGCGCCCAGGTACTGGGAGTAGGGTTTGACGTAGCCCCGGTTGCCGTTGGACGGGTTGTGGGCGTAGTCGGTCTCGCCGAAGGCGACCGAGTCGCCCAGCGACAGGTAGGTCATGGCGTCCGCCGATGCGGTGGACGCGAGGCCCAGGGGGGACAACATCAGGAGCGTGGCCATGAGGGACCGTCGCATCGAATCAACCTCCGTGTCAAGAAGTCCCATCGAGCATCCGATTTTGATGAGATGGCGCGGTATCCTAGTCCGGCGTTGCAAATCACACAATGCAGCTTTTACATCAAAATCGGCCGAAATTTTGCCGGTCGGAGCCCTCGCCTCGCGCTGATCGGGCCTTCGGGCTGCCGGGGTCCCGGGCATGGTCTAGGAAAGCTCGGACCGGCCCGCGATAATCGAAGGGTCGAGTCCGGGCTCGTCCGGCCGGCTTCGGGATTGAGGGGAACGGGTCGATCGCCATGTCCGAGTCGCAGCAGGTCGCGCCGACGCTGGAACTGATCAGCCCCGTGCTGCCGGGCCGGCTGTTCGAATTGAACCGGGACCTGATCCGGATCGGCCGCGACCCCGCCTCGGACATCGGGCTCAATCGCAAGGATGTCTCGTGGCTCCACGCCTGGGTCTACCGGAGGTCTGAGGGGTTCTACGTCGAGGATTGCGAGAGCCGGAACGGCACCTTTCTCGACGGGACCAAGCTCACGCCCAAGGCTCCGTCCAAGCTCCGAGACGGGGCGAGGATCAAGATCTGCGACAACCTGCTGATCTTCCGCCGCCAGGCGGTGAAGGTCGATGACCAAGACGGCGGCTCGACCATCCTGGGAACCCTGGGCAACCTGACCTCGCTCGACGTCGTGGCCAGCGTCGCCAAGCCCGAGGACGTCCTGCGCGCCGTCCTGGAGATCAACCACAACCTGGGCGGGACGATCGAACTGAATGAGGCGCTGGGCAAGACTCTGGATACTCTTTTCGCGGTCTTCACCGACGCCGAGTCGGGCTTCATCCTGACCCGCGAGCCGGACGGCGAGTTGATCCCCCGGGCCATCCGCCACCGACGGGGCGGTTCCGAGCGCCTCACCCTGGGGCAGACCGCCCTGGATCACGTGATGACCCGAGGCGAGGGCTTCCTGAGCTCCCAGACCCCGGCGGCCGATGGCCTGGATAGCTCGTCGTCGCGGACGATCCTGGGCGTTCCCTTGCTGGACAGCGCCGGGCAGCCGATCGGGATCATCCAGCTGGTCAGCCGCCACGGTGGGGGCGGATTCCGGCCCGATGCCCTGGACCTCCTGGCTGCGGTTGCGGTCCCGGTCGGGGTGACGGTCGAGAACAATCGGCTGCTCCGGTCCAAGGCCGAGTGGGCCGCCGCCGGCGAGATCCAGCGGGCCCTCTTGCCCCGCCGCCGCCCCCGGGCCCCCGGCTATTCCTCCTGGGAATACTACGAGCCCGCCCAGGAGGTCGGCGGCGACTATTACGACTATATCCCGATCCAACCGGCTGAGGTCGAGGACCAGGACGACTGGTCGCGATGGGCCGTGGCCGTGGGCGACGTCGTGGGCAAGGGGATGCCGGCGGCCCTGCTGATGTCGAGCCTCTCCTCCGAGGTCCGCCATCGGGTCCGGACCGAGCCCGACCCGGCGCTGGTGGCGGCCCGGCTCAACCGGCACTTCTTCGAGGCCGAGATCCTCGACCGCTTCATCACCTTCCTGCTGATCGTCGTTGACGCCAGGTCGAACCGGATCAAGGTGGTCAACGCCGGCCATCTGGCCCCGATCATCCGCCGGGCTTCGGGTGTCATCCAGGTGATCGGCGAGGTCGAGACCGGCCCCCCGCTTGGCGTGGTCCCCGGTCACAAGTACCAGTCCATCACCACCGAACTGGGTCCGGGCGACCGGGTCGTCCTCTTCACCGACGGCGTCACCGAGGCCATGGACTCCCAGAATCGCCAGTTCGGCCCCAAGGCCCTCCGCAAGACCTTGCTCGCCGCCCCCGATGGGGTCGCCGAGGCGGGAGAAGCCCTCCTGAAGGCGCTCCGGGGCCACGCCTCGGGCCGAGCCCAGAGCGATGACATCGCCCTGGTCTGCTTCGGCCGCGACCGTTGAGGATCGGGCGCGAGCCCCCTTCCCCCTCGAAGTGATCCGAGCCGGACCGAAGCCCGAAGTCCCTGGATCGGCGGCTCGATCAGTGGTTGATCAACCATCCGATCAATCCGAGGATCACCAGCGGGGCGACAACGGCGGCGAACAGGAAACGATTCCCGAAAGTTCGAGAGACCGCCTGCTCGACCTGGGGCGGCTGGACCCGGTTGGTTAGTTCCTCGATCCGTCCCAGGCGCTCGTGCCAATTGGCCACGATCTCGCTCGTGACCGGGGTTGGGTCGAAGCCGGATTCGTAGGGGACCAGGTGGATCGTCCGGGGCTCGCCATCATCCGTGTAGGAGACGGTCAGGCGGCTGAGGCCGAAGGGCTTCGCCCACGACGAAAATTGATCCAGGCCGATGCTCTTGATGGCCTGGAAGGGGATCTCGACCGCTCCGGGGCAATCCTCCAGGCTGAGCGAATCGGTGGTCAGCCGGAGGCTACCCCGACCCTGGTAGAGATAGATGTATTTTCCCCAGAACGATTCGGAATACTCGCGTGAGGCGAAGTAGCACTTCCGCTGATGGCGTAATTCGTCGCTCATGGAGCCCCCGTTCGCCGCGGCCGAACGCTCGGATTTGTCGAGTTCGCCGAATCTGGTCTCGCGACGGGGAATTCGCCGGAGGTGGAGATATCTTGCGAATCCCCATCGAACCCGACCCGGAATCCCGAATCCAGGCCCGGTTCGCGGGGAAAGTCCGGGTCATCCGATGGGTGATGTTGAGGGCCGATACTTCGAGACGAACTCGATGGCCGCCCGCATCCGGGCGTCGTCGACCTCGTGGACGTCGACCGGGTTTCCCACCCCCCGGAGCATGGTTAGTGTGAGCCGACCCCCGAGGTGCTGGCGGAACTCCTCTAGCCCTTCGAAGAGGACCCGGGTGTCCTTCAAGGAGGGATGATCGAGCGGGAAGCCCATCGCGGCCAGGCACTTCAGGACCCGATCGGCGTCGGACCGGGGGAATCCCAGCGCCATCGAGGAGTAGACCGTGTCGATCGCCACGCCGATGGCGACGGCCTCGCCGTGCCTGAGCTCGAACTTGGTCATCGGCTCCAGCTTGTGCGCCGACCAGTGGCCGAAGTCCAGGGGGCGGGCCTCCAGGGCCTCGAACGGGTCGCCCCCCTGGGTGATGTGGGCCAGGTGCATCTCGACCGAGGCGCGGATCACCGGGAGCGACGCCTTGAGGTCGCGACGGCCGATCTTCGAGGCGTCCCGGCAGATCCGGTCGAAGACCTCGGGCGACTTCAGGAGCGAGACCTTGACCGCCTCGGAGAAGCCGCAGACGAAGTCGCGATCGGGCAGGCTCGCCAGCAGTTCGGTGTCGTTGATGACCGCCCAGGGGACCGCGAATGCGCCCAGCCAGTTCTTCTTGCCGAAGAAGTTGATGGCCGTCTTCACGCCCACGCCCGAATCGGCCTGGGCCAGGGTGGTGGTCGGGAGCCGGACCAGGCGGATCCCCCGGTGGGCGATCGCCGCGCCGAAGCCGACCGCGTCGAGGACCGCCCCGCCCCCCACGACCACGACGTAGCTCCGACGGTCGAGGTCGGCGTCGTGGATCGACTGGAGGATCCCTTCGAGGTGCGCCGGGTGGTTCTTGACCGCCTCTCCGCCGGGGACGACCTGGATGTCGCGGGCCGGGGTGAACTGCGAGGGGCGTGACTCGCCGATCTCGCGGAGCGCCCCGAGGATCTCGGGCCGGGCGTCGGCGACGTGGCCGTCGACCCAGAACTGGACCCGGGCCGGCTGGTCACCCGAGGGTTCCAGGAGATCGACCAGTACTTCGCGATCGGCCCCGAGGACGTCGTGGGTGAACCGGAGACGATGCTGGAAGGAGACGGCGAAGGGGGCCTCGACTCGACCGCTCGCCGTGGAGGTTCCTGTCTTGATCACGCGATTCGCCTGGCTTCGAGGATTGTTGACGCTCCTGGGCCTCGCGGAGCCCGACCCGATTCTCCCCAAGGTCTCGGGGGTAGTCGTCGCGATGGGTCGCCCAGTGCGTCATCTTTCCAATCATATCCGACCCGCCGGGCTATTGTCCCATCCCGAAATCGATTTCGGAATAACCTTCGGGTCAAATTCGATCGAAGGAGCGAATTTGTGAACGGGGTCAGCTCTCCCCCTCGTCGGGCGAAAGTCCTTCGACTCCTGAGGTTTGCGGACGCATCCTGCCCGAAAGGGAGTCACCCGGTACCTGGCCATCCGGCTCGATCAGGCTCTCGGCCCCGCCTCCAGGATCGCCCGATCCACCCCTTCGAAGCGGTTGAAGTTCTCGACGAACCGGGCGGCGAGCCGGGCGGCCTGGTCGTCGTAGGCCGACGGGTCGGCCCAGGCGTCTCGGGCCCTCAGGATTTCGTGGGGCACGCCGGGGCAGCTCGTCGGGTATTCGAGGCCGAAGATCGGGTCGACGTCGGTCGGCGAGTCGGCCAGCGAGCCGTTCATGACGGCCTCGACCAGCGCCCGAGTGTGGGGCAGCTTGATCCGTCGCCCCTGGCCGAACACGCCGCCGGTCCAGCCGGTGTTCAACAGCCAGGCGTCGACCTCGTGGCGTCGGAGCTTCTGCCCGAGGAGGTCGGCATACCGGGCCGGCGGGAGGGTCATGAACGGGGCGCCGAAGCAGGTGCTGAAGACCGCCGAGGGCTCGGCCCCCAGCCCTCGTTCGGTCCCGGCCACCTTCGCGGTGTAGCCCGAGAGGAAGTGGTACATCGCCTGCTCGGGCGTCAGCCGGGAGAGCGGCGGCAAGACGCCAAAGGCGTCGCAGGTCAGGAAGATCAGGTGGCTGGGATGCCCCCCGCGCCCCGAGGGGACGTGGTTGGGGATCGCCTCGATCGGGTAGGCGGCGCGGGTGTTCTCGGTCAGGCTGGCGTCGGCGAAGTCGGGGGTCCGGGTCACCGGGTCGATCACGACGTTCTCCAGGACCGTCCCGAACCGGATGGCCTCGTAGATCTCCGGCTCGTTCAGCCGGTCCAGCCGGATGCATTTGGCGTAGCAGCCCCCCTCGAAGTTGAAGACTCCCCGGTCGCTCCAGCCGTGCTCGTCGTCGCCGATCAGCTCGCGCGACGGATCGGCCGAGAGCGTGGTCTTGCCGGTCCCCGAGAGCCCGAAGAACAGCGCAACGTCTCCGTCCCGCCCGACATTGGCCGAACAGTGCATCGGGAAGACGCCCCGGGACGGCAGGAGCGTGTTCAGGATCGAGAAGACCGACTTCTTGATCTCGCCCGCGTACAGCGTCCCGCCGATCAGGACGAGCTTCCGGGCGAAGTTCAACAGGATGAACACCTCGCTCCGGGTCCCGTCTCGCTCCGGGACGGCCTGGAAGTCGGGCACGGCGACGATGGTGAACTCCGGCCGATGGCGGGCCAGCTCCTCGGGCGAGGCGCGGACGAAGAGTTGATGGGCGAACAGCGCATGGTAAGCCCGCTCGCAGACCACGCGGATCGGAAGACGATGGTCCGGGTCGGTCCCGCCGAAGGCGTCCTGGACCCAGACATCACGCCCCCGGAGGTGCTCGAAGACCCGATCGGCCAGGGCGTCGAACTTCGCCGGGTCGAACGGCTTGTTGACCTTCCCCCAGTCGACCTCGAGCTCGACCGAGGGCTCGCGGACGATGAACTTGTCCTCGGGAGACCGCCCGGAGTACTGGCCGGTCAGGAAGACGAGCGCGCCCGTGTCGGTCAGGGTCCCCTCCTCCCGGAGGATCGCCTGCTCGACCAGCCGGGCCGTCGGGAGGTTCCAGTGCTGGGGGCCAGTCCTCGATATTCCCTGGTCGTCCAGGGTGTATTTGCTGGCGACTTCGCCCACCACTCGCTCGGGACCTTCGCTCATCAACGCCTCGATGCTCGGTGAAAACCCGCTCCGTCTCACGGGGCGATCGGCTCGCCTCCCCTTACCTAGACCGTAGTACCATCCTTGTCGATAATTCGGCAAGGGGACCGCCCGCAGCCCAGCCTCACCACGTTCGATCGGCGTCCGGCGAATCGATCGCCACCTTGGTCCATCGCAGGGCCGACTCGACCTCCCGGATTTTCCTCCGGGAGAAGGACGTCCCCGTCGGAGAGACGACGGATAGGCGAGCGAGATGCGTCATCGGCTTCAGGCAGCCCAGGCCCGAGTCGGATAGGTTCGGATTGGCCTCCAGGCTGACGCTGAGCAACTGGGTTGCGCCCTGGAGATGGGCCACGCCCCGATTGTTGAATTCCGGATTGTCAATCAGCCGGATCTCGCGAAGGCCCGGCAATTCCTGGAGATAATCGAGGCCTCCTCCTTCAAAATTCGCACGGCTGATCGACAGGACCCGGAGGCGGTCGAGTGGGGCGAGTCGCCCCAGCCCTTCGTCGGTGATCGGAAGGTCGATCAGGGAGAGTTCTTCCAGGTGGATCAGCTTCTGGACGTGGTAGAGCGAGTCATCCGTCAGGCCTGGCCCGGTCAGGGTCAGCCTGCGGAGATTCACGAGGGATTCGAGGGCGGAAAGCCCATCGTCCGCCGCGAGGCCCGCGTCGACCTCCAGGTCCTCCAATTCGACGAGCCGGCCGATGAACTCCATCCCGTAATCATCGAGCGGCACGTCGAAAACGGCCCCGATCACCGGGCCGGTCGAACGGTCGTCGATGAGCCGGGCCTGCCAGCAAGGGGCGGTCGTCGCGAGGCCGCCGAGGCGTCGGACCTCCGCCAACCGGCGGAGGTGACCGACGTAGGGCATGACCACGACGCCCAGGCCCAGGCCGACCAGGACGACGAGGCCCAGCAAGGCCCGGAACGACGAGATTGGCGCCCGGAAGCGGGGGAACCGCATGCGGCGATCTCCGAGAGTGGAGCCCTACGGTCCCCCCGACGAGCCAGGTGGATCAGACCTGCGAAAGCTTGATCTCCTCCAGGAGTTCCGGCCCGGTCATCCGGTGGGCGGCGTCGTGGGGGCAGGCGTAGACGCAACTGGGCTGGCCATCGACGCTGGAGCAGAGGTCGCAGGTGGTGGCCTTCTGCTGGACCACGGCGATCTTGTGCGCCGGGTTGGCGGGGTCGGGCACCATCTTCTCGGGCAGCGAGTGCATGTTGATGTTGCCGTAGGGGCAATTCTCGGCGCACTTCCCGCAGCCGATGCACCAGTCCTCGATGATGATCTCGCGCGAGTTGAGGCGGCGGATCGAGTTGACCGGGCAGCCGACCATGCAGTACGGGTCCAGGCACGACCGGCAGGAACTGGCCACCAGGAACTTGTCGAACCGGAGCCCCTCGCGGATCAGGCGGGTGACCCCGTCGTGGGTGTCGGCGCAGGCCTTGGTGCACTCGTCGCAGCGGGTGCACTTCTGCAGGTCGAGGACCAGCAAGCTCTGGGCGTTGAAGAGCCCCTGGCTGAGGTACTCCGAGAGCGGCCGGTTCTCGATCTGCTGGAGCGCGGCGGCGGTGTCCTCGAGCCGCTTCACGGCCAGATCGACGATCTGGCGGCGGACCTCGGGGAACTCGTCGAGGACTTCCTGGAACGCCTCGGCGGAGATCCCGACCAGGTCGACGTGGTCCAGCGCCGAACAGGTCGCGGTCCGTCGGGGCGCCGCCACCCCGTAGGCCCGGACCTCGGGGAGGTCGGCCAGCAGACCGATCTCGCCGAAGAAGCCGCCCGGCCCGAGGTAGTTCAGGACGTGCTCGGCCCCCATGTGGCTCTGCGAGACCTTCACGAACCCGGTCCGGATCAGGTAGAAGTTGTCGGCCGGGTCGCCCTGATTGAAGATCAGCTCGCCGTTATTCTTACGCTCCAGGGTGACCCGGTCGCGGAGCAGGTCGACCAGCCGGTCGAACTCGTGCTCGTCCTTGGCCACGGCCGAGAAGATGGGGACGCTCCGGAGGTGGTTGTCGATCGCCCTCCTCCGATACCGCTCGTCCAGCATCGCCTTCGATTTCTTGCTCCGCTGGAGGATGTACAGGACGTTGCGGTCCATCTCCAGGACGGTCACTTCCTCCTCGGCGGCGGTGACGGTGGCCGACCGGGGGTAGGAGTTCATGCACGTCATCTCGCCGAAGATGTCGCCGGCCTCCAGCGAGCCGATCGGGTTGTCGTACCGCAACGCGATGGATTCGCCGATATTGATGTACTGGTTGGTGCTCTCCCCCTCGCGCTGGTCCTGCTTCCGGGTTTCGAAGACGGTGGTTAGCTTCTGGGCCAGCCCGAAGAGCCCCCGGCCAAGCTTTCCGCCCCGGGTCCTGGTGTGGTTGAACGAGGAGTTGATGAAGATGTCGACCCGGCCCTTCTCGATGAAGAAGGCGGTCGAGCCGTAATCCCCCTCGACGCAGATCGCCTCCCCCTTCTTGAACTTCCGGCGGACCACCGCGTTCTCGTTGAACCGGAGGAACGCGTGCGAGATCCCCTCGAAGAGCGGCAGCTTGATCAGGTCGTCCGGCGAGACCGGGCCTTCGGTGGTCTTCTTCTTCTTCGAGACGGGCTCGTCCACGACCCGGTTCACGACCGTCCGGTTGGTCAGGGCCCCGGTCGGGCACGAGACCATGCACTCGCCGCACGAGACGCACGACGAGTTGCCCATCAAGGAGTCGAGGTCGAAGGCGATCCGGGCGGCGAACCCCTTGCCCATCCGGCCCATCACCTGGTTGTTTCGGATATCGTTGCAACCCCGGACGCACCGGTCGCAGAGGATGCAGGCCGAGTGGTCGACGGCGATCACCACCGAAGAGTCGTCGCGGTGTCGGGGCTCGGCCTTGGAGAACCGCGAGGTCGTCACCCCGAACTGCTCGGCCATCACCTCCAACTCGCAGTCGCCGTGCTCGCGGTGCTTGACGCAGGGCGAGGGGTGGTCGGCCATGAGCAGTTCGGCCAGGGTCGAGACCGAGTCGCGGACCTTCTCGCTGGTCTCGGCCGTCTGGATCTTCCGGCCCGCCATGTCGGGGGTGATCTGTCGGTAGCAGGCCGGTGTCAGGACCCGCTCGCCGGCGTCGACGGCGCAGACCCGGCAGACCGCCACCGGGTTCATGTACTCGCGGTGGCAGAGGACCGGGATCTTGATCCCGACCTTCTGCGCGGCGTCGAAGATCGTCGTCCCCGAGGGAACCTCGACCTCGATCCCGTCGATCGTCACCTTCACCATCGGGGCGGGCTGGCTCATATCGGGATCGTCCCTATTCAAGGGCCAGGACTGGAGGACTCAGGGCCCAGGACTGGAGGACTCGGGGTTCAGGACTGGAGGACTCAAGCTGATGGACGCTTTTCGGCCCTTTGCTCGTTTCGCTGTCGGGCCACGGCAGCACGGAGGGCCGAGAGGATCCGGGTGACTTCTTCGGCCAACTCGAAGAGTTGGTGGAATTCATCAGGGCGAATGTACCCAACATCGGACGCAACATAGAGATGAGATCGCAATTCGGCACATGACGCCTTGGCGATGGATAAAAATTGATGAAACTCGGCTCGGTTACCCCGGTCGAAGCCTTCGGCAATATTGGCCATGACGGAGACGGCCGAGCGTTGCTTCTGACTGGCCAGACCAAAGTCTTTCGTAAATGCTCCGATCTTTGTCACTCGATAGACCTCGCGGACCAGGATGCGAGCTTTTTGCCAGGCCACAAGGTCTTCAAATCGTTCGATTTTGGGTCGCAAGGAAACCTCGAGCGATCCGAAGGAGTCCTGAGTCCTCCGGGCTCTAATCGCGGAAGCAGACACCGGCCGGGCATCGCTTGTGCTTGAGGTGCTCTTCGAGCTCCTCGGGGAAGTGCTTCATGAGCGTCTTCATCGGGTTGGCGGCGATCTGGCCGAGGCCGCAGATCGAGGTCAACGACATGGCCTGGGCCAGGTCATCAACCACCTTGAGGTCCTTGTGGGGGAACTTGCCTTGGGTGATCTGGTCCAGGATGTCGGTCAGCTTCTGCGATCCGACCCGGCAGGGGACGCACTTGCCGCACGACTCGTTCCGGTAGAATCGCACGCAGTTCAGCGCGAAATCCACCATGCAGGCGTCGGACCCCACCGCGACGAACGCGGCCCCCAGCATGTTGTCGACCTCGCCCAGCGTCTGGAGGTCCAGCGGCAGGTCGAGGATGTCATAAGTGTCCGAGCCCGGAGCGAAATTCTTCTCGGCCCAGGGCTTCGACTTGGGCGAGTCGAGGTTCTCCCTCCGGAGGACGGCCGGGAGGAACCCGCCGGAAGGCCCCGAGGTGGCGATGGCCTTGAGCTTCTGGTCGCCGAGCATCCCGCCGGCCGACCCGAAGACCAGCTCCCGGACGGTCTGGCCGAAGGGGACCTCGTAGACGCCCGGCTCGTTGACGTCGCCGCTGATCGAGACGAACCTCAGGCCGGTGGCCCCTCGGGTCCCGCCGTCCCGATACCACTCGCCGCCCCTCATGGCGATCCCGGGGGTCCAGCAGAGGGTCTCGACGTTGTTGATGACCGTCGGCTTGGAGTAGAGGCCCGAGAAGACCGGGAATGGGGGCTTGTTCCGGGGCTCGCCCCGGCGGTCTTCCATCGCTTCCAGGAGAGCGGTCTCCTCGCCGCAGATGTACCCCCCGGGGCTGACGTAGACCTCGAGCGCGAATGAGAGGTTCGACCCGAGGATCGAGTCGCCGCAGATGTTGGCCCGATACGCCGCCTCGATCGCCTCCTGGATGACCTCGATCTCTTCCTCATATTCATGGCGGCAGTAGATGAAACCTCGGGTCGCCCCCACCACCAGGCCGGCCAGGATCATCCCCTCGACCAGCAGGTGAGGCGTCCGACGGATCAACTCGCGGTCCTTGAACGTCCCCGGCTCGCTCTCGTCGGCATTGCAGACGACGTACTTCTCGGGACCCGGCTGGGTCCGGACGGTCGACCATTTCAGGTGGGTCGGGAACCCCGCCCCGCCCATCCCCCGGAGGTTGGACACCTTCAGCGACTCGATCACCTGATCGCGTCGATGGTTCAGCGACGGGCCGCCCTCGACGTCGGAGACCAGGAAGCGGACGGCCTCGTAGCGGGGCTGGCCGTCGTAGATGTCGATCTTCCAGCCCAGGGGGGACCGGTCGGCGTGTTGCTGGTGGATCTTGTCCTTGGAGAGGGCCGCCCGGACCTTCGCCCGCGCCTGCGAGGCGGTGATCCCCCAGAAGCAGGCGTCGTTGATCGCCAGGGCGGGAGGGCTGTCGCACTGGCCGAGGCAGGAGACCCCCTCGACCTTCACCTCGCCGCCGCCGACCTCGGCCGCGTATCGCTCCATCGCCTCGTGCATCGCCGGGCCGCCCCGGAGGTGGCAGGCCATGTCGCGGCAGACCTTGACGTCGACCGTCGGGCCGGGCTTGAGCCGGTAGTGCGGGAAGAAGCTGGCGACCTCATGGATCCGGTGCAATGGGGTCGCGGTCCGGTCCGATAGCTCGCGAAGCTCTCGCTCCGGAAGCCACCCGTGCTTGTGCTGGATTTCGCGGAGTTGCTGGACGATCATCGATCGCTCGCTGAACGGTGAAGGCTCGCGACGCCGGACGAACGAAGGGCGGGACGTCGCCCGGTGGCCTCGGACCGATTGAACCTAAGACGGCGGACCCGCCAAGTCAAGCGTTCGAGCCGGTTGTTCCGACAAGATAGGCGGATCGGTGCCTCCGAGGAGGACGAAGCCCGGGGGGCGGGTCCGGCCCGGGCCTTGATCGCAGGTCGATCGCAACTTCGGATCGATGAGGCGTGGCCGACCGGGGCGGTCCTGGCGTAAAATCGAACCCAGGACGACGAAGGGACGCGTCCCGACGGATCGCCGCCCACAGCCACGAAGGCCACCGAGCTTCCACCACGATGCCCACCACGACCGCCGCCTCGTCGAGGCTCCATGATCGGCTCCTCCGCGAGTCGACGTCCGAAGTCCGTTTCGAGCCCGCCGACCGCTGGCTCTACGCCACCGACGCCAGCCTCTATCAGGTCGAGCCGGTGGGCGTGGTCCTCCCCAGGACGGTCGAGGACCTGGCCGCCGCCGTCCGGATCGCTTATGAAGAAGGGGTGCCGGTCCTCCCCCGGGGTGCGGCCACCAGCCTCTCGGGGCAGACCGTCGGCGAAGCCCTGATCCTGGATCTCTCCAAGTATCTGAACCGGATCGGGATCGTCGACCGGGACCGGATGACGGTGAAGGTCGAGCCGGGCGTGGTGCTCGACCGGCTGAACGCGCACCTCCGGCCTCTCGGCCTGATGTTCGGCCCGGACGTCTCGACCGGCGACCGGGCCACGATCGGCGGGATGATCGGCAACAACTCGGCCGGGGCCCGGTCGCTCCGCTATGGGAAGACCGTCGATCACGTCCGGTCGCTGGATGTCGTCCTCGACGACGGCGAGCGCGTGACCCTCGGCCCGGTCGCGCCCGAAGATCTGGACGTGGCCTGCTCGCGTAACGATCGCCTCGGGACGTTGCACGCGAGCGTCCGGAAGGCGGTCGAGGACCACCGCGACGCGATCGAACGGCGGTTTCCCCGGATCCTCCGACGAGTCAGCGGCTACAACCTGGACGAGTTCATCCCCGGGCTCCCGGTCCGTGCCCCGGGCTGGGTCGATGACCCCTGGGCCTTCAACCTGGCCCGCCTGATCGTGGGGTCCGAGGGGACGCTCGCGGTGATCGCCGGGGCCGAGGTCAAGGTGGTGCCGATCCCGGTCGCGCAGGGCCTGGTGATCCTCTCGTTCGCCACGATCCCGGCCGCCCTCGATCGCCTGGCCGAGATCATCGCTACCGGCCCGGCGGCGGTCGAGATGGTCGACCGGATGATGCTGGACCTCGCCGCCAGCAACCCCGACTACGCCCGGAGCCTGAGCTTCGCCGAGGGGCGTCCCGCCGCCGTCCTGGCCGCGCAGTTCTACGCCGACTCGGCCGAGGAACTGGCCGGGCGTGCCGAGGACCTGACCCGTCGGTTCCGGGGCCAGCTTGGGGTCCTGGGCATCCGCCAGAGCCTGACCGAGAGCGCCAAGGACGACTTCTGGAAGATCCGGAAGGCCGGCGTCTCGCTCCTGATGGGGATGGTCGGGGACGCCAAGCCGGTCGCCTTCGTCGAGGACACCGCCGTCAGTCCCGACCGACTCCCCGCCTTCTATGACCGGTTCGCCGCGATCCTGGCCCGTCACGGGACCATCGGCGCCTGCTATGGCCACGCCGACGTCGGTTGCCTCCACATCCGTCCGGTCATCAACGTCAAGACCGAGGAGGGCGTCGAGACCCTCCGATCGATCTCCCGGGAGGTCTCCGACCTCGTCGTCGAGTTCGGCGGCTCGATGTCGGGCGAGCACGGCGACGGGCTGGCCCGGAGCGTCTGGAACGCCAAGCTGTTCGGCCCCGAGGTCTACGCCGCCTTCGCCGAGGTCAAGCACGCCTTCGACCCGAAGGATCGGATGAACCCCGGCAAGGTCGTGGCCTCGCCCGACCCCGGCGGGCTCCTCCGGATCGGCCCCGACTACCACGCCCGCGAGCCCGAGGCCACCGCCTTCGACTTCTCCGCCCAGGGGGGATTCGCCCGGGCCGTCGAGATGTGCTCGGGCGTCGGGGCCTGCCGGAAGAACGGCGGCGGGACCATGTGCCCGAGCTACATGGTCACGCTCGACGAGAAGCAGACGACCCGGGCCCGGGCCAACACCCTCCGGCTGGTCATGGGCGGCGAGATCCCCGCCGACGGCCTGGCGTCCGAGGCGCTCGACGAGGCGCTGGATCTCTGCCTCCAGTGCAAGGCGTGCAAGACCGAGTGCCCGTCCAACGTCGACATGGCCAAGCTCAAGGCCGAATATCTCCATCAGAAGTACAAGAATAAGCCGGTCCCGTTCGGTTCGCTCCTGATGGCCCACATCCGGCCGCTGAGCCGGCTCGGGTCGGCGACGGCCCCTCTGGCCAATGCGACCCTGACGAACCCCGCCTTCAAGTGGCTCCTGGAGAAAGTCGCCGGGATCGACCGGAGGCGGACCCTGCCGACCTTCGCGTTCGACAACCTACGTCGCTGGTTCCGCCGCCACAGGCCCGACCCTCGGGCCGGTTCGCGAGGCTCGGTCATCCTGATGGATGACTGCTTCACCACGTACAACAACCCTCAGGTGGGCCGCGCGGCGGTCCGGGTCCTGGAAGCGGGGGGGTACGAGGTCAGGCTGGCGGGGCTCCCCTGCTGCGGCCGCCCGGCGATCTCGAAGGGTCTGCTGACGATGGGCCGGACGCTGGCCCGCGAGAACGTGGCGCGACTGGTCGACGCCGCCCGCGCGGGGACGCCGATCCTGGGGTGCGAGCCGAGCTGCCTGCTGACCCTGGTCGACGAGTATCGCGACTTCCGACTCGGCCCCGATGCCGACCTCGTGGCCTCGGCTTCCCGGCTGGTCGACCACTTCGTGGCCGACCGATCGAGCTTTCCCGACCTGCCGTTGAGACGGGGATCGGGCAAGGTCCTGGTCCACGGCCACTGCCAGCAGAAGGCCCTGGTCGGGGCGTCGGGGACGGTGGCGGCCCTGAGGCGGATCGACGGCCTGGAGGTGAAGGAGCTGGATTCCGGCTGCTGCGGGATGGCCGGTTCGTTCGGCTACGAGCGGGGCCATTACGACATGAGCCAGGCGCTGGCCGAGCGGGTTCTCCTGCCCGCCGCGAGGGCCGAGCCCGCCGCCCGGCTGGTCGCCCCCGGCTTCTCGTGCCGGAGCCAGGTCCACGGCCTGGGGGGGCTCGATGCTTCCCACCCGATCGAGCTGATCGCCGAGCATCTGGAGCCGCCCACCGGTTGATCGGCGATTGGCGACCTTGGGACGACTTTCCGACCTTGGGGATCGCCCCGGACCCCGGTCCTCCGGGACTTGGGGGATCGCGCCCGGCGCATTTTTCGTAAGATGATCGATGTCGGCGGCCGAGGGAGAACGGCCGGTCCGACCTGGCCTGGCATGGGAGGGAAGCTTGGAACTGAAGACCGACCGCAAGAATCTGGCGACGCAACAGAAGGCGCTGGCCGTCAACCTGAACCCGCGCAAGTACGGGACATTTGCCGAGATCGGCGCCGGGCAGGAGGTCGTCCGGTGGTTCTTCCAGGTTGGTGGGGCCGCCGGGACGATCGCCAAGAGCATGTCGGCCTACGACATGACGGTCAGCGATGCCATCTACGGCCCCTCGCCCCGGTACGTCTGCCGGGAGCGGTTGCAGACGATGCTCGATTACGAGTACGCGCTGCTCCAGGAACGCCTGGGCGGGAATCGAGGGTCGGATACCGACTTCTTCGTGTTCTCCGACACCGTCTCCGCCCGGAACTTCAAGGGGACCAACGAGTGCCACGGCTGGATGGGCATCAAGTACCAGGCCAAGCCCGGCGCCGAGCCCAGCCAGATCGTCCTGCACGTCCGGATGCTCGACAAGGATAACGTCTCGCAGCAGCAGGCGCTCGGGATCATCGGGGTCAACCTGATCCACGGCGCGATGTTCCACTTCGAAGACCCCGACGAGCTGATGCACTCGCTGCTCGACGACCTCTCGGCCGAGCGGATCGAAGTGGACATGATCAAGTTTTCCGGGCCCGAGTTCCGGGACGTCGACCCCCGACTGATGAGCCTGAAGCTCGTCCAGCTCGAACTCAGCGACGCGGCCATGTTCTCGGCCACCGGCGAGGTCCTCCAGCCGTCGGAGGTCCTGTACAAGAAGCCGATCCTGGTCGAGCGCGGCTCGTTCCGGCCGGTCACGCATGTGAACGTCGACATGCTCCAGTGCGCCCGCCAGCAGTTCTCGCACCACGTCGCGACGCGATTCGAAGGGGAGCAGGCCCCGGAGATCGTCTCGCTGATGGAACTGACGATGCGCAACCTGCGCTCGACCGGCGGCGAGCATGGCGGGATCGACTACGCCGACTTCCTCGCCCGTGCCGACGTCCTGGCCGCGACCGGGGCCACCGTGCTCATCTCCGACTACTTCGAATATTACCGGCTGGCCTCCTACCTCCGCCGCTACACCAAGATGCCCATCGGCATCACCATGGGCATCCCCAGCCTGCGCGACCTCCTGGACGAGACCTACTACGAGCACCTGGAGGGGGGGATCCTCGAATCGTTCGGTCGACTGTTCAAGAACGACCTCAAGCTCTACGTCTACCCGCTGCTGGACACCTCGACGAGGCAACTCGTGACCGTCCAGAAGTTCAAGGTGGAGCCGCGACTCCAGGGCCTCTACGAGCACCTGGTCGAGAACGGGTACATCGAGAGCCTCGACTTCTACAACAAGGATTACCTCCGGATCTTCTCGCGCGACGTCCTGGCCAAGATCCGCGACTGCGACCCGACCTGGGAGTCGATGGTGCCGCCGGAGGTCGCCTCGCTCATCAAGCAGCAAGGATTCTTCGGCTACTGCCAGGGGGAGGAGCATGCCGCCCAGGGGGGGGGCGCCGGCTGATCGCCGGCGATCATCAACACTCCCGGAGCGCCCGCTTGATTCGCTCGCGGGCCTCGGGCGGCAGGCCGGGGAGCGGGCGATTCTCCCGGGGTCCGGACACCCTCCGGAGCCCGTCGACCAGGAGGGCGAACTGCCTCCTGGCCCGCGAACAGGCCGGGCAGTGCCCCATGTGCGCGGCGATCGCCAGTCGCTCGAACCGCGAGAGCGGGCGATCGAGCGACTCCGAGACCGTACTCATGGCCGACCGGCACGAGGGATTGGCCCGGCGGATGAGGTCGAGGAGTTGGGCCTTCATTCCCGACCTCGCTTCCTCGACCCGGTCGCGCCGAACCAGTTCCGCTCCAGGCATTCCCGGAGGAACATCCGGGCCCGGTAGAGCCGCGTGTGGAGATTCACCGGGGTGATCTGCAAGACCTCGCACACGGACTCCGTGCCGAGATCCTCGACCTCGCGGAGCAGGAAGGCGTCGGCGATGTTCGCGGGGAGCTTCGAGACGCAGCCGCCGAACGAAGCCCAGAACTCTTCCCGTTCCAGGTCCTCGGACGGGTTGCCGCCCCATCGAGACGGCATCGCTCGCCAGCGTCCCCGGTCGTCGAAGAATGGGTCGAGGCCCGGTTCGTCCGACCCGGTCGAAGTCTCGCGGCCCGATCTCCGGTAATGGTCGGCGACCTTGTTCCGGAGGATGGCCACCAGCCAGGTCCGCTCCGAGGCCCGCCCGCTGTAAGACGCCCGCGCCCGGAAGGCGTGGAGGAACGTTTCCTGGACGACCTCCGAGGCGGCCTCGGCATCGCGGAGCCGGAGCATCGCGAACCGATAGAGGGCATCGCCATGGCGGTCGACCCATTCCTCGGGGTCCAGGGCCGGAAGATCGCCTTCGGGCGAGAGTGGCGAGCGAACTTCGGATTCTTTCATGACGATCACCGATCTGCCAGGAATCGAGCCACATCCCTCGGCCTGCCGTCACCCCACTCTAGGGTCTCGATCAAGGCCCGCGCGGGTTTCGAACGATTTCCCGTCAGGGGCGACGGGTATGGGCGACGAATTATTCGAGAGTTGCAGAAGTCCGGGCCGATCGGCGCCCCGAGCGAGGTGGAATCCCTCGCAAGGCGATCGTCCGCGCCTGCTTCTCGGTCGTCGGAAGCTCGGGAAATCTCCGGGAAATCCCGCCTGAATATCGCGAGGACATCGGGCGTCTAGCCCTCGACAATCGAGAACCAGGTCGGGTGGCGACGAGCCCAGGACCTCTTTGTACCGGCCCATTCGGGGGGACCGTTTGCCGGTCGCCCGGGGCCGGCTGTGGACCCTGAATGACGGACGCGCCGACCGATCTCCGGTCGTTGGCGAGCCCGCGTACCAATTGGATCGAATGGAACCCATTTCACGGGAGATGCCCCTTCATGCGCGCTCCGAATCATCAACTGTTGACTCGATTGATCGTCCGCGGTGCATTGCTCGCCCCCTCGATGGCGGGAGTGGTCGTCGCCTCGGGGCCCGCTAACCCTCGAATCGAGGATGAGCCGGCGGTCGTCACCCTGACCGACGGGGCCCGGGGAGGCCAGCTTGCCGTCGGGGCCGAGGGCCTCGGCGATGGCCGGATGGCGGTCTCCCTCACCAACCGGACCGCAAATCGACTCCGGGTCGTCCTGCCTCCGGGCCTGGTCGCCGTCGGGGCGTCCGGCCAGTTCGGCGGCGGGGGCGGGTTCGGCGGGGGCGGTGGAGGATTCGGCGGCGGTGGAGGCGGAATTGGAGGGGGTGGAGGTGGATTCGGGGGTGGTGGCGGGATCGGTGGTGGTGGCGGCGGGATCGGCGGTGGTGGCGGCGGGATTGGAGGCGGTGGCGGCGGCGGAAACCAGATCCTGACCTTACCCCCGACCCAGGGAATGATGATGTTGGGCCGGCTGATCATGAGGCTGGTCGAGCCGACCGAGAGCTGGGATGTCACCTCGCTCCAGGCCGGGCTAAGCGGTTTCGGCGGTGGCGGGCTCGGCGGCGGTGGAGGCGGGTTCGGCGGCGGTGGGATCGGTGGAGGCGGTTTCGGCGGGGGCGGCGGTGGAGGCTTCCGATCCGTTGCCCCATCCGGTGTCCTCTACACGACGCTCGAACCGAACCAGACCCGGCGGATGTCGACGCGTCTCGTCCGCCTGGCCCCCGACCTCGGCGAGACGTCCCGGATGCCCGCGGAGGGGGAAAACCTAACCTTGGGCGACATCGACGCCCTGACCCCCGATGTTCGCCTTCGATCGGCGCTCCGACAGCTTCTCGAACAGGACGTTCCCCAGCCGGTTGGCCAGCTTGCCATGTCTCGCCTCGGGGTCGGGCTCGACTGGGAGACGATCGCCGATCGGTCGAAGGATTGGGCCAATGCCGATGAGCTGGCGCTGGCCCGCCGATTCGCCGATCGGATCGAGCGGGGCGATAACGGGGCCGGGGCCGATCGGCTCGGGTCGATCCAATGGCGGGTGATCGCCCGCGACGAGGCCCGGACCCCGCTGGTCCTCGACCTTCGGCACGTCCTCAATTCCCGGCCGATGCTCGGCCTGACTGCTCGGCCTGGACCGGTGCCCGATCGGCCCGAGGGCCCCTCGCTGGCCATCCAGGTGGCGATCGAGGAGTCGAGAGTCCACGTCTCGATCCAGACGTCCGACGCATCGACGGGGCGCTGGAATCCCGCCGGAAAATTCACCATGACCGAGTTCGATGGACAGACCGAAGGGCTGGCCGAGGCCATCGCCGAGGGCGTCCTGGGCCGCCTGGTCCGGGTCGAGCTGATCATGGGGCGTCACGCCAATGGGCAGAACGTGCCCGACCGGCTCAGGATCGTCAACGGCTCGCCGCTGATCCTCCACGGCCTGGCCGTCGCCGGCTCGAAGCCGGAGCTCGACGACGTCCCGGTGCTCCGCGGGCTGGCCCTGTCCCCTCGCCGGGCCTCGATCGTCAACGTCAGCCCGAAGCTGGTCAAGACGCTCGGCCTCCGGTCGGGGCTCCACGCCACGGCGGCCGATCTCGGCGGGCTCTGAAGCGATCGGCGACGAAGCGGCTCGACTCGAACATCATTCGATGACATCAGGATAATCAGCCATGAAAAAACTAGATCGTGGTCCCTGGAGGCTTCTCCTCCTCCTGCTGATCGGGGTCGCGCCGCCGGTCCTCCCGAGCCTGGCCGACGATGCCCCACCACCCCTGACCCTGCAACTCGTCGGCCTCGGCGAACAGGCCGAAGCACAGGGCCAGCCCGAGCAGGCCCGGCGGTTCTACCAGACCGCGCTGAGGCTCGACCCTGCCAACGATCAGGCCCGCGCCGCGTTCGGACGACTGGCACTGGCATCTCAGGAAGACTCTCCGAGAGATGACCCCGACGGATCCGAGCCGTCGGCGCTGGAGCGTCAGGCCCAGGTCGCCGACGTGGCGCGTCAGGCGTTCGTCACCGACGTCCGCCAGCGGCTCCAGACGGCCCGGTCCCAGACCAACTCCCGGAATCCCGAGGCCGCGTTGGCCACGCTCCGCGACGCCCTGATCGTCGTGCAGTCGGCCGACAACCTGAACGATGACACCCGCCGGCGCCTCGAGAACGAGGTCCGCAACGCCATCGGGGCCACCGAGAAGCTTGAGGAGCGGATCACCCTGGAGAAGGCCGAGCAATATCGGATCTTCGCCGCCCAGGCCGCCCGCAGCACCGCCGTGGAGCGGCTGGTCAAGAATCAGGACACCACCAACACCCTGATGGCCGAGTTCGACAGCCTGATGGCCGAGGGGGCCTTCCGGGTCCTGGCCAGCGGCGGCCTGGCCGACATCGACGTGACCCGTCAGCCGTTCGTCGACGCCCGCTTCCGGGCCCAGGCCGCCCGGGCCCTCAACCCGCAGGACCTGGCCCCCTGGGCCGGCATGTTCGTCGCCGACTCGGTCGGGTTCTACACCCAGTCGATCCAGTATGACCGGCTCAAGGAGTACCGGTTCATGCTCAGCCTGGCCGACGTCGAGCGGGCGATCGTGCCCTTCCCCGACACCCGAGTCATCGAGTACCCCGAGCGGGCCGCCTGGCAGGCCCTCTCCGAGCGCCGGATCGCCCGATACGGCGACGCCGACTACCTCTTCGACCGCGACGAGAAGACCAAGGCGATCCTCTCGAAGCTGAACGAGCGGATCTCGATGAGCTTCCCCAACGACACCCCGCTGGAAGACGTCAAGAAGTACATCGAGCAGTCCACCCAGGACGAGGCCGCCGGCCTGCCCACCGGGATCCCCATCTACGTCGATCCCCAGGGCCTGCAGGACGCCGACAAGACGATGGCCTCGACGGTCTCGATCAACCTGGAAGGGATCCCCCTGCGGACCACCCTCCGGCTGATGCTCAAGCAGCTGGGCCTGACCTATACCGTCAAGGATAGCCTGCTGACGATCACCTCCACCTCCTCGGAAGACCAGCCGACCGAGATCCGCGTCTATCAGGTCGCCGACCTCGCGATCATCCCGCTCTCGCTCCTCGGGGCGGGCGGCGGCGGTGGCGGTGGGATCGGCGGAGGCGGGGGCGGCGGCGGACTGGGAGGCGGAGGCGGTGGAGGTTTCGGCGGGGGCGGTCTAGGAGGCGGAGGCGGCGGGCTCGGCGGATTTCAATGATCACGCCACCCCTTTGTTTCGACCCTTTGAACGATGATTGACCGAGTTGGAGATTTGAAGATGAATGCGTTGACCAAGATGATTGCGTCCTTCGGATTGGCCCTGGGCCTGATGCCTGCGGCGTCGGCGATCGCCGGGACTCCCCGAGTGGGCCAGGTCCCGACCGACTTCACGCTCCAGACCCCCGCGGGCGAGTCGGTTCAACTCTCCCAGCTTACCGATCAGGGGCCGGTGGTCCTGGTCGTCCTCCGGGGCTGGCCCGGCTATCAGTGCCCGATCTGCACGAAGCAGGTGGCCGAACTGGTCGGCAAGTCGAAGGAACTGACCGCCGCCAAGGCCCGGGTGGTCCTGGTTTATCCCGGCCCATCGGCCAGCCTCAAGGAGCACGCCGAGGATTTCGCGCGAGGTAAATCCTTGCCCGACAATTTCCACTTCGTGATCGACCCCGACTATACCTTTACCAATAGCTACGGGCTCCGCTGGGAGGCTCCCGGCGAGACCGCCTATCCTTCGACGTTCGTGATCGACTCGAAGGGCAAGGTCGCCTTCGCCAAGACGAGCCGATCGCACGGCGACCGCGCCCGGGTTACCGACGTGATCAAGACGCTGGGCGTCCGCTGAGTCACGGGGCAAGGCCGCCCGCCCCGAGCCCATCGGCGGCGTGGCGGCTCGCCCCGGGATCAGGCGAAGTCCGACACCGTCCCCGCCCCCTTCTCGAAGAGCGGCTTTACCGAGGGTCGCAGGAGGACGATCAGGGTGAACACCCCGAGGCAAGTGCCGAAGGGGAAGTTCGCGCAAGAGAGCCCCGCCATCACCAGGCAGTACAGATAGCCCCGCCTCTGCCGGAGGTTTCGCCCCGCGACAAACATGCCGATCGCGTAGGCCCAACCGAGCACGATGAACAGGGCCCCGATGACGATGAAAAACCACCCAAACGCCGAAGGAGGGGCCGACCCATTCTTCGGATCGTTGAAGGAGCCGGTGACGATCGCGATCCCGATGGCGACGTGGATGATGGGGAAGCTCGCGAACAGCGCGGTCAGTCCCCCCACGACATAATGGAAGATCGAGAGCAGTCGGAGATGTTCCGCGTCCTCGGTCATCGACGTCCTCTTTCTTGAATGCCCGTCCTCGGGCGGATCATCCCCCCGGCTCGATCTACGATAGACCGAAAGTCTTCGTGGTGAAACTACCTCGATCCGCATTCGATGGTGCGGCTGTACCCAGGGAGGCTGGGAGTCGTTGCGGGGATCGGCTGTCGTCGGCCCCCGGAGCAAGCTCCGGGTCCGAAAGCGTAAGCAAGCTCCCGCACTCCAGGGCGGCTTCGCCGCTGAGGGGGAGTATCGAGCTGGACGAGCCGCCGGAGGCTTTGGAGTGCGGGAGCTTGCTCACGCTTTGCTCAGGCGGAGCTTGCTCCGCCCGCACAACCACCAGGATCCCTGGGCAGATCCCATTCGGTTTGGTCGCCGCACCCTCGTGAGCGGGCCATCGGGCTCTGGTATGATGGCGGGATGGGACTCGATCGGAGGCGATCGATCCCCCTCCCCTGCCCCATCCTCCGGAGGTCCGCATGCGACCGGGACCGCTGACGCCCGACCAGATCGCGCGGTACGAACGCGCCGGCTCGCTCCTGGTCCCGAGCCTTTTCGACGCCGAGGAGATCGGCCTGTTGCTCCGGGCCAGCCGGGAGGACCGGGCCCTGGACGCTCACTCGTTCGGGCGGGCCGATGGCGAGGGGGGGCGGGTCCGGCTCTCGCTCTGGAACCACCCGGGGGACGGGATCTACGGGATGTTCGCCCGCTGCCGTCGGGTGGTGGACTCGGCCGAGCAACTGCTCGACGACGAGGTCTACCACTATCACTCGAAGATGATCATGAAAGACCCCAAGGTGGGCGGGGCCTGGGCCTGGCACCAGGATTACGGGTACTGGTATCAGAATGGAGTTTTGTTCCCGGACCTGGTGAGCGTGTTCATCGCGGTCGATCCCTGCACCCGGGCCAATGGGTGCCTCCAGGTGATCGAGGGCTCGCACAAGCTCGGGCGGATCGAACATGTCCTGACCGGCGAGCAGGCCGGGGCCGATCTGGAGCGGGTCGGCGAGGTTTTGAAGCGGCTCCCGCTGGTCCATGTCGAGATGAATCCGGGCGATGCGCTGTTCTTCCACTCGAACCTGCTCCACCGGTCCGATCGGAACGCCTCCCCCGACCCTCGATGGAGCATGATCTGCTGCTACAACGCCCACCGAAATGACCCCTACAAGGATTCGCACCACCCCCGCTACACCCCGCTGGACAAGGTGGAGGACTCGGCGATCCGCGAGGTCGGGGCCCGACGATTCGCCGACTCCGAGGGGCTGGCCTGGCTCGATCCCAATCGGGACCGGAGCAGTCAATCGCTGGCCGGGGAAGAAAAAGCCTGACCTGGTCCCCGCTTTCCGGTAGAATCAAGGTTAATCATCCCCGAGCCTCGGCCCGCCCCTGGATACCCGACGGTTCCGATCTTCACCCCGAATCCCGGTCGCACGCCATGCCGAACACACCCCTCGTGTCTCGTCGACGCCCGATCGCTCGGGAGGTCGCCCGGTTGGTCGCCGTTTCGCTCGCGCTGATTGCCGCCCCGATCCGGGCCGATCAGCCGCCCGCGCGGACGATCGACTTCAACCGGGAGATCCGCCCGATCCTCTCGAACCGCTGCTATGCCTGCCACGGCCCCGACGCCGCCAAGCGGAAAGGCTCTTCGAAGCCATTCCGGCTGGATACCGAGCAAGGGGCCTTCGCCGACCTCGGCGGATATCAGGCCATCGTCAAGGGGAACCCCGACGAGAGCGAGTTGATCATCCGGGTCTCGTCCGACGACCCGACCGAGGTCATGCCCCCGCCCGGGCACGCCTCGAAGCTGGAGAAGGCCGAGATCGAGACCCTGACCGCCTGGGTCCGGCAAGGGGCCCCCTACGCCCGGCACTGGGCCTATCTCAAGCCCGTCCGGCCCGAGTTGCCCGAGGTCAAGCACCCCACCTGGCCGAGGAGTCCGATCGACCGCTTCCTGCTGGCCCGGATGGAGAAGGAAGGGCTGGCCCCCTCGCCCGAGGCCGACCGGAACATCCTGATCCGCCGGCTCTCGCTCGACCTGACCGGCCTCCCGCCGACGGTCGAGGAGGTGAATGACTTCGCCCTCGACAACCGACCCGACGCCTACGAGCGGCTGGTCGACCGTCTCCTGGCCAAGCCGACCTACGGCGAGCACTGGGCGAGGATGTGGCTGGATCTGGCCCGCTACGCCGACTCGGCCGGGTACGCCGACGACCCGGCCCGCGAGATCTGGGCCTATCGCGACTACGTGATCCGGTCGTTCAACGCCAACAAGCCGTTCGACCAGTTGACCTTGGAGCAGATCGCGGGCGACCTCCTGCCCGACCCCTCGGTCGATCAACTGATCGCGACGGCGTTCCACCGGAACACGATGACCAACAATGAGGGCGGGACCAACGACGAGGAGTTCCGGAACGCCGCGATCGTCGACCGTGTCAACACCACGATGGCCGTCTGGATGGGCACGACCATCGCCTGCGCCCAGTGCCACGACCACAAGTTCGACCCGATCTCGCAGGCCGATTTCTTCCGGGTCTTCGCCTTCTTCAACAACACCCAGGACGCCGACAGGACCGACGAGAGCCCCCGGCTCCCGATCGAGTCCGACGACCTCAAGCGCAAGAAGGCCGCCGTCCAGGCCGAGATCGCCGGCCTGGAGCAGATCCTCCGGACCCCGACCGCCGAGACCGCCGCCGGCCAGGCCCGCTGGGAGAAGGCGTTCGACGCCGACCTGGCCTGGCAGGCCCCCAGGCCGTCCGAGGCGTCGACCCGCGAGGGGGCCAAGGTCACGATCCTCGACGATGGCTCGGTCCTGGTCGAGCCCAAGGGCAAGACCGACGTGACCACGCTGACCCTCCCCGTGGAAGGCTCCCCCCTGACGAGCCTCCGGCTGGAGGCGCTCCCGGACGACTCGCTCCCCGAGAAGGGGCCGGGGCACGCGGGCGGGGGGTTCACCGTCACCAAACTCCGGGCCACTCTCCGGGCGCCCACCGACTCGCGACCGTCCGGGCGGTTCGTCCGGGTCGAATTGCCGGGCTCGGGCAAGTTCCTCTCGATCGCCGAGGTCCAGGTCTTCCGCGAATCCGAGAACATCGCCCCCAAGGGGGAGGCCAGCCAGTCCAGCACCGACTTCGACGGCCCCGCCAAACTGGCCATCGACGGCAACACCGACGGCGACTACACCTCGGCCAAATCCACGACCCACACCGCCTCGATGGACAACCCCTGGTGGGAGGTCGACCTCAAATCGAACGGGCCGGTCGACCGCGTGGCGATCTGGAACCGGACCGATAGCGACCTCCAGTCGAGGCTCGACGGGGCGCGGATCGTCCTGCTGGATGAGAAGCGGAATCCGGTCTGGACGCAGTTGATCGAGAAGGCCCCCAAGCTCTCCGCCGAGTTCGCCCCCAGCGGCGATCGCCCGATCGTCTTCGCCGCCGCCTATGCCGACGAGCCGGGGGCCGCCGACGTGATCGCCGAGGGCAAGGGGAAGGGATGGAAGGTCGACGGGCCGTTCGGTCGGCCGCACGCCTTGACGCTGGTGACCGACGCCCCGGTGATCGTCGAGGAGGGCTCGACCCTGGTCGTCGCGATCGAGCAGGAGGCCAAGGAGGCGGGCCGGACGCTCGGCAAGTTCCGGGTCTCGACCTCGAACGACGAGCGGGCCGGCGAGTTCGCCCGGACCCCCTCGGCGGTCCTCGCGATCCTCCGGACTCCCCCCGATCAGAGGACCGACGCCCAGCGGAAGGAGATCGAACGCCACCACCTGGCCGAGGTCGCCCCGGAGCTGAAGCCCCAGCGAGACCGGCTGATGGAGCTGGAGAAGCAACTGGCCGGGATGAAGCCCGAGACCTCGGTGCCGATCCTCCGAGAGCTGGCCAGCGACGCCCGGCGGACCACCAAGATCCAGCTCCGGGGGAATTACATGGTCCTCGGCGATGAGGTCTCCGAGGGGGTGCCCGCGGACATCTTCCCGCTCCCCTCCGACGCCCCTCGCGACCGCCTGGCCCTGGCCCGCTGGCTCGTCGATGACGACAACCCCCTGACCGCCCGGGTGGTCGCCAACCGCTACTGGGAGACGATCTTCGGCGCGGGGCTGGTACCCACCAGCGAGGAATTCGGCTCGCAGGGGGAACCCCCCACCCATCCCGAGTTGCTCGACTGGCTGGCCACCGAACTCGTCCAAGGGGAGTGGGACCTCAAGCGGTTCCTCCGGCTGCTGGTGACCTCGGCCGCCTACCGGCAATCGTCGAAGGTGACGCCCGAGGCCCTGGAACTCGACCCGGCCAACCAGTGGCTCGCCCGGGGGCCGAGGTTCCGCCTGCCCGCCGAGACCGTCCGCGACCAGGCGCTCGCCGTCGCCGGGCTGCTCAGCCCGAAGATGTACGGCCCGCCGGTCCACCCGCCCCAGCCGTCGTCGGGACTGACCGCGGCCTTCGGCGGCAAGATCGACTGGCAGACCAGCGCCGGGGACGATAAGTATCGCCGGGGGATCTACACCACCTGGCGGAGGTCGAACCCTTATCCGTCGATGGCCACCTTCGACGCCCCCAACCGCGAGGTCTGCACCGTCCGGAGGACCCGGACCAACACCCCGCTCCAGGCCCTGGTCACCCTGAACGACCCGGTCTACGTCGAGGCCGCGCAGGCCCTGGCCCGGAGGCTCATCGCCAGCGGCCCGGACCCCACCGCCAGGATTCGCGAGGGGTTCCGGCTCTGCCTCTCCCGGGATCCGAGCGATCGGGAGCTGGCCCGGATCGTCGGACTGTATGAGGATGTGAAGGCCCACTACGCCAGGGATGCCGAGGCCGCCCGGAAGATGGCGACCGAACCGCTCGGCCCCGCGCCCGAGGGGGCCGACCTCGCCGACCTGGCGGCCTGGACCGTCGTGGGCAACGTGTTGTTAAACCTGGATGAGACCCTGATGAACCGCTGAGCCCGGCCCTACGGAGCGATCGATGGCGGAAGAGTCGGTGAGTGATTTGCTCCAGGCGGCCGGGCGCTCCACGACGGAGGCCAGCCCTGAGTTCCTGGCCTGGCTCGGCGAGAAGAAGGTTCCCGGCGAGATCATCGCGCTCTTCGCCGGGTGCGTCGCCGATCGGCAGGAGCGCCGGCCTCGCGTCCATGAGATCTGCGACCTCTACACGGAGGAGGAGATCCAGAAGGAGGCCGCCGAGTCTCCTCGATATCTCAAGGCCGGGCTGTTGGCGATCGGCAGCGGCGTCCTCGGCGATCCGGTGGCGATCGACCTCCGCAAGCAGGTCGGGTCCGTCGGATACATCAGCCACGATGACGTCTGGGGCGACGACGAGGCGAAGATCCGCAAATTCTTCGTCGTGATCGCCCCGTCCCTCGCGGAATTGGTCCGCCGATCCCGCGACGGCGTCCTCCCGAAGGATTATCATCAGGCCAAGAAAAAGAAGTGAAACTGCGCCGAGTGGCCCCCGAGACAGGAGGACGACCGATGAACCCCCGAATCGAACGAGTCCGGAATCTCACGCGTCGCCACTTCTTCCGCGAGAGCCAGGGCGGCCTGGGGGCGATCGCGCTGGCGTCGCTCCTGTCGAAGGATGCCCCGGCGGCCGACATCTCGGCGTCCTCCTCGGTGGTCAACCCCCTGGCCCCGAAGCCCCCGCAGTTCCCGGCCAAGGCGAAGCGGGTGATTTATCTCCACCTGACCGGCTCGCCTCCGCACCTCGACCTCTTCGACTACAAGCCTGAGCTGGTCAAGCACGACGGCGAGCCCTGCCCCGACTCGTTCCTCAAGGGGAAGCAGTTCGCCTTCACCTCGGGCGTCCCCAAGCTCCTGGGGACCCCCCGTAAATTCGCCCGGTATGGCAAGAACGGCGTCTGGATGTCGGACGCCCTGCCTCACTTGCAGACGGTCGCCGACGACCTCTGCGTGATCAACTCGATGTACACCGACCAGTTCAACCATGCCCCGGCCGAGCTCTTGCTCTACACCGGCTCGCCCCGGTCGGGAAGGCCGTCGATGGGGACGTGGGTGACCTACGGGCTGGGGTCCGAGAACGCCAATCTCCCGGGCTTCGTCGTCCTGATCTCCAGCGGCGTGCAGCCCAACGGCGGCAAGAGTTCGTTCGGCAGCGGATTCCTACCGTCGGTCTACCAGGGCGTCCAATGCCGCTCGCAAGGGGACCCGGTCCTCTACGCCTCGGACCCCGCCGGGATGGACCGATCGCTCCGACGGGCCAGCCTCGACGCGCTCCGCGACCTGAACGAGATCCAGGGCAAGGAACTCGGCCACCCCGAGACCGCCACCCGGATCGCCCAGTACGAGCTGGCCTACCGGATGCAGGCGTCGGTCCCCGAGGTGATGGACATCAGCAAGGAGCCCAAGGAAGTCCTCGAAGCCTACGGGGCCGAGCCGGGGGCGTCGAGCTTCGCCAACAACTGCCTGCTCGCCCGGCGACTTGTCGAGGACGGCGTGAGGTTCGTCCAGCTCTTCGACTGGGGCTGGGACTTCCACGGGACCGGCCCCAACGAGGACATCCGCGACGGCCTGACCAAGAAGTGCGCCACGATGGACCGCCCCGCCGCCGCCCTGATCAAGGACCTGAAGCAGAGGGGCCTCCTGGAAGACACCCTGATCGTCTGGGGGGGAGAGTTCGGCCGGACCCCATTCCGGGAAGGCCGGACCTCCACCGGGGGCATCCTCGGCCGGGATCACTTCCCCGACTGCTACACGATGGTCATGGCCGGGGGGGGAGTCAAAGGGGGCTACACCCACGGGGCCTCCGACGAGATGGCCTTCTCCGTCGCCCAGGACCCGGTCCACGTCCACGACCTCCAGGCCACCATCCTCCACCTCCTGGGCCTCGACCACGAGAAGCTGACCTACCGCTTCCAGGGTCGGGATTACCGTCTGACCGATGTGAGCGGGAAAGTGGTCAAGGAGATATTGGCTTGAATCCGATGAGTCAATCGCCCGATCCGTTCATTCGAGGAAGAGGTGGTTGATAGACTCTACACTTAGGGGCAGGTGCCATGATTTCTTGTCCTCGATCGATTCCCATGCAGCCAATGGAAGCCCGCTGGCCAGCGTTCTCTTTGGAGGTGATTTTCTTACCGAGGCGATGACCCGTCTTGCCTCGCGGTCGATCGACAACTCTGCCTTCAGGTAGACATCGAGGAGCTTGTGATGGGCTTGGCAAAGCCAAATTAAGTTGCCGGCGACAGCAAGGCCACCCACTCGGTCCGCAATGATGTGAGCGGCATCGACGTCTCCAAGGCAATGTTGGTTCTGGTCCCAGGCACATCGTCGATCGGGCTGTTTGGACTTCAATGCTCGATTCTGACCATTGCTCACTCTGGAGGGGCCGAGCTCTCGGGGGAAAAGCATCGAATACAGGAAGTCGAGCCGCTTGAACGAAGTCAGAGCTGAATCCGCCAAATCGCTTGAACCATTGATGAGATCCACTTCATTCCAACCATTGTATTTGGGAAGCAAGATGATTGCAGAGAAATGAGCCCTCTTCCAGGGACTCGACTCATCCTTCCGGCTCGATCTGCTGTAAGCTCCGAGGACCTCGGCCATCATTTCTGGCGTGTCCTCACTGTAAATTATGTGTTTTTTCCCGTCTCCGATACCACAGCGGACGAACCCTCCGTTCGCTCTATGACGACGCAGCCAAGCGATCAACTTCCCAGCGATCGGCTCTCGCTGCGACCTGATGTTTGGCATCAGGAATCGGTGGCTAAGCGTCGGGTTGAATATGTCGAATCCAACGAGAATGACCTGGGTTTCTCGGTCCGAGGAGAAACATCGCTCAAGGTAGAAACCGAAGCGGAAATCGACTTTCTGGCCTGGCTTGGCCGGCGTGATGTAATGAAGAATCGGATCGTTAAAATAAATGCCGACATGTGGTGTTTTGCTTTGATTGTAAGGGCCGGATTGGCGGTAGATCATAGGTCGCGCATAGCGATCGGAAAGACCTATAGCGATCTTAGCTCCTATGGTCTCAACCCAGGGCAGGTTGGCTTTATCGCTTCTTGGCACGACCTACCTCACTTCAAATGATCAAGGTCGATCACTATCTAACTCCCCCGATTTAGGGTTCGATCTCGTCGCGTGCGGTGTGACGGACGTACAATACATTTATCGTCCCCTCTTCCGTGATCTCGAAGAGGACGCGGAACCTATTGCTCTTGCGGCGACCGTGATAGAGCTCCCGAATCGGCCGGGGAAACTTGTCGCTCTCTGCGGCGAGTGGGCACAGGAAGGGACGAGTCGCTAGCGTAGCCAAGGCCTTGTCGAGGCCCGAAAGCCATTTTTCTGCCGCAGAGGGCGAGACCTCGTCTCGGAGATATCGAGCTTGCTCCCGGATGTCGGCCGTGGCGGTCCGGGCGAGTTCTACTCGATAGGTCATGAGCCTGGCTTCAAGCCCAGTTCACGTCGAATCTCGGCGAACGCTTCGGCCAGCGGCTGAGTCCGACCGGCCTCAACATCGGCCAATCCCTTGCGGATTCCTTCCAGGGTCTCCGCTTCGTCGCGGATATGGGCTTCGAGGAGTTTGAGGGCCTCGCCCATCACCTCCTCTCCGGTCGCGAATCGACCGCTTCGGATCTGGGAGTCGACGAAGGATTCCCATCCTTCGGGTAATCGGAGATTCATCGGGGATCACCCAGGGGATTTGAGCGAGGTGCGGCCCCGGCGGACGATCCGCCGGGGCCGATTTTATTGCTCAATACTCGCGGTCGACCACGATACCCGGCTGGGGCCAGGGGTAGTGGCCGGTGGCGGCGTCGACCAGCAGGGGGGCGGGTCCGTCGATGACGAGCTTGTCGACGTCGGGGGCGAACTCGTGCTCGCAGTTGAGCATCTCGTCGAAGGTGACGGTCTGGCCGGTGTGGGCGGCCATCCGGCCCATCGAGGTGACCAGGCTGGCCTCGGCGCCTCGCTTGACCTCGTTGTAGGGCTTATCCTCCCGGATCGCGGCGACCAGGTCGTCCCATTCGAGCTGGTAGGGGTTCAGCTCGTCCTTGGGGCCCTGCCAGACGATGTTCTTGCGGGACATGTCCTGCCCCTTGAAGATCCTGCTCCGGGCGGGGGTGTGGCCGCTCTGCGAGATCACCGCCGAGCCCTTGGTCCCGTGGACGAAGCTGGCGAACTCCTGCTTGCAGCCGGTAATGTTCCGGCCTTCGAGCATCAGCTTGGCGCCGTCGTCGAAGCTGTACTCGACCGAGTAGGTGTCGAAGTTCTGGTCGATGCTGTTGTCGCGGTAGGTCCGGGCGCCGGAGGCGGAGGCCTTGGTGGGCCACTCGTTCTTCATCCAGCAACATTCGTCGATATTGTGGATCAGGAAGTCGCTGTAGCAGCCGCCGGAGGCCCAGAGGAAGCCGTGGAACCGCTTGATCTGGTACATCAGCTCGCTGATGCCGTCGGGCTTGGGCTCGACCGGGGTGAATCCGACCGGGCCGGTCTGGCGGTAGGCCCTCATCAGGACGATGTCGCCGATCTCGCCGTCCTGGATCCGCTTGAACAGCTCGCCTCGGACCTCGCAGTGGCGGCACATCAGGCCCACGCCGACCTTGAGGTTCTTCTCGGCGGCCTTCTCGCCCAGGGCGAGCATCCTCCGGGTGGTCGGGCCGTCGACGGTGACGGGCTTCTCCATGAAGGCGTTCAGCCCGCGCTCGATGGCGTAGCTGAACTGGACCCAGCGGAAGGCCGGCGGGGTGGCCATGATGGCGATGTCGCCGGGCTTGAGGCAGTCCATGGCCTGCTTGTAGCCATCGAAGCCGATGAACTTGCGGTCCTCGGGGACGTCGATCTTGTCGCTGTGCTCGTTCTTGATGGCGTCGAAGCTGCCTTCGAGCCGGTCCTTGAAGACGTCGGCCATCGCCACCAGCTTGAGCGGGCCGCCCTTGGCCGACAGGGCGTTGGCGGCGGCGCCGGTCCCCCGGCCTCCGCAACCGATCAGGGCGACGCGGATCGTGTTGTCCTCGCCGGCATGGACCGACGGGATGGCCACGCCCGTCAGGGCCGAGGCCGCGGCCACCTGGCCGGTCGTCTTGAGGAACTCGCGGCGTGAGGCGCCACTCTTCGGCTCGGTCATCGGCTCGGCTCCTGCGGGGAAACGGGTTCGGGAGAGTCATCCGTCGGGTGGGGCGGCCGTCAGACCGACCTTCATCCCAGGTTAAACTTCCGGCGAATCCAAGTCCAGCGTCCCGGCCAACGAGACCGAGGGCGATCCTTCATGCTGGCTGGGGGCATCTCGGCGGTTGGCAGTGTGTGATGTACTCAGCGACCCCGGCCGTTTGGCCCAACTAAAGCACCATTCGTTGACGGACTCTCAGACGGCGAAGAGTTAAGTGGCGCCATTAATCCTTCTTTTGCCCAGATTAAGCCGACTCGTTCGCTTTGCTGGTCGAGCCCGATCGAAGGACGGAGTTGGGCGGTACCGAGATGTATCCGGGCAATTGTGAGGCTGCGAGGATTGGTGTTCGTCTGGTGCGGGTGTCGAGTCGAGATGATCGGAAAATGAAACGAATGACTGTTTCACCAAAGTCACATGCTCGATTCCGTGCGGCGGGTAATAATCCTCGAATCTGACGCCATTGTTCGTGGATATTTTGACATGAGTATTTTTTTGGAATTGTGTTGTGTCGCGTGATCGGGGTAATTGTTCGTGCCCGGTCGCGACGCTATTCGGCCACAATGTTACGATCGATTCCGGAATATTCGTGTAAGTGTGGCTGGAGTAGTTGATTTTTTGAGAAAAATGTTTATGGTATTGTTTTGAACTAATGTTGTTGTTTAATGTGTTAGAGAGAATTAAATGTTTGGCTTATTTAGGTATGTTTTTTCCCTGTGCGTACTCTTCAGCCACCTTTACGCTAAGACACCAGACGGGCCCGCCGCGTATGCGGTGTGGGGTTTCTACTGCCTGAGTGGCTACTTGATTTCCCTGGTTTTGAACGAAAAATATGGATTCGACCGTCAGGGGCTCAAGTCGTTCGCGGTGTCACGGACGCTGCGGCTCCTGCCAGCCTATTACGCGGTCTGCTTGTTGACGGTCGTGGTGTACTCGGCCTTCCCGGATGCGGCACGTACCTTCACACTGAAGCCGGAGATGCCCGGATCAGCAATCAAGTGGTTCCATATCGTCATCCCCGTCTGGTTCCGCAGAGGAGGACTCCTACCCCAGTTCGGTGCGGTACGCATTGAGATCCTATTTTATGCCCTCATGGCACTCGGTCTGGCTCGCTACAAGGGCGTCGCTTGGTTTTGGGGGGGCCTCAGCGCGATAGTCTGCGTTGTGCTCACCGTCGGTTCGGCAAGTTTTTCGACGCGTTATGCGACACCATGGGGTGCCTCGATCGCCTTCGCCGTGGGCGTACTGATCGAACACCATCGCCAATCGCTGCCGTCCTGGAAGTCGCCTTGGGCGATCCTGGCGGCGGCGGTTGTCTGGGGCGGACACATCGTGCTCATCCGCTCCATTGCTCCGGATGAAATTTTCCGATGGGGTCTCTATACGGGACTCGTCGCTTCGGCCGTCTCGATCATCCTCTTACGCGATGTGAATCCGAGGGAAGTCCCAGATTGGCTCGCCAAGGCCGATCAGTCGCTCGGCGACCTGTCGTATCCGATTTATCTGTGTCATTGGACTGTGGCCGTCGTAGCTTCGGTGGTGCTCGGCGGCAAGGGCCGATCATCCCTGACCCAGCTTGCGCTGAGCTTCGTGGCAATTCACATTTTGTCTTGGGTGATCTTCCGCTACGTCGAGACGCCTGGTGACCGGCTGAGGAAGCGCCTCACCGCGCGGGCCACCGTGAAGGATTGCGGGGGAGCTGGTGGCCGTCTCCTGGGACGTGTCCCAGCCTCGTCTCGAGTCGTAACTTAATTGGGCTTGCAATGTTGCCCACCGGCCTCGCCAGCTCGCCATAGCCTCCTGGCCTGAGTCGGTAGCCTCGTTTGCACTGGGTAACTTGCGACATGTACTCTGGAGTCGATTTCCCTGGTCCGACCGCCCAGTCTGGTTGACCCGAATGCTTCCCAGGTGGATGATGAATTCCTTCATTCACGGCGAAGTGGATGTCCCCTCGAGCGCGTCGAGTGCGACTAGACCACCAAGGGATTGAGGCCAAGTGATAAATGCTGACGATCCGCGACCTGGTGAAGATCTACCCCGGCCCGGTGGCGGCGTTGCAGGGGGTCGACCTGGATGTCCCTTCCGGGATGTTCGGCCTGCTGGGCCCGAACGGGGCGGGCAAGACGACCCTGATGCGGGTCCTGGCCGGGCTCCTGGAGCCGACCTCGGGGACGGTCGCCCTCGACGGCGAGGACCTGACCGGCCATCCCGAGCGGATCTGGCCCCGGCTGGGCTATCTCCCGCAGGACTTCGGATTTTATCCGCACCTGACCGGCGAGAAGATGCTGGCCTACCTCCTCAGGCTGAAGGGGGTCCGGGCCCCGGGCGGGATCAAGGCGCTTTGCGGTGAGTTGCTGGAGCGGGTCAACCTGACCTTCGCGGCCAAGCGGCGGGTCAAGGGATACTCGGGCGGGATGAGGCAGAGGCTGGGGATCGCCCAGGCGATCGCGGGCGACCCTCGGTTGCTGATCGTCGACGAGCCGACGGCCGGGCTCGACCCCGAGGAGCGGCTCCGGTTCTATCGGCTCCTCTCCGAGCTGGCGGCCGACCGGACGGTGATCCTCTCGACGCACATCGTCGAGGACGTGGCGGTCCTCTGCCCCCGGTTCGCGGTGATCCGCGCGGGGCGGCTCCGGGCGGTGACCACCCCGGCCGAGGCCCGCAGGGCGCTGGATGGGGCGGTCTTCGAGGGGACCGTCGAGCCCGACGCGTACGAGAGGCTCCGGCGCGAGCGGTGCGTCACCCAGGCGTACCTGGTCGAGGGTCGGAATCGGGTCCGGGTCTTCGAGCCGGGGGGAGATCCGCCCGACGGGTTCGTGCCGGTCCACGCGACCCTGGAGGATGCCTACCTCGTCCTGATGCGAGGCAACGAACTGGTGGGTCGTCCGTCCGATCCCGAAGCGGCCGGGGTGGGGGTGGCCCGATGAATCTCGGCCGACTCTCGGCGGTCTTCGGCCGCGACCTGGCGCACAATTCGCGCCGGGCGATGTTCTACATCTGGCTGGCGCTGGTCATCTTCCTCGCGTGGGGCCTCTCCTCGGGCAAGGTCCGGATCCAGTCGGGCGACTCTTCGGTGGGCGGGACCAAGTCGTTCATCACCTCGGAGTTCGCCGTCGCCCAGATCCTGGTGCTCCTGGCCCCCCTGGTCTATGGCTTCTTCACCGCGGTGATCGCCGGGATGACGGTGATCCACGACGAGGAATGCCGGGTCGGCGAGGTCCTGCACGCGACCCCCCTCCGGCCGGGGGAGTACATCTGGGGCAAGTTCCTGGCGGTCCTGGCGAGCATCGGGGCGATCCTGGGGCTCCATCTGGCGTCGATGATCCTGTTCAACCACGCGATCGGCGGCGGCGACTCCCAGGAGTTTCGCGGCCCGCTTCATCTGACGAATTACCTGAGGCCGGCACTCCTGTTCGCGATGCCCACGCTGGTCTTCTTCGCCGGGGTCTCGTTCGCCATCGGCGAGCGGACCCGGAAGCCGATCCTGGTCTTCTTCCTGCCGGTGGCGGTGTTCCTGGGCTGCATCTTCTTCCTCTGGGACTGGTCCCCCTCGTGGCTCGACCCGCGCATCGACCGCTTCCTGATGCTGATCGACCCGGCGGGGTTCCGCTGGCTCCAGGAGACGCAGTTGAAGGTCGACCGGGGCGTGACGTTCTACAACACCCGGCCGATCCCGATGGACGGGACCATCATCGCCAACCGGCTCCTCTTCCTGGCGATCGGGCTGGGGGCGGTGGCCCTGAGCCATCGCCATTTCGCGGCGAGCCTCCGGGGGATCTCGCGTCGGGCCGAGCGGACCTGGAAGGCTCGGGCCTCGCACCCCGAGGACCGTCGCGAGTCGCTGGCCGTCTCCGACCTGGCCGCCCCCCCGGCCCGCCCGCTGGCGGTCCTGGAAATGACGTCGAGGCGCCCCGGCCTCTTCGCGGGAGCCTGGGCCGTGATGTGGGCCGAGGTTGCCGAGCTTCGGTCGAGCCCCGGCCTCTACCTGTTCGTGCCGCTCCTGATCCTGGAGGCCGTCGGCCCGAATCTCCTGGCCGTGGGGGCCTTCGACACGCCGCTCCTGCTGACCTCGGGTACCTTCGCGGTCCGGACGTTCAGCCCGCTCGTGACGATGACCTGCCTGCTCCTGCTGTTCTACACCGTGGAGTCGCTCTGGCGCGAGCGACAGACCCGACTGGCGGCGATCAGCCTGGCCACGCCGATCCGGACCGGGTCGATCCTGCTGGGCAAGGCGATGGCGAACAGCCTGGTGGGCGTGTCGGTGATCTTCCTGGAGTTCGCCGTTGCGGCGGCCATGCTCCTGTATCAGCGGAAAGTCGGAGTCGAGATCCTCCCGTTCGGCCTGATCTGGGGCGTCTTGCTGGTCCCGACGCTGTTCCTCTGGACCTCGTTCGTGATGGCGACCCTCTCGCTCACCCGGAATCGTTATGCGACCTACGCGATCGCGCTGGGGGTCCTGATCTTCACCGGCTATCGCCAGATCATCGGCGAGATCAACTGGGTGGGGAACTGGCCGCTCTGGGGCGCCGTCCAGTGGAGCGACATCAGCGTCCTGGAGTTCGACCGGGGGGCGCTCGTGCTGAACCGGGTGATGGTCGTCAGCCTGGCGGTCCTCTTCACCGTCCTGACGACCCGCTGGTACGGTCGACGCGACCCCGACGCCACGGGGCTCCTCCAGAGGCTCCGACCGATCGCCCTGCTCCGGGCGGGGCTCTGGCTCCTGCCGGTGGCGGTCATCCCGATCGCGGCGGGCTCGATCCTCTGGGCTCGGGTGGACCGGGGCTATCAGGGAAAGTCGGCCAAGAAACTGATGAAGGATTACTGGCGGAAGAATCTCTCCACCTATAAAGACTGGCCGCTCGCCGAGATCACCGCCGTCGACGTTGCAGTGACGCTCGACCCCGATCGGGGCCGGCTCAAGGTGTCGGGGACGTATGACCTGATCAATAATCAGGAAAAGCCGGTCGCCCAGATCCCGATCACCGGCGGCCTCCACTGGGAGTCGCCGACCTGGACCCTGGACGGCCAGGACTTCAAGCCCGACAACCGGGCGGGGCTCTTCGTCTTCACCCCGCCCTCCCCCCTGCCCCCCGGCGGGACGGCCCGGCTTGGCTTCCGGTTCGAGGGGGCCTACCCTCACGGGATCAGCAAGAATGGAGGCGGCTCGATGGAGTTCATCCTCCCCTCGGGCGTGGTCCTGACCAGCTTCGGGACCAGCTTCGTCCCGGCCATCGGCTTCTCCGAGGATGTCGGGATCGACGACGAGAATAAGTATGAGTCGAAGGAGTACCCGGACGACTACTACCTCGGCCAGACCGACTCGTTCGCCGGCTCACGCCGACCTTACAAGACCAAGGTCGCGATCACCGGCCCGGATCGATTCGCGTATAACTCGGTGGGCCAGCTCACCTCCGACTCGACTAGGGACGGCCTCCGGACCTCGGTCTGGGAGAGCGACCAGCCGGTCAACTTCTTCAACATCGTCGCGGGGGACTGGGAGGTCCGCCGAGGGGACGGGACGGCGGTCTATCACAGCGCGAAGCATCCCTACAACGTCGACGAGATGGTCGAGGCCCTCGATGCCGCCCGGAAGTATTATTCGGAGTGGTTCCACCCGTATCCCTGGAAGGAGCTGAAGCTCAGCGAGTTCCCCGCGCTGGCGGGCTACGCCCAGGGGTTCCCGACCGACATCACCTTCAGCGAGTCGATCGGCTTCCTGACCGAGAGCGACCCCCGGGCGAATGCCGCCTTCATGGTCACCGCCCACGAGTCCGCCCACCAGTGGTGGGGCAACATCGTGGCCCCCGGCAAGGGGCCGGGCGGCAACCTCGTCTCGGAAGGGACCTCGCACTTCTCGACGCTCCTCCTCTTCGATCAGGTCAAGGGGCCTCGGTCCCGGATCGAGTTCGCGAAGAAGATCGAGGACAGCTACGCCAAGTCGCGGAGTTCCGACTCCGAACGGCCGCTGGTCAAGACCGACGGGAGCCGCGACGGCGACCAGGCCGTCACCTACGACAAGACCGGCTTCGTCCTCTGGATGCTCCTGAACCAGATGGGCCGCGACCGGATGCTCGCCGGGATCCGCGACTTCTTCGAGACCTACCACGCCAACCCCGACCACCCGGTCCTGCAAGACCTGCTCGCCTCGCTCCGACCTCACGCCGAGGACCCCGAAGCATTCGACGCCTTCACGCGCCAGTGGTTCTTCGAGGTCGTGATCCCCGAGTACCAACTGGCCGATTTCAAGAAGGTGAAGGAAGGAGACGCCTGGGTGGCGACCGCCCGGATCACGAACGTCGGGACCGGCCGGATGCCCGTCGAGGTCGCCGCAACCCGGGGCGAACGCTTCCCCGAGCCCGACGCCAAACCGAAGCCCGAGCCGTATCAGGAGGCCCGCCAGACCTTGACCTTGGGAGCCGGAGACTCGGCCGAGATCAGGATCCGGGTTGACTTCGAGCCCGAACAACTCGTGGTCGACCCCGACGCCCGGGTCCTGATGCTCAGGAGGAAGTCGGCCGTCGCCCGTTGAACCGATCTTGTCGGTCCCCCACTTTCTGGCTACCTCTCCCTTCGGGAGAGGGCCGGGGTGAGGGTTCCCCATTCGAGCTTCATCTCAGCGATCCGAGAGCTTCCGGAACTCCTTCTCGGTCACGATATCTCGGGAACTCTCCAGTCGGTCGAGGAAGACGATCCCCCGGAGGTGGTCGTCTTCATGCTGGAAGACGCGAGCGACGAAGCCTTCGAACTCGCGATCGACCGAGGAGCCGTCGAGCCTCCGGTAGCGGACCCGGATGGATTGATGACGCGGGACGTTCCCCCGGATCCCGGGGATGCTCAGGCAGCCTTCCCACCCCTTGATGATCTCCTCGGACCGCTCGACGATCTCGGGATTCACGACGACCTCGGGTTCCATCGCCGGGGCTTCGGGATACCGGGCGTTGGGCTTCGAGGCGACGATGAAAAGGCTCACCCCCTCGTAAACCTGGGGGGCGGCAATCCCCACCCCCTCGGCGTCGAGCATCGTCGCCAGCATGTCATGGACCAGCGCCCGGAGGAGGTCGGAGGCCGGCAGGTCTACCGCCCGGGCGGGCTCGCGGAGCACGGGATGGCCGAGCTGGGCAATCTGTCGGATCAGGGGCATGGTCGGGGACTTCCTCGGTCAGTCGAGCCACTCGTCGGCCGGGTCGAACTTCGGGAACACGACGATCAGGACCTTCATCCGCCCGATCGCCCGGTGACGGACCCCGGGCGGGATCATCACGCAGACCCCCGGCCGGACCGGGATGATCTCGTCATCGAGCTGCATTTGTGCGTCATTTTCGCATTCCAGCACGTAATATGTCTCGGTCAGTATCCTGTGGTAATGGAGCTTCGCGTCGGGGGAGATCTCGGTGACGTGGATCGTCGCGGGGAATTCCGGCACGTCGGCGAACGCCCGCCGGGCGAGCCCGCAGGGACAGGGGACGCCGGGGACTTCGGCGAAGTCGACCATCCTCGCGACGGGATTCGGCGATTCGAGCGACCTCGGCCGGAATTGAGAACGATCCACCACGCGTCGACCGCTCACCAGTCGGACAACCCAGGCGAAGAGCATGAGCACCAGGCCGGCCACGAGTCCGGCGAGGAAGCCGAGCACGCCGCAGATAATCAGATGCGCCAGCCAGATCAGGAGCACGTCGAAGTCGGCCGTGGGGCCTTTCGGCGCCTTCGGTCCGACCGTCGAGGCCTGATGGGCCAGATAGGCCCCGCTGACCAGCCCGGCCAGCAGGCCCGCCCCGGCGGTCCCCAGGACCCGGAAGAAGGCCTGCTCGGCGAGGGCCAGGGCGTCGACCCAGCCGGGTCGCTTCTCGAACGCGGGAGGCCGGCCGGTTACCCCGAGAGGCTCGCGCGGGTCGATGTCAGGCATGGGCTTGTCCTCGACTCCGAAGGATCGACCTGGCGGGTCACCTGCGAAGGCCCTTGAAGTGACCCCTCCCGCTCTCGACAATAACCCGTACCTCTCGCCCAGAAAACCCCGAGCCCCTCGAAGAGGATGCCGCCCGCCATGATGCCACGTCTCGTCACACTTCCCCAACTCGGGACACGACTCGTCCTGTCGATCCTCGCCTTATCTTCCGCCGACGCCCAGGATCGCCTCAAGTCGATGCCGGGGTACGAACGCTTCACCGCCAAGAGCAAGGAGATCCCCGGCTCCGTCAAGTTGGGGGCGCTCAGCGTGACCTGGCGGGATGGCGGCAAGGCGTTCGAGTATCGCAAGGATGGCAAGACCTATCGCTACGACATCGCCGCCGGCAAGGCCGAGGAAGCCAAGCCGGGCGGGGACGAGCCGGAGCGTCGCGGTCGTCGAGGGATGGGTGCCGCTCGCGGTCGACAGCTCGCCTCGGTCCCCTCGCCCGACGGGACGCTCAAGGCGTTCTACCGCGATCGGAACCTCTGGATCTCCGACCCCAACGGCCTGATCGAGTCGGCCGTCACCACCGACGGGAGCGAGAAGGACCGGACCAAGTACGGCACGGCCAGCTGGGTCTATGGCGAGGAACTGAACCAGAACACCGCGTTCTGGTGGTCGCCCGACGGAAAGAAGCTGGCCTACTATCGGTTCGACGAGAGCAAGGTGGCCGACTACTTCCTCCAGCTCGACCAGTCCAAGATCCAGGACACGCTCTACACCGAGCCCTACCCCAAGGCGGGCACCCCGAACCCGATCGCCGACCTGTTCGTTTATGATTTGAAGTCGAAGAAGTCGACCAGGCTCGACGTCCGCGAAGGGCGATCGGGCGAGGACGAGGGGGTCGGCTACTACGTCTACAACGTCTCGTGGTCGAAGGACGGCAAAAACCTCATCTTCCACCGGACCAACCGCCATCAGAATATCCTGGAGATCGCCGCCGCCGATCCCGAGACCGGCCAGGCTCGCGTGGTGGCTCGCGAGGAGTGGCCCGACTCCTGGGTCGAGAACAACCCCGAGATGCAGTTCCTCGAAGACGGGAACCGCTTCCTGCTGGCCACCGTCCGGAACGGGTGGAAGAACTACGACCTCTATGACCTCAACGAAGGCAAGAAGCTGGCGGCCGTCACCGCCAACGAGTTCGACGCCGGCCGGATCGTCCGCGTCGATGAGAAGGCGGGCGTCGTCGACTATCTGGCGCACGACGGCGACAACCCGATGAAGCTCCAGCTCCACCGGGTCAAGCTCGACGGCCATGACGATCGTAGGCTGACCGATCCCGCGCTCAATCACTCGGTCGAAGTCGCGCCCGACGGCGAACACTTCATCGACGTCGCCCAGACTCACGACATCCCGCCGACGACCCGGCTGGTCGACGCCGAGGGGAAAGTCCTCGCCACCCTGGCCGAGAGCGATCTGAGCAAGTTCGATGAGCTGGGCTTGAAGAAGGTCGAGCTGCTCCGGTTCAAGGCCGCCGACGGCGAGACCGAGCTGTTCGGCCTGCTCCACAAGCCGTCCGACTTCGACCCCAACAAGAAGTACCCGGTGCTGGTCTCGGTCTACGCCGGGCCGGAGACCAACGGGGCCCGCGAGACCTTCACCACCCCCAACCCGCTGACCGAATTCGGCTTCCTGGTCGCCTCGTTCGACTCGCGGAGCGCCGCCGGTCGCGGGAAGAAGTTCCTCGACGCGATCTACCTGAAGCTGGGGCAAGTCGAGATCGACGACCAGGCGGCCGGGGTGAAGTCGCTCCGAGACCGATCCTATGTTGATGCGGAACGGGTCGGCATCCAGGGGACATCTTACGGCGGATACGCCTCGATCCTCACGCTGCTCCGCCACCCCGACGTCTTCCGGGCCGGTTGTGCGTCGTCCCCCGTGACCGACTATCGGCACTACGACACGATCTACACCGAGCGTTACCTGAGGACCCCGAAGGAGAACCCCGAAGGGTACGACACCGGGAGCGCGGTGGTCCACGCCGACGACCTGAAGGGACGCCTGATGCTCTACTACGGGACGGCCGACGACAACGTCCACCCGTCCAACACCCTGCAACTGGTGAAGGCCCTCCAGAAGGCCGGCAAGAGCTTCGAGTTGCAGGTCGGCCCCGACGCCGGACACTCGGCGATCTCGCGCGACCGGATGATGGAGTTCTTCATCGAGGCACTGGCCCCGGCGAAGGCGGAGTCCACGGCCTCGGCCAACTGAGTTCGCCCACTCCCTCCGGCGATCAAGATGTGATGTTCCGTAGGGTGGGACGAGCGGAGCGAGCCCCACCCTACACCTGCTTCATCATCGATCGGAAACCCGGGCCCAGGACGACCCCAGCTCATTCACTTCCAGCGAACGAACCTTCGCCCCTTCGCTCGTCCTGAGGGCCGGCGACTCTCCTTTTTCGTGACTCCCTCGCCCCTTCGAGATCGTCACTCGACCGTCCTCGCCAAAGACCTCGACCGAGCCGCGATCGACCAGGACGCGGAGCCGGATCGAGCCGCCTCGGCCTTTCAACGGCGCGGTGACGTTCCCGCACGACAGAACTTGTTTCGCCGCGTCATACACGACCGGCGCCCCGGGGACGTCCAGCGTGACCGAGCCCGACGTTCCGACCTCGGCCTCGATCGTCAGGTCGAGCAGGTCCGACTTCAGCCCGTCGAATGGCCTGTCTTCGGGCTTGAGGTCGCTCCAGGTCTTCGAGTGGATCCGGAGCGTTTCCAGCTCGTCGACCGGATTCGCGAACATCCGGACCCCCTCGTCGGTCGGTCTCAGGGTCAGCTCGCAGGGCACGGTCATCTGCTGGTTGAACGGCATCCCGGGGAAGGTGATCCCCTGCCCCCAGCCGATCTGGACCGTCCGTCCTTCGGGCTCGTTGCTGAAGGTCTGCGCCGCGTAGAAGTTGCCGAACCGGGTCCGATGCTTCTTGCTGTCCGCTTCGGGGTTGAAGCGATGCCCGTCGAACCCGCCCAGCAGATACTCGCCGTCGGCCGCGTAGAGCGCCCAGAGGGGGCTCCCGGGTTCCCCCTCGACCTCCAGCTGGACGAAGTCGGGGCACTCGAAGAATCCTTCGATCTTGCTCTCATACGTCCAGGTCTTCAGGTCGGGGGATGAGTGGAACACGATGTCTCGCCTTCCTCCCTCCTCGTCATAGATCGCCATGATCCAACGAGAAGTCGGCTCGTGCCAGAGGAGCCGGGGGTCGCGCCCCTGGTGCTTCACGACCGGGTTTCCCGGGAACTCGGACCAGGTCCGGCCCCGGTCCAGGCTGTAGATGATGCACTCGCCCCGCCCCGTGCTGGTGAAGGCCCCCACCATCGGCGACGACCCTTCGGGGCCGAATCCCGAGGTGTTCTCTCGGTCGATCACCGCGCTCCCGGAGAACGCCCAATCGCCATGGGCCCTGGGATACAGGGCGATCGGCAGCTCGGTCCAGCGGATCAGGTCGGGGCTCACCGCGTGCCCCCAGTGCATGTTCCCCCAGTCCCATCCATAGGGGTTGTGTTGATAGAATAGGTGATACTCGCCATCGAGCCAGACCAGCCCATTCGGGTCGTTCAGCCACCCCCGGCGCGACGTGAAATGGAACTGAGGTCGATCCTTCTCTCGATAGAGCTTTTCCGCGTCGGGGACCTCGTTCGCCTGCGTGATCCGCCCGAGGGCCTCCGACTCGACCGGGAGCCTCGTCTCGATCTTCAAGGCCTTGCCGGCGAAGGGAGTCAGGTCGACGAACGCCAGGAAGTCGGCCTTCTCCTCGGCCAGCTTGATGTCGAAGTCGCGGATCGTCGCGCCATCGACCGCCAGCTTCACCCGTCGCATCGGCGCCTTTTCATCGACCGGGAGATGGAGATATCGGGAATGGACGACCATCTCGCGTGAGGCGGGGGCGACCCCTCGGGGCCGGTCCGACTGCACGATCTGGTCGACGCTGACGTGTCCCCAGCCTCCCTTCCGATGGTCGACGACCCGGAGGACTGCTTCCTTGCCGATCAGGTCGGACACCTCCCAGGACGCCCAGTCGAGTTGTTCGGAGCCGCCCGGCCGATCATTCGGGCCGGTCGCGGTCCGGACCACCGACCCTCCCACCAGGAGGTCCAGGCAGGTCTCGCCGGGGAACTTGCCGCCTCCGATCAGGAAGTTGAGGAACGGCCGCTCGATCCGGAACGGCGGCGAGGTCAGCGTCCCGGTGGAGTCGTCGCCGCCGAGGAACGAGTTGACCAGCCCGTTCCCGACGAACCCGCCGACTGTCATCTGTCCGGGCAAGGCCCCGCGAGCCGGGCCCGTGCCGAAGGCGTTCCCCTCGGCGACCCAGGGTCGGTAGGTCTCCCCTTCGAAGTCGGCGACGACGCGGTCCGGTCGATCTTCGAAGGCCGGAGCCTCCCGGATCATCGAGGCCGAGGACAGCAGGATCAGCGCGGTTAGCCAGGGTCGCGGCATGGCGATTCGTTCCTCCGGGAAGGGTGCCCGGGATCGGTGTGGGTGGCTGGAAATGGTCGGAGAAAGTCGGGTAACGGACGGACCCTCGGGCTGAATATGACCGGGATCGGCAAGGCTCGCAACGGCCCGGTCGGTCGGACGATTGGGTTCGTTTTTCCCGGGAGGAGGTCGAGAGATGCCCGAGGCCGGTCGAGCTTGGGTTCGTTTTTGCCGCGTCGACCGGCCTGGCATGGGTTCGTTTTTCCCGAGTCCTCACGCCCTCGATCAGGGTGTCGACTCGATGGCGGGCCTGGGGGCGGGGCCTTTCCCGGTCGCGCCGGGCGGGGGCTCCTCGGGGACCTTCAACTCGGCCCGGAGCAGGGTGATCTCGCGATGGAGATCGGCCACGACGTCGGCATGCGCCGGGTCGTGGAGCGCGTTTCGGAGTTCCTGAGGGTCGTTCTTGAGATCGAACAACTCCCACTCGTCCATGTCGGGTCCGTAGAAATGCACGAGCTTGAATCGATCGGTAACCACCCCGTAATGCGGCCGGACATGGTGCGGCGCGGGGTATTCGTAATACTCGTAGTAGAACGAGTGACGCCAGTGGGCCGGGTCTTCTCCCTTGAGGAGCGGGACGAGGCTCTGCCCCTGCATGTCGGCGGGGATCGGCAGGCCGGCGACGTCGAGGAACGTCTCGGCGAAGTCGATATTCGAGACCAGCTTCGAATTTACACTGTCGGGCCTGGTGACGCCGGGCCACCGGACCAGCAAGGGGGCCCGGAGCGATTCTTCGAAGATCCAGCGTTTGTCGAACCAGCCGTGCTCGCCCAGGTAGAACCCCTGGTCGGCCGAGTAGACCACGATCGTGTTCTCGGCCAGCCCCTCGTCGTCGAGGTACTGGAGGACCCGCCCGACCGACTCGTCGACCGCCTTGATGCACCCGAGATAGTCGTGCATGTAGCGCTGGTACTTCCAGCGGACGAGGTCCGCCCCTTCCAGGTTGGCCGATCGGAACGCCTCGTTCCGGGGCTCGTAATAGGCGTCCCAGGCCTTCTGCTGCTCGGGGTCCAGGTTGGGCGGGGGGGTGAGCTTGAGGTCCTTGGGGGTCATCGTCTCGGCGATGGTCATGTCCTGGTCGGCCTCGGCCTTGGTCCGTCCGGCATAATCATCGAAGAGGGTCGCGGGCTCGGGGTACTTCCGGTCGGCGTCGTGCCCCAGGTGGCGGAGGGCCGGCAGCCACTCGCGGTGCGGGGCCTTGTGCTGGAGCATCAGGAGGAACGGTTTGGATTTGTCCCGCCCCTTGAGCCAGTCGAGGCCGAAGTCGGTGATCAGGTCGGTGACGTATCCCTTGTGCTGCTCTCGCTTGCCGTTGTGGATCATCGGCGGATTGTAGTAGACCCCCTGCCCCGGCAGGATGTGCCACTCGTCGAATCCGGTGGGGTCCGACCCCAGGTGCCACTTGCCGATCATGGCCGTCTGGTAGCCCGAGCCCTGGAGCATCTTGGGGAAGGTCGGCTGCGATCCGTCGAACCGGCAGTTGGAGTTATTGTAGAAACCGTTGATGTGCGAGTATTTGCCGGTCAGGATCGAAGCCCGGCTCGGCCCGCAGATCGAGTTCGGGACCACGCAGCGGTCGAACCGCATCCCTTCCCGGCCGATCCGGTCGATGTTCGGCGTCTCGACCAGCTTCCGGGGGTCGTTGTAAGCGCTGATGGCCTGATAGGCGTGGTCGTCGCTGAACAGGAAGACGATGTTGGGCCGTTTGGCTTCCCGGGCCACGCCCTCCAGGGTCATCAGGGACGCGAATCCGAGGACGCAACAGGCCAGCCGGATGCTTCGATGCGGGTGCATCATGATTCTGCCCTCAGGTTCCCAGATGCGGATGGAGCGTTCACCATACGCCCCAATCACCGCGCCCGCCATCGTCCGCCGGGCGAAATCGAGGGGGTTCGATCCCCGCTCCACCCTGGAATCGAACCCGGAGATCGACTCCAATGTCCTTCTCGGGAGGCCCGACCGTCCGCCGGACCCGGAGCGATCATGACTCAACTTCGAACGACCGTCATACCGCTGATAATCGGAGTCCTGGCACTAGCCCCGGGCCTCGCGCCTGCTCAGGCCCCGACGCAGAAGGACACCCCGCCGCCGGTCCTGATCTGGCCGGCTCGGGTCTTCGACGGGGTCGAGGCCCAGGCCCACGAGGGCTGGGCCGTCCTGGTCCGCGATGGGGCGATCGCCGAGGTCGGCCCGTCGGCCGAGGTCAAGGCCCCCGACGGAGCGAGGATCATCGACCTCCCCGGCGCGACGCTCCTGCCGGGCCTCATCGACTCGCATTCGCATGTCCTGCTCCACCCCTACAACGAGGCGCCCTGGGAAGATCAGGTCCTCGAGGAGCCGCTAGCCCTCCGGGTCTGCCGGGCGACGAACCACCTCAAGCTCGACCTGATGGCCGGCTTCACCACGCTCCGGGACCTGGGGACCGAGGGGGCGGGCTATGCCGACGTGGGGCTCCGGCAGGCGGTCGAGGAGGGGATCCTCCCCGGCCCCCGCCTCCTGGTCGCGACCCGCGCGATCGTCGCCTCGCGGAGCTACGCCCCGGCCGGTCTCGCCCCCGAGGTCGACGTCCCGCAAGGGGCCGAGGAGGCCGATGGCGATACGCTTCGCCGGGTCGTCCGCGACCAGATCGGCCGAGGGGCCGACGTGATCAAGGTTTACGCCGACAACGGTCGTGGGGCGACCTTCTCGATCGAGGAACTCCGGATGATCGTCGAGACCGCCGGCTCGCAAGGGCGGCCGGTCTCGGCCCACGCCACGACCAGGGAGGGGATGCGACGCGCGGCACTGGCCGGAGTCTCGACGATCGAGCACGGGGACGGCGGCGATGCCGAGGTCTTCCGGCTCATGGCCGAGCGCCACGTCTCGTTCTGTCCGACCTTGACGATCCTGGAGGCCCTCGCCCGATTCGAGGGCGAGCGATCGGGCAATCCCCCCGATACCCGCCGGCTCCAGCAGGCCCGCGCAGCCTTCAAACTGGCCCTCGAAGCGGGCGTGACCATCATCAACGGGAGCGACGTGGGGCCCTTCCCCCACGGCGAGCAGGGCCGAGAGCTGGAGCTGATGGTCGAATCCGGGATGACGCCCCCGGACGCCCTCCGGTCGGCCACCTCGACCGCCGCCAGGGTCCTCGGGCTCGGCGATCAGGTCGGCACGATCAAGCCCGGCCTCCGGGCCGATCTCATCCTGGTCGACGGCGATCCGACCCGCGAGATCGGCGCGGTCCGGAAGATCCGGATGGTCATGAAAGACGGCGTGATCCACAAGGAACCCTGAGAATGTCCATGCGAGTCGACTCGGTCAATGTCGGCATGCCGAAGACGCGGATCTGGCAGGGCCGGTACGTCTCCACCGCGATCTTCAAGGAGCCCGTGTCCTCCAAGGTCCCCCTCCGCGGATTCAACCTCGAAGGGGACGCCCAGGCCGATCTCACCGTCCACGGGGGCCGCGACAAGGCGGTCTATGCGTATCCCCGGGAGCATTACGCCTTCTGGCGGGGCGAGTTGCCCGACCGCGACCTGACCCCGGGGAACTTCGGCGAGAACCTGACGACCGAGGGCCTGCTGGAGGACGAGGTCTCCATCGGCGACGAGTTCCGGGTCGGCACCGCGAAGCTGGTCGTCACCCAGCCGCGTCAACCCTGCTTCAAGCTGGGCATGAGGTTCAACGACCCCTTGATGGTCCGACGGTTCCGGCTCGCCGGCCGCCCCGGGATCTATTTCGCCGTGGTCGAAGAAGGCGAAGTCGGGCCGGGCGACCCGATCGAATGCACCCGCCGCGAGCAGGACCGCGTCACGGTCGTGGAGGTCGCCGAACTGATCTACGACCGCCACGCCGACCCCGAGGCGCTCCGGAAGGCCCTGAAGATCCGCGCCCTCGCCGCCGTGATCCGCGAGGATTTCGAGGGTAGAATTGAGTAAGTGTAGATTGTTTGGATGTCGGATGAATTCCCTCTCCCCCCCGGGAGAGGGTGCCCGAAGGGCGGGTGAGGGTGTCAGCGATCACCCCCGGAAGGCCCCGCCCGATCCGGCACCACCAGGATGACTGGCGATGAGTCGGCCCCGAGCCCCTCGGGAGTCCCCTCGATCCGGGCCCGCGCGGCGATCGTGACCGATCTGGGTTTCGCATCAACCTTCGCCTTGAGAGTGAACGCGGCGACGTTTTCCTCGACTTTCACATCAAGATCCTTAACCGGTTCGAACCCTTCCAGCGCCTTGCCGGACGCGAGCAAGCGAACACTGAGCGGCTTCTTCCCGGCAACGTCGCGCCGGTCGATCGCGAACTTCAGATCGGCGGAACCGCCGGGGGTCACCACGATCGGCCCCTCGGGCGGGATCAGCCCGATCGAGGACCGATCGGCGACGGCCAGGAGCGGCGAGGTCACATCGACGACCGTCTCGTGCGGGCCTTTGATCGGGTCATTCTCGCGCGGGACCTCGTCGATCGCGCCTCGTTCTCGGTAGGAGAAGGCGGCCGGTGCCGGGATGTCGCGAGCGGTCAGGCGGATCGGGAAGGCTCCCATCGCCGCGTCGGTCGAGGCCGAGAATACCAGCAGGCCGCCCGAGTCATCCGGGCCGATGGTCAGGGGCCGGGCCAGGATTCCTTCGGGGAGATCGCCGGCCAGGATGGTGACGGGCCCGGCGAAACCATTCCGCTCGACCGTGATCGGGACGGCCAGCGACCCCGAGCGCGGGACCGTCCGGTGCCCCAGATCGGCCGAGACGGCCAGGTTTCGAAGAACCGGCTCGACCTCGATCCGATAGACGAACCGGTCGCCCCCCCGTCCGAAATAGTCGCGGACCGAGATCAAGATCCCTTCATTCGATTCGATCGGCCGTTCGATCCGGGCGTCCCGGCCGAGCTTGTCATCGTCCTCCCCTTGCGGCTCACCCTTCGGGTCCAGCACCGTCAGGATCGGGTCGCCCGGAGATCCGACCCGCGCCGCCAGGACGCTGATGGCGTAGTCCCCGGCCCGCCCCGCCCCGGCCTTGAGCCGGAAGATGTCCAGGTCGGGCCCGCTGGCATCGGGCGTCCCGAACGTCCCGTTGATCGAGGCCGGGACGGTGATGGTGGTTGATGTCTCGATGTCTTCGTTCGGCTCGATTTCCCCAACTTCGTCCGAGCCGCCCACGCGCATCGCCAGGGCGTTGGACGTGCCGAGCGGGGTCGTGATCGTGAAGGGATGATCCCCTTCGATCGCGTCGGGCGGGGGATCGAAACGAGCCTCCGAACCTTCGGGCAGGTTCGCCCCGAGCAGGCGGATCGGTACACTTCGACCACGCTTCGCCCCGGCGGGAAAGGGGGCGTCGATGATCGGGAACCGCCCGACTTCCAGCCGATAGGGCCGGGTCATCTTCGACTCGATCCCCCCGTCGCGGTGCCGGCCGTTGGCGTCCTGGATCGTCACGAGGTACCGGCCCGATGTTGGTACGGTGGACCAGGCGGCGGCGTCCCGCCCGAACCGGTCGTCGTCGGCGGCCAGCTCGCGACCGTCTGCCGAGAGGATCGCCACCCAGGCATCGAGCTTCGACCCCGCCCTCGCCGCGACCGCCTCCGCCACCAGCGTCTCGCCCGCCTGCATCTCGACGGCGAAGACGTCCACATCGTCGCCCGATGACACGGTCCCCTCGATCGCCGAAGGGATCGAAACGGCCTGGGGTTGGCGTAACCGGTCGTTCGGCTCGACCTCGGCCACGGTCGGGATCGGCCTTCCTACCAGGACCTGACCGGGGTTCGAGATCCCGCCGTCGGTCGCGATCCGGAAGCCGAACGGTCCCGGCTTCATGGGGACGGTCACGCGAACCTTGATGGTTTGAAGCCCATTCCCCTCGGCCTTGCCGATCTCCAGTCCTTCGAACGTGATGGTCGGATCATCGAATCGGAGGGTGGCCCCGTCGCGGACCTCGGAGGCCTTCCCCTCCAGGGTGACAGTCTCTCCGGGGGCCGCGCCGATGGGTCTCGTGGATCGGATCATCGGCGGGGCGATTTGGGCGATCGCGGACTGGGCGAAGCAGGCGGAAACCGCGAGGATGGCGAAGAAGGGACGGCTCATCATCTGGTCCTCGGTCGGCGGCGATCCTCACTCGTTTCTGCAGCGATCCACGATCGCGTTGCGCCTGATTTCGTTTCGTAGGGCGAGCCCTGCCCTGCCCGTGCTGCTGCTCCGGGCTTCGTTGCCTCAGTCGATGAAGAAGTCGATGATGATTTCGGAGATTCGACCGGAATCGAAAAAGATCCATCGCTGATAATAGTTCGACATGTCGTCGGGTTGTTCGCTGTAATACCACGCATCGGCCTCTTCCCAATCCGGTTTGTCCAGTGGTGGACCCATGATTTCAATGACTTCCTTCTTCGACATCCCAAGGCGGATCGTCCGAAACCGAGCCTCATCGTAATTAGTCGAGTAAATCGTGCTGAACCCGAAAATGGGGTCGATCGATCCGAGAAATCGGATGAAACCCAGGCCGATCCCCAACAACCCCACGATGATGAATAGCTGCCTTGAACTCATCCGAAATCGGCTCGGTCGGAAGCATGTCAGCGCTGGCGCGAGGGCTAGTACGACCAGGACCGCGGCGAGCGGCAAGAGCCATCGAGAATTCATGAGTGCTCAAGCTATGTTGGAATCATTGATCTTCACTCTTCCCGGCCCGGCACGAATGTCCGGACTCGCGCCCCGTCCTTCAGGTCCCAGATGATGACCGAGCCGTCCCAGCCCCCGGCGGCGACGGTCGTGTTATCGGGGGCGATGGCGGTGGCGTAGACCCAATCCCTGGGCATTGTCTCTTCTTTGATCTCGACAACCCGGTTTCCGTTCTCCTTCCTGTAGGAGAGGAACGAGGGCCTACCTCCCGAGCCGGCGAAGAGGCCCGAGCCGTCGGGCCTCCACGCGAGGGCGTAGACCGGGCCGGTGTGGCCGAAGCCCTTCTCGGGGTTGGTGGTGTCGGCCAGTTTCCAGTCCTGGATCGAATTGTCGGCCCCGGCTGTGGCGAGGTACTGGCCGTCGGGGCTGAAGGCGATGGCGAGGACCGCGTCCTTGTGGGCCGCCAGCGAGGCGAGTTGCAGGCCGGTCTCGGGGTCGTGGATCTTGGCGGTCCGGTCGGCCGAGCCCGAGGCCAGCTTCTTGCCGTCGGGGCTGAAGGCGAGCGAGGTCACGATGTCGGCGTGGTTCTTGATCGACCGGATCGGATGGCCGGTGGGCACGTCCCAAATGGTGATCACTTTATCCAGGCTCGAAGTGGCCACCTGCTCCGATCCCGGTCGCCAGGCGACGGCGAGGATCGTGTCGGCGTGACCTCGGAGGACCTGACGTTCCCGGCCGGCCCCGTCCCAGATCCGGACCTCTCCGCCCCGGCCGGGGGTGCCGCCGGCCCCGGCGATCGAGCCATCCGACGCATAAGCGACCGAGGTCACCTGGTCGGGGAAGCCCGCCAGCTTCCGGAGCATCTTGCCGGTGGCGGGGTCGAGGAGGATGATCTCGCGATAGCTCGCCACGGCCAGGGCCTTGCCGTCGGGCGAGTAGGCCAGCCCGGTGACGGAGGGCGGGGCGTCGGAGGCGAAGGTCGCGGCCTCCTCGGCTTCGAGCTTCCGGCGCTCCTGGCGTCGGGCGTCGACCGCCTCGGCGTCGACCCTGGCCCCCTGGTCGATCCACCGGGCGAGGACCGCGATCTGATCGCGCGGGATCGAGGTCTTGGGGGGCATCTGGGGCTGGCGGGTCCCGTCCATGAACTGGACGATCAGGCTCTCCTTACCGCTCCCGGGGACGAGAGAAGGCCCCCGGCGTCCGCCCCGCTTCATCGACTCGACGTCGGCCATCGAGAGGTCGGAGGTGGTGAATCCCTCGTCGTGGCAGGCCAGGCAGTGCTCCTCCAGGAAGGGGGCGACCTCCCGGCTATAGCTGACCGGGGCGTCGTCGGCCATCGCCAGGAGGATCAGCGGGATCGCGAGGGGGAGCGTCATCGGGTGCGGATCTCGGGAGGGCGGATCTCAACGAATCCTCAGGCGAGCATCTCGGAGATCGGCGACCCTTCGTCCAGGATCGCGACCGGGCGATTCTCGGGGGTCATCAGGTGACGGGCGGGGTCGACCCCGAGGGCCTGATAGATGGTCGAGGCGACGTCGGCGGGGCTCACCGGGCGGTCGATGACGTGGGCTCCCTGGTCGTCGGTCCGGCCGATCACCCGACCGGGGACGATGTTGGCCCCCGCGAAGACCAGGCTGGCCGCGTGGCCCCAGTGGTCCCGCCCGGCGGTCGCGTTCAGCTTGGGGGTCCGGCCGAACTCGCCCATCGCCACGACCAGGGTCGATTCGAGGAGTCCCCGGCCCTGGAGGTCGTCCAGCAAGGCCGAGAACGCGGCGTCGAATTCCGGGAGCCGCCGGTCGAGCGAGCCGAAGATGTTCGCATGATGATCCCAGCCCGCGCTATTGATCGTGACGAACCGGACGCCGGCCTCGATCAGCCGACGGGCCAGCAGGCACCCTTGCCCGGTGGTGGTCCGGCCATATCGGTCGCGGAGCCTTGGATCTTCGCGGTCGAGATCGAACGCCCGGCGGGCCTCGGGCGAGACCACCAGGTCCATCGCCCTCCGCTGGAATTCGTCCATCGTCCTCAGGCCGTCGTCGGAATCGACCTGGCGGGCGAGGTCGTCCACGGTCAGCCGGAGCGACTGGCGACGCCCGACCCGGCCCGTGGAAGAGTCGCCGGTCACGGTCAGGTCCTTCACCGCGAAGTTCGGCGCGTTGGGATCGCCGCTCTTGAACGACTCGTAGCGCCCGCCCAGGAAGGCGCTCTTGCCCAGCTCCCAGGTGAACGAAGGGTTCTTCGGGACGGCGAAATATGGTGGCATCGGCCCTCGATAGCCCAGCTCGTGGGCCACCACCGCCCCCATCGCCGGGTAGTCGCCGAAGGCCGAGCCGAACTTGCCCGAGAGCACCCAGTTGGTCGCCGTCTCGTGGTGGTCGTTCCCGTGCGCCCCCGACCGGACCAGCGCGAACCGATCATTCCGCGCCGCCAGCAGCGGGATCTTGTCCGAGAACCGGACGCCCGGCAGCCGGGTGTCGATCGTCCCGTACTGTCCTTTCACCTCGCTCGGCGCGTCGGGCTTGGGGTCGAAGCTGTCGTGATGCGAGAGCCCGCCGCCCAGGTAGAGGAGGATCACCGATCGCGCCGGGGCTGCCGTCTCGGGGTTCCCCGAGGCTTCCGCCCGGAGCAAGGCCGGAAGCCCGAACGCCGCCAGCCCGCCCACGCGGAGGAAGTCGCGACGGGCCACGCCATCGCATCGCCTGGACCTCGGGCCAATCGGGATGCGGATCATGGCCGATACCCTCGGTTCCTGACCGAATCAGCTTCGATGAGTCGGTTTCAGTATCCCTCCTGGTCGAGAATTTGACAATGGTTGAATGGGGTGGATCACCGACCAGGGTGCGCCCAGGGATTCTGGGTGTCGTTGCAGGGATCGACAGCCGATCGCCCCGGAGCAAGCTCCGGGTCCGAAAGCGGAAGCAAGCTTCCGCACTCCAAAGCGGCTTCGCCGCCGGGGGGTGCACCTCGAGTTCGGTGGGCCGCCGGAGGCCCTGGAGTGCGGAAGCTTGCTTCCGCTTTGCTCGGGCGGAGCTTGCTCCGCCGACACAACGACCAACAATTCGGGGCACACCCAATTGCCCAGGCCCGACCGCTTCGCGAGATCGGACGCTTGACAGTCGAAGATATTTGATGTATCTAACCAGTCGGTTAGTTAACCGGGTGGATAGATACGAATGACCGACACCTTGAGCATCACCTTCGCGGCTCTGGCCGATCCGACCCGGCGCGCGATCCTCGATCGACTCGCCTCGGGACCGGCCACGGTCAAGGAACTCTCGAGCCCGTTCGCGATGAGCGGGCCGGCCGTCTCCAAGCATCTCCGGGTGCTGGAGCGGGCCGGCCTGGTCGCCCGGGGTCGCGAGGCGCAGTGGCGGCCCTGTCGGCTGGAGGCGGCCCCGATCAAGGAGGTCGCCGAGTGGGCCGAGAACTACCGACGTTTCTGGGATGAGAGTTTCGGTCGGCTGGACGAGTACCTCGAACGCCTCAAGGCCAGGGAGAAGGACCATGAACGCGACGGATAAGCCGGGGACCACGACGTTCACGACGCCGACGGATCGCGAGATCGTCATTTCGCGCGTCTTCGACGCCCCTCGACGGCTGGTCTGGGAGGCCGTGACCAACCCCGAGCATGTGCCGAACTGGTACGGGCCGAGGGGCTGGACCCTCCCGGTCTGCACCATCGACCTTCGCCCGGGGGGGGCCTGGCGGTTCGTCGGGCAAGGCCCCGATGGCTCGCGGATGGGGATGAGCGGGGTCTATCGCGAGATCGCACCGCCCGAGCGACTGGTGACGACCGAGTCGTTCGACGACTTCCCCGGCGAGTCGATCAATACCCTGACCCTCGTCGAGTCGGGCGGACGGACCACGATGACGGTCGCGGTCCTCTACCCGTCTCGAGAGGTCCGAGACGCCGTCCTCCAGTCCGGGATGCAGGACGGAGCCTCCCAGACCTACGATCGACTGGCCGAGCACCTGCAAGGGATGGACTGAGCGGCGACGGGCGAACGTAAATCGCGACGGGCAAAGTATGCGCAAGGGCGTGGTCCGTGGCGATAGTGAATGTTGCCCGGGTCTGCAACGACGGTGGGGCGCGTTGGGATCGGGGATCGACCTGATCCACCCCGTCGGAACGAAGCCACTCTCACCGTCCGGGTGGCAGGGGTAAGCGCCAGCTTACCCCGGGAATGACGTCGAATCCGGGGTAAGCTGGCGCTTACCCCTGCCACCCGGACAAGAGGCGGGATCGTGAATCTACATCGTTCACAACTCGGAACGAAGCCACTCAGGTGGTCGGAACGAAGCCACTCAGGTGGTCGGAACGAAGCCAATCGCTCTGTCGGAACGAAGCCATTGCTGCTGTCGGGACGAAGCCATTGCTGCTGTCGGGACGAAGCCACCTCCGGGTAGGGCCATCGAGACGACCACTTGGACCCAGCCCAGGAATGTCTTACTATGGTTAAACATCCGATCGTGGAGCAACCTTGACGCGAGCCCTGGTCGCCATGACACGAATCCCGACGATCGCCCTCGGCCTGGCCTGCCTGTCGATGATCGGGGCCGATGCTCCCCCGACCGGCGAGCGGTCGGCCCCTTCGTTCGTCAACGATGTGGTGCCCGTCCTGACACGGCTGGGTTGCAACTCGGGGGGGTGTCACGGGAAGCTCGCGGGCCAGGCTGGGTTCAAGTTGAGCCTCCGAGGGTATGCCCCGGAGTTAGATCATCTGGCGATCACCCGCGACTCCAAGGGGCGACGGATCGCCAAGAGCCGCCCTCGCGAGAGCCTCCTGCTGGCCAAGCCGCTGATGCGGGTCCCTCATCAGGGGGGGCAGAAGTTGAAGGCGGGCACGCCCGAGTACCAGACGTTGCTGGCCTGGATCGCCGCAGGGACCCCCGGGCCGACCGGCCAGGAGCCGACGATCATCCGACTGGTGGTCGAGCCGGCCTCGGCCACCTACCGGCCCGGTCAGTCCGTCGGACTCCGGCTGATGGCCCACGACTCGGGAGGGGGCGTCCGCGACGTGACGCGGCTCGCGCTCTTCAAGTCGAACGAGGAGGGGCTGGCCCAGGTCGACGAGAACGGCCGGGTCGAGGCGCTCCGACCGGGGGCCACGTCGGTGATGGCCAGCTTCATGGGCGAGGTGGCCGTGCATGTGGTGACCACCCCCTACGACCAGGAGGTGGACGAGGCGGCCTATGCCGCCCGGTCGAACTTCATCGACGATCGCGCGATGGACCGGCTCCGCGAGCTTCGGCTCGAACCCTCGCCGGGTTGCGATGACGCCACCTATCTCCGACGGGCCTCGATCGACCTGACCGGCTCGCTTCCCACGCCCGAAGACGCATCGGCGTTCCTGGATGACCCCTCGCCCGACAAGCGGGCCGCGCTGGTGGATCGACTGATCGGGAGCCCGGCCTATGTCGATTACTGGGCGATGGCCTGGGGCGAGCTGTTCCAGAACCGTCGCGAGCGTGACAACGACAAGCGGGGCCGCAAGGGGGTCCGCGGGTTCGCCCACTGGCTCCGCGAGCAGGTCCGGACCAACCGCCCCTGGGACGAACTGGCCCGCGACGTCCTGACCGCCCGAGGGCCCTTGAACGACGAGCCGGCCGGAGGCTATTACCTGGTCAACCGCAAGCCCGAGGAACTCGCCGAGTCCACCAGCCAGGCGCTCTTGGGGACCCGGATCGCCTGCGCCAAGTGCCACAATCACCCGCTCGAACGGTACACCCAGGACGACTATTACGGGATGGCCGCCTTCTTCAGCCGGATCAAGGTCGACGCCAAGGCGACCGATCAGGGGGCCTCGGTCAACGTCGGGGCTCCGGGTCGACGGAGGGGCGGACGGGGGGCCAAGGCCGACCCCGAGCGCGTGGGCTTGACCCAGCCGAGGACCGGGGAATTCCTCCCCCCCCGGCCGCTCGATCGGTCGGAGATCACGCTCGAATCGGGCCAGGACCCGAGGGCCGCGCTCGCCTCGTGGATGGGCGGGGCGGGCCGTCGGAGCTTCGCCCGTTCGATCGTCAATCGGGTCTGGAAGCGGTTCTTCGCCGTCGGGCTGGTCGAGCCGGTCGACGACCTCCGGGCCAGCAACCCCGCCTCGAACGAACCCTTGCTGGATGCGCTCGTGGATGACCTGATCGCCCACGAATACGACCTGAGGAGGCTGATGCGGCTGATCGTCTCATCGAGGATCTATGCCCTCTCGTCGGAGACCCTGCCCGCCAACGCGAGCGACCGGACGTTCTTCTCTCACTATCTGCCCAGGCGACTCCCCGCCGAGGTCCTGGCCGACGCGTTGGCTGTGGTGACGGGCGTCCCCGAATCTTACGAAGGGCAGCCGGTCGGGATCCGGGCCGTGCAGTTGCCCGACCCCCAGATCCGCAACGACCTCCTGGAAACCTTCGGCCGACCCGACCGCGTGACCGCCTGCGCCTGCGAGCGGACCGCCGACGTGACCATGCCGCAGGTCCTCCACCTGATGAATGGCGACGCCCTGAACCGGAGGATCGAGGACGGCGAGGGCCGCCTGGCCGGGCTGATCCGGGAGGGTCAGTCGGATCGAGAGATCGTCGAGACTTTATTTCTGGCCTCCCTGGCCCGGAGGCCGAGCGAGTCGCAGTGGCGGACGGTCGAGTCGACCCTCGCGGGGCTCGAAGGAGACGACCGGGTGGCCGTGTTTCGCGACCTCATGTGGGCACTCGTGAATGCGAAGGAGTTCCTGTTCGGGCACTGATGGGCGATTCGAGTTTGGCGGGGCCGTGAGCCACTCTCGATATTGGCACTTTCTGCCGCGATCCGTGACTCGGCAGGCCAACCCTGCCCTACGAAACTAATTCATGTCAAAATATCCTGGATTACCTTGCCGTGCACGTCGGTCAGGCGTCGGTTGGCCCCGTTGTAGTAGAAGGTCAGGCGTTCGTGGTCGAGGCCGAGCAGGTGGAGGATGGTGGCGTGGAAGTCGTGGACGTCCACAACCTTCTCGACGGCCTTGTGGCCGAACTCGTCGGTGGCCCCGTAGCTGAAAGCCCGCTTGACGCCGGCCCCGGCCATCCAGGCGGTGAAGCCGGAGGGGTTATGGTCGCGGCCCTGGGTCCCCTTCTGGAAGGTCGGCATCCGGCCGAACTCGGTATTCCAGATCACCAGGGTGTCGTCCAGCAGGCCCAGGGATTTGAGGTCGTGCAGGAGCGCGGCGGCGGGTCGGTCCAGGATCGGTCCGTGGCGGTTGTAGTCGGACTCGATCCTCCGGTGGCCGTCCCAGTTGAGGTTCCCCTCGCCCATGGCGAAGGCCCCGTTGAACAGGGTGACGAACCGGACCCCCCGCTCCAGGAGCCGCCGGGCCAGCAGGCAATTCCGGCCGAACCCGGCGAGCGTGGCGTTGGGGTCGTCGAGCCCGTAGAGCTCGCGAGTCGCGGGGGATTCGCCCGAGAGGTCGGCGACCTCGGGGGCTCCCAGCTGCATCCGCGCGGCCAGCTCGTAGGAGGCGATCCGGGCCGACAGCTCTGCGTCGCCGGGGTTGCGTCTCAGATGCTCATCGTTGAGGAACTTGAGGAAGTCCCGGGTCGCTTGGTCGTCCCCCTCGGCGATCCGGTCGGGCCGCTTGAGGTGGGGGATCGGCTTGTCGGCGTTGAACGCGGTCCCCTGGTGCATCGCCGGGAGGAAGCCCGCCGCCCAGTTGGCCGGACCTTGCTGGGGGACGCCCCGGGGGTCGGGGATCGCGACATAGGCGGGGAGGTCGCGGTTCTCGGACCCCAGCGCGTACGAGACCCACGAGCCGAGGCTGGGGTATCCCTCGGCGGTGAATCCGGTACTCAGGAAGATCTCGCCGGGCCCGTGGGTGTTGGTCTTCGAGGTCAACGAGTGGATGAAGCACATCTCGTCGGCCAGTTCGCCCAGGCGAGGGAGGAGGTCGGAGGTCATCTTGCCCGACTCCCCCCGAGGCCGGAACGCCCAGGGGCTCCGGGCCAGGTTGCCGTTCTCCCCCTGGAAGGTTCGGAGGTTCTCGGCGCCCGGCATCGGCTGGCCGTTCCGGCTGACCAGTGAGGGCTTGTAATCCCAGGTGTCGAGGTGGCTCAGGGCCCCGGTGCAGAAGATCTGCACGACCCGCTTCGCCCGGGGCGGGTGGTGCGGCATCCCCGCCGGGGCGGAGTCCTCCCCCTTCGCGCGTTGCTCGGCGAGCATCGCCCCCAGGGCGATCCCGCCCAGGCCGGTCGAGAACTGCGAGAGGAACGACCGGCGATCGAGGAGTCGGAGGCCGCCGGGGCCGGGGGTGTTGTCGGGCATCGGTCGAGGCTCCCGGCTTCAAGGGACGTGCAGGAATTCGTTGGCGTTGAAGAGGGCCCGGGCCAGCGCGGGGGCCCCGTGATCGCGGACGAGCCCGATGGCGGCCGGACGCTCGGCCTCGGTCGGGCACCGTCCGAAGGCCAGCTCGAAGGCCCGATCGACCTGCGACCCGGGGTCGGGACCGGCCTCGGCCTCCAGGCGATCCGCCAGGCGGTTGGCCTGGTCGAGGATGAACCGGCTGTTGAGCAGGTTGAAGGCCTGGAGCGCGGTGGTCGAGATGTTCCGGCGCGGGGCGGTCAGTCCTCCGTCGGGGCAGTCGAAGGCCCCGAAGGTCGGGTCGGGCTGGCTCCGGGGCTTGAACTGGTAGACCATCCGCCGGAACGTGTCGGCGCCAAGCTCCTCCCTCGGGGTGAACACGACCACATAGTTGGTGTTCTTCTCCCAGAGGGTGTAGCCCGGCCCGCCCATCCGGAGGTCGAGCGTACCGGCGGTGGCCAGGATCGCGTCGCGGATCTCCTCGGCCTCCAGCCTCCGGGGGTTGAACCGCCAGAGTTTCCGGTTCTCGCCGTCGAGGGCCCTGGCTTGCTCGTCGATCCGGCTCGACTGCCGATAGGTGGCCGAGAGGACCATCAGCCGGTGGATCGGCTTGAGCCGGCCCCCGTTGGCGAGGAACTCGGAGGCCAGCCAGTCGAGCAGCTCGGGATGCGAGGGGCGGTCGCCGTTGAAGCCGAAGTCGCTGGGCGTGGCGACGATCCCCCGGCCGAAGTGGTAATGCCAGGCCCGGTTGACCATCACCCGAGGGGCGAGCGGGTTGGCCGGGTCGGCGATCCAACGGGCCAGCGCGACCCGTCGAGCGGCCTCGGGAGAGTCGGCCGGAAGCTCCAGTTTGGGACGGACCGCCGAGAGGCCCGAGGGGGGGATCGCATCCAGCTTCTGGGTCGGGTCGCCGCGCCTCAGGATGTGGGTCGGGCCGGGCTGGGTGAACGTCCCGGCGTAGACCTTGATCGTCGAGCCGAGCGCGGCCAGCCGCTTCCGGAGGTCGTCGCGCTGGCGGATCAAGGCCTCGCGACCCGACGAGGCGGGCGGGGTCTCGTCGGCCTTCGCGGCCCGATCCTTCGAGGAGGCGACCACCCGCCACTGGCCCGGTTCCTCGGCGACCTCGACCCGGTACACGGCGGCGGTCCGGTCGCGGTAGGTCCCTTCCCGGTCACGCCCCCAGACAATCCGGTCGATCGTGGCGGGCTCCTTCAGCTCGACCCCCGCCGAGCCCTTCCCGGCCTCGGCCGAGATCCAGCTTCGGCCGTTTCCCACCTGGCCGTCGTTCAGGTGTTCGAGCCGATGGATCGGGCTGTTCGGATAGGTGGACGAAGCGAAGGCCATGCCGCCCAGGGCCAGATTGCGCGGATCGGGGCCGGCGGACCAGACCTCCAGCTCGTCGATGCAGGGCTCGGCCCCTCCGTTGGTCGACTCGACGGTGAACCGGATGAATCGGGCCGGGGTGGGCTCGAACCGCTCGACGTTCCGGAGCGGGTCGACCGGCGGACGCCCCGGCGATCCGGCCTCGACCCGGGCCAGGGGCTCCGTCTCGTCCAGCTCGCGCTCGACCCCGGCCAGCTCGACCCGGACCGACTCGGCCTCGCGGAGCCTCCCCTCGTCGTTGACGGGGATCATCCGGTCGGCGTGGTTGACCCCGGCGAAGGCGGCCTGAATCCCGTAATAATCCTTCTGGCTGATCGGGTCGAACTTGTGGTCGTGGCACCGGGCGCACTGGGCGGTCAGGCCGAGGAAGGCGGTCGATGTGGTGGCGACCATGTCGTCCAGGTCGTCGACGCGCTGCTGGAGGACCTGGTCGGGCTGCTGATTGCCGACCACGTCGTGCGACCCGGCCACGATGAACCCGGTGGCGGCCTGGGTGAGCCAGTCGGCCCCCTCGATGGTGTCGCCGGCCAGTTGCTCCTCGACGAACCGGGGGAACGGGGTGTCGTCGTTGAAGGCCCGGATCACGTAGTCGCGATAGGGCCAGGCATCGGGCCGGAGGTTATTGGTCTCGTAGCCGTGGCTCTCGGCGAACCGGACCACATCCAGCCAGTGACGACCCCAGCGCTCGCCATAGCGGGGGGACGCCAGGAGCCGGTCGACCAGCTTCTCGTAAGCGTCGGGGGACGTGTCATTGTCGAAGGCCCGGACTTCCTCGGGCGACGGTGGGAGTCCGGTGAGGTCGAAGGAGACCCGACGAAGATAGGTCGCGCGGTCGGCCTCGGGGGCGGGCTGGAGCCCGTCGCGTTCGAGCCCGGCCAGGATGAAGGCGTCGATCGGGGTCCGGACCCAGTCGGGTCTGCGGACCTCGGGGACCTCGACCCTGGCGATCGGTCGGAGCGACCACCAGTTGGGACCGGCCCGTCGAGCGGCCAGGGGTTCGACCTCGTAGGTGGCCCCCGACTCGACCCACGACCGGAAGGCCGCCAGATCCTCGGGCTTGAGCGCCCGGCCGGGGGGCATCTCGCCGGCCTCGATCCGCTCGATCAGCAGGCTTTCGACCGCCTTGCCGGGGACCAGGGCCGGCCCGTTCTCGCCGCCCTGGAGGGCCGACGCCCGGCGGGTCAGGTCGAGCCCTCCCTTCCTGGGGTCGTCCGAGTGGCAGCCCAGGCACTTGTCGGCCAGGATCTCTCGGACCCGGTCGGAGGGCGATATCCCAGGACCCTCGGCCCGGGTCGCCGCCCCGATCGCCAGGGTCAGGAAAATCCCGGCGATCGGGGAAAAGCTCGCGCCGACGGTCCTCGATCGCTCGATCGCCATGGAGGGCCTACTCCGCTGGTCTGGTTGATTCATCCCCGGATCGCACGATCTCCCGATCATCGCAGAGTCGGGCCGATCGGGCAACCGAATGTTGAATCTTGTTTAACAGGGTTAGGCGGGGCTACCAGCTCGAAGTCAGGGTTTCAAGAGCTTGCGGATCTCGCCGTCGATCTCGCCCGCCTTGGCCTGGGCCTCGGCCATTGGCAACCCTTTCTTCATGCCGGGCCGCTTGTGCCGGGTCTCGGTGAGCCAGGAGTCTTTGAGCATTCTTTGCTTGGACTGGACGAGCTTGAGGACTTCCAGGCCGTTCGGGAGGGCCCCCAGGACCTTCTCGGGATCGGATTCGCCCATGACTTCGCCGGCCGGGACGCCCCAGTGCTTGAGGAGTTCGCGGGCGATCAGCCACTGCCCGGTGGCGTCGATGTGGACCCCGTCGCCGGCCAGGCGGAAGTCGGGATTGTGGACCCTCTGGTGGGCCAGGTATTGCTCGATGGGTCCGTGAAGGTCGACCACGTCCCAGCCGTTGCCGCGCTGGGCCAGGAGCCAGGCCCCGTAGAGGTTCAGGACCTCGTCATACCCGGTGTAGGGCTGGCGGTACTCGCTGAGGCCGGCCGGGAGTGTCGACGCCTTGACCGGCACGGCGTCGAAGACGGGCGGGGTCAGGTGCAGGACCCTGGCCCCGGCCGCCTGGGCCTTGGCCCGGACCGACTCGATCCCTTCGCGGTACTTCGCGAACCGCTCGTCTCCATAGGGATAGTAAATCCCGTCGTTCATCCCGTAACAGACGACCACCAGGTCGGGCCTGGTCGCGGCGAGGACCCGGTCGACCCGCTCGCCCAGCGAGGGACGAGGGAAGGCTCCCCCCGCGTGGCCGGGCTCGGAGAGCCCCGAGACGGTCTCGCTGGGCAGGCCGATGTCGAGGAACTCGCAGTCCAGGCCGGGATCCTTGAGCCGGAGGTAGGCCTCGACATCCTCGACGAACTGCCCCGAGTAGGTGATGCTGTCGCCCAGGAAGACGACGCGATGGACACCCTCCAGGGGAGACTGCTCATCGGCGAAGGCCGGGGCGTTGCCCCCGATCCCGAGCGCGAGCAAGGCTGCCAGGCATGAGATGCGGATCATGATGCGACCTCCGGGTTGCGGGTGGGAGAGCCAGAGGTGATCGAGGATACCGCATCGGTCACGTCATGGAATGGGGCGATCCGGAGGGGTGGGCTTTTCCGCCACCCCCTCCAGGTTGGAGGGGGTGGCAGCGGGATCCGATCAATCGTCGTCATCGTCCTCGGCCTGACCCGGGGCCTCGCCGGGTCGTCCGGGATAGGGCCTTGATCCCTTGAAGAGGCTGTACCAGTTGATCCGGTTCAGCCAGTAGGGGTCGGCGGCGTCGAGGTGGCTCCAGTCCAGTTCCATCGTCTTGTCGAGCCAGTATTTGTCCGCCGCGCTCAGTTTCTTTCCCGAGGGGTTCCGCTCGTCGAGCGGGACGTTGTTCTTCGCGGCGACGTAGGGCGTGAGGTCGAGATCGTCGGAGAAGCAGGCGGCCATCGGGTCGGCCAGGGCGTCGAACCGGTTCATCGGGTCGAGCCCGAGCATCATCTCGATCGACCGGATCATGTTGGGCTGGGTGTAGAAGGTCGAGTCGACCGTCTTCCGCTTGTTGTACGGGCTGATGGCCATGAAGACGGTCCGGTGGCCGTCGACGTGGTCGGGTCCGGCCTGGGCGTCGTCCTCGACGACGAAGATGCAGGTCTCCTTCCATTGGGGGCTCCTGGAGATGGCCTCGACTACGCGACCCAGGGCCAGGTCGTTGTCGGCCAACATGGCCCTGGGCGTGGGGTACTTGGGGTTGGTCCCCTCGGCGTGGTCGCAGGGAAGACTCATGATCATCAGGTTGGGCACGGTGTCGGCCTTGCTAAACTCTTCGTATTCGCGGATGAACACGTCGGCGCGGTGCTGGTCGCTCTGGATCAGGGGCCAGTAGATCACCTCGGGGCAGATGTACGGCCGGAGGCTCGGGACGTCGCAGACCGCCCGGAACTTGAACTTGTTCGTCCCGGTGGCCCGATCGTTCCAGACCTCGAACCAGTCCTGCGGGATCGGCTCGACCTGGGCTTTCTCCTCATCGCAGAACTCGCCCCAGACGCGGAGGGTCTTGTTCTTCTTGAGAGCGGCATCCCAGATCGCCCCCGCGCTGGAGATCGACATCACGTCTTCCCCCTCGCAAGGATAGGTCCGCGAGTAGCCCACATAGAAGTGTTCCATGTATTCGTTGGCCAGGCTCTGGGTCGACCACTGGTGGCCGTCCGCGCTATTGGTGCCGGAGACGTACCCGTTGTCGAAGAGGGTGAACTCGCGGGCGAGCTTCCGGTGGTTGGGCATCACGGTCTCGCCGAGCGAGCAGAGCTTGGGGTCGCCGTTCCCCTCGGGCAGGTCGCCGAAGATCTCGTCGTAGGTCCGGTTCTCCTTGATGATGTAGAGGACGTGCTTGATCGCCCCGTTGTAGACCTTCAGGGCGGGCCGGCCGGGGTTGGCGTCCCATCGGTTGTTCCGGGCCACGATCTCGGTCTGGGCGGCGAGGTCCTTCGCCAGGTCGAGGACGGTGACGGTCCCCTGGAAGTCGTGGGTGTTGCCGGGCTTGCCCAGCAGGGTATTCTGGACCGAGCCGTTTCCTTTGGTGTTCAGGACGTAGGCACGATCGCCGTCGAGCGCGAGTGCCGTCGGGAAGTAGCCGGCGGGGCGGAACCCCTTCACCTTGCCTTCGGCCAGATCAACCTCGGCCACGGCATTGTCGCCGCCGTCGGCCACGTAGAGCGTGCCTCCCCGGATGGCCAGGGCGTTGGGCATCCCGCCGAGGAGGCCGAGCTTCCCCCACCTCATCGGGATGGTCCGCGCGACCGTGCCGGCCTCGATGTCGATCTCGGAGATCGTGTCGCTCATCGCGTTGGCGACGTAGGCGAACTTGCCCGAGACCGCGATGGCCGTCGGGTGGATGCCGACTTCCAGGTGCCGGGCGTTCCCGGTCTCCCGGTCGATCAGGCTGACGGTCCCGGAGATCGCCGTGTTCCGCTCGTCGGCCACGATATCGAGGTTGGCGCTCTTGGAGGTGACATCGCCGGGATTGGCCAGGCGGCCCCCCCAGTTGCTCACGATGATCGTCCTCTCGTCCTCGGAGAGCCGGGGCTCGAAGGGGAGGTTCTGCACGGGGAGGTCGCGGATCGAGGTGTTGGTGGCGAGGTCGACCTCGATCACCGCGTTCCGGTCGGCCGCGGCCACGAAGAGTCGGGCGCCGTCGCGGGTGATCGCGATCCCGCCGGGGACCGGGTTCCCCGCGGTCCCCGGAGGCTCCAGCGCGATCTTCGGGCCGAGGGCGAGCTTGCCCCGATCGTGGCGGAACTCCTGGATATATCCCTTGTCGGTGCTGGCGAAGAGCCGCGAGCCGTCGGGAGACCAGGCCAGGCCCCGGAAGGCGGCCTTGGTCCCGATCTTGACCTCGGTCCCGGGGCGGACCCCCTCGGCATCGCCCAGGAAGACGGTGGTCTTGTTCAGGACGGCGTAGAAGCCGCCGAGCGGGTGGACGGCCAGGTCGATCGGCCGACCGTCGAAGGCGATCGAGCCGGGCTCGATCCGCTGGCCCGAGGAGACCAGGAACGCCCCATCGGGCTGCCGGCCCATCCGGAGGACCGCCAGCCGGGCCATGCCCACGCCCCCGGCCACCAGGCTTGCCGCCGCCAGGCCCAGGATCAGATTTCGCCGGTAAGTCCTCGTCATCGACCAACTCCCAAATCCCCGCGACGTCCCGAAACAAGCGTCGGGCCGTCCACGGGGCCATCGTAACGACCTGCCCGTCGGCTGTAAGGCACCCGGCCTGCTTTTCACGCAAACTTCCCAATCCGGGGGCGTCTGGCTTCCGCCGTCGATCGGTGTAACATGGGCCTTCGTGTCGACGCGGTGCCCGCTGTGTCCCCGCCCGATCCACCCGAACCGGAGACCCCGACCCATGCGACGTCCCCAGGTCTTCGCGGCGGCGAGAGTCCTGATCCTCCTGACGGCTCCGATCGTGGGAGCGAAGATGGCCGAAGCCGGATTCCCCGAGCCCGCCCAACTGCCGAGCCACCCCGGGTTGCCCGACCCGCTCGTAATGTTCGACGGCTCGCGGGTCTCCACGCCCGAGCAATGGACCGAACGCCGACGGCCCGAGCTGAAGGCGCTCTTCCAGCATTACATGTACGGGAACCTCCCCGCGGCCCCCCCCTCGGTCCAGGGGACCGTGGATCGGGAGGACCGCAACTACCTGGGCGGGAAGGCGACCAAGAAGGAAGTGACGATCGCCTTCGGGCCTCCCGCGACGCCGAAGATCCACCTGCTCCTGGTCGTGCCCAATAAGCGGTCAAAGCCCGCGCCGGTCTTCCTGGGGCTGAACTTCCAGGGCAATCACGCCGCGATCGACGACCCGACCATCGCCCTGCCGACGGTCTGGATGCCCCCGAACGGCCCGGGCGTCCAGGACAACAAGGCGACCGATGCCGGCCGGGGCAAGCAGGCCGACGTCTGGTCGATCGAGAAGGTGATCGACCGGGGCTACGCCCTGGCCACCATCTATTGCGGCGACATCGCCCCGGATCATCCGGGATTCGCCGATGGGGTCTTCCCGCACTATGACGGGAGTGATGGTTCGAAGCGAGGCCCGAACGAGTGGGGGGCGGTGGGTGCCTGGGCGTGGGGCCTGATGCGGGGGGTGGACTACCTCCGGACCGACTCCGACCTGGATCCGGGCCGGATCGCCGTGACCGGCCACTCCCGGCTGGGCAAGGCCGCGCTGCTGGCCGGGGCGTTCGACCCGAGGATCGCGCTGGTGGTCAGCCACCAGGCCGGCTGCGGCGGCTCGGCCCCGAGCCGGGGGAAGGTCGGCGAGCAGGTCTCTCAGATCAACGATCGCTTCCCCCACTGGTTCGACGACGAGTTCAAGAAGTTCAACGATCAGGTCGACCGGCTCCCCTTCGACCAGAATGGCCTGGTCGCCATGGCGGCCCCCCGGCCGGTCCTGCTGACCAACGGCGTCGAAGACACCTGGGCCAATCCCGCCGGGCAATTCGAGGTCCTCAAGGCCGCCGAGCCCGTCTATCGACTCCTCGGCGTCGCGGGGATCGGGGAGGCCGGGATGCCCGAGCCGGGCCGCCTGGTCGGCGATCGCCTGGCTTATCACATCCGGCCCGGCAAGCACTCCATGGGCCCTGAAGACTGGCAGGTCTGGCTCGACTACGCCGACAAGCAGCTCGGCAAACCCTGAACCCTCGAGGAACCTCTCCATGTCCCGATTCGCCCGAATCCCGATCGCCCTCGTTCTGGTCGGACTGGTGGCCCCCCTGGCCCTCGCCGACGACGAGTGGGTGGTTTACCCCGGCGGCCAAGGCCCCGGCCAGGGGAAGAATGTCGTCCTGATCAGCGGCGATGAAGAGTACCGATCCGAAGAAGGCCTGCCGCAACTGGCGAAGATCCTGGCCAAGCACCACGGATTCAACTGCACCGTGCTGTTCGCGGTCGGCAAGGACGGGTCGATCGACCCCAACCGGTCGGACAACATCCCCGGCCTGGAGGCCCTCCGCAAGGCCGACCTGATGATCATCGCCACGAGGTTCCGCGACCTCCCCGACGACCAGATGAAGGAGATCGTCGATTACGTCGAGTCGGGCCGGCCGATCATCGGGATGAGGACGGCGACGCACGCCTTCATGATCAAGGGGCCGAAGAAGTACGCCCGCTACTCGTTCAACAGCAAGGAGTGGGACGGCGGCTTCGGGCGGCAGGTCCTGGGCGAGACCTGGATCAGCCACCACGGATCGCACGGCAAGCAGAGCACTCGCGGGCTGATCGTGCCGGGGGCGGAGAGCCACCCGATCCTCCGGGGGATCAAGGACGGCGACATCTGGGGTCCGACCGACGTCTACGGGGTCCGCCTCCCCTTGCCGGGCGACAGCAAGCCGCTGGTCCTCGGACAGGTCGTCGAGGATATGACGCCGACCGGCAAGCCGATCGAAGGGCCGAAGAACGACCCGATGATGCCGGTGGCCTGGGTGAAGTCCTTCACGGGCGAGTCGGGCAAGCCCGCCCGGATCTTCACCACCACGATGGGGGCCGCGACCGACCTGGCCAGCCCGGGGACCCGTCGGATGCTGGTGAACGCCGCCTACTGGGCGGTCGGCCTGGAGGACCAGATCCCGGCCGAGTCCGATGTCGCGATCGTCGGCGAGTTCCACCCCACCGCTTTCGGCAACGACAAGTTCTCCAAGGGCGTGAAGCCCGCCGATCTCAAGGCACGCTGAGCCTGAGTCAGGGGATGGCCGAACCTCAAAGGACCGAGGGCCGATGGATCTGTTCCATCGGCCCTCGGTCTTTCAGTCGGTCTCGACTCTTGGCCTCAGGCGGAGGCCGAAGCCTCTCGACGACCGGCCCGGCCTCGGTGGGCGACCCAGGCGGCCAGGCCGCCGAGGCCCCAGAGGGCCAGCGTGGCCGGCTCGGGCACCGGCTCGGGATCGATCAGCTGGGCACCCATCAGGATCGGGGTCGAATCCTTGCTCTGGAAGTCCTTCGAGAGCAGCGCCTGGGCGGCCTCGGGGCTGAACCGGGCGTTGGGGTCGGTCATCATCAGCCAGTTGCCGGTCGTGGAGTCGATGTATCGTCCCGACTGGTCGTGGACCTCCGGGACGCCGAAGGCCAGCATCAGCTCGTGGGCCACGTTGTGGGCCACGATCCACTGGAGTTGGTCGACCGTCCGGGCCGAGTTGGCGGACTGGTCGATGAAGTGGAACCCGTTCCCGCCGATGTAGGTCATCCCGATCACGCCGGGCATCGAGGGGTTGGCCGTGTTGCCGACCACGCTCAGCGTATGGGCGGCCTGTGCGTTGGGGTCGGTGGTCAGCGAGACCGGGACGCCGCTCAGTCGGAAGGTCTGATCGACCCTCTGGAGCACGGCGTTGTTGAAGTCGGCCTGCTGTTGCGAATTGAGCGGCCCACCGTAGACGTTGGCCACCGGTTGGCTCTGATACCAGGGCTTGGCGTTGCCGGTCGTGAGCGTCTCGGAGTTCGGGTACGGGCCATTCCCGAGGTTGAGGAAGGCGTCGTAGCTGGAAGGGCCCGGAGGGGCGGCCGCGGGGGCGGGGGCGGACGAGAGACGGGCGAAGGCCGGGGGGGCGGAATCGGCCGAATTCGTCGAAGGCGGGAGGTATGTCGGAGCCGGAGCCGCGCTGAAGGCCGCCGGGGCGGGCTGATCGTTCGGTTGATCCGAGACACCCAGTCGAAGAGGTGAGGACATCCAGGCCGGGGCGAAGCCCGACCGCGAAGGGGTCGAGGGTGGGGCCACCCCCATCGTCGGCTGGGTCGAGAAAGTTCCCAGGACCAGCATCGGACCCCCGAGGGCCGGGCCTCCGAAGCATCCGGCGATCAGCAGGCCCAGAACGCTCACCTTAGCGACCTTCATGCCCGAACCTCCATGTTCGTGCTCCGCGGGGGGCCGCCATCCTGGCGACGCGGAAACCAATCGCCACCGACCTCAGTGGCGAACGCCCACCGGGAAGTCCCGGCGAGAACGATTGCGAACGAATTGTTTTTTGTGCTGGGCGAGGAGGGGAGAGGTGATGTCGGGCGTGCTGATTTTCGCTCTATCTCAATAGCACATGCTGTGCCGCAAGGGGCGCGAAGCTTCGGAAACATCGCCGACCAATTGCAAATCTGCTGACAACTAGTAGATCGGTCGATCAGGCGGGCCTGGGAATGATCTTGTTCCGACCGTCGAGATTGTAAGGATTTCCAGAATCGGTTGGGACCTCGGAAATCCTTTCACGGCAGGAAGTTCCGAGAAGGGGGATGGGGCAGACTTTAATGTTTTTTGGAGATTTTCGGAGTTTTTTTCCGGAGGGAAGAGAGAGGCCGCTGGAAGCACCGGCGGCCGTCTCGGGTGGCCCGATCCGATCGGGTGGCGTTCAGGACGAGGCGGTCTCGGACTTCGGGGCTTCCTTCAGTTCGTTGAGCCGGGTCCGGACCTGCTGACGCTGTTTCTGCAATCTCCGGCGCTGGTTGGCCTTCCGAGAATCGGTCCGGGGCATGGTCGGGTACTCCCTTGGGGGCATCGGGGACGAAACGAGCCCGGTATCGTCGCCAATCGGAAGTCCGCGAGCAAGGGCTCTTGCTCCGATGGGCGACGCGGGCTCGCAACCGAGGCATCGAGGAGGAATCCCCGGCCATTATGAGACGGTCACGCCCAGCAGGGTCTGGTCGTCGGAGGGGGGGACGCCGAGGGTGAAGGCCTGGACGTCGTCGACCACGTCATCGACCAGCCCTCGGGCGTCCCGGCCGCAGCGGCTGAGCATCGCGTCCAGCCGGGCGAGCCCGTACATCCGGCCGTCGGCCGCGAGGGCCTCGGTGATCCCGTCGGTGTAGAAGGCCAGGCGGTCCCCGGGGCGGAGGGTGATGGTGAAGTCCTCATAGACCTCATCGGCGAAGAGGCCGAGCGGGAGCCGCTGGGCCCCGTCGAGCGACTCGATCGTGGTGTCGCCGCACCGCTTGAGCCGGGGCGGGTTGTGCCCCGCGCTGGAGTAGCTCAGGCGGCGGGTGGCCGGGTCGTAGATCCCGTAGAAGGCGGTGACGAAGGCCTCGTTGTCGGCCGTGTAGAGGGTCGAGAGCTGATGATTGACCTTGCTCAGCAAGGCGCTCGGGGGATCGTGCGGGCCGGGGAATCCGTGGGCCAGGCTGTGGGTGACCGCCATCAGGACGGCCGCGGGGGTCCCATGGCCGCTGACGTCGGCGATCAGGAGGCCCCACTTGCCATCGGGCAAGGGGAAGAAGTCGTAATAGTCGCCCCCGGCCCACTGCGAGGTCTGGTAGAAAGCGGCCATGTCGAGCGTCGGGATCGTCGGGATCGTCTTGGGCAGGAGCGACCGCTGGATGTCGGCCACGACCCTCAACTCTCGCTCGACCACCTCGTAAGCTTTCTTCAACTCGGCCGAGAGGACCAGGTTCTGGGTGGCCCGGCCGAAGAGGCTGCTCATCCAGAACCAGTCGGGGAACTGTTCGGGCGGGAAGGAGTGCGGCTCCTTCCGGAGCATCAGGACCATGTTCTGCCCGACGCCCCGGTCGTAATGCGGGATGGCCATGACCGACCGGTTTTCGCCGATGAAGGGTCGGGCCGGGTCGTCGTCGGCCACCCGGACATCGTCGATAATCCGGGGGACGTCGCCATAGAGGAGTTCGCCCATCAGGCCGCCTTCCAGGATCGGCAGGCGGTCCTTCTCGTTCCAGGGGTCGACTTCCTTCTCCCAGGTGCTGGAGCGGGTCACCCGGTACCTGGGGTACTCCAGCCCGCGACGACTCAGCGCGACGAAGCCGTCGGTACGCTGGTAACGGCGCATCTGCGCGCCGTAGGTGCGGACCATCGCCTGGGGGTCATCCTGGAGGCTCATCGCGCGCATGGTCTCGACCATGTGATCGAGCGTCCGTTTCTCGTCGCTGCCGTCTCCGCCGTCGAAGAAGCTTGTGTCGGGGATCATGGAGATGGTCCGAGGGTGTGGGCGTCGGGATGATACCGCGACGATCCGGGAAGCATTCGGCCCCTCGACGACCCGGTGGGGTCGGAGGGGCCAGGTTCTTATGGATTTCGATTCGGGCGAACGCCGCCCGGGGAGGGGCGACGTTCGGCTCAGGAGACGGTCGCTTCGAGCCGCTCTTCGATGGCGATCTTGCGGAGCTTGCTCTGGGCGCGGGCCTCGAGCTGACGAACCCGCTCCTTGGTGACGCCCAGCTCCCGGCCGAGCTGTTCCAGGGTCTGCTCGCCGACGCCGTCCAGGCCGAACCGGCTGACGATAATCCGCCGCTCCCGGTCGTCCAGGCGGCCGAGCATCCCCTTGACCGCGTCGCGCATCCGCCTCTGGGCACTCTCGTATTCGTGCTCGTCGGATCGGTTATCGGCGGCGGCCTCGAAGAGGTCGTCGTGGCCGGTGACGAACCGATCGCGTCGATGGTTCTCGATCGGGATCGACCGGATGAAATTCTTCATGATCGCCCACGAGGCGTAGGTGCTGAACTTGTTCCCCCGGGCGTAGTCGAACTTCTCGACGGCGCGGATGAGGCTCATGTTCCCGTCGGAGACCAGCTCGAAGAAGTTGTCGGAGCGGCCGACGTGCTTCTTCGCGATCGAGACGACCAGCCGGAGATTGGCCCGGATGATCTGGTTCTTGACGACCAGGGCCTCCTCCAACATCCGGTCGATCTCGTCGAGGGTCGAAGTGCTGACCTTCGCCGGATCGATCGCGTCGCGGAGCTTCAGGGCCCGGTACTTCAGATAGTTCATCTTGCGGAAAAGATGAGCTTCCTGCTCGCGAGAGAGCAACGGCACGTCGTAGAGGCTGGCCAGGTAAGGGGGCACCCCCTCGGGCGGCTTGACCCTGCGGGTCGCCTTACCCTCGGCGGGCACGGGCATCGGCGCGAGGATTTCGGCCCGAGCCTTGGGGTCGTCGAAGCTGGGATTCGCCATGGCCTCGATCTTCTGCTCGAGCAGTCGCGAGGCCCGCATCTCGTTGATCGCCCGCTGGACGCCAGCCGTCGAACGACCCAGCTGATCGGCCAGGGTCTCGACCGAGATGCCCTGGAGATACTGGCGATACGCCCGAGCCTTGGCCGCCTCGTCGAATGAGGACGGGCGAGGGGTCCGAGCGGGGGTGGTGGCCAACTTCGAAGCGGTGCTAGGGGCGTCCATGGTCATTAGTCCCAATCTTCGGGCACGCGTCTGGCAGCCCGAGCTGAACCCGATCCCGATTCGACATACCGGTTACGCTCAATCGCCCCGACCGTCACCGATCGAAGGCCCGAATCTCCGGTGATTCGTCGCCGGATCACGTCCGGGCTTGCAGGATATTCCCGAACATGACGCTCAGGAAAATCCGAAGCGGAGCGGTGCTCCGCGTTGACTTGGCCCGGAGAACTGCCCCCTGCCAGCTATTCATCCAGAATTCGGCCAGCTCGCGAACGTCGAGATCCAATCCGATCTCACCCGCTTGCTGAGCTTCTCGGAGGCAAGCTGCATACCGATCGACCCGGCTTTCGAAGATTTCTTCGAGGCGGGCCCGGAACGTCTCGCTCTGGTCGGCCATCTCCTGACTCAGGTTGCCGACCAGGCATCCTTTTCGACACTGATCCGACTCAAGCCGTTCGCAAACGGCCTCGAAGTAATTCCTGAGCCGATCCAGCGGCGGGACCGAGGCATCGCTCAGATAGCGACTGAGGTTTTCGTCATAGCAGGAAGCGAACCGTTCGAGCACTCTCAGCCCGAACTCTTCCTTGCTGCCGAAATAGTGATAGAACGAGCCCTTGGGGACGCCGGCAGCCTGCAAGATCGACTCGAGCCCGGAATTGTTGTAACCCTTTTCCAGGAAAGTCTTCTTGCCCGCCTCCAGTAAAATGTCCCGCGTGTTCTCCCGACTCATTCTACGCCCACTTCCGGCTAAAGGATCGGTCCGGACCTCGTGGTCCGAACGGCTCTCCGTTCTCGACCTCTAGATAATAGACCGGTCGTCTAGAGATTTCAAGGGGATTATCGATAATTGATCCTCGAAAATTGTCCGATCGTCGTTTTTGCGAAACCAAGTCGGGCGACGGGCCGGTGATGAGGTCGGCTCGCGGCCTGACGACGAAGGTCATGCTATCGGCAATATCGGCGATCTGGCCCAGTCGACCTGCGGGGCTGGGGATGATCTCCAGGATCGGAACCCGATCGCGGTCCCCACGCCCGCGGTCTCCCGTCGCCGGTAGAGCCGTCGATGAGTCGCTTGATCACGCTCGGTCCAGGTCGACCGAGCCGACTTCACTCCCCGGAGTCGGCGGGGACGATGTCCAGGGCGATCAGCCCTCCGCCCCTCAGCACGTCGATCGAGGCGACCTGGCCGACCCGCTCCTCGGTCAGTAGGCGGTGGAGGTCGTCGAGCCCGGCGACGGGCCGACCCTCGAATCCGACCACCACGTCTCCCTCGTCGAGCCCGGCCCGATCGGCGGGGCCTCCCGGCTCGACGGCGGCGATCAGGACTCCCGAGTTGATGTCGAGGTCATGGGCGTCGACCAGTCGACGGGGCAGGAGGACCGTCTGGACCCCCGCACCGATCCGGCTCCGGCGGACCCGGCCGTCGCGGATCAGGCGACCGGCGACGAACTTGGCCGTGTTGATCGCGATCGCGAAGCAGATCCCCCGGGCCGAGGGGATGATCGCCGTGTTGACGCCGATCACCGACCCTCGCGAATCGACCAGCGGTCCGCCCGAGTTGCCGGGGTTCAGGGCCGCGTCGGTCTGGAGGACGTCGTCGATCAGGCGGCCCGACTGCGATCGGAGCGAACGCCCCAGGGCGCTGACGACCCCCGCCGTGACGCTGACCTGAAACCCATAAGGATGGCCGATCGCAATCGCCACCTGGCCCACCCGGAGCGTCTGGGAGTCCCCGAGAGCGGCCGGGGCGAGATCGCCGGCGTGGACCCGGACCACGGCGAGGTCGGTCCCGGGATCGTCGCCGACCCGGTCGGCCTTGTGGCGGGTGCCGTCGGCCAGCGTGACCTCGACCCGGTCGGCCCCGTGGACGACATGGCTGTTGGTCAGGATGTAGCCGCTGGTCGTGAAGACGAAGCCCGACCCGGTCCCCCGTCCCTCGCGAGCCCGCCGGGGGTCGCCGCCCCGAGCCCGGTGGAAACTCTCGATATGGACGACCGAGGGGCTCACCCGCTCGGCGGCCCCGACCACCGCGCCGGAGTAGGCGTCGAGCAATCCCGCATCATCCAGGGGCGGCGATCCGAGGCGTCCCGACGCAACGTCTCGGATCTCGTCTCCCGGCCCCGCAGCCCCGGCCCAGTCCATCACTTCGATGCTCATGATCATTCCCTCCGATCGGTCCGGTGGGAACTCTAGAGCTGGCCGGCAATTTCGACAAGTGGGCATGGGCCGAAGTCGGCGAAGCGGTGCGGCGCCGAATTTGGAAACTCTTGTCAATTAGCAGGATGCGTGCGGCGAACGGCCAGCCGGGTCCCCGTCGACGGGCCGGGCCGGTCGCCGATCGCTCGACGACGCGAGAGCCTCGCGAGCGGCTACCGGTCCTCGAGTGTGAACGTCCCGGTACCGACCCGTTGTCCGGGCGCGGGGGTCGTCGGAGCCGGACCCTGGTAGCTCCGCCGATACTGGATGATCGGGGTCCGCGGGCCTCGGAGCGTCTGCTCGGCCGAGGCGTTGAAGACGGCGAGCGGCGAGAGCCCGAAGCTGAAATAGGGGTTGGTCCCGCCGATCCCCGGATAGCCCAGTCCGGCCGCCCCGGTCCCGATGTAGCCGGGGGAATAGATCCCGTAACGGTTCCCGAATCCGGGGTAGCCCCCATACCCGTAGCCGGAGAGGATCGGCCCGCCGAACCCTCCGTTGCCGAAGCCACCATAGCCACCATATCCGTAGCCCAGGCCGCCAACACCGTAGCCGAAGGCGGGATAGCCGAAACCCGGGCCGCCCCCGTAACCGAAGCCGTAACTGGTGTAGCCCAGGCCGAAGGCGGGATAGCCGTAGCCGAAGGCGGGGTAACCATAGCCGAATCCGCCCCCGAAGCCGAAGGCGGAGTAGCCGAACTGGGCGGGGGCCTCGGAGGCGGCCCCGAGGAGAACGGCCATGGCCAGGGCCGCTCCCGGAATCCGCCGAAGGATGAGGTTCATCGCGATCCTCCCGGGGGACCCCGGCCACGACCCGGCCTCCGGCGGATCGCCGGTCGACCCGGGAACTGGTCCCGATCCCTCTTCACTCTATTATAGGAACGTCGGTCGATCCTCGCCCGGTGTCACCGGAACGAGCCTTCGGCCGGAACGTCGGCGCATCGTGGTGGGGTGGGGTGGCGACGCCTGGAGGATCAGTCGGCCCGCGAGCAGGACCGACGAGGCCACGAGCGGCATCGAGTCGAGGTCGAGCCGTCGGGCCGGGACTTCGGCCCCTTCCCCTTCGCTCTCCCCGGGGTCGGGTCCGGCTTCCGAGGGGTCCGCGAATTCGGAGCGGAGCGTATCGAGGGCCTCGTCGAATGCCCGGGTGGTGGCCTCCTGATCGGGGTCGATCTCGGGTCGGGCCCGGAGGTTCGACGGTTGGCCGTCTCCGGTCTCTTCGAGCGCCTCGGCCAGGGCGATCAGCAGGTCGCGGGGCTCGTCCAGCGCCTCGTCCAGTCCCAGGACGTACCGGGCCCAGGCGTCGGGATCGTCGGTCGTCGGGGGTTCTTCCTCCAGGGGAGGTTCTTCATCCTCCACCCGACCTTCCTCGTCGGTCTCCTCGATCTTCGTGCAGGGGACCGGCAAGGCCGCCTCATGGTCCGACACCTCCGACGACTTTCTCCGCTGGGATCGGGCGTCGTCCCAGAGAACGGCGATCAGGTCGACTCCGGAGTTGCCGAACGGGAGGAGCCGGGCGATCAGGTCAATCTGGTCGCCCCCGGAGGGCCATTCGATCGGCGTCGGCTGGAGATCGGAAGACAGCCCGAGGTTGAAGCTGAGGATCTGCGCCAGGTCACCCTCGGTCCCGGCGGCGTAGAAACTGCCCATCTCGTTACCGGCCGCCAGGGCGGTCGGCGAGGCGAAACCCGGCCGACTGATCACGCCGGATAGCTCGAGCCCCGACCGTCCACCCTGGAGGATGGCCATTCGCCCGTCGTTGCTGGCGACCACCAGGTCGAGGACCCCGTCGCGGTTGAGGTCACTGGAGAACCCGGTGATCGGCTGGATGCCTCCGAGATCGATCGAGATCGCTTGCGGGGCGAGCATGCCGACGTCGGAGACGTACGAGAGGTTGTTCGACCCGGTGTTCACCGTGACCAGGTCGTATCCCGACCGGCGGTCGAAATGGCCGACGAACATCTCGGACGGATTCAGCCCGACGGCGATCGGGCCGCCTCCATAACTACCGAAGGTGCCGTCTTCGAGTCGCCGGTAGACGCTCACATTATTGGAGGCACTATTGAGGACGAACAGCTCGGGCTTGCGGTCGCCATTGACGTCCTGGAGCGCGATCCGGACCGGGGCATCTCCGGCGACCAGGACCTCGCCCGGATCGGCGGTCCAGCTCGGCCCCGCGCCGTGGCCGAAGAGGATGGTGACGTTGTTGGAGCCCTTGTTGGCGACCACCAGGTCGAGGACCCTGTCGCCGTTGACGTCGCCGACGGTCAGCGCGACCGGGTCGCGCCCGACGGCGAAGCCTTTCCCCCCGCTCAACTCCGGGCCGACCCCGCCGCCGACCAGGCCGGGGAAGACCAGCACATTGTCGCCGCCGGAATTGGCGACGACGAGATCGGGTATGGTGTCCTCGTTGACATCTTGAAGTAGGACCAACGCCGGTCCGTTGATCCCGTCGGCGGTCGTGAGCACGGTGCTCGGTTCCCCCTCGAAGCCGACCTTCACCAGGACGACTCCTCGGATCGCGTCCGCGAGCGCGAATTCCGGCGTCATGGTGCCGTTGATCTCAACCTCGGCCGCAGCCAGCCCGACCCGGTTCTTCGCCGGGTTATCGGGCTCGGGGCCGATGGGTAATAAGGTCCCGATCGGAGGAGCGAGTTTCGGACCTGCGCCATCCGAGCCGGGGCCATCCGGCCCGTGCGGATTGGAGCCGGGAGGCCTCGCGTTACCCGAATGCCAACCGCCCGTCAGATTGAGCGAAGGGGGGGGCGACGAGGGAGTGAGGAGGTTAATCAGGGCGGCACGGGAGGGTACGCCGGAGATCGTGTAATCGAAGGACGACAGCAAGGCTCGGGATTCCAGGGCCGAGGAGTTCGGCCGGAAAGCCCGCGAGGACTTCCGGAGACCCGAGACCGGGCGGCGCTCCCTCTTCGCGATCGGGAAGACGGCATTCATCGGTGTTACGCACTCCTCCCTGGTGGCGGCATCCTGTCTCGCCCCGGAGGGCCCTCGATGGATCGGGGCCGATCGGCGGGCGATTTCCGGGAATCGGGTCGCCAGTGCCGACCTCGTTCGATAGGCGAAGTGGTCCACGGGCGTGCCCCCTCCTCGATTCCGGCTCGACTCGGGTTCGGACGATCTCATCACTTGGCCAGTCGTCCATACTGGCCGGCCAGCTGCGAGAACTTGGGCCGTCGGCGAATCGCCGCCAGCGCGGGGTCGTGCTGGACCACGTCCCGCCAGAAGTCGGCGCGTCGATCGTCGGGCAGCCGCTCGATCGCCAGTCGGATCAGGGCTTGCGCGCGATCCTGGTAGTCTTCGGCGAGCTGTCGGAGGCCGATCCCACGCCGGAGGGACTCGGCCAGGGCAACCTCGGCGGCCTTGGCGAAGATCCGGGAGGCGTTATAGGCGACCCGGTGGTCGGTCGGCCCCTTCCGGAGCGACTCTTCGGCGTCGGCCACCGCCAGTCGATGCTCGCCCTGGATGACCCGGGCCAGGCCCCGGCCGTTGTACGCCTCGGGGTCATCCGGGGCGATCCGGACGGCCTTGTCGAAGTCGTCGAGGGCGAGCTTGGGCGCCCCGGAGAGGGCATAGGCCCAGCCCCGGTGGAGCAAGGGCTTGTGACGGCTCGGGTCCAGCGCCAGGGCCTGGGTATAGTCCTGGATCGCGCCGGAGTGATCCATCCGGTTGGCCCGGGCCAGGCCGCGCAGCTCGTAGAGGTCGGGCGAGGTCCGGTCGCGGGCCAGGGCGTCGTTGCAGGCTTCGATGACCTCGGCGTACTCCTTGAGTTCGTAGTGGGCGTTGACCCGGACCAGCAGCGCCTCGGCCTGGGCGGGGTCGATGCGGAGCGCCTCGGCGGCATCGGCCAGGGCCTCCCGGTGGCGGCCGGCCTGATGGAGGAGTCGGGCCCGGCGAGCCCGGTCGGCGACCGCTTCGGGAGAGTCGGGCGGCTCCAGCCGGATCGCCTCGGAGAGATCCTCCATCGCTCGATCTCGGGCCTCGGGAGTATCCCGGCCCTTGCCCCGGTCGAGCCGGGCCTGGGCCCGGCTCCGGTAGAGTGAAGGCAGGTCGGGCTTGAGGGCGATCCCGCGGGAGAACTCCTCGATGGCCTCGTCGGGACGCCCCTGGAGCCGGTAGGCCTGGCCGAGCAGGACGTGCGTCGCGATCGATTCGCGACGGAGTTCGACCGCCTGCGAGAGGTCGGACACGGCCTCGTCCAGCCTCTGGCTCCTGATCCGGAGGGCGCCCCGGTTGACCAGCAGCCCGTAGAGTTCATCGGGGCCGGGATTCAACTTCAGGGCGGTCCGGAAGTCGTGCTCCGCGGCCTCGAAGAGCCCTCGGGCCTCCTCCTCCAGCGCGGGCGGGCTGGGGACCGCATCGCGGGCTTGCTTCCATTTCTCGTAGGCTTCCTCGCCGTAGGCGAAGCCTCGAAGCATGTAGAGGCCGATCGCCCGGACCTCGCGATTGATGCAGGCCGTGAGATGGGCCCGGGCCGCATCGGGACGCCCGATCTGGATCTGGCAGACCGCCAGCAGGAGCTGGGCGCGGAACAGGTCCGGCTCGGCCTGAAGCGCCGCCTCGAATTCGAGGATCGCGGCTGACCATTTCCCCCGACGATAGAGATCTTGCCCGATCAGGACCCGGCTGTAAGGGTCCGAAGACGGGACCTGCTCGGCCACCTTCCGCTCCTGATCGCTCCCCTTGGAATCACCGAGCCGATCCAGGCAACTGGCGCGGAGCAGGTGGTAGGCCCGGGTCGAGGGGTGATGGGCGGGGGCATTTTCGAGGATCTCCAGGGCCCGATGGGCCTGGCGAAGCGGGTCCTCGCCCGGGGCCGGCTGGGCCTCCGCATCGGCCCAGATCAGCAACATCTCGTGTCGGCCCCGGCGGATCTCGGCCCGCTCGGACTCGGAAAGAGAAGGGGGAAGCTCGGCCGGAATCCACCGGCCGTCGGCCTGTTGGGCCGAGAAAACCTCCAGCGCGGCGCGGGCGGCATGCCGGGTTGCCACGAGGTCGCGGGACAGCCCGGCCCCGGTCAGCTGGGTGTCGAGGAGCTGGGTATGGTGCCGAGCCCGGGCGAACCGATCGAAATCGGCGCGAGCCCGGTCGCGTCGGGCCTGTTCGGCCACCCCCTCGCGGAGTGCCCGGATCGTCCGCTCGCCCCGATCCCGGATCGGCTCCAGGCCCGGCTTGCCGCGGATCAGGCCGACGAATCCGGGGAGCTGTTCCAGCCCATCCTGCCATCGACCTTCGCGGAGCGCCCGGTCGGATCGATCCAGGATCAGCTCCCCCTCCAGCTTGAGCCGCTCGACCTCGCGGGCCCTCGCCTCCTGGCGATCGAGGACCCGGAGCCCCAAGAAGGACACCCCGACGAGGATCAGCAGCACGAACCCGGCCAGGGCGGCGGCGGCGGGCTGTCGACGGACCCACTTCCCGATCCGCTCGCGGATCCCGGTCCGTCGGGCATGGACCGGAGAGCCCTCCAGGAACCGGCGGAGGTCATCGGCCAGCGACTCGGCGTCGGGGTAGCGGCGGTGGGGCTCCTTGATCAGGCACTTCAGGCAGATCGTCTCCAGGTCGCGGGAGACCCCGGGCCTGAGCCTCGACGGAGTGACCGGCTCGTCGTGGACGACCTGATAAAGCGTCTCCATCGCCGAGGCACCCTTGAAAGGGGGCCGACCCGTCAACATCTCGTAGAGGATCGCGCCCAGCGCGTAGAGGTCGGCCGCCGGCCCGACCACCCGGCCCTGCCCCCGAGCCTGCTCTGGTGCCATGAAGCTGGGCGAGCCCATCACCTGCCCGGAATAAGTGGGGCCGTCCTCCTCGTCGAGCCGCTTGGCCAGCCCGAAGTCGGTGACCTTGGGCGTCCCTTCCTTGTCGAACAGGACGTTGGCCGACTTGAGGTCGCGATGGGCCACCCCGGCCCGATGGGCCGCGGCCACCGCCCCGGCCAGCGTCAGGAGCAGCTCGGCCGACTCCCGCTCAGGCTGCGGGGTCCCTCCGATTCGGGCCTCCAGGCTACCCCCCTCGAGCAGCTCGAGCGCCACGAAGGGGAGGCCGTCGGCCTGCCCGATATCGTAAACCTGCACGACGTTGGGGTGACGCAGCCGCGCCACGGCCAGGGCCTCGATCCGGAACCGGGCCAGGTGCTCGGGCGCCGCGTGCACGCCCGCCCGGATCATCTTGAGGGCGACCATCCGCTCCAGGCCATGCTGGCGGGCCCGGTAAACGATCCCCATCCCACCCTGGCCCAGACGCCCCAGGATCTCGTAACCCTCGACCGTCGGGCAACCCTGGTCGAGGATCTCGGGCTCGGAGGCCAGGCTCGCCAGGGTTGGAGCATGGGAGACGGGCTGGAAGCTCGGGACGGGCCATCGTCCTCCACAAGCCGAGTCCCCTGGTGAGGAAGCCATGGAGGAAGAAGTCGAGTCGCCCCAGGATGCCCAGCTTTCCAGGCCAATTCGGTCCTGGGTCAATTCCTCCAGGGTCTCCTGACACCGGCTACAGCGCTCGAGGTGCCGCCCGACCTCCCGCTGTTCGCGGCGGTCGAGTTGCTCCTCCAGGAGTTGAACAAGGCGTTCATCGCCGGGGCAGCGAATCATGGGGGTCGGCTCTCGTCGCGGGGTAACTTCCCTGTTGCCGCAAGGCTGGCTCGATCCGCCGGGGACCGATGCCCCGCTGGGGATTATACCGGTCGAGGCGGCTGGACCTTACAAGGAAGTTCGGAATATCGCGACAAATCCGGTCATCCGGCTTCCTGATGTCGTCAGATCTGGGTAATCTCGATAACTTATCATCAGCGATGCTCGGCGATTTCGCCGGGGTCTCTGGAGACGCCGCAAGGCTCGATCCGATCGGCCCGGGTTGACGGACGACCCGGGATCTCGGAGGGATGGCGATGGCGGAATGGTCGGACTCCCAGACCTCGATCACGCTCCTGGAGACGCTCCGTCGGGCTCCGAAGGACGCCGCCGCCTGGGAACGGTTCGTCTGGCGCTATCGCCCGATGATCTGCGGTTGGTGCCGCGAGTGGGGGCTCCAGGGGGCCGACGCCGAGGACGTCGCGCAGAATGTCCTGGCCAAGCTCACCGAAAAGCTGGAGCAATTCCAGTACGACCCCTCGCGATGCTTCCGGGCCTGGCTCAAGACGATCACCCAGCGGGCCTGGAGCGACGAGATCTCCGATCGCTACCGAGGGTCCGATAGCCGGATCATCCAGCGCCTGGAGTCATTGGAGGCCCGAGCCGACCTGAAGAGACGGTTCGAGGAAACTTTTGATCGAGAGCTGATGGAGATCGCCATCCATCGGGTCCAGGGGAAAGTCTCCCGACCGACCTGGGAGGCATTCCGCCTGACCGCCCTCGAAGGCCTCTCCGGCGCCGAGGCGTCGGGCCGGCTGGCCGCCAGCGTCGCCTCGGTCTTCGTCTCCAAGCACCGGGTCCAGAAGCTCCTCAAGGAAGAGATCCGGAAGCTCGAGGCTGCCCACGGCGATTGAGTGGGGCTATTGAACACGCCGCTGTCTCACCTTCGAGGGGAGAGGTAAGCCGCCTCCCGACTCGATCGGACTCAGACTCCGGTGGTGTCCCAGGATCTCCGCGCACCCGCCGGACGGATCCGTGACCGACTCCCGGCCACTCCAAGTGCCATCGTCGCCGGACCATCCGGGCGGCTGGCGGCGTCGCGCATCGACGATCCGGCGCGAGGCTCGCATACCGTCGGGATTTTTCTCGGGCTCCTCTGTAAGGTCCCCGCGGCTCGACCCGTATTGATTGGCGAGAGATCCGACGGCCAGAGCCCAGGAGGACGATACTCCTCCCGGGCGAACCGCGAACCGGACTCGAATACAAGGCGAACGGAATGAGCGAGGACGAGCGGTTCGATCTCGGAGGTCGGAGAGGCTCGGGGAAGCTCGCTCATCATCCCGAAACGAAATCACAAGCGTATCGAGAGTCGGTTGTTACTATCCGACTCTGGCCCGGCTGAGGGTGGCCGGGCCTTGATCACCGGGCGGAGGTCGCCGCGTCCAGGACGCCGGCCCCGTCGATGAGCCACGGGGAGTTGCCGAGCCGTGATCGACCGGGTCTCACCACCCGGACGGGCCGGAGGATACGTCGCGTCGGGGGGCGCGTCGTGGAATCCGAGGCAAGGCGCTCCTCGTTTTTCCACCTCGATCCGAGGCCATGATCGACGACCTTTTATGATGACGCAACGCCCGGTCGGGGATCAGGGGGACCGCCGGTAGGATGCCGGTGATCCGCGATCCGATTCCAGGACAAGGACGTTGCCATGAATCCGAACCGACGGACCAAGTTGCCCCAGAACCCGGCCTGCGAGTCGCTCGAAGGCCGCCAGTTACTGACGGCCGGTGCCAACATGGGGATGGTCCCGGGACTGCCACCGACCGGGATGAACGGCGCGGCCGACGTTTCGATGACGGGGCTGAGCCAGGTTCCCTCGGTATTCTGGGGCGACCAGGGGAACCTCGGAGGGCAGTCTGGCACACAGGGCGCTACCCAGTCGGTGCCAGGGATGCCCGGGGCCGATGCCCTGGGCGGCCCCGGCGGGCAGGGGAATCAGCTGGGCTCCGGAATGGGGTTGATGGGAATCTCCGGAGTCGGTGGCCAAGCCTTCGGCGGCCAGGGGGGCTTCGGCGGGCAATCCGTCCAGCAGGGCCCCGGGCAGGCGATACCGGGGATGCAGGCGATGCCCGGGGCCGATGCCCTGGGCGGCCTCGGCGGGCAGGGGAATCAGCTGGGCTCCGGAATGGGGTTGATGGGAATCTCCGGAGTCGGTGGCCAAGCCTTCGGCGGCCAGGGGGGCTTCGGCGGGCAATTCGTCCAGCAGGGCCCCGGGCAGGCGATACCGGGGATGCCCGGAGCCGACGCCTCGGGCGGACAGTTCGGCCCAGGGAGCAATGTCGGGGGTATGAGCAACGGTTTCGGGGGAGGCTCGAGCGGATTTGGTCACGATATTCCGATATCCTTCGGTCAGGGGAACCCCGCCGGCACGGGTTCGACCGCCACTCCGACGCCGCTCCAGACCGACATGGAGAAGCTGAGGACCGACTTGCAGGCGATCCACGACAAGTCGCAGGTGACCCCGGCTCTGGAGGCCGCGGTCCGCGATAGCCTGAAGGCGGTCCAGGCCGCGGCGACCGGGACGGCCGATGCCACGGCACTGGCGACCCTCCAGACGGATATCAAGACGGCCCAGGCCAACCCGGGAGGGCCAACCGCCGATCAGATCGCCCAGATCCAGGCCGATCAGGATGCCGTCTTCAAGAGCCAGGGCGTGTCGGACGAATTGCTCGCCCAGTTGACCGATAGCCTGAAAGCGGTCCAGCTTGCCGCCGGAGTCACCGACGCCGACCGGGCCACGATCGCCGCGGATCAGGAGGCGATCAAGGCCGACCTGGCCGCTAGGGCGACGTCCGTGACATCGACCGATCCCGCCTCGGGCGTGCGGCCCATGATGGCCGGCCCGATGACCCTGGGGACCCGGTCGGATTTCGCCGGATTCTCCCCGAACTCGGCCCCGCCTGCCGCGGCCACCGACGCCGCCGTGACCACGACCGATGCCGCCGTGACCACGACGGATGCCGCCGTCACCTCGGTCGCCGCGGCCACGAACGTCGCGGCCACCCCCACCGATCCGCCGGCGACGCCCGTGGCCCCGCCCGCGATCGCCGATCCGATGTTCGCCTACTCGGCCGTCTCGCCGAGGACGATAGCCAAGGGGCCGGGCCGCTCGCTCCCGATCGGTGCCGTGGCCAAGGGCGGCACGGGCGCCGCCGCCGTCGCGAGAGCCGGCGGGGCGCGATCGAACGCGACGGGCTCGGGCATCGTGACCAGGGCCCAAGGGGCCAAGGGCCTGGGTGCGATGTCCCGCGCCGTCGGGCAACAGATCATGTCGTTCGGCCGGTCGATCCGTCGCCCTCGCGGTTGATCGGGCCTGGGATCGCTTCAGGATTCCGGTCGGAGGCCACCCCATCCGGGGTGGCCATTTCCGATCGAAGCCGACCGGGATCTGTCCGATTTGATCATCAGATCGAGCAGTGATTGATAGTCGACCGGCTTGACCAGGTGGTGGTCGAATCCGGCCTCGCGGGATCGGCGAATGGCCTGCTCCTCGCCATAGCCGGTGATCGCGATGATGGTCGCCCGCTTCGTCGGCTCCTCGGATCGGAGTTGTTCGGCAACCTGATAGCCGTCCATCCCGGGTAGGCCGATATCGAGAAGGACCACCTCCGGGCGGCGCAACCGGGCGGCGGCGATGGCCTCCCGGCCCTCGTGGACGAGATCGACATCGTAGCCGGACATCTGGAGCAGATCGGCCAGGGCCGAGGCGCTGGCCAGATTATCGTCGACGACCAGGACGCGCGAGCCGGGTCGGACGGACCGGCTCTCGGCTGTTCTCGCCGGCTCGGGCCGGTCCACGGCCACCGCCGCGGGTAGGCGGACGCTGAAGGTGCTGCCCATCCCCAGCCCTGGGCTGTCGGCCTGGATGGTGCCGCCGTGGAGTTCGACCAGGCGCTGGGCGATGGTCAGCCCGACCCCGAGTCCTCCCTGAGTCCGATCCAGCGACCGGTCGAACTGGGCGAAAAGCTCGAAGACGTGGGGCAGCATCTCCGATCCGATACCGATCCCGTTGTCCTGGACGTCGATCCGGATCATTTCTCCCTCGCGGGCGGCGGTCAGGGCGATCCGCCCGCCGGGCTCGGTATATTTGGCGGCATTGCTCAGGAGGTTGATGAGGACCTGCTCGAGCCGGGTCGGGTCGCCCTCGATGATCAGCGGTTCGGGCCCGAGCGTGGTCGAGAGTTCGTGGCCCCGATCCTCGATCGTCGGCCGGGCGGTCTCGACCGCTCGGCGGGCGACCTCGACCAGGTCGACCTGGTCGACGCGCAAGCGGATCTTTCCCCGATTGATTCGCGAGACGTCCAGGAGGTCGTCGACCAGGTGGGCGAGGTGACGGACCTGGTTGGAGATGACCTCGCGAGCCCACTCGATCTTCTCCGCCGAGATCCCCGGGACCCTGGCGAGCTGGGAGGCGTTCTGGATCGCCGAGAGGGGGTTGCGGATCTCGTGGGCGAGCATGGCCAGGAACTCATCCTTGCGTCGGTCGGCCTCCCGGAGGGCCTCGTCGGCCCGCTTCCGCTCGGTCATGTCGCGGACGACCTTGGTGAAGCCCCGGAGCTGCCCCGACTCGTCGAGCAGGGGCGTGATATGGCCACTCCCCCAGAATCGCGAGCCGTCTTTCCGGAGATGCCAGCGTTCCTGGTCGTCGCCCCCCCGGGCCCCGGCGCGTTCGAGTTCGCGGTCGGGGACGCCGTTCCGGACGTCCTCGGCGATGTAGATCTGGCCGATCGGTCGGCCGATCAGCTCCTCCTCGAAGTAGCCCAGGACGGCCCGGGCCCCGGCGTTGGCCCCGGTGATCCGCCCCCGGATGTCCATGGTCAGGATCGCGTAGTCGCGGACGCTGTCCAGGGTCAGGCGGTGCATCCTCTCGCTCTCGCGGAGGGCCGCCTCGGCCCGCCGTCGGTCGGCCCGCTCCCGGCTCTCGTCCAGCGCCCTCAGGACCGCCGGAGCGAGCCGGTCGAGCCGTTGCTTCAGCACGTAATCGGTCGCGCCGTTCTTGAGGGTCTCGATGGCGACTTCTTCCCCCAGCATCCCGGAGACGAACAGGAACGGGGTGTCCGAGGCCGTCGAGCGGGCGATCTCCAGCGCCGCCAGGCCGTCGAAGCCCGGCAGCGCGTAATCGGCGAGGATCAGGTCGAAGCGGCGAGACCCCAGGGCGGCGGCGAATTCCTCTCGGCCATCGACTCGCGTGACCTCCAGGCGAAGGCCGATCTTGGCCAGTCGGGATCGGATCAATTCGGCGTCGAGCGAGCTGTCTTCCAGATGAAGAATGGTCGTCGGGCTCAAGACTTTTAATCCTCGGCGGGCGGTCTCGGTGCGGGGCTTCACTCCTCTCCCGCTCCATCAACCCTTCATCTAATTTGACGCTCACATTCCCGGGTAAACTCCTACGATCCGTCCGGATCGGCGGGCCCGACGGATTACAGCGAATCGGATGCCACCGCGGATCGAATTCCTCACCCGAGGGGCCGGGGGACCTCCCGGCGAAGGCCTTATCGCTTGGTCCGGAGGCTCCCCGGGGGCGGCTCGTTGATCAGGGCCCAGAAGACGCCCAGCTCCTGGATCGCCTCGATGAATTCCTTGAAGCTCACCGGCTTGACCACGTAGGCGTTCACGCCCAGCTTGTAGCCCCGGAGCAGGTCCTTCTCCTCGCGCGAGGAGGTCAGGATCACGACCGGGATGCTTTGCAGGTTCGGGTCCCCCTTGATCTGCTCGAGGACCTGGAGGCCGTCGATTTTGGGTAACTTCAGGTCGAGCAAGACGACGGCGGGGTTGCCCTGGGGCCGATCCTTGTAGGGGCCCTGGACCCGGAGATAATCCAACGCCTCGGCACCGTCGCGGGCCACGACCACCTCGTTGGCCAACTGACTCTTGCCCAATGCCACCAAGGAAAGTTCCACATCCTTGGGATTGTCTTCAACTAGCAGGATCGGCTTCAACATCTTCTACTCCGGCTCCGTCAAGGTAGCCTTCTCTTCGCGCAATTTGGGGAGGGAGAAATAGAAAGTCGCTCCCCGGCCGACTTCCCCCTCCCCCCAGGTCCGGCCGCCGTGGCGAGAGATGATCCGCCGGACGTTGGCCAGCCCGATCCCGGTGCCTTCGAAGTCCTCCATCCGGTGGAGCCTCTGGAAGACGCCGAAGAGCTTGTCCGCATAATTCATATCGAATCCGATGCCATTATCATTCACGGAAAAGATGACCTCTCCACCCCGACTCTCGGCCTGGATCTTGATGAGGGCCTCGTCCCGGGGTCGGGTGTACTTCACGGAGTTGGAGACGAGGTTGGCCATCGCCAGCCGCATCATCATCAGGTCGCCCTCGACCGGCGGGAGATGGCCGATCTCCCAGCGGATCTTGCGATCGCCGGCCTCGGTCATCGACACCCGGACCACCTCGCGGGTCATCGTATTCATGTCGATGGGTACCGGATGGATCGTGGTCCGGCCCATCCGGGCGAACGCCAGGAGGTTGTCGACCAGGGTCCCGGCGTACTGGGCGCTCTCGACGATCGTATCGAGGTAGCGCCGTCCCTCGTCGCTGAGCCTCGCGTCATCCTCCTCGCGCAGCATCTCGGAGTAGCCGACGATGTGCCGGAACGGGGCGCGGAGGTCGTGCGAGACCGAGTAGGAGAAGGCTTCGAGCTCGCGATTGCTCCGCTCGAGTTCGGCGCTGAGCTGGGCCCGCTCCTCGGCCTGACGGAGGACGATCCCGACGATGGCGTTGCGCAACTCCGCAGCGGCCTCGATCTCGGCCGCCTGCCAGGGGGCCGCGCGAAATCGGACGATCTCCTTCCACGCCTCGAACGATTTCCGGGGATGAATCCGCCCCCCCTCGACCGTCTCCGCCGACTTGTTCGGGTCGCCGCCCCAGGTCACCGTCCGGACCAGTTCGGGGCGGAACCAGAAGATGTAACCCCGGTGAATCTTCGAGATGGCGATGGCGAGCACGCCGCTGGCCACTTCGACGACCGATGCGTCCACCGAGAGATCAAGGGCCAGCGATTCGGTGGCGAAGAGATCGTCTCGCCCCTCGCGTTCGAGCCAGTCGGCGATCTGTTCGATCGCCTTCCGGCACGGGGTCGCGCCGAGGAGCGTGCATTGCCCCTCGTGGAGGATCGCCGCCCCTTGCGCCTCGACGAGTTCGAGCAGGTCATCCTTCTGGGCGGCGAGCCCCGCCACGAAATCCGGCGCGGCGGTCATCCCGGCCAGGAGCTTCACCTGCACGGCCTTCCGGGCGATCCGATGCTCGTATTCGTCGCGCTGCTGCTTGGCCGTGACCTGGGTCGAGAGCACCTGGCCGAGGAAGTCGGCCGCCGTCCGTGCCTCGTAGGGGACCACCTTCGGTGTCTTGTGGTGGCAGGCGATCAGGCCCCAGAGTCGGCCGTGATGGAGGATCGAGATCGACATCGAGGCGGCCGTGCCCATGTTCACCATGTATTCGAGGTGGATCGGCGAGACGCTCCGAAGTGCCGCGAAGCTCAGGTCCAGCGGGGGATCGCCGGCCGGGATGATCGGGACCGGCACGTATCGAGAATCGGCGATCAATCGGACTCGGCTGTCTCGATAGAGGTTCCGGGCCTGCTCGGGGATATCGGAGGCCGGGAACCGCAGGTCGAGATAGGAGGGGAGTGCCTCGTTCCGGTCTTCCGCGATCACCGTGCCGTTCCAATCCCGGTCGAACCGGTAGATCAAGACCCGGTCGAACCCGATGATCCGCCGGACTTCCTCGGCGGCGAGCTGGCAAGCCTCGACCGCCCCGTGGGCGTCGTCCAGGGCCGCCAGGAACGTCCGTGCCAGGGGGTAGAGGTTGCGGAACGTCGCCAGTTCGTCCGCCGGGGCGGGCTCAAGTTCCAGGATCAAGGACCCATCGGAACGGTGGACGATCGCGTCGAAGGCCTTGCCCCCGCCATCCGAGGGGATTTGTCCCTTACCCACGAAGAGAGGGGTTCGTTCCAGCGAGGGATTGGTGGCCGAATCCCGGAGCAACCGGGCCAACTCAGGACCGAGCAACGCGTCGACCGGATGGCCCAGGACGTCCTCCAACTCGCGCCCGAGCATCACGGTTACATTCTGGCTGGAATGGATCACCTCCAGGTCGGGCTCGGCCAGGACCAGGAGCACGCCGTGTGGCTGGATGCTGCCGGGTCTCTGGATCGGCTCCTGGGCGCAATCCGAGAGGTCGAAATCGTGCGGCGGAACCGTCATATTTGGGGTCATGGCCCGGCCCGCTCCTTTTCTCTGGTTCGCCACGACGGCCCGACGCACGGGTCAGGATCGCTCCCGAATTATCTGCACCTGAAGCACGACTCACTCTAGGAATCGAACCACTGACGGCAAATGCCATACCTTGACGGATTTGGGAGCAACCCAAAAAGGGTCGGCACTCAAAAGATTATCATGCCCCAACGCCGGGGCGAGGCCCTCCGGAACGACCAACCCACATGCCTGGAGGCTTGTCAGAGTTGGGCACGCCGGCGAACCGGATGGAACAAGCTCGAACGATCGCACGGAAAGATTGTCGACCGATCATGGCCACGATCGTCAAGCATTGTTTGGTTATTGTTATTGTTTGTCACGAAGCATGTCAAGCCGTCGGAAGAGGCCATCTTAACCGGGGGCTATGCCGAGGCTGGTGTGGCGGATTGGGTTCGGCCTGCCGAGACGAAATGGGTTCAAGTCGCCGCCCAGGGTCTCTTCGGTCGAGACCCTCTGGATGTCGTAGGTCTCGTGGAGATCATGGGTTTCGATGCGGGTGGTTTCAGCCGCTCGGACCGGCCTCCGGTCCTCGGTATGCCCGATCTTCGATTGGAGCCCGACGGGTTTCGATCGGTTCACCCTGCTGTTATCGAAGGGCTCCAGGACGAATCGATCCGTCCAGGGGGAACCGGAACCAGCCTGATTGGGCCTGATGGGGCTCGTTCGATGATCGACCCCTATCTCGCGAGGACGGGTCGGAACGTGGGGCCTGCCGCCCGCGATCTTGAACACACATAGGCATGGTGCAGCCGAGTCCCGGCAAATCGCAAGGAACGCAAACCTGTCCCGCGATCGATCCTGGAAAGGATCGTCCCTCCGAGGGGGAGGTTCGATCGGCTCCCGGGGAGCATGGATTCTCGAAAGACCCGGAATTCGTCTGGCGTTGGCTCATAACCCTCGTCTACCACGAATCAGTATCCTAACGGTCAGGCGGTCTCCCGGAGTTGCGCCGAGGCCTCGACGTCCCCAGCCCGCTGGATTTACGATGGGGATTTCCCCTTGAGGTCCCGTACGACATGAACCAGCCCATCCCCCCAGCGACCCCGACCGGCTTCGCAGGGCTCCGCGTGGCCTGCTTCGAGGCTCGGATGGCCGGGCTGATGGCCGACCTGATCCGCAAGCACGGCGGCGAGCCGATCGAGGCCCCCGCGCTCCGCGAGATCCCGATCGGCGGGAACCCCGAGGCCCTCGCCTTCGCCGACTCCCTGATCGGCGGGGGCTTCGACCTCGTCGTCTTCCTGACCGGTGTCGGAACTCGTTACCTGGCCCAGGAAATCGAGACGAAGTACGCCCGCGAGGAGTGGCTCGCCGCACTCGGCCGGATCAAGGTCGCGATCCGAGGGCCAAAGCCCCTGGTCCCCTTGCGCGAGTTCGGGGTCCGGGTCGACCTCCAGGCCCCCGAGCCCAATACCTGGCGCGACCTCCTCCAGGTCCTCGACGAACGGATCCCCGTCGACGGCCTGCGCGTCGCGGTCCAGGAATACGGCCAGCCCAACCCGGAGTTGATCGACGGACTGAAGGCCCGAGGCGCGACCGTCACCCAGATCCCGGTCTATCGCTGGAGCCTCCCCGAGGATTCAGGGCCGCTCCGGCGGGCCATCGTCGAGGTTGCCGAGGGCCGCATCGGGGCCGTCACCTTCACCTCGGCGCAGCAGGTCGTCCATCTCCTCCAGGTGGCCGCCGAGATGGGCCGCGAGGCCGAGATCCGCCAGGCCCTGGGTCGTTCGGTCGTGGTCGGCTCGGTCGGACCGACCACGACCGAGACCCTGAAGGCCCGGTGCCTGCCGGTCGATGTTGAGCCCGAACACCCCAAGATGGGCCACCTGGTGGCCGCGCTGGCCACCCGTTGGCGAGAATCCGGCAAGGCTCGCCCTCCGGCCTGAGGGGCGAGCACCCGGGGCCGGCAGGCCATATCGGTTGCCCGATCCCGGAGGGTCGGACTTTTTGGGATGTCCGGAAAGATCGGCCCGGTCGGCTCAAGCTCCCTCGACGGCTTGCCGACAAGAAGGCAAGATTGTTGCGGCATTCCAGGTTGCCGGCCGATGGCCATGGACGTCGCTCGGCCCAGGTCGCGAAAGGGTCCGATGGAAGTCATCTCGGTTCACGTCCCGAAGACGGCGGGCAGCACCTTCGGTAATCTCTTGACGACCATCCACGGAGTGGATCGGGTCTACAAGGATTATGAGGACTACCCGATGAATCCGCTCTCCCGATACAACCTCGATCGCGAGGGCTGGCGGGAGTCGGCCAGGGCCGAGGTCCAGTCGATCGGGGAGCCTTACCGGGCGGTCCACGGCCATTTCGCGATCCGGAAGTACGACGGGTTCTTCCCCGAGGCCCGGCGGATCGCCTGGGTCCGGCACCCGGCCGCCTGGGTGACCTCGCTCTATTACTTCTGGAAAGGCTTGAAGGAGCTCCCGCCCGGCTCGCCGAATCCCCTGATCGTTCGGCTCCGGAACGAGGACCTCCCGCTCCGGGAATTCGCCGAGGACCCGACGGTCCGCGATCGCATCGCGGGGACCTTCCTCGAAGGGCTCGAGCCCGAAGCTTTCTTCTTCCTGGGGGTCCAGGAGCACTTCGATTCCGAGATCCGCGACCTGATCGGGATGATGGGCTGGCCCGAGGTCTCCGCCGGTTTCGAGAACCGGAACCCGGTCCCGGGATATGCGGATCGATCGCGAGAGATCCTCGGCGATCGGACCCTGACCGAACTCCTGATCGCCCTGAATCCCCGAGACATGGAGCTGTACGAGGCGGCTTCCAGGATCCGGGAGGAGCGTGCCCGCCGCCGGGTCCATTTCCTGACCTCCGCCTCCGGAACGGTCTGAGCGTCCCCTCCCGCGGTTCGCGCCGGGGACCGGGGTTTGCTTGAGGGCGTCGATTGACGTACCCTGGGCCAACCAGGGAACGACGCCCACCGATCCGAGGAGAAGGGACGAAGGATGGGACGACGACCCTCCAGCCTGTTCGCGCGGAAGCCGATCGAGACACTGCTCCAGGAGGTCGAGGGAGGAGAGAGGCTCAACCGGGTCCTCGGCCCGGTCGCCCTCACGGCGCTCGGGGTGGGTGCCACCATCGGAGCGGGGATTTTCGTCCTGACCGGGCAGGCGGCCCGGAACGATGCAGGGCCTTCGCTGATCCTCTCCTTCGTGCTGGCCGGGATCGGCTGCTTGTTCGCGGCGCTCTGCTATGCGGAGATGGCCAGCATGGTCCCGGTCGCCGGGAGCGGATACACCTACGCCTATGCCACCATGGGCGAGCTGGTGGCCTGGATCATCGGCTGGGACCTCGTCCTGGAGTACGCGATCGGATCTTCGGTCGTGGCGGTCGGCTGGTCGCAATATCTGGCGGCACTCTTCCGCGACCAGTTCCACCTGGCCATCGACCCTCGATGGCTGAATGCCCCCTGGGACTTCGACCTGGAGCATCACGCCTTCCTCTGGAAGCAGGTCGAGGTCGTCATGCCCGACGGCTCGACGGGGATGGCCCAGGCCTACTTCAATTTGCCGGCCTTGATGATCGTGGCGGCCATCACCGTGATCCTGGTCGTGGGAATCCGCGAGAGCGCGAGCTTCAACCTGGCGATGGTCCTGGTCAATCTCTGCGTGATCTTGCTGGTGATCGGCCTGGGCTCGACCTACGTCGAGCCGAAGAACTGGTCCCCCTTCCTCCACAAGGATCACGGATGGAAGGGCATCCCGCTCGGCGCGGCGCATATTTTCTTCGCCTACATCGGGTTCGATTCGATCTCGACCCACGCCGAGGAGGCCCGGAACCCCAAGCGTGACCTGGCGATCGGCATCCTGGCGTCCCTGACGATCTGCACGATTCTTTATGTCTCGGTGGCGGCGGTGATCACCGGGATGGTCCCGTACCTGGAGATCGACGTGAAGGCGCCGATCGCCTCCGCGTTCGTGGGCAAGGGGAGCACCTGGGCCGCCGGCCTGATCACCGGATCGATCCTGGCAGGGATCACCAGCGCCCTGCTGGTCAGCACGCTCAGCCAGCCGAGGATCCTGCTGGCGATGGCCCGCGACGGGATGCTTCCCGTGGGCTTCTTCGGGGCGGTCCACCCGAAGTTCCTGACCCCCTGGAAGGCGACGATCCTGGTGGGCCTGATCGTCGGGTCGGTCTCGGCCCTGGTCCCCCTCGACCTCCTGGCCGACCTGGTGAGCGTCGGGACGCTGTTCGCCTTCCTGATGGTCTGCGTCTCGGTCCTGATCCTCCGGGCCCGGAGCCCGGAAGTCCCCCGACCCTTCCGCGTGAAGGGGCTTCCCTTCGTGGCGGGGATGGGCATCCTCCTCAACGGAGGCCTGATGTTCTCGCTAGGCCCGGACAACTGGATCCGCCTGATCGTCTGGCTGGCGCTGGGCCTGGTGATCTACTTCGGTTATGGCCGATACCATACCCACCTGAAGCCGGCAACGGATCAGGAGATCGGCTGAAGTCCCGGCGCAAAATGAAGGAGGGCGTGCGCGGTCGATCCGGCCCCCTCCCCTTCGTTCGATGTCGCCCGGACCCGACTCAGAGAATGTCGCGCAGCCTCTTCTTCTCGGAATTGGATCGGTTCACCGGCCTCAAGGGGTCGGGGTGCTTATGGTCCTCGTCCGTCGCGGCCGGATCCCCCGTCAGGGACTTGTGGCTCAGTTCCTGGGATTCCGCCTCTTGGAGTTGTTCGTCGAATAGCTCGACCAGGGCTTCCTCCGCGGGATCCTTGACTCGGGGAGCCTTCGGGTCGCGATTCTTGGACTGGTCCATCTTGTCTCCCTGGGCCGCCTTCGACGGTCCCGCCGAAGGTGACCCTTTGAATCTCCGGCCCCCGAAGGGGCCGCGCGGCCCCAGCATCCTATATTCTAGAGGAAGGAGAGGACCCGAAGCGAACATTCCGGGAGGTTTCGACGAATCTCGGGGAGAACAGCGACGATCGAGGCGATTTCGCGGAACTTGGGCAAACCGAGCTTCGCCGGCGCTTGACGACGTGTTACAATGTTCTCGCAGTTGCAGAATTGAATGACGACGACTATTCGTACCCCACCGGCTTGAGGCCGAGCTACTTCTCGCCTTTCGCGTATCGTCCTACCGTTGGTCTCTTTGCGCTTTCGGTTCCTCCCGCCCCCGATCTCAATGGCGAACGGGGCGGACCACCCTTTGTGGCGCGACAAGGCCGACCTGTCGGAAGCCGCGTCCGAGTTTCGGGCGACCGAACCATTCGTGTCGACCGTCCGCGCCGCAAGTCGGGGTGATCAAGGAGCTGAGTTTGCAGACGACGACTGAAGTGACCGAGCCGACGATTCATGAGAATGAGACGATCACCTTCGCGGGCATGGGCCTGAGCGAAGTGACATTGCGTGCCCTGGACCGGGCAGGCTTCAAGGACCCGAGCCCGATCCAGTCGAAGCTGGTCCCCGCCGCCCTGGCGGGGCGCGACTGCCTGGGCAACGCCCCCACCGGGACGGGCAAGACGGCGGCCTTCCTGCTGCCGATCCTGGAAAAGATCGATGAACGCGAGCGCCGACCGCAGGCGTTGATCCTGGCCCCGACCCGCGAACTGGTCACCCAGATCGGTCGCGAGTTCGAGCGGCTTTGCTTCGGCCGTCGGGCTTACGCGGTGGCGGTGGTCGGCGGCGAGTCGATCGTCCGCCAGCAGCGGATGCTCGGCCAGGGCTGCCAGGTGGTGGTCGCCACCCCGGGCCGACTGATGGACCTGATGGGTCGCAACGCCATCCGGCTGGACAAGGTCAAGATCGTCGTGCTCGACGAGGCCGACCAGATGCTCGACATCGGGTTCCGGCCCGCCGTCGAGGAGATCCTCCGGGCCATCCCCGACGGTCGGCAGACGCTCCTCCTCTCGGCCACCATGCCGAAGGAAGTCCGCGAGCTGGCGAACACCTACCTGACCGACCCCGAGGACGTCCGCCTCATTCACGAGAATGAAGACGCGACTATCCCGGCGATCCGCCAGTCGTACCTGATGGTCGCCGCCGATCGGAAGTTCGACCTCCTCATCGGCCTGATCCGACGCGAAGAACCGCCCCGCGCGATCATCTTCTGTCGGACCAAGCGTGGTGCCGACCGGGTCGGGATGCTCCTCCGCCAGGAGGGCTTCCGGGCCGACACGATGCACGGCAACCTGAGCCAGGCCCAGCGGAACCGGGTCTTGCAGGGCTTCCGCCTCGGCCGACTCTCGCTCCTGGTCGCCACCGACGTGGTCGGCCGAGGGATCGACGTCCGAGGGGTCACCCACGTCATCAACTTCGACCTGCCCGAAGACCCCGAACATTACGTCCACCGGATCGGCCGGACCGGCCGGATGGGCTCCGACGGGGCCGCCTTCTCGCTGGTCTGCCCCGATCAGGCCAAGATGCTCGACCAGATCGAGCGGGCGATCACCCGGGAACTCGAAGCCGACACGGTCGACGGCATCCCGGCCCCGCCTCGCCCCTTCTTCCGTCCCCAGCGCCCGGCTCCCGGAGGTCGTCGAGGCCCCGCCCGAGGCGGACGCCCCTTCCACCCCCCTCGCCGGAATGGTGGAGGTCACGGTGGCGGACATGGTGGCGGCGGCGGCAACTTCGGCGGAGGCCCGCGCGGTCGCCGCGATCGGACCCCCACGGGTGCAGGCCGTTAAAGATCGCTGCCATACGATCGAACAGAGCGCGTCGGGGGTTGGAATCTTTCCAGCCCTCGCCGCGATTTCTCATTCGGTGACCGAACCCGGCCCGAGCTGATTTACCCTGAGTTGGCCCGACTCGGTGATCACGACTAGTTCGACGACCCGAGGCGATTCCCCCGATGGGACGCACCGAAGCTCGTATTTCGAGACGAATCGAAGCTCGCCGATCGGGATCGACGTGGTTGCCTCGACCAGTGTGCAAGGTCCTCGATCCATCCCGAACCCCTCGACCAGCGTCCGAAATGCGTCGAGCGTATTTCTGCGGCGATACCCAGCTGTCGTCATCTCGAATGCAATCTCGGGATGACCCGAGCGAATTGCATTCGTGAACTCCTTGACGAGCCCCTGGATCGCCCCGACGTTGCCATGCCGATCCAACAACTCCCCAGGGTTGAGCTTCACCCAGGCGTATCGCTCGAATTGACCAAGCTCATGCCTGAACAGAGGGAGGATCAACCCGAACGCCACAGCGACGACGGCGACCACGATCAACATCCCCCGGAGTCCGAGCCGACTTCGTCGAGCCGGCCTTTCCGGATGGTCAGCGGGCATGGCGTCCCCCTGGGCGAGGCAGCTTCCGGCGATCCCGTCGTTCAGTCGCCAGGACTTTGCTCAGGTTAGGACGAGGAATGAGGCGGCTTTATCGGGCTCGAATCCGTAGAGCAGTCTCAAGGTATTGGGACGAATGCGATTCGTCGTTCGCGATCGGCGGCGAAAGCGGGACAAGCTCGAATGTCTTCCTCGGTCAGGTCGGGGAAGTCGCCCAGGATTTCCTCAACCGACATCCCCGAAGCTAGATATTCCAGCACGTCCGTGACTGTGATCCTGAGCCCTCGGAAGCACGGCTTTCCGCCCCGATTGCCGGGTTCGAGAGTGATGATCTTTTGATAATTCATGCTTGAACGATAAGGGACCGCTGGCTCGACTGTCAACGATCCCTTCCGAGTCCCCTACGTGCAAAGCATTCCCTCGATCAACCCGCCAGGGCCACGACCTTGATCGCCTCGCCGCTGGTCCACCGGGCCCCGTCGCGCTCGACCTTGTGATAGAGGGTGTCTCGTTCGACGGGAACTCGACCCGCCTCGGTGATGAGGCGACGGATCTCGTTGACGGTGATTTCCTGGGGGGTCTCGGCCCCGGCCTCATGGTAGATGGTCTCGTGGACGACCGTCCCGTCGAGGTCGTCGGCCCCGAAGGCGAGCGCGACCTGCGCGGTCTTGATCCCGAGCATGATCCAGTACGCCTTGATGTGCGGGAAGTTATCCAGCATCAGGCGGCTGATGGCCATCGTCTTCAGGTCCATCACGCCGGAGGGCTTGGGGATCTCGTCCATCCGCGAGTTGTCGGGGTGGAACGCCAGCGGGATGAAGGTCTGAAATCCGCCGGTCTCGTCCTGAAGCTCGCGGAGCCGGACCAGGTGGTCGATCCGGTGCTTGGCCTTGTCGATGTGGCCGTAGAGCATCGTGGCGTTCGAGTGCAGCCCGAGTTGGTGGGCGGTCCGGTGGACTTCGAGCCAGACCTCGGTCGAGGCCTTGGCCCCGCAGACCTGCTCGCGGACCTCGGGATGGAAGATCTCGGCCCCGCCGCCGGGGAGGCTCCCGAGCCCCGCGTCGACCAGTTCCTGGAGGACCTCGCGGATCGAGAGCCTGGCGATCTTGGCGAAGAACTCGACCTCGACCCCGGTATACGCCTTGATGTGGATCTCGGGATACTCGGCCTTGATCCAGCGGATCAGGTCGACGTAGTACGAGAACGGCAGCTTGTGGTGGAGCCCGCCGACGATGTGAAGTTCGGTCGCCCCCCGGTCATGGGCCGACTTGGCCCGTTCCAGGATCTGCTTCTGATCCATCACATAGGCGCGTTCGTCGTTCAGGTCGGCCCGGAAGGCGCAGAAGTCGCACTTGTAGACGCAGACATTGGTCGGGTTGATGTGGGTGTTGACGTTGTAGTAGCCGAAGTTGCCGTTGTAGCGCTCGCGGACCAGATTGGCCATCGAGCCGATGGCAAACAGGTCGTTCGACGCCTCCAGCGCCAGGCCGTCCTCGAAGCTCAGCCGGACGCCCGCCTCGACCTTCTCCCGGATCGCCGCCAGCCGACTCGCCTCGGTCGCCATCGCTGCACCCACCCTTTTCTCGATCAGCCCGACCCCGGACTCGAAAACCGGACGCTCCGTCTTCTTACGGTGATTTTAGTCGGAATTGAACGCTGGGGCAACCTCGGGCGACGTGGGAGCAACAAGCCCGATCCCACGGCGCCTCCGGTTTCGCGAGGCTCAGGCCGAGACCTTGCCCGCCTTCTTGCTGCCTTGCCCCCTGCCGGCGGCCGGCGGCGTCGAGGCGGCGGGTGGGTTCATCGGCAGGCTGTCGGGCTTCTTGGCCCCCTTGGCCAGGAGCGATCGCCAGTCGCCGGGGACGGACTCGGCCTTCGACTTCATGTAGAGGTAGCTCTCGTAGTTGCAGGGGTAGATGGTGAGCTTGCCCGAGTCGACCTCGATCACCTTGTTGGCGACGGCGCGGATGAAGTGCTCGTCGTGGGAGATGAAGCAGAGCGAGCCGGAGTAGTCGACCAGGGCGTCTTCCAGGACGTCGCGGCTGGCGATGTCGAGGTGGTTGGTCGGCTCGTCCATCATGATGAAGTTGTGGGCGACCGTGAGGATCTTGGCCAGGCAGAGCCGTGTCTTCTCCCCACCGGAGAGGGCCGAGACGGGCTTGTCGGCGGCGTCTCCGCTGAAGAGGAAGGCCCCGAGCATCCCCCGGAGGTTGCCGTCGGGCAGGCCGGGATGGACCTCTCGGAGGCTGGCCAGGACGGTGGCCTTCATGTCGAGCTGCTCGACCCGGTGCTGGGCGAAGTAGGTGGCGAAGACGTTCGAGCCGAGCGCGACCTCGCCGCGGGTCGGCTTGTGGACCCCGGCCAGGAGCTTCATCAGGGTGGTCTTGCCCGCCCCGTTAGGGCCGACCAGGACGACGCGGTCGCCGCGCTGAATCTCCAGGTCGAGCCGGGAGTAGACCACCTTGGTCCCGTAGGCGAAGCCGATGTCATCGAGCTTGGCGACGACCTGGCCGCTCCGGGGGGGCTCGGGCAGCTTGATCCGCATGGTCGAGGAGTCGGTCTGCGGGGCGTCGACCCGGTCGATCTTCTCGATCGCCTTCAGGCGGCTCTGGGCCCGCGAGGCGGTGGAGGCGCGGGCCTTGTTCCGGTCGACGAAGTCCTGCATCTCCTTGATCTTCTTCTGCTGGCCGTCGAAGGCTGCCTGCTGGATGCTGATCCGATGGTCCTTCTGCGGGAGGTACGCGGAGTAATTCCCGCTGTACATGTGGAGCTTGCCCATCTCCAGCTCGAAGGTCTTGTTGATGACCCGGTCGAGGAAGTCGCGGTCGTGGCAGGTGATCAGAATCGCCCCGGCGTAGGAACGCAGGAAGTCCTCGAACCACTTGACGCTGAGGAGGTCAAGGTGGTTGGTGGGCTCGTCGAGCAGCAGCAGATCATGCTCGAAGGCGAGCATCCCGCCCAGGGCGAGCCGCATCGCCCAGCCGCCCGAGAGCGACGCGACCGGAGAATCAAGCTGGGGGACCGAGAAGCCCAGGCCCAGGAGGATCGACTTGGCGCGGGCCTCCATCTCGTAGCCGCCGGCGGTCAGGAAGGCTTCCATGGCGTCGTCGTAGTCGTCGAGCGCCTTGGGATCCCCCTTCTCCAAACCGGCCATCACCTTCTTGAGCCGGACGTCGGCCTCGGTCCAGGGGCCGAGGTGGCCTAGCATGTTCTCGAAGACCGTGCCGTGCTTGAGCGGGTGGATCTCCTGCGGGAGATAGCCGATCGACATCTTCCGGTCGCGGAGCAGCTCGCCGTCGTCGAGGTGGTCCTGGCCCATCAGGACCTTGAACAGGGTCGACTTCCCGGCGCCGTTCTTGCCAAGCAGCCCGATCCGCTCGCCGCGGACGATCGAGGCGTCGACGCCGTCATAGAGCGTCTGGCGACCGAAGTTCTTTCGCGCGTTGATGAGGCGGATCATGGCGGTCGGATGTCTCGGCTAATGAGGGGAAAGCGGGCTGAGGCGGCGGGATGGGCCTGCCGTACATCTCGGCGGGTCCGGATCGCCTCGGAGGATCGATCCTGGCAGTGGGCATAATATTCTAGGCGTGCCCTGCTCAAACCGCAAGAGGGCTTCAGATTCGTTTTCGTTGAGGTTGAAAAAATTCATCAGGCTTCAGCCGAGGTCGACCTTCCGGAGGACCGCTGCGGCGAGGTGTCCCCCGAAACCGATCGAGAGCTTGAGGACGGCCCGGATCGGGAGCGACCGGCCGACGCGGGGGGTGCCGTCGAGATCGCAGGCGGGGTCGGGGTCGTCCAGATTCAAGGTGGGCGGGGCGAAGCCATCGCGGATCGATAGGGCGGCGATCGCCAGTTCGGCCGAGCCTGCGGCCCCGAGGAGATGACCGATCTGCGGCTTGTTCGCCGAGCAGGCCAGGCGGGATGCCTCGTCCCCCAGGGCCAGGCGGAGGGCCCGGCATTCGAGCGGGTCGTTGGACCGGGTGGCCGTCCCGTGGACGTTCACGGCGTCGAGTTCGGTGGGGTTGGTCGAGGCGTCGGCCAGGGCCCGGCGGATCACCCGCGCCAGGCTCTCGGGGTTGGGGTCTAGGGACGTCTCGTGGTGGGCGTCGGAGCCAAGCGCCCCTCCGGCCAGCTCGGCAATCGGGATCCGGCCCCGGGCCAGCGCCCGGTCGAGCCGTTCCAGGACCAGCACGGCCCCCCCTTCCCCGATCAGGAACCCCGAACGATTGCGATCCCAGGGACGGACGGCGCGGGTGGGATCCCCGTCGAACCGGGCCAGGACCTTCATCCGGCGGAACGCGCCCAGCAGGATCGGTTCGAGCGAGGCGTCGGCCCCTCCGGCCAGGGCCAGGTCACAGGCCCCCCGACGGATCAGGTCGGCGGCCTGGAGCGCGGCCACCAGCCCCGTGGCACACGCCGCGACCGGGGCCAGGCACGGCCCTCGGAATCCGCGACGGGCCGCGACCGCCGAGGCCCCCGCATTCGGCCATGAGGTGGACCAGGCCCTCGCCAGTGATTCTTCGTCGGTGCTGCCCGATCGGACCATCCGGTGGGTCCGGGATAGGTTCCAGACGCCCCCCTTGCTCAGCCCGATCAGGACCGCGACGCGAACGGGGTCGATGTCGCGGTCCGGGCCTTCGAGCCCGGCGTCGGCCATCGCCTGATCGGCCGCGGATTCGAGCAGCCCGAGCGCGGGGTCGGTCTCGATTGAGGAAGGTCGAGGGGTCGGGAACCCGGCGAAACCGGGGCCGAGTTCGGCCAGGTCCAGCATCCGGGCCCCGCTCCGACCGTTCCGGATCGCTCCCCAGGAAGATTCGCGATCGGAGCCAAGCGAGGTGACCAGGCCGATCCCCGTGATGACGATCGTCCGGCTCTGGTCAACGATCATGGCGTAGAATCGGAGAATTCACCCTCACCCGGCCTTCGGCCACCCTCTCCCGGGGGGAGAGGGGAAGTGCGAAAAGATCGTCTCCCTCGTTCACGGGACGTGCACCCCGGCACTCGCGGCCGGCTTGGGGACGAGGCCGAGGTGGTCGAAGAGGATCTGGTCGCGGTCGGTGCCGGGGTTGGGGGTGGTCAGCAACTTATCTCCGGCGAAGATCGAGTTGGCCCCGGCCAGGAAGCAGAGGGCCTGGTCCGATTCCGACATCCCGAGTCGGCCCGCCGAGAGCCGGACCATCGACCCGGGCATCAGGATCCTCGCCGTGGCGATGGTCCGGACCATGTCCCAGATCGAGACGTTCGGGCGGTCGGCCAGGGGTGTCCCCTCGACGGCCACCAGCGCATTGATCGGCACCGACTCGGGCGGCTCGGGCAGGTTCGCCAGCGTGTGGAGCAGCGCGATCCGGTCGTCGTCCGACTCGCCCATCCCCACGATCCCGCCGCAGCAGACGGTGATCCCGGCGTTCCGGACGCTGGCCAGGGTGTTGAGACGGTCCTGGTAGGTCCGGGTCTGGATGATCCGGTCGTAATAGGCCTCGGAGGTGTCGAGGTTGTGGTTGTAGGCGTCGAGCCCGGCCTCCTTCATCCTCCGGGCCTGGTCCTCGTTGACCATCCCGAGCGTGGCGCAGGCTTCGAGGCCAAGCTCCTTCACGCCCCGGATCATCTCCAGGACCCGGTCGAACTGGCGGTTGTCCTTCACCTCGCGCCAGGCGGCCCCCATGCAGAACCGGGCCGCTCCCGATTCCTTGGCCCGTCGGGCGGCGGCCAGGACGGCCTCGACGTCCATCAGCGGTTCAGCCTCGACGCTCGTGTGATACCGGGCGGCCTGGGGGCAGTAGCCGCAGTCCTCGGGGCATCCTCCGGTCTTGATCGACTGGAGGACGCAGACCTGGACCTCCGAGGGGTCGTGGTGGGCGCGGTGGACCTCGGCGGCCCTGAAGACCAGGTCCAGGACAGGGCTCCGGTAGATGGCCGCCACGTCGTCGAGCGTCGGTCGCGAACTCATTTCGCTCATCGCGATTCCTGGTATGGGGCTGAGTATTCGAAGGACCTCGACCATCAACGCCGGGCCGACTTGCAGAGGATGAAGATGCCCAGCCCGCCCAGGGCGGAGGTGATCATGTAGGAGGGCAGCCCCCAGGGCTCGGACTCCTCGCTGGGATCGCGCGCGGGGACGTCGAAGAATCCGTCAGTGACTTCTTTCTGGGGGGGATCAGGGGTCTTCTGGTAGGCCAGGGCCGGTGAGGTCAGGGCACCCAGGCCGAGCATGAGTCCGAGGGTCAGGGCGGACAGGCGGGATTTCATCGGTCGCGCTCCTTGAGGGGTCGTGGTCGTCTCGGGGCTTCAAGCGTCATCGGCAGCCATTCCTGGAGGGGGCGGACCCGTCGACGAAACGCCGCACGGGCCATGGCGACCGCCTTCCAGGCCGGTCCTCGCGATCGGAGGTGGGAGACGTAATCGTCGAGCCCGACCGCCCAGAACCGGTAAGCCCGGTCGCGGAAGACGTACGAGCCATCCCCCTTGGGCAGCCCGAACTCGGCCAGGGGCTCGGCGTAGGCGAATGCCAGGATCGCCCGGAAGCCCGGGCCGAACGTCTCCTGCCAGCGGGCCAACCCGTCGAGGTCGTCGGTCGTCACCCAGTTCTCCCAGGGACGACGCCCCCGGGCGTCCTTCCCCTTCTTGCCCTTCACTTCCACGACGAGATTCGGCCCACACCGAGGATACAGCAAGAAGTCGGGATTTTTGACCCCCTCGTCCCCGAAAAGCGCACGTTTCGCCTCATCGACGGCCACGCAAGGCACCCGGATCGACCGGATGTAGGCCTCGAAGGCCGCCTCGTAATGGTTGGATCGGATGGCCAAGCTTATTCTTGCCCTGGAGTTCGAGGCGTCGGCTCAATCCCGGTGACGAAGTAGCGTCCGATGCTCGCTCGAGCATCTTCGAGTAAATCAAATGTATAGGCAGACGTCCAGCCGTTCCGGTCGACGAAGGTCGGGTGCTTCTCGATGAGCCAGGTCTTCATCTCTTCCCTGAATGGCTTGGGAATGCGACAAACCGTGATGCCACGCTCACAACAGGTACGCCAAAACGTCAATTCGTCCATGATGGGTTCGGGTTGTTCATCGTCTTCCGATCGGAGGGCCATGCGGGTGGTCTCGGTCAGGGTGTGATCACCGTCAGGCCCGGGGTGGCCGGCTTCGGTTTCCGCCTCGGGGGGAGGATCGCCTCGGCATATTCCCAGATCTGCTCGGCGGTTTCGAAGACCTTCTCGAAGATCCAGTCCTCGTCGTACTCGCACCCTTCGGTCGTGTAGTCCCGGCAGATCTTGGGTCGGCTCAGGTAGATCCGGCAGCGATCCTCCTTCGAGAGGTACTTGCACCGGGTCATGACCACCAGATACCAGGTCCTTTCTTCGAGGTAGACCAGGGTCTGCCCGTGGGCCAGATACCAGCGGATCGCGTCGTAATCGTCCCAGGTGGTAGGCGTCTCGATGGGCAGCGAGAAATATCGGCAGCACTTCCCCGCGCAGTGGTCGCAAAGGCATTCCCCCGCCGGGAGTTCGGCCCTCGGCATCGTGTTCTTGCGTCGGGAATGGGTGGGGTCGGGGATCTTGGCCAAGGCGGCGGTCCTACCGGTGTTTTTGTCCAGAGGGATGATAATCGAACCGGGATCGAATCGCCAAGGGATCGGCCAGGTGTCTCGCGAGGCCAACCGACAACCTACCGGGATAAGATCCGGGACCGCAGGGCCGCGACGTGGGATTCGTCGGTCCCGCAGCAGCCTCCGATGAGTCGGATTCCCAGGGCGAGCAGCCTCGGGACCGCCCGCACGAACGATCCGGGGGAGGACCGGCCGGGAGAAGGTTTGACCATGAGCGGCAAGTCGCAAGCAGCTCGAAGCTTCCGGGCGATCAGGAGGGCCGGACCCATCCCGGGGATGCAGTTGGCCCCGATCGCCGAGGCTCCCTGGTCGGCGAGGACTTGCGCCGTGTTGCCGATCGGATCGGGCCATCGGTAGAGGCTGGCGAGCACGGGAATTCTCGACTCCGGGACCAGGATCTTGAGGGCCGATCGGGCCTGATCGAAGTGGTGGGTTTCCAGGATCAGGGCGTCGACGCCCCCTTCGATCAGCGTCTCGGCCTGCTCGCGAAGGGCGTCGGGATCTCCATCGGCGGTCGGGCCGATCGAGCCGAGGACGAGCCGGTCGGGGCCGGCGGCGATCCGGGCGATCCGGGCGGCCTCTCGGTTGATCTCCGGCGCTCGATCGGCCTGGCCGGATCGGGCGAGCCAGGCCCGGTTGGCCCCGAAGGTGTTGGTGAGGATCGCGTCGGAACCGGCGTCGACGTCCTTCCGGTGGATGTCCAGGATGACATCGGGTCGGTTGAGGACCCAGGACGACGGATCTTCGACCGCCAGGTCGAGCCCCCGGGCGATCAGGCGGGTCCCCATCGCGGCGTCGAGCAGGATCGGCCCCCGGTCCAGGGCTTCGCGGAACCGATCAGTCGCGGGCACGAGAGCGGTTATTGCGGAGCTTGGTGCTCACCCGGACCAGGAACCGGTGCTCCTCGTCTGTAAGCGCCCCCTTGCCCTGGGTGTGCAGCTTCTCCAGGATCTCGTCCATCCGCTGTTCCTCGGCGGCCTCGCGGGCGATCCGGCGCTGACGACGGAGGTCCGATCGGCGTCTCCGCCAGCGTTTGATGGCGCTCTCGCGATGCGGGCGGACCTTGGCCGCGCTGCCTTCCAGGCTGGTGTAGCCCTCGGAGAAGTCGTAGCCAAAGACGCCATCCTCGAAGAATCCGCCGTCTTCCATCATCCGCGACTCAGTCCGGACGATCAGCTCGATCAGGATCGCCAGGGCGAACAGGGTCAGGCCGTCGCCGAACCCGCCGCTGCCCATCTTGACCACGCCGACGATCGCCAGGATCAGGGCCCAGCTCCGGGCCATCCACTGGGCGTAGGGGTTGTCTCGGGTGATCCCGACCGAGGTCCGGGCCAGGATCGCCCGGAAGATCCGACCGCCGTCCATCGGCAAGGCCGGGATCAGGTTGGCCATGAAAACGACCGCGTTGAGATGCCCGAACCAGCCGACCCACCACGTCGGGCTGAGCGCGTCGAATTGCTGCTTGTAGGCCGTCCCCTGGACCCACGGGGCCCCGGAGTCGGCCAGTCCTGAGCCGAACGGGCTGAGGACCATGACCCCCCCGGCCATGGCCACGACGATCGCCGAGGCAATCGCCAGGAACCCGCTGGTCGCGAGCCCCGCCGCGGCCACCGAGATGCTGTCGTTCCCCTTGGACGAGCCGACGGGGATCACGAAGTTGCCCAGAGGCCAGAGCCGGATGTCCTCGACCTCGATGTTCTGGGCGACCGCCATCGCCGCGTGGCCCAGCTCGTGCAAGGCCAGTACCAGCAGGAGGAGGAAGAGCCAGCCCGCCGTCGCGACGATCGTGTTCTCGGGGGCGATCGCGGCGTTGAGGAGCCGCCCCAGGGCGAAGAAGATCAGAAAGAAGTGGATTCGGACTCGGACCCCGGACCAACGGCCCAGGTCGATCGACCACGTCAGTAGATCAGTCATATCGGACCACCCGTGGCGGGTTGCGGAGGTCGGCCGATTCGTCGCGGCATCCGTGATCTCCAATGTAGCAACGGGAGGCCCTTTCGGGAAGGACTTCCGGTCGGGAGGACTCGGGGCGGTCGGAAGGACCCTGGTCTTGGAGGACTCCGGACTCAGGACTCGGGGCCGTGTGTTGGTGCTCGATCGCTTTTCCGGTGCTGATTGGCCAATCACTATCCACTGCGATAGACTGAAGCCTTCATCGACTGCGAAATCAGTAGGCGCAGAGTCTACCCCGGTGGTGGATGTGTGGATGTAGGTGTAGGTGTAGGTGGCCGTCAGTCCTAAGTCCTTCAGTTCTGAGTCTTTCCGACCGACCTGAGTCCAGACGATGTTGACCAGCGTAAATGTCGAACTCGGCCCTCGTTCCTACGAGGTCCGGATCGTGAGCGGGGCGGGTGCGGGGGATTTCGGGGCCTTCGCTCGCGAGGCGTTGGGTTCGCGCTGGGCGGGTCGGGATTGCCGATCGGCCCTGCTCGTTACCGACGAAAACCTGGAGGGGATGGCCGGCGACTACGCCCGGGCCCTGGATGGCCAGGGGATCTCGACCAGTACGGCCGTGATCCCGGCCGGCGAGTCGAGCAAGAGCCTCGATCGGGCCTCGGATCTGTACGACCGACTGGTCGCAATGCGGGCCGATCGTCAGACTTGCGTCGTCGGGCTGGGGGGAGGCGTGGTGGGCGATCTGGCGGGATTCGTCGCGGCGACGTATGCCCGAGGGCTCCCGCTCCTGATGATCCCGACCAGTCTCCTGGCGATGGTCGATAGCTCGGTCGGCGGCAAGGTGGGCGTGAATCACCCGGGGGCCAAGAACATCATCGGGGCGTTCCACCAGCCCACCGGCGTCTGGATCGACACGGCCAGCCTGGGCACCCTGCCCGCTCGCGAGTGGCGATGCGGGCTGGCCGAGGTGGTCAAGTATGGGGTGATCCTGGACGCCCCCTTCTTCGACTTCCTCGAAGAGGCCGCCGGGGCGATCGCCGAAGGCGAGCCCAACGCGACCCGGAGGATCATCGCGCGAAGCTGCGAGCTGAAGGCCGGGGTTGTCGGGCAGGACGAGCGCGAGGAGACCGGCCTCCGGGCGGTCCTGAACTTCGGGCACACCGTGGGCCACTCGATCGAGGCGGTCTCGGGCTACGGCGGGGCGTTCCAGCACGGCGAGGCCGTGGCCGTGGGCATGGTCGCCGAGTCGAGGCTGGCCGAGGGGCTGGGCTGGATCGGGCCGGAGCCGACCGACCGCCTGACCGCCCTGCTCCGCCGGTTCGGCCTGCCCGTCGAGGCCCCGGGGCTCGATGCCGATGCCCTGATCGAGGCGATGGGCCGCGACAAGAAGAATCAGCGAGGTAAGATCCGATTCGTCCTGCCCCGGATGATCGGCCGGGTCGAGCTGATCGACGCCCAGGAGGGCCGGATTCGCGAGGCCATCGCCGCGACGATCGCCCCCGGCGGATCGGGGGACGCGTGACCGTGGAAGGCGTGAATGCCGAGTCCGCCCCCGGCCTGGTCGACCTGGTCCGGCTCACGATGGTCCCGGGCGTCGGGCCCCGGACCTGCCGGGCGCTCCTGGACGCGTTCGGTTCGGCCGAGGCGGTCCTCGGAGCCCCGGAGGCGTCGCTCCGGGATGTCCCGGGAGTCGGCACCCGGCTGGCCCGATTGATCGCCTCGGCGCGTCGGGAGGTCGATGCCGAAGCCGAGCTGGAACTCTGCCGGAAGTCGGGCGTCCGGGTGGTCGGCCAGGGCTCTCCGGGATACCCGCCCCCACTGACCGACATCCCCGACCCGCCCAGCCTGCTCTATGTCCGGGGGACGATCGAGCCCGCTGACCAGCTGGCAATCGCCCTGGTGGGCTCGCGGAAATGCACCCCGTACGGGATGAGGATCGCCGAACGTCTGGCCTCGTCATTGGCTCGTGTGGGCCTGACGGTGGTCTCTGGGCTGGCCCGGGGGATCGATGCCTCGGCCCACCGAGGGGCCCTGGCGGCCGGCGGTCGGACGATCGCGGTCCTTGCCAACGGACTCTCCGAGGTCTACCCGCCCGAACACGCCGATCTGGCCGCCGAGGTGGCCGACTCCGGGGCGATCCTCAGCGAGTCGCCGATGCGTCAGCAACCGATCGCGGGGCTTTTCCCCCAGCGGAATCGGGTGATCTCGGGGCTGAGCCTGGGCGTGGTGGTCGTCGAGGCGACCCCCCGGAGCGGGTCGCTCTCGACCGCCAAGCACGCGACCGACCAGAATCGCGAGGTCTTCGCCGTCCCCGGGCCGGTCGACAGCCTGCCCAGCCGGGGGTGCCACTACCTGATCCGCGACGGGGCCCGTTTGGTCGAGACGGTCGACGACATCCTCGAAGAACTCGGACCTCTGGTCCGCGAGATCAAGGCCGGTCCCGAGCAACCGGCGGTCCGCCATCCGGCGGAACTCTCGCTGTCCGAACAGGAGCGATCGCTCCTGGGCCGGCTGGACGATCGCCCGGTTGCCGTCGACGAATTGATCGCCGTCACCGGCCTGACGGCCTCGCAGGTGATGGCCACGCTGAGCGTCCTGGAGATGCGTCGGCTGATCAGGCGACAGCCCGGGCCGAGGTTCGTCCGCGCCTGACTCGCACGGTCCCGGCCACGAGGGCACAGCCAATCGCCATCATCACCAGGGCGGGCGGGGCCGGCGTCGATCCGGTATGGGGTGGGAGCAGCGGCGGGGGCTGGTAGTAAGACGAGTCCTCGGTCGGCGTCAGCACGAATCCGTGCATCTGGCCGTCGATGATCCCCATGCCGGTGATCTGGTTGAAGTCGTTGATCCCTCCCGCCAGGCTCAGTTGCGTCCAGGTCAGCCGGTCGCTCGCCGAGAGGAGCGAGTAGAGGTCGATCATCCCCGTGCTCGATTGCCAGAGGAACGCACGAGAGTCGCTCGACCCGTAAAGGACCTGGCCCACCACGATGGGGTCGGCCAGATTATTCAGGCCAAGGGCGTAGCTGGAGGTCCCTCCCATCAGCCCCAGGTCGATGAGGGCGCCTCCCGATGCCGAGGCGAAGTAGGCGTGCGAACGGTTCGCGATGATCCCGGAGCCGATCACGTCCGCCCGGTCGTTGATGCCGATCCCCTCGATGTTGTTCGTGAAGTTCCCCGCGGCGTTGCGGTCGAAGAGGTCGGTCGCCTGATCGCCGGAGGTCGCCAGGAAGGCGTGGAGCGGGCCATTGACCGAGATCTGCGAGCTGCCGACCACCGTACCGGCCCCGTTGATCCCGTTCCCATAGTTGGCCGTGCCGGTGCCCAACGGATTGATGATCGTCAGCGAGTTCGGGTCCGAGCCCCGGAAGGCGGTCGAGGTCGGGAACCCGCTCGGCTGATAGACGCCATCCACGACCCGGCCGGGGATCAGGCCGGTCCCGACGATCTCTCCGCCGGCGTTGATTCCGTTGGCGTGGGTGGCCCCCCCGGTTCGCCCGGCCACCTTGAGCGGGCCGAATTTCAGGAACGAATTGCCCACGATCGAGAATGCGCTCACCTTGCCGTCGGTCGCGTCGACCATCGTCCCGGCGATGTCCCCCGAGCTGCTGATCCCGGTGGCATAGCTGGACAGGGCATTGATCGTGGCGATCGACTGGAAGTGACCGCTGGCCGGGGATATCACCGCCAGGCTCCCGCCATTCGCGTCGGTCGCCGTGCCGATCACCTCCCCGGAGTTGTTGATCGCCCGACCGGCGCTGCTCCCGCCGGGGCTGAGCACGCCCAGATCATGAATGGTGAATCCGGCCTCGGATCGGCCCACCAACGCGAGGAGGACGATCACGACAAGTCGAATTGTGGCCGAGCGATCGACCATGCCTCACCCGATTCTGGCTAGTGGTCCTCCCCATTCTCACGACTACAATTATAGTAGCGACATCCATCATGGATGGGCAACGACATGATTCCTATTTTTTTATGGGCAAGTCATCAGGGACTTGGCCCCGGCGATTTCTCGAGGGATCGCCCGGGATGGAGCATGGATCGTTCGGAGGGCGGGTCCGGTCGGGCCCGGACGCCCGACCCCGGCACGATTGGACCACGTCGAAGGGCCCGGCGGCTCCTCGCTTCATCCCTCGCCGAGGGACGCCCGGACGAGGATGCGGTTGAGCCCTTCCTGGAGGGCCTCCTGGTGAGATTTCTCCTCGATCAGGACGGCGGCCAGCTCTCGGGCACTTTCGGCGTCGCCGATGGCCTGGAAGGCCTGGATCCAGGCCGTGTACCAGTGGATGGCGCTGGACTTGGCCGAGAGATCGTGCTCGACCCGCTGCAACGGGGACGACCCCATCTCGCCCACTTTCTCGGTGAGGCTCCTGATCGAGCCCCCGATGCCGGAGGAGCGACCCTTCGATGGATTGTATCCGTATCGGGTGGCGATGGTCTCGACAATCGTGATATGACGCGCATCGGCGACGGCGATCTCATGATAGAGGACGCCGAGCGACGGGTCGGGGGGGGAGGCCGAGGTCGACTTAGCGTCGTCCGTCATCTTCTGCTCAGCCTCGATCCCCATCGAAAATTGGCTCACGATCCATTCGCGATTGATCTGCGGGGCGGTTGCCATGTCGTTCCTGGCTTTCGGTCTCGGGGATACTGGGAGTGCGGGCTCGGGTCCTGAGCTTTGCAAGGCAACCCTCATGCCGTAGCCGGGATGCCCCGCAATCACCCCAAGATCCGGTCGAATCGGCGGTCAGCTGGTCGGCCAATCGAGCACCACGGTCGATCGTCGACCCGGCTCGATCACCAGTCGCGCAGTTCCGCCGAAGGAGCGGGTCACGCCCGCCGCGATCGCCAGGTCGAGCCCCCGACGCTCGGCGGCTACTCCGATCAGGCGTTCGAATAACTCGGGACGCAACTCGAGCGAGCCGACCGTTTCCGGGGGCGGGCGGTCGATGATCAGCTCGATCACCCACCTTCCGGGGCCACCCGAGGCCTTGACCCGGACCGGGGACTCGCCGGCCGCCGCGGCCGTGTTGGCCATCGCGTGCTGCATGGCCAACCGAACCCGGACCTCATCGAGCACGACCTCCCGGGGGCAACTCTCCTCGAGCTCCAGCCCAACCGGGGGCGATCCGCCTCCGGGGCGTTCTTTCCAGTCTTCGAGGAAATCCGAGAGGAACCTCCGGGGGTCGAACGGGGACCTGAAGGAACCCGCCCCATCCTCGCTCAGCCGGCAGTAATCGCCGAGCTGGGCCAGCATCTTCTCGATCTGGCGAGCATTCTCGATCAGGAAGGTCAGGTCCTCCTCGAACTCGGCCGTGGGCTGGGGGACCGACATCTGGATCGCCCGGATGGTCAGTCCGATGACATTCAGCGGCGTTCGAAGGTCGTGGACGATCAGGCCGAGGAATTTCGGGTCGATCGGGGGATGGGGCGCCTCTTGCTTCTTCGACCGGAGGAGGGCCGCGACCCGGATGGGAATCTCGGTGGCGGGGCCGTTCAGGAACGCCCAGCCTTCGAATTCGCGGACCTTGGCCGCGATAGAAGCAGGATCGCCGGCCGGTTCGATCACCGCCAACGTCGGAATTCGCATCCCCCGAGCGGCCTCGGCAAGCCCGCCGAACACGCCATCGCCCCCGACCACCACGGCCACGGCCGGTCTAACGCGACGGAGAACCATGACGGCGTCGCGGGGGTCGTGACAACGGTCGGTCGCGAGGTCGGCGGCATTCAGGCTGGCGGCGATCATCGCCGCGCGGCCCGCTTCTTCATCGAATACAAGCACGCGGTCGGTGGCCGTCACTTCGGGTGTTTCCCATGAATGAATTCGCGGAAGGCCTGGCCCGGGGTTCTTGGCCGCCGGTTTCGGCGTGGATTGGTCGTGAGTTGAAGGCGGCCGAGGGCCGAACTGCGGCAATTACCAGGGCTTGAGACGCCAGCCCAGCACGAAGCCGATTCCGAGCGCCCAGAGGGCGAACGTGACCGGCTTCTCCTGGGCGTATTCCTTCACCCAATCGACCGCCTCAACCGCGTATTGTTCCATCGAAGACGCATCGCCGGAGCGGCTTGCTAGCGTCATGTCCTCGGGATAGCGAAGGCGTGCCGTGTCGACCATCGAATTTCCTCCGGAAGGGCCGGTAGAGCTCCGCATAATTGGCGGAATCCCTCAGTCGATAGAGTCTGCATTTTTTGTGCCTTAATTTTCGACCGGATGACATCCTTCCAGGTTCGATTGCCGGTTGAGTAAATTGATGCCTGCTATCGCCCGTAGGTTCCGGCGGATACAACGGAGAGTTGACGGCAGGAAGCAATGTGTTTCCCGAATTCGGGGAACAGGAAACGGTCGGGTATCGGATTTGCTCGGAGATGCGCAGCGACTCGCGCGGGTCGGTCAAATCTTGACCGGCCGGTCCCCTCGGATCGAGAGAGCCCATGCACCGAAAAGTCCTTCTCGTCGACGATGATTCGTATAGCACCACCCAGCTCAAGAAGCTCCTGGAGACCGACGACTTGACCGTCGACGCGGTCTCCAACGGCCAGGAGGCGCTGTCCGCCCTGACCTCGACCGACTACAGCGTCTTGATCACGGACCTTCGGATGCCCGGGATGGGCGGGATGGAACTGATCCGCGAGGTCGCCCAGAGGCGCGTCCTGGTGACGACCATCGTCACGACCTCGTTCGGTTCGATCGAGCGGGTCGTCGAGGCGATGCGCCTGGGGGCTTACGACTTCCTCACCAAGCCGATCGACCCGACCCAGCTGAAGATCGTGATGGACCGCGCCCTGACCAAGCGGGCGTTGCAGGATGAGGTCCTCCAGCTCCGCCAGCAGCTCAAGGAGAACTACAGCTTCCACAGCATCATCTCCAAGAACCCGGAGATGCATAAGATCTTCGAGCTGATCCGGCACATCGGCGGGACCAAGAGCACGGTCCTGATCGAGGGCGAGACGGGCACCGGCAAGGAGCTGATCGCCAAGGCCGTGCATTATTCGAGCGAGGATCGCCAGGGGAACCTGGTCGCCATCAACTGCGCCGCATTGCCCGAAACCCTCCTGGAGAGCGAGCTGTTCGGGCACGAGCGGGGGGCCTTCACCTCGGCCGACGCCCGCCGGAAAGGCAGGTTCGAGCTGGCCGATAAGGGGACGATCTTCCTCGACGAGATCGGCGACATCTCCCCGGCGATGCAGGCCAAGCTCCTCCGGGTCCTCCAGGAAAAGCGGTTCGAGCGAGTCGGCGGGCACGAGAGCATCGACGTCGACATCAAGGTCGTGGCCGCGACCAATAAGAGCCTCGAGAAGGAGGTCAAGGAGGGCAAGTTCCGAGAGGACCTCTATTATCGGCTCAACGTGATCAAGATCGATGTCCCGCCGCTTCGCGATCGCCCGGAGGATATCCCGCTACTGATCACCCACTTCCTCAACAAGTATGCCCGGACGAACGAGCAGGCCAAGAAGGTCTCGCCCGAGGCGATGGAGCGGCTCATCGGCTATCGATGGCCGGGCAACATCCGCGAGCTGGAGAATGCCATCGAGCGGGCCGCGGTCACCACGGTCGGCGACGTGATCAACTCCGATAACCTCCCGGCGCGGGTCTCCGGCGCCCCGGCCCAGGAACAACCCAAGTTCGAGATCGACCTGAAACAACCCCTGCCCTTCTACGTCCAGCAGGCGACCGAGCAGATCGAGCGCGAATATATCCTCAAGGCCCTGGAGAAGTGCCGGGGGAATGTCGGGAAGTGCGCGGAGCTTTGCGGGCTCTCCAGGCGGAGCGTCTCCGGGAAGATCAGTCAGTATGGGATCGACAAATATCCCTTCAAGTCGGCATGAGGTCCGGGCGGGTCCGGGAGTTGCAATATCAGACTGGCCAACGCCCGATCCCCCGTCGATCCTCCCCCCGACCCGGAGAATGTTCCCATGGATAGCAAGCCAAGGCCCCTGACCGCCGCCGATGTGATGACTCCGAGCCCTCGATCTTGCTCGACCTTCAGCACGGTGATCGAGGCCGTGATGATCTTCCGGGACGCCGATTGCGGCGCGGTACCCGTCCTCGACGACGGCAAGCCCGTCGGAGTCCTGACCGACCGCGACGTCGCCCTGGGGCTGACCGAGTTCGAGGAGACCCTGGCCACCCGGCCGGTCTCCGACCTGATGTCCCGTGCGGTCGTCTCGGTGGCCCCCGAGGAGGGGATCGAGGCGATCGCCGAGAAGTTCTCCGACAAGGCGGTCCGACGCCTCCTCGTCATCGACTCCCAGGATCAGCTGGTAGGCATCATCGCCTGGTCCGACCTCGCCCCCCACCTGCCCGACCGGCGGCTCGGCCGGGTCGTCTCCGACGTCGTCGAGCATGCGTGAACCCGCCAATGAGTGAAGCCCGATCTCTCGATCGGGCCTCGCCCATTCGTCAAATTCGCGGGACGTCCCCTCCGATCAGGACCGAGGCCGGGCGATCGATCGCCCGCTGTGGACCAGGACGGTCCGGATCCAGGAGAGATTCCGAGCGAGCTCCTCGTTCGACCGCCGGAAGCTTTCCAGGCTCCGCAGCGAGAGCCTGAGGGCGAAGACCGCCGCGAGGGCGGCCAGGAGGATCGTGGCCAGTCCGACGATCAGCCGGGCCATCTCGGGGGAGAGCTTCGTTCCCGAGGCGATCAGGTCGGCCAGCCCGATCAGGAAGACGGGGATGCTCCCCAAAACCAGGACGGCGGAGGTCACGACGACGATCAATGGGATCGTAGCCCGACTCACGCATTGCTTGGCGTCGAGGGCCGTCAGCTTCGCCTGGAGCTCGGCCAGCGTCGCGACGTCGTTGCCGAACTCGGCGATATTCCCGACCAGGCTCCCGGGCGAGGCCTCGACCGGAACTCCGTTGACCCGACTCATCGACGCTTGATCAGCCATCCCAGAAGTACCCCCATGCCCAAGGCAAGCCCGAGGGCCCGCGTGGGTTCCTTGACGATGTAGTCTCTCAAGGTCCGGGTTGCTCCCGTCCATTGCTCGCGGGCGGTCGCCGCGAACTCCAGGGCCCGTTCCTTGACGTTGTCCGTGCCGACCCCGAGGCTTGCCTCCGGGACCTGTGTTCGATCAGTCATCAAGTCGACCTTCCGCCGACAACCGGCGGGGTTCGAGGTGTCTGTGTCTGGTGGATTGCCGGGTGAGTGATCTCGAAATCGGCCCAACCCGCAGGCTCACCCGGCCTCCGAGGTCGCCTCGCTTTCAATATCGAGGCGCGGTCGGCGGCCGGTTCGTCGGCGCGGGTGGCGGTTCGGCATGGCCTCCGAAGGCGGCGGCCAGGTCGGGATGATTCTGGAATTGCTGGGCCATGTGCTGAGCAAGCCATTGCTCGGCGTACTGGAGGGCATACCCCTGAGCGGCCCGGAGGGCCATGGGGGCAAAAAAGCCGATGGCCGTGCCGAGCAAACCCTTGCCCTTCTTCTCGGCCTCCCGCTCGATCACCCGGACTGGCTCGGCAAGCTCGCGGGATTCCCCGAACGGGGCGGCCGTGATCTGGCGGACCGTCTGCCGACGTCGCGGGACGACCAGATAGCCGACGGCCAGGGCCAATCCGATCGAGGCCATGGGGTAATTTCGGACGTAGCGTCGCCAGTCGGTGGCCGCTTCGGCCCCCTCCACGACGCCTCGGACGTCCTCGTGAAGCTCGCGACGGATCTGGGCCATCCGTCGGCGAATCTCGTCAACTTCTGATGGTGCGGTCGCCACGACTGGTCCTCTGACGGGTCTGGGAGGCCGACTTGGCCCCTGGGACGGCACTCCCGCCCTCGATGCCTGAGGGTACTACGCAACCGGAGTGCCAACCTTCGGATCGTCGCCGATCCTCGATGGCGAGATGTTGAAGTGGTCGAGGCGTTGCGGCTGCCGCGCAGTGGATTGCTCGGTTGTGGGAGTCTTCAGGCTGCGTCACCGTCTTCGGGCTTACCTCGTTCGCGGATCCCTTTCAGGAGGGCCCGCCCGTGGTGGCCGACCTGGCGGAACAGGCGACCGGCCCGGGATCGGGCCGAGGCGGCCCGGAGGTTCCGGATCAAGGCGTTCCGTTCGGCTTTATGGCAGAGCCGGGTGAGAGGAGGAAGGACCGTCTCGGCCACCCTCGCGTCCGCCCCGGCCCCGGGGGCCGCCGGGATGATCTCGGTGATCGTGGAGGGGAGCGAGTCGCGGAGGGCCTTGATCCTGGATCGTACCGCCATCTCGCGAGGACCCTGCCCATTAGTCCAGTCGTGGGGAGGCATCCAACCCCCGGCCAGCCCCGGGGCGTCGACATGGGTCGCCACGGCGAGGACGGGGGGGACCTCCAGGCCGGGATGGTCGACATACCACTTCGCCCAGTCTCTCAGGAATGCCTGGTCGGCCTCGGAGGACTCGGCCCGGACGTCGACCGCCAGGATCAGGAGATCCGCTTCGGCTGAGTCGGCCACGGCATGACGGCGGGTCGATCGTGCCCGGGCCGACTCCTTGCCCTGGGGCCAGGTGGTGTAGCCTTCGGCCTCGACGATCCTTGCGGTCTCGAGTCGCTCGAGACCGGCCTGGTCGAGCCCGGTCACCCCGAGCGCGGTCGGATCGCCCTGGCGTGCCTGTTCGATCGCCTCGATCAGCTTCGACTTGCCCGAGTGCCTCGCCCCGGCCACGGCGATCACGAGCGGGGTGGCCTCGGGGTCGACGCTCCCGGAGTACCTCTTTCGGCGGGTCAGCCTCCGGTATTGATCGGCCCCGATCGACAGTCGGCCGCTATCGAGTTCGATCAGGTGAGTCCCCAGGCGGTTCACAAACGCCCGGTAGAACCACCGCAAGACGTTCTGTTGCATCGACTTCCAGGCGGGCTTGACCATCAGATGTTGCGAAGCCAGCCGGGGCAGGCCGGTGACCGGATTGAAGAGGGGCAGCAAGTAGGTGTACAGGTCGCTGGCCTTCTGGATGTATCCTGCGGCCACGACGGCCCGCTTCCAGTCGGCCGGCGTGACGAGGTCGCCGCCGGGGATCTGGCGACAGAGATTGGCGAGGTCCTCGGCGGCCAGTTCCAGCGCGGTGAGCAACTCGACCACCGCCATCCGTTCGATCGGGTCGGCCGAGAGCGGGTTGTAATGGGCCGCGATCCGGTTGGCCAGCCTCAGGCCGGTCTCGGTGTAGGTTTCGAATCGGGTCAAGGCGGCCATGTCCAGCGAGTCGCCCCGCTCCGACTCGGCCTCCACCAGAGCCCAGGCCTGGCGATCGAATTCCGAGAATGTGTGGGGCGCGTCCCAGTCGATGGGCGGCAGGAAAGCCTTGGGCGACTTGGTCCATCGCGACATGAGCAGGGTGAAGGCGACCCCCGCGACGATCGAGATCCCCCCCGCCACGCTGACCCAGACCCAGCCCCGCTCCTTGAGCCAGAGGAAGCCCAGTCCCATGAACCCCAGATAGGGGCCGAGGAACAGGACGATCAGCACCCACCACCGCCAGTTCTTCAACAAGGTGCACCGCCTCTCGGGCGTCGTCGGAGGATTCGCGGTCTCGCCGAGCCGTTCGGCCGGTTCGACTCTTCATTGGACAGCGGATGCACTTTCATTGCCGAGATCCAGAGGAACCCGCCCCCTCAGCCGGGATCTCGGGGAGGTCTACCTTCGCGAGTAGTCAGCCGGGGTGCGGATCCGAGATCACACACTCTCATGCCGCGACAAGGCAGTCCAACCGTCATTTTTTGCATCCATCGCGACGGATGCAAGGTTGAGGGGCTTAGGCGGTCAACTTCCGCCGGATCGTCGACGCAGGTTGGGCGAGCGATCACGAATCCCGGACGGCACTGGATTGCGACCGACCTCTGCCGAGGGAGGACACCCCCAGTCGATCAAGCAATCGAGGTCGTCGGGGGAGCGAGTCGGCCTCGGCGGCCCGATACTTCCGCTCGCGATCTGCCTGCTCTCGCTCCGCCTGGAGGGCCTGATGCGCCTCCCGGAGCCGGAAATCCTCCCGGACCAGGTCCTCTCGGAGCCGGGCCAGCTCGACCTCGAGGAATTCGATCTGTCGGCTGGATCGCTCGACCTGTATGTAAAGCTCGGCCCGCTCGGTGGCCCAGGACTCGCGCTCGACGTGCCGGGCGTCGCGTTCTTGCTGGACCGAATCTCGCTCTCGTTGGACCGAATCTCGCTCGCGTTGGACCGAATCTCGCTCTCGCTGGATCGCATCGCGTTCGCGTTGCCAGGCATCCCGCTCGCATTGCCAGGCGTCTCGCTCGCGGGATTGCTCGGCCAGGGCCAGGGCTCGATCCTCGGCCCGGGCGGTGGCCAGGTGGGCGGTCTCTTGCCGGGAGTGGGAGAGTTCTCGTTCGAGGGCGGCCCGCGTCTCCTCGGCTCGGGCGAGTTCTTCGTGCCGGAGTCGGGCGATCGCCTCGGCTTTCTCGCGCTGCTCGACCACGTCGAACCGCTCGTAAAAGTCGAGCGCGTTGACCGGATAGGCGAACAGGGGGAGGGCGTGGGCCTGATCCCCTCGGAGGTAGTAGCGGTTGATCCCATCGAAGGTGGCAAAGAGATAGCCGTGTTCCAGGAGGATCGGTTCCCAGCCTTCGTGGCAGAGGGAGTTGGTCAAGGGGCGAGTGGACTCGATGACGAACGCCACGGGCTGCCAGTCGGCCAGGGGGATGCCCCGGAGGACCTGCTCCTCGTTCCCCTCGACGTCGATCGAGAAGATCTCCGGCGGGGCGAGCTTGTATTGCTCGACCATGCTGGCGACGGTCATCACCGGCACCCGGTGCTCGATCACCTTGAGGCCCCGAGCCGACTGCTCCTGGGCGGCCTCGGCCGAGAGCGAGGAGAGCCCCGTGCATTCGGGGATCTCGTAGAACGGCATCTCGCCGGCCTCGTCCGAGGCGGCGATCGAGAGGTTCAGGTCTTCCGGGCGGGCGGCTTCGAAGAGGGCTCGTGCCGAAAGGACCGGCTCGACGTTCACTCCTCGCCAGCCCCTGAGGTAGAAGAAGTAGGTGTTGTTGAGGTGAGTCGGGTGATTCGCCCCGACATCGATGAAGGTCCCCTTTTGCCCCCGGAAGAGGCGATCCAGGAGGATGTCCTCCATGTTTTGGGCGTAGGAGACGCGCGGGGTCTTCGACCAGTCGTCGAGGTTGGCCCAGGAGGAGTCGGGCTCGTAGCCGTGATCGACCAGCCAGGCCCCGCAGATTCGGGCGAGTGTGGCCCGCTGATCGGGCGTGGCCAGGTGGCGCCATCCCCCCGCCTTGCCGTCTCGGAGGTGATTCCAGTGGAGGAGCGAGTCGCGGTCGTACGAGTCCTGATCCTGGGGGCTGGGGTCGTGCCCCTCGGCCCGTAGGCTCTCGGAGATCGCGCCGGTCTTCCGCCGATTGGACTCGAACGAGTGGGCTTCGGCGATCTCCCGGGCTTCCTCGGGCCCTAGCTCGATCCCGAGATGCTGACCGATCGCCCGGACACCCTCGACGGGGTCGGAGATCAGGGCTTCGTAGGACTGGATCAAGGTCGAGGGGCAGGCCCGCCAGAACCGGTCATTTTCCAGGCACCGTTCCAGAAATCCCCCGGCGATGACGTCCTCGAAGGTGGCCCCGGTCTTGTAGGCCCAGGAAAACGCGACGTCGCGGAGGTCGCGATAGCCGTAGATCGCCAGGGCCCGCCCGTTTTCGAGTTCGGTCCCGAAGCGATCGTGGGCGTCGTGGGCCTTCAGGAGCGACCAAGTCGTCGGGTCCAGACCCGGCGCGACCTCCGAGCCGAACGGCCCGCCGTCGAGGAACCCGAGTCGTTGGACACCCCGATGTCGTTCCAGGATCGTCCCGGCGACTCCGTACTGCCAGGTCGAGCAAGCCCGGTACATCCCGACGCAGAAAACGACCATGTTTGACTCGTGGGTTCCGAAGATCTTGGGACTCTTCTCGCGACCGCACCAGGACTTCGGGGGGAGACTGGACCGAGGCACTTCCCTTCGGCTCGACCGATGGGAAGGACCAGGCGGCTCTTTTTCAAATTCGTCCGATCTTCGCTCTCGTCTTGAATGAGGAATCGAGAAGGACGCAGGACAGGCGACCGATGCCCTGAATTACAATGAGTTAATCGCGGCGGCTCAACTCGATCTGGTTGGCCCCGATCAGCCCCTTGGGCCCTTCGACCCAGGCGCGGAGACGTCCCGGTCCGGGGGCCAGTTCGACGCCCTCGAACCGACAGCTCGTCGCGTTCGGGCCGATCTCCCGACGACCTTCCGTCCGGCCGAGGTTCAATCGAGCCTGGCCGGCGGGACCATAGTCAAAGTGGAGGGTTATGTCAAACCGACCTCCCCGGATGACATCAACCTCCCATCCACCCATTTCGGTCGAATTCTTCACGAACGCCTCGCCCCGCCAGTCCTGCCGGGTCAGGGTGACGGGCTCCTCAAGGTCCGAGCCGAGGTATATCCGGGGGGGCTCGAACCTTCGTGCCGAGTTGACCTCATCGAACCAGGCTTCGTAATCACGGAGCATCGACGCGACAATCTCGGGGTGACGATCGGCGATGTCCCGGGCCTCGGACGGGTCGGCCAGCAGATCGAACAGGAGATAGGGGGTGGGCCCGGTGGGGGGGATGGGGTCGGTTCCCAGCGGCTGGGCCAGCTTGAACCGGCTCGATCGCGCGGCGAAGGCCCGGTGGAGTTCGGGCACGTCGCCCCGATGCCACTGGAAGTAGAGGGTCCGCTCGGGCCAATCGACCTTCTCACCCTTCAGCAGGGGTAGGAGGTTCCGGCCGTCGAAGGCGACACCTGGAGGCTTCTCGACCCCGGAGGCGGCCAGTAGGGTCGGCGCCAGGTCGAGATGGGCGGCGATCGGCTCGACGACCCGGCCCGGCTCCAGCGTCCCGGGCCATCGGATGAAGCAGGGGGACTTGATCCCGCCGTCGAAGACCGACCCCTTCTGGCCCCGGAGCCCGGCGTTCTCCCGGGGCTGTTGTGGCCCGTTATCCGAGAGGAAAATCACGATCGTCTCGCGGGTCAGGCCGAGCCGCTCGATCTGGTCGAGGATCCGCCCGACGTTCCGGTCGAGGTTCGTGACCATCCCGTAAACCCGCGCCGTCTGCTCGGCGACCTCGCCCGGTTTCGGGTTCGGGGCGGCACCGGCGTCGAGGTACGGTTTCAGGTCGGCCTCGGGGACCTGGAGCGGTGTGTGCGGCGTATTGAAGGCGAGGTAGGCGAAGAACGGTTTCGACCGGTCGGCCTCGATGAACCGGATCGCCGCGTTGGTGTAGACGTCGCTGCAATAGCCGTGGGTCTTCTCGGGCTTGCCGTTATGGGACAGGATCGGGTCGAAGTAGGTGTTGCCCGGCCAGTCGGACGGCTGGGTGAGCCCTCCCCCCCGGTGGACGAGCGATTCCTGGAATCCCTGGTCGATCGACCGGAGCGGGGCATTGTCGCCCAGGTGCCACTTGCCGAAGATCCCGGTCCGGTAGCCGCCCTGGGCCAGCATCTCGGCGATCGTGACCTCGTCGGGATGCATCATCGAACGCCCCCGATAGGTGTCCACGACCCCCGTCCGCATGTGATATCGGCCGGTCATCAAGCTGGACCGAGTCGGCGAACAAACCGGCGAGACGTAAAACGACTTGAACCGGGCCGACTCTCGGGCCAGCGCGTCGATCCGTGGGGTCTGGATCCGTGGGTTCCCGTGGAACCCCAGGTCGCCATACCCCTGGTCGTCGGACATGATCAAGAGGACGTTGGGTCGGTGCAACTCGGGTTCATCGAGGCGGGCGTAGACGCTGCCAGATGTAATCCAGATCGCCAGGATAGCCCAGGCCCACCGGATGAACGGAGAGAATGACATCGGGTGTGGCTCCAGAGGGTAGATCGTCGAGAGGCTACGTGTCGACTTCTTCGGGCGTGCTATCTTCAAGGAGGGTATCGCGTTCGCGGTCGGGGGCGTCGATCGGGTCGCTCATTGCCGAGTACGGCGACTCGGGTCAGAATAGTCGACGAGCCAACGGACCGCGAGCGGTCCGACGTAAGCATTATCCTTGAGGAGTCCTCGCCCGATGTTCGACCTCGGCTCCGTGCAGGCTGCCCTTCGTGAATCCGGGCTCGACGGCTGGCTCCTCTACGACTTCCGGGGGAACAACCCCCTGGCCCGCCGGATTCTCGACCTGGAGGGCCGGAAGCCGGGCACCCGCCGCTTCTTTTATCTCGTGCCCGCCGAAGGAACCCCGACAAAGCTGGTCCATCGGATCGAGTCCGGGGCCCTCGACCATCTCCCCGGCGAGAAGCGGGTCTATCTCGCCTGGCAGGAGCTGGAGGATTCGGTCCGGGGGCTCGTCGATGGCCGGAAGCGGCTGGCGATGGAATACTCCCCCCGGAATGCCAACCCGTACATCTCGCGGGTCGACGCCGGGACGATCGAGCTGATCCGGGCTTCGGGGGTCGAGATCGTCCCCTCGGGCGACCTGATTCAGCAATTCGAGGCGGTTTGGGACGACGATCAATGGGCCATGCACCAGGAGGCCGCCGCGATCTGCCGGGCGGCCTACGACGTGGCTTTCGGCCTGATCGCCGAGAGGGTCCGTCGCGACGGTTCCTTGAAGGAAACCGAGGTCCAGCGAGCGATCCTCGATCACTTCAAGGCCCACGGCGCGACCACCGACGGCCCGCCGATCGTCGGCGTCGGTCCCCATAGCGGCGATCCCCACTACGAGACCACCCCCGAGACCGACGCCCCGATCCGCGAAGGGGACTTCGTCCTCGTCGATCTCTGGGCCAGGATGGACAAGCCGCGGGCGGTCTACGCCGACTACACCCGCGTCGGCTTCGTCGGTACCGAGGTGCCCGAGAAGTACGAGAATCTCTTCGGGATCGTGGTTCGCGCCCGGGATGCCGGACTCTCCCTAATCCTGGAGGCGTTCGCCGATGGCCGACCCCTGACCGGTGGCGAGGTCGACGACGCGACCCGCCGGGTCATCCAGCAGGCGGGCTTCGGCGAGTGGTTCACCCATCGGACCGGCCACAATATCGGCCAGGACGACCACGGGAACGGGGCCCACCTGGACAACCTCGAAACCCGGGACGGCCGGCGGTTGATCCCGCGGACCTGCTTCTCGATCGAGCCGGGGATCTATCTCCCCGAGTTCGGCGTCCGGACCGAGATCGATGTCTACATCGACGCCCGAGGCGGCGTCCACGTCACCGGGGGAGAGCCCCAGGATCGCGTCCTGCCCATCCTGGCCTGAGCCCCCTGCCCACCCCTTCGTCCGAGCACGATCCGCAACCAGGAGCCCCCCGCTGATGTCCTCGAACGAACCGGAGTCTCGGGACGAGTTCTCGGAGTTGCCACCACCGAGGCCGACGACCCCGCCGGTCCGTCGGGGATTCCTATGGGTCCTGGTCCTGCTCATGATCCTGACGGCCGGGGTCTACGGCGTCCCCTACATGCTGGATAAGATCGGCTACGCTTACGAGACCGGCCGGGCTCGCGCCGCGTCGGAGGCCCTGGCCAGGCTCGACAAGGCCGGGGCCCTGGCCCGGGCCTCGGAGCTGTTCCGGCTGGCCACCCACGCGGTCTCCCCGGCGGTGGTTCATATCAGGACCCAGTCCTTCGAGAAGAATGGGGGAATGGGGCTGGGTTCGGGGGTGGTGATCGATAAAGAGAAGGGCCTCATCGTCACCAACCAGCACGTCATCCGAGATGCCGACCTGATCGTCGTCCGGGTTGGCCGGAGCGAGATGAACGCCGAACTGGTCGGCCAGGACCCCAAGACCGATTTGGCCGTGGTCCGGGTCAAGGGATCGTTGCCGATGGCCGCCGAGTGGGCCGACTCGGATCGGATCGAGGCGGGGGATTGGGTCCTGGCCATCGGGAGCCCCTATGGCCTGGAGCGGACCGTCAGCGCCGGGATCGTCTCGGCCACGGCGCGGAATAACCTGGGGGTCGTGGCGGCCGACGCCTACGAGGATTTCATCCAGACCGACGTGGCGATCAACCCGGGGAACTCGGGCGGTCC